>CBFHHO010000007.1:0-78004 GCA_965655695.1 uncultured Schleiferiaceae bacterium | reverse complement strand
GATGCAAAGCAGTGACCAAATGGTGACGTATGCTTGTGCTTGACCGTATCCGTGTTTTGGTATTCGATGCATCCACTAAGGAGCACAACGACAAGACGTATTGCTTCTGGGCCCACCCAAAATCTACCATGGTTGGTGATCTGAGCGAGTTCATATTGACCTCTTGGGGGAACGTTCGCACTGCGGAACGCGTGGACAACATGCAGGGCATGCGTTATTACATGATTGAATCTTCGGCGATCTACGATCGAGGAAAATCACTCGTCGCAAATCACCCGAACGTTGAGTTTGTTCCATCGGCTGTTTCAGAGGTAAACGCGTCCGATAACGGATGTGTACTAACGGCAAATGATCAGACCTATGCGGTGGACCGGGTATACGACAGTAGACCCCCTGCTTTTAAGGAGGAGATGGGCGAGACGGTCCTTCAAAGTTTTGTTGGGTGGAAAATAAAGAGCTCAACGCCAGCGTTTGATCCGTCGACATTTACGTTAATGGATTTCTCAGTTCCTCAAGACGGGGGTACGCAGTTTGTGTATGTGCTGCCGACGAGTGACCGGGAGGCGATGGTTGAATTGACCCGGTTTTCAACAGAAAAAATAGACCATTCCCGTGCAGCGAATGTGTTGGCAGCATATTGTGCTCAGCAGGTCGATACCTACGTTGTCGAGGATAAAGAATTCGGCGTGATCCCTATGTCGCAGGACATTCAGGTGGATCAGCAGGGTGGTGTTACGCCCACAGGTGCCCGTGCAGGCAAAGTAAAAGCGACGACCGGGTATGGATTCAAAGCCATGTACGAACATGCCGAAACTATAGCTTCTCAATATGCCCAGCCAGAGAAGATTGTTTCTAGTCCCTCGGCTATGAGCCGTCGTTTTCAGTGGTACGATACCCTATTGCTTATCATCTTAAAGTTCAGACCCGACTGGGGTGCGACCATCTTTAATACGTTGCTCAAGAACGAGCGCACTGAAGAGATTTTCCGATTTTTAGAAGAACGCTCGACGATAGGTTGGGAAGTTCGAATGTTCGCACGCCTGCCCGTTCCCAAGTTTTTGTGGAGCGTCGGGCGCTATGTCCGTTTTAAAGGGGTCAAGCACGCTTGGCGTTTTATGCCGTTCTCGCTGTCCCTCATAGCATTGATTTTAAACCAATTCCAACCCCAACTCACCCTCCCCGTGATCGGCGGAGTTTTAGCCGTTGTGCTCTTTGTTGTGGGCATCCCACACGGCGCCTTAGATGCCTACGTCGAACAGCGAAAAGAGGCGTTGCCGGTATTCATTTTGAAATATGTCGGGATCATGGCCCTAGCGCTCTTGCTCTGGTGGTGGATGCCTGCACTGGCCCTCATCGGCTTTTTGGGCTACAGCGCTTGGCATTTTGGCCAAACCGACCTCGAGGAATGGCGTATCCCTACGCCTGGCTTGGCCTTGCTTTGGGGCACGGTTCTGATGGGCATATTGCTTGTGCCGCATTGGGACAGCGTCGTAAACGTGCTTGGTACGATGGGTGTTTCGGCCTTTGAAGCGTCGCTGGAGCAGACCCAGACGGCGACTGTAGTCTTGAGCGTTATCGGACTACTACTTGCCCTGGCAAAAGGTTCTTGGAAGTGGCTGCTTACAGTGGTGACGCTGATCGCAACTACGGGATTACCGCTTGTGATTGCCTTTGGTGTCTACTTTGTGCTGCGCCATAGCGTCGTGGGCTGGCGGCATTTAAAGCGGAGTCAGCGCTGGACCACTGCGGTGATGTGGAAACGTGCCGCACCGTTTACCTTTGGTGCCTTACTGATGTTTGGTGCCCTGCTGTATGTCGGCACGTTAGCGTCTGCAACGGCGGTTTTCGGAAAAAGCATGATCTTCCTGAGCGCACTGAGTCTACCGCACGTGTATTATATGTCGTCGTTCTATCGGAACAGGACGCACTAGCGGATTTTTCTACGCCAATTTCTTTTTCAATGTAATGTGCGTAATCTCCGGCCACATGCCCACACGTCCTGGGAATGCGAGGAATCCAAACCCACGGTTCACGTGAAGAATTTGTCCATCGTCCTCCGGATACAATCCGGCCCACTTCGGGTATTTGAACTTCACGGGCGACCATTTGATCCAGCCCGGAATCTCAATCCCAAACTGCATTCCATGCGTATGACCGCTTAAAGTCAGGTGTACTTTTTTGCCGTGCTGTTTTACTTCAGCATCAAAGTGTGATGGATCGTGGCTTAGCAATATGGTGAACGCATCTTCTGGAATTCCTGCTAAGGCTTCATTGAGATCGCCGTATTGCGGGAAGGGCGGTAAACCCCAATTCTCAACTCCCGCCAAATACAAGCGCTGTCCGTCGCGCTCAAAATAGCGGCTTTCGTTCAAGAGCAAGTCCATGCCCATCTCGCCGTGAATGGCCTTCAGGCGGTCCAGATTCTGCACTTTCGCTTCGGCGGTTGGGAATTTCCAGTAGTCGCCATAGTCGTGGTTTCCTAAAATAGAGAACACACCAGAGGTTGCGGAGAGGCGCTTGAAGGTTTCGATCCAAGGCTCTGCTTCGTCGGCAGTGTTGTTGACCAGGTCACCAGTGAACATGATGGCATCGGCGCCTAGCTGGGTCACCATGTCGACGCCGTATTGCACTTTTTCTTTGTTGTCAAAAGAACCACTGTGCACATCCGATATCTGGGCGATGGTGAATCCGTCGAAGGCTTCGGGCAGATCGTCAAACTCCAACGTGTGGCTTAAAACGCGGTAGCGGTAGCGGCCTTTCCAGATTCCGTCAATAATACCGATGAAGGGGATGGCTGCTAGACCAAGCGCGATTTGTGAGATGAACCTGCGGCGCTCTGGCATGAGGGTCGGCTGGGTGGTGGTGGCGCGAAAAATGAATTGGCCCAAACGGACCACATCTTCGAGCAAGAGGGGGAGGATCGCGACGAGTTTCGGTACCGACAATAAAACGGTCGTTCCCATCAGCAGGCCGAGGTATGTATAGTCGACTTTTCCGGTATTCATCATTACGCTGATAGCGACACTGAACACCACATAAGCAACGGTTACTCCCCAGTAAATCCAAGGGGTGGCGGGACTTTTGAAGGCGGTTTTAAAGGCTTGGTAGGCGTAGGCGTCTATGGCTAAGACAAATCCTAGGGTGAACAGGATTCTAAAAATCATAATGTCAGATTGTATGCTCAATAACAACGCCATCGAATAGGGGATTGTTTTATGGTACAAAACTCGGTATTTCGACTTAAGTAGCTAACTTACCTCCTCTTATTTTTCTACGCATACACAACCTCCTTCACCCATGGGTCAACAAACGCCAGATACGGACAAAAAACTCTTTCTTTTAGATGCTTATGCGCTCATTTTCAGAGCCTATTTCGCCTTTGCGAAAAATCCGCGCATCACTTCTTCCGGGCTGGACACGAGCGCTATTTACGGGTTCACGAGTGCGCTGTTAGATCTGTTGTCGAAGGAAAATCCGACGCACATCGCCGTTTGTTTCGATTTGCCGGAGCCGACCGAGCGTCATGAGATCTTTCCGGAGTACAAGGCGAATAGAGATGCCACGCCGGAGGCGATAAAATTGGCGGTGCCGTACATTCATAAAATCCTGGAAGCGTTTGACATTCCTGCGATTGGAGTGAGCGGTTACGAGGCGGATGACGTGATCGGGACGCTAGCGAAGAAGGCGGAGAAAGAAGGGTTTACGACCTACATGATGACCCCTGATAAGGATTTTGGCCAATTAGTTTCGGACCACATCTTCATGTTCCGTCCCGGCCGTGGTGGCAACCCACCCGAAGTTTGGGGCACGGAAGAGGTGTGTGAGAAATTTGGGCTCGCGAACGTCGATCAGGTCGTGGATTACCTCGGTATGATGGGCGATGCGGTGGACAACATCCCGGGCCTTCCGGGCGTGGGTGCGAAAACCGCAACGAAGCTATTAGCGCAGTACGGCAGTTTGGAAGAAACGCTGGCGCACGCCGATGAGATCAAGGGAAAATTAGGAGAGAAGATTCGGGACAATGCCGAGCAGGGGATACTGTCGAAGAAATTGGCACGGATCATCACTGAAGTTCCCGTTGAGCTCGAATCGGATACGTTGACGCGCAGCGATTGGAACGCTGAAGCGCTCTTAGATATTTTCGAAGAATTGGAATTCCGTACGCTAGGTCGCCGTTTAGGTTTGACCCGCGGTGGTGATGCTGCGCTAAGTGATGCTCCAAAGAAACCGACGAAGAAAGTCAACCTCACTTCGAACGACCAGATGGATTTGTTCGGTGGAGGAGCGCCGGCTTCAGACGCAGGTGATGATGCGCCGGCAGTGAGCTCGCGCAAGACCGTGAGCACGGAGCTGCACATGTACCAGCTGATCGAACATGTGGATGAGGCGCGTGAATTGGCGGCACTTTTGGCGGCGCAATCCAGCGTTGCGTTTGATACCGAAACCACGTCGCTTAGCGTATTAGATGCGGAGCTCGTGGGGATCAGTTTTGCTTATGAAAAAGGCAAGGCGTACTATGTGGCGGTGCCCGAGCAGCGCGACAAGGCACAAGAAATGGTGGATGCGTTCGCGCCATTTTGGACGTCTGAAGGCGTGGAAAAAATTGGTCAGAACATAAAGTACGACCTAAGCGTGCTGATGAATTACGACGTGGAGGTCTCTGGGCCAATTTTCGATACCATGATCGCACATTACCTCATTCAACCCGACATGCGCCACGGGATGGATATTCTCGCCGAGACGTACCTGAATTATGAAACCATTTCCATCGAGACGCTCCTTGGGAAAAAAGGAAAGAACCAGAAAAACATGCGCGATATTCCGGCCGCTGAGGTCGTGGACTACGCGTGTGAAGATGCAGACATTACCTTCCAGCTGAAGCAGCTTTTTGAGCCGATGCTCCAAGAAACGAAGGTAGATAGCGTGTTCCGTACCATCGAAATGCCGCTCGTTCCGGTGCTTGCACGCATGGAGCGTGAAGGGATTCGCGTGGACGTGGATGCGTTGAACAGCTACAGTAAAGAATTGGGCGGATTGATCGTCACGCTCGAGGAAGAGATTATTGAGCTGGCGGGTCGTCCGTTTAATGTCGGCTCACCACGTCAGCTGGGCGAGGTGTTGTTTGACGATTTGAAGCTTTCTGAAAAGCCGAAAAAGACGAAGACCGGGCAATATGCGACCAGTGAAAATATTTTAGAAGACTTGCGATCTGTACATCCGATCGTGGACAAGATATTGACCTTTAGAGAGTTGAAAAAGCTCAAGAGCACTTATGTGGATGCGTTGCCGGAATTGGTCCACGGGAAGACGGGTCGTATTCATACCAGCTTTAACCAAACGGTAGCTGCGACGGGTCGCTTGAGTTCAACCAATCCGAACCTGCAAAACATTCCGATCCGTACCGAGAACGGGCGTAAAGTCCGCGGCATGTTTGTTCCAGCCGACGAGGATCATATTCTACTCGCAGCGGATTACAGTCAGATTGAACTCCGCGTGATTGCAGCGTTAGCGAAGGACGAGGCGATGATTGCTGCGTTTAAAGCAGGAGAGGACATCCATAAAGCCACTGCTGCGAAGGTGTTTGAAGTGCCGTTAGAAGAGGTGACTCGCGAGCAGCGTTCGAATGCGAAAACGGTGAATTTTGGAATCGTGTACGGGGTGAGTGCCTTCGGGTTGAGCCAGCAAACGGACATGAGTCGTAAAGAGGCTAAAGCAGCGATCGACGGATATTTCAGAACGTATCCGGGCATCAAGGCATACATGGATGAGCAAGTCAGTTTTGCCCGTGAACATGGGTATGTAGAAACCATTACGGGCCGTCGCCGCTATTTGAAGGACATCGAGTCTCGCAATGCAGTAGTTCGTGGACACAGTGAGCGCAATGCGGTGAATGCGCCGATCCAAGGTTCTGCTGCGGACGTGATCAAGCTCGCTATGATTCAGGTAGATAAGGCGATGCGCGAAGCGGGAATGAAGTCGAAAATGCTGTTGCAGGTGCATGATGAATTGGTCTTTGATGCGGTGAAAGATGAGCTGGAGGAGTTGAAAGCACTGGTTGTGAAGCACATGGAGGCCGCAGTGGAGCTGGAAATTCCGATGATTGCTGAGGTCGGTACCGGTCAGAGCTGGCTCGAGGCACACTAACCTGTAGCACATTCGTTACGCACTTTTTGAGCACCAATTTTTTCTCGTGTTTGAACACGTGTTTGGCATTGTTGTTGTACCTATGCAACAATCTTAAACCAAGCGCATGGGACCCGACCCAAATAACCTTTCCAACAGCTTAGGCTTCCTTACCGGCAAAGTACATCGTGCGATGCGCGAAGCCATGGGGCGTGCCTTAGCCGAAGAAGGGATCGAGATCAACACCTCGTATTTGCCGTTTATAGGTTGCATGGTCATGCGAAAAGGGGAGCCGATGAATCAAAGCGAGCTCACTGAAGTCATGGGCATGGACCGCCACCGCGTTTCTCGCATGGTGAAAGAATTCCAAGACAAAAATTGGGTACAGACCGCACCGAATCCTCAAAATAGACGGGAAAATAGGGTAGAGCTGACCGCAGAGGGAAAGTCGTTTCTTCCTGCGATTGCCGCTTGTGCGCAGCGCGTGCACCAAGGCGCTACACAGGGACTAAGTGACGTGGAGCTGGATCTGGTAAAAAATGCATTGAACAAAATCAACAACAATCTCAATACAGGCGAATTATGAAATTGGTAAAGAATGCAATCATTGCGATTGCCATCCTCGTAGTAGGAATCCTCGCTGCTCAGCGACTCGGTAGCATGTCTCAGAAAGAGGAAATCAAAGAGGACACGCGCAAAATGGAGCTTCGCGTAGTAGCGGCCAAAACCGATACCATCGAGGTTCCGTTGAAAGTATACGGGAAACTCACGGCGCAGAAACGTGCTAACCTGCTCGCTGAAGTGAGCGGTATTTTCCGCAGCAGTGACCGCAGCTTCCTCGAGGGAACTACCTTTAAAAAGGGCGAAGTCATGATTCAGCTTGACGATGCCGAAGCGCTCGCAAATGTGATGAGCCTCAAAGGAAACTTCATCAATGCCTTGCTCGGCGTGCTGCCGGACATTTCGCAGGACTACCCAGGGGACTACGAACGCTTCGAAAGCTACTACGAAGGCTTGAGCCTAGAGGCCGCTCTGCCAGCCTTGCCGGAAACGACCGGTAAATTAGAGAAGTTTTTGATTGCCCGCGGCATGTCCAGCGCCTATTACCAAGTAAAAAGTGCCGAGGAACGTCTCGAAAAATTCGCAGTAAAGGCTCCGTTTGACGGGGTGGTTGCCAGTGCACTTGTGAAGCCAGGAAATTTAGTGTCACCCGGCCGCGCACTTGGAACCTTCCTTTCGCCTTCGAGCTACGAGATGACCACAGCGGTAACTTTAGCGTATGCAGATCAGCTCAGCGTAGGCCAGACGGTGGTGTTCGATTCGCCGGACATTAGGGGGAATTGGTCCGGAAAGATTGTACGTATTGCACCCGTTGTGGACGATGCTACCCAAAGTGTTTCGATCGTGATCCAGGTACGTGGAAAAGACCTTCGCGAAGGCATGTACCTCACGGGTAAAGTGCAAGGGGTTGAAGTGCACGATGCGCTCAAAGTGCCGGCATACATGGTTTCCGACAACGAATATGTATATACCATCGAGAACGATAGCGTTTTGCAGCGCAAGGTGGTGAATGTTGTTGAGTGGCTTGATAACGAGATCATCATTACGGGCGTTCCTGCAGGGACCGTGCTTGTAGACGAGCCTACGTTGAAGGCGGCTTCAGGACTTGTTGTTATTCCAGTGAAATAAGGATATGAAGAAGTTAATAGAGTTTTTCATCAAATATCCCGTAGGCGTAGACGCGCTCTTGATCGGGTTCTTCCTGTTTGGCTACATCAGCTACAATAATCTAAACACGACCTTTTTCCCGCTCGTTGAATCGCGCAACATTACCATCAGCGCGGTATATCCTGGGGCCTCTCCGGAGGAGATAGAAGAAGGGGTGATTAATAAAATTGAGCAAAACCTCAAAGGACTTACCGGGGTAGAGCAGTACACCTCCACCTCGAACGAAAACCGAGGGACCATCACCGTCGATGTCTTGAAAGGCTATGACGCGAACATGGTGCTCGAGGACGTGAAAAATGCGGTTGAAAACGTCGCCTCTTTCCCGACAGGGTTGGAACCCGTACGAGTGGCCAAGCGCGAAAACCTCACCCTTGCCATGAGTATGGCGCTGACAGGAGAAGGCGTAGACCTGCACAGTTTAAAGACCGAAGCAAGACGCATCGAAGGGGAACTTCGCCTCTCTGACGGCATTTCCAAAGTGTCGCTGAGTGGATTTCCCGCCGAGGAGATCGAGATTGCCTTAGACAAAAGTACGCTCCGCAAATACGATTTGACCTTATCGCAAATCGCAACGGCTCTTCGCACCACGAACCTGGACATCACTGGGGGTACTATCAAAGGAACCCAAGAGGAGATGCTCATCCGTTCGCGCAATAAAAACTACGAAGCGCAAGATTTGCAAAATGTGGTGGTTCAGAGCCGTCCGAACGGACAAACGATCCGCCTGAAAGATCTCGGCCAAGTACGCAACCGCTGGGAAGACAGCCCCGCACGTGCGGCGTACAATGGTATTTCATCGGTAGAAATCACCGTGAACAATACCGACCAAGAAGATTTGCTGCAAACTTGTGAATACCTGCGCGGGTACATCGATACCTACAATGCGAACACGGACCACATGCAGCTCGACATCATTACGGATTTCTCGGTGACGCTTCAGCAACGTAAGGATCTGTTGTTTGAGAACGGGTTACTTGGATTTTTCTTGGTACTCATCCTTTTAGCGCTGTTTTTGAACCTACGTCTAGCGTTTTGGGTAGCGATCGGAATTCCGGTATCCTTTGCCGGGATGTTTGTGTTAGCGACCTTCTTCGGGATTACCATAAATGTCATCTCGCTGTTCGGGATGATTGTTGTGATTGGAATTCTGGTGGACGACGGGATTGTCATTGCCGAGAACATTTACTCGCATTTTGAGCGAGGCAAGCCGCTATTAAAGGCCGCGTTAGATGGAACCGTTGAAGTGGTTCCTTCAGTAGTGAGTGCGGTTTTGACCACCATTATTGCATTCTCTTCGTTCTTCTTTTTGGACGGACGAGCGGGTGATTTCTTCTCGGAAATGTCATTCATCGTGGTTGCGACCCTAGCAGTTTCGCTCATCGAGGGTCTGCTGTTCTTGCCGGCTCACTTGTCGCATGCGAAGCTGGACCGTGAGGCCAAAATGAATCCGGTTCAGAGCGCAGCGACCAAAGCCTTGTTCAAATTCCGCGACCGGGTGTATGCGCCATTTTTGAATTGGTCGTTGAACAACAAAATCATCACCATCAGTTTCTTCATCGCCATCATGGTAGTCACCTTCGGCGCGATCGGTGGTGGTGTGATTCGTACCCAATTTTTCCCGTTCATCGAACGCGATAACCTCAATATAAGTCTCGACATGCCCGCCGGAACGAATGAGGCGGTTACCCAGAAATGGATCGACCACATCGAAGCAAAAGTTTGGGAAGTGAATGCGCAATACAAATCGGAACGTGACGACAGTTTAGACGTCGTAACCGCCGTGCAGAAGAACATCGGACCGATCTCTTCCAAAGCTCGTTTGAACGTGATTCTTCTCGATTCTGAGACGCGTCTAACGCCTTCGTATTTGATCCAAAACGACATTCGGAGTGCTGCAGGAGACATTCCTGGTGCGGACAACGTGAGTTTTGGCGGTGTGCAAGCCTTTGGTAAGCCGATCTCCATCTCGCTCGTGAGTTATGATCTCGTGGAGCTCAAGGCGGCTAAAGAAATGCTCAAGTCGAAACTCAAAGGCATGGAAGCCCTTGCCGATGTCATCGATAACGACCAGAAAGGGATCCGCGAGGTGACTTTAGAGCTGACGGATAAAGCCCGCTATTTAGGCTTGACGCCTGGTGCTGTGATGAACCAAGTTCGTGAAACCTTCTTCGGCGCCCAGGTGCAACGTCTGCAGCGCGGCGAGGACGAGGTGAAAGTTTGGGTACGCCTGAATGAAAAGGACCGCAAACAACTTTGGGACTTGGAAGAATTGCCGATCACTACGCCTTCGGGCAATGTGCCGCTGAGAGAATTGGCCAATTATACCATCGAACGTGGAACGGTCAATATCAACCACCTCGACGGCCAGCGTGAATTCCGCGTGGAAAGTGATTTATCCTCGCCAAACGGTTCTGCGCCAGCCCTCTTGTCGCAAATCAAAGCAGACATCCTACCCGAAATTTTCGCCAAATATCCATCGGTAAACGCGCGTTACGAAGGGCAGCAAAAGGAAAGTCAGAAGACCCAGGACAGCTCACAAACCGTGATGCCTCTGATCCTCTTTTTGATCATCCTGACCATCACCTTCACCTTCCGATCGCTCGTGCAAACGATCGTCATCATGCTGCTCATCCCGCTCAGCTTAACGGGTGTAGCATGGGGCCACTACCTGCACGGCATGCCGATGTCCATTTTAAGTTTCCTCGGTGTAGTTGCTTTGATCGGGATCATCGTGAACGACTCGCTGGTATTGGTCAGTAAATACAACATCAATGTGAAGTCCGGTCAGGGCGTGTACGAAGCCATCTACAATGCGGGTATCAGCAGGTTCCGTGCGATATTCTTGACCACAGTTACGACCATTGCAGGTCTTGCACCGCTGATCTTTGAAACCTCTTTCCAGGCCCAATTCCTCATTCCAATGGCCGTTTCCATCGCCTACGGGATCGGATTCGCCACCATGCTCACCCTCGTAGTACTTCCTTCGATGATGGCTTTGGTGAATGACGCTCGTGTGCTCATCCGCCACATCTGGACGAACGAAAAACCCACTCGTGAAGAGGTAGAGCCCGCGATCATTGAGATGAAAAGCGAACAATATTTTGAACAAATCAAAAACGACGCGCAAGATGAATAAGTGTTTCACCCTTTTGGGCCTCGTGCTCAGCGCAACACTGGGCGCACAAAACTTGGTCACCCTCGACGAGGCCCTCACCAGTGCGCTCGAGCACAATCACGACCTGTACATCGCTGATGTCTCCGCCCAGCAAGCGGCCAATTCTGCCACGTACGGTAACGCCGGAATGCTCCCAACCGTCACAGCTTCTGCTGGTGCGAACGGTAGCAGCCAAAACTCCAACCTAGAATTTGCAACCGGTCAAACCCAAGACGTCGCCGGAGCCCAATCCCTGAGCCAAAACGCGTCCCTCGGAGTAAGCCAAGTGCTCTTCGCCGGAGGCCGCATCCAGCGCAGCTATGGCCTTTTGAAAAAATCGCAACAAGCCGCCGATCTGAGCTACCGCCAGGCCCTAGAAAACACCGTTGCGGGCGTATGGTCGCAATACATGGCCATCGCGCTCTTGCAAGAATCGGTCGCCGTTTCCACCAAAAGTGTCGCCATCTCTCAGGAGCGCTACGACAAAGCGGTTTTAACGAACGATCTAGGCGGGTCCAATTCTACCGACCTACTCGCCGCCGAAGTCGACCTGAACCGCGATAAAGTCAGCCTACTCGATCTACAAACCCAGCTCGAAGCTGCGCGCAACACCTTCGCGACCTTCGCTGGCCTGTCCTCTAGATCCTTTACCGTGGCGCAAAACACCACTTTGGACCAAGACGCCATCGGAGCGAGCGTGGAAGAGATTTTAACCGCTGTAATGAATCAGAACGCCACCGTGCGCCTCGCAGAAATCTCCGCCGAAACGGCTGTACTTCAGCAGAAGCTGCAACAGTCGACCCTGTTCCCATCGGTAAGTGCCCAAGCGAGCTACGGCCTCAACCAAAGCCAAGCCGAGGCAGGTTTCTTGTCTTCGCAGCAAGTCACGGGCTTCTCGGCAGGAGTAAGTCTTCAGTACAACTTGTTCTCAGGTTTCCAAAGCGCTACCCAGCGCCAAAACGCAGCGCTGGAGTCGATGAAGGCCACGCGCCGCCTCGACCAAGTCCGCGAAACCATGGAAAATACCGTTCGCAATGCCTACCGTACGTTCCAAAATGCCCAGCAAGTAGCGAGCTTGGAAGCAGCGAATGCGACTGTCGCTTTCCAGCGTTTCGAAAAACTTCAGGAGCGCTACGCCTTAGGCCAAGCCTCGAGCCTCGAGCTCCGTCAAAGTCAGCTCGCATGGATGGCCGCAGAACAAGGCAAGATGAGCGCACAGTTCAGAGCTACCAATGCCCAAATCGCATTGCTCCAGCTTATGGGAACCATTCATTCGGATCAACCTTAAAACGCATTGTATAAATGGCCGATCGTACCGAAGTAACCCTACGCAACCCCAAAGTCTACCGCAGTTTCATCACGAACGGTCGTCATATCGTAGAAGCCGATGAGCCTGAAGATTTTGGCGGCTTTGACTCTGCGATGAATCCCGTAGAGCTTGTGCTTGCAGGATTAGCGGAATGCAAAGCCGTTACGGTACGTGCAAAAGCGGCACAGCTCGGCGTTGAGCTTGGTGAGATTCGTGCGACCGTAGGTATAGAAACAACAAGAGGCGAAGGCAGGGCCCTCGCCTCTAAAGTGGATGTAAAGCTGGATTGGGACGGTGCTACTTCAGAGGAGCATCGTGAAAAAATCCTTGCTTCGGCCTCGCGTTGTTTCGTCCACCGCATGCTCCAAGGGAGCTTCGATATCGAGACGAGTTACAACGACTAAAGGTTCATTTCAGGGACGTCGCCCTCGACGATCAATCGGCCAGCGGTCTTCTCCTGAATTTCTTCAACAGTTACCCCTGGAGCACGCTCGATCAGAACGAATCCGCGCTCGGAATCCACTTCCAAAACGGCGAGATCCGTAACGATACGCTTTACGCAGCCCACACCCGTTAACGGTAGGCTACACGAAGGCAGAAGCTTGCTTTCTCCTTTGCGATTCGTGTGTTGCATCGCGACGATAATGTTCTCCGCCGAGGCAACGAGATCCATCGCGCCACCCATGCCTTTGACCATCTTGCCTGGGATTTTCCAGTTGGCGATATCTCCGCTGTCACTGACCTCCATCGCACCTAAAACGGTGAGCTGTACGTGCTGTCCACGAATCATGGCAAAGCTGAGTTCACTCGAGAAAAACGAGGCGCCAGGAAGGGCAGTAATGGTCTGTTTTCCGGCATTGATCAGGTCCGCGTCTTCTTCCCCTTCAAACGGGAAGGCGCCCATGCCTAGGATGCCATTTTCACTTTGAAATTCTACATTGATACCTTCAGGAATATGGTTGGCAACGAGGGTCGGAATACCGATTCCCAGATTTACGTACCATCCATCGCGCAATTCCTGCGCAATACGCTGTGCGATTTGGTCTTTGCTCAATCCCATAATTATTCGGCTTTAGCACGCACGGTGCGTTGTTCAATACGTTTCTCGTAGTCGGTTCCTTGGAAAATTCGCTGCACAAAAATCCCAGGGACATGCACTGTATTCGGGTCCAATTCTCCCACTTCGACCAATTCCTCCACTTCAGCAACGGTGATTTTACCCGCCATCGCCATCATCGGATTGAAATTTCGCGCAGTGCCTTTAAACACAAGATTACCCGCCTTGTCACCCTTCCACGCCTTAACAAAAGCAAAAGGTGCATCAAAGGCGTGCTCCAAAATATGTGGCTTGCCATCAAACACTCGAACTTCCTTGCCCTCTGCCACCTCGGTACCGTATCCGGCTGGTGTGAAAAACGCAGGAATACCCGCTCCGGCAGCACGACAACGCTCCGCAAGTGTACCCTGCGGCACAAGGTCAACTTCCAGTTCGCCCGAGAGCATCTGGCGCTCGAATTCGTCATTTTCGCCTACGTACGAGGCGATCATCTTTTTGATTTGGCGCGTGTGCAAGAGCAGTCCGAGGCCAAAATCATCTACCCCCGCATTGTTGGAGATGCAGGTAATGTTGGTGGTTCCCTTGTCGCGAATAGCGCCAATGGCATTTTCCGGAATTCCGCAAAGTCCAAAGCCGCCAAACATCACGGTCATTCCGTCCTCAAGGCCTTCAACTGCCTGGTGGGCATCCGCTACGACCTTGGAAATGTAGCTGTGTTTTTGTGACATAATACTTTCGTTTTAGATAGGTTCGAATGCTAAAATCAGTCCTCGATTGCAGGTAAAATTTTGGTGCGTACTTCCCCAAAACCGATACGAACATCGCCGTTTTGACACCAGCCGCGCATGCGTACCGTGTCGTTGTCTTCGATAAATGTTCGGGTCTCGCCCGTAGCCAAAGTGATCGGCTCTTTCCCTGCCCAAGAAAGCTCAAGCATGGATCCATAGCTGTCTTTGGTCGGTCCAGAAATGGTTCCTGAGGCCATCATATCCCCGGCATTCACGTTACAACCGTTCACCGTGTGGTGCGCAAGCTGCTGACGCTGATTCCAGTACATGTATTTGTAGTTCGAACGCGAAATCACGGTCCCTTCTTTCCCTTCTGGGGCCAATTCCACCTCGAGGTTAATGTCATAATTGCATTTCCCATTCGTTTCCAAATAAGGCAATACCGGCGGATCTTGTTTCGGTCCCTGAACTTTGAACGGCTCTAGCGCATCCATAGTCACGACCCAAGGGCTCATGCTCGAGCCAAAGTTTTTTCCAAGGAACGGACCTAACGGCACGTACTCCCATTTTTGAATGTCGCGAGCGCTCCAGTCGTTAAAGACCACCATTCCAAAGATGTACTCGTCCGCTTCCTCCGCTTTGATGCGATGACCGAGCGGCTTGCCTTCCCCTGTAATAAATGCCATCTCCAACTCAAAGTCCATGCGTACCGAAGGGCCAAAAGTCGGTGCATCCGCTCCCGGTGCCATGCGCTGTCCCTTTGGACGGTGCAAATCCACTCCGCTGATCACGATCGATGAGCTGCGTCCGTGGTAGCCTACCGGAATGTGCTTCCAGTTCGGCAGCAACGCATTTTCTGGGTCGCGGAACATCTTACCTACGTTCGTGGCGTGCTCTATCGAGCTGTAGAAATCGGTATAATCTTGAACGAAAACCGGCATCAACATCTGCACGTGCTCTACCGGGAACAACGCTTTATTCTGATGCGCCACTTCATTTTTAAGGCTCGTGTTGTTCTCGTCGAACAGCTCTGCCAAACGGTTTCTAACCGCACGCCACATCGGACGTCCGAGCGCTATGAAATCGTTTAACGTATCCTGTAAAAACACATCATCCGGCAGGTCGATGCCTTTAAAATAGCCGAGCTGTTGCAGCACGCTAAGGTCGATCGCTGTATTGCCGATACGCGTTCCTGTGGTGATGATATCGTCTTCCGGGATGAACACCCCGAACGGTAAGTTTTGTATTGGAAAATCACTTCCTTCAGGCACTGGGATCCATGAAGTTCTTGAGGGATCGTTCGCTAGATTCTGAGTCATAATCTGTGTATTTAGGTCATCTAAGAGCTCTAAAATACAATGGAGAACACGACTTTTTCAGTGGATGTGGGTTTAAATTTTCGAAGCACCAATTCCTTCTAAAAAATCCCCTCCCAACCCAAATTGGGCACAAAAAAAAACTCCGGCCCATCAGACCAGAGTTTCTTATTATCGTGCGGTTCCTTCGAAATTACAAGGTACCTCTGCTTTCTTGTTCGCGTTCGATCGCCTCGAAAAGGGCCTTGAAATTCCCCTTGCCGAAACTCGTTGCGCCTTTGCGCTGAATGATCTCGATAAAGACGGTAGGGCGGTCCATCAGCGGCTTGGTGAAGAGTTGGAGCAAATACCCCTCGTCATCGCGGTCCACCAAAATCTTGTACTTCTTCAACACTTCTATGTCCTCATCGATCGCACCTACGCGGTCTTGCAGGTCGTCATAGTAGGAAGCCGGTACGTCCAAAAATTCCACCCCGCGCTCGCGCAATTCGTGAATGGTGTAGATGATATTGTCGGTAGCAAGCGCCAAATGCTGCACTCCAGCACCGTTGTAGAAGTTGATGTACTCCTCGATCTGGCTACGTTTTTTCCCTTCAGCTGGTTCATTGATCGGGAATTTGATACGGCCGTTCCCGTTGGACATCACCTTTGACATCAAAGCGGTGTATTCCGTAGAAATGTCATTGTCGTCGAACGATACGATCTGCGTAAATCCCATCACTTCCGCGTAGAACTTCACCCAAGTATTCATTTGTCCCCAGTCCACATTGCCGACCATGTGATCGATGTACTTCAAGCCTACAGACTCCGGCTGGTACTTCGGTGTACGCGCCGTGTAACCTGGAAGGAAGGGGCCGTCATAGTCGTTGCGCTCTACGAACAGGTGCACCGTTTCTCCATACGTATAGATTCCTGCAGTCACCACTTTTCCGTTCGCGTCCTCGTGCACAGTCGGCTCTTGGTACGGCTTCGCACCTTTTGCGGTGGTTACTTCAAACGCCTTCTTCGCATCTGGAACCCAAAGGGCAACGATCTTCACCCCGTCACCGTGCTCGTTCAGGTGGCGGTTAATGTCGCTGTCTTTCACCAAAGAAGAGGTGATCACTAGGCGAATTTTATCTTGTTGTAAAACGTAGGAAGTACGGTCGGTGACGCCTGTTTCCAAACCGGCATAAGCGACTTCTTGAAAGCCGAAAGCGGTTTTAAAGTAAAAGGCACTTTGCTTTGCGTTTCCGACGTACATCTCGACGTGATCGGTTCCCCAAAGCTCTAGGAAATCCTGAGCTTCTTCGTATTGTTTTGGTAATGCGGTGGTATTCATATGCTGTATTTGAGGCTATAAAGTTAGTGGTATTATTGAAGCAAATCCAAGGCGGTATGCAGGTCGTGAATCAGATCGTCGGCGTCTTCTACACCCACACTGATGCGGATCAGGCTTTCTGTAATGCCCAATTCTTCTTTCAACCCATCTTCCACCTTGCTATGCGTCATGCTATGCGGGTGCTCACACAAACTCTCCGTACTTCCTAAACTCACGCCTAGTTTAAACACCTCGATGTGATCCAGCACTTTAAAAGCTTCTGCTTCCCCGCCCTTGATGTACAAGGAAATCATCGACCCGGTACCGCCGTACTCCGTACCAAAAACGTCTGCCTGCTGCGGGTTCCAGTGCTGAATATTTCCTAGATAGCGCACTTCAGAAACGGCCGGGTGCTTTGTCAACGCTTCGGCGATCCGGTGCGTGTTTGCTTCTTGCGCTTTGGTTCTCAATACAAAGGTTTCTAACGAACGCAATAACAACCAGCTGTCCATAGGACCCAAGATGCCGCCGATGAAGGTGCGCGCCAAACGTAGTCTGTTGATCCACTCTGGTGCTCCTGTGGCTGCTCCGGCAATCACATCGCTGTGTCCGCCGAGGTTTTTAGTCGCAGAATACACGACAATATCCGCACCGAACTCATGCGGTCGGCACATCAGCGGTCCCATATAGGTGTTGTCTACGATGACCGGCACAAGATGTTCGTCACTGCTGAAGGCGTCGGCAATCTCGCGTGCCTGAGCGATGGAATAGATGTCCAGAGTTGGATTAGCGGGAGTTTCTGTGAAAAATGCGCTGATGGTTTTCTGACCGAATTGGTCACGGACTCCTGCGATCACTTCCTCGCTTGACATTCCGTGGGGTACATGAAAAGTATGCACCCTGTATTGCGAGAGATAATGACTGATAAAACTATGTGTTCCGCCGTATACCGGACCGGTATGCAGTAGGACAGTATCTGGTTTACAGAGTTCTAGGAGTGTTCCGGAAATCACGGCCATACCGCTGGCGAATACCAGCGCATCTTCTGCGCCGCCTAATATAGCGAGACGCTGCTCGAGGAGTTGGGTATTTGGCGAGCCCAAACGGCTGTAAATATTACCCATGACGGCACCTTCAGGCATCTCTTCTTTACCGGTTGCCCAGGAAAAATAGTCTTTTCCAGCCTGAGCATTTGGGAACTCGTAGGTGGAGGTTTGGTAGATGGGTTGCTTCATACTGCCGTGGTAATCGGCCGCGTGATAGCCGTAACCCAGCATCTCGGTTTGTGGTTTTTTTTGCATGGTTGTGTTGTGATAGGTTCTAAAAACAAGCGCCCCCTAAAAAAGGAGGCACTCGTGTATTCGATAGGATGCTATTTCATCCAGCTTTTATGGTAGTCACCTGCGTCGAGCGCAAGGGCTTGCTCGGTGATTTGAAGAGGTGCAAATGTATCGACCATCACGGCCAATTCTAACGTCTCCTTCTTCCCAATGCTCGCCTCGTACGTACCCGGGTGCGGTCCATGTGGAATGCCCGCCGGATGCAAGGTGATCTGTCCGCGGCCGATATTGTTTCGGCTCATGAAATCACCGTCCACATAGTACAATACCTCGTCAGAGTCGATGTTACTGTGGTTGTACGGCGCGGGAATCGATTGTGGATGGTAGTCGTACAAGCGCGGCACAAAAGAACAAATGACAAACGCTCCGGTTTCGAACGTTTGGTGCACCGGAGGCGGTTGATGGACGCGTCCAGTGATCGGTTCAAAGTCATGAATGCTGAAGGCGTACGGATAGTTGTACCCGTCCCAACCGACCACACCGAACGGATGCGCCGCATAGGTATAGTGGTGCAACATGCCTTGTTTTTTCACTTTAATATCGAAATCGCCGATCTCGTCCACAGGCTCGGTAAATTCCGGCGCACGAAGATCTCTTTCGCAATATGGGCTGTGTTCTAAAAGCTGTCCAAACCAGTTGCGGTAACGCTTTGGTGTGTAGATGGGCTGGGCACTTTCGACGATAAATAATCGGTTCTCGGCAGTGTCAAACTCGAACTGCTGGATCATACCGCGTGGTATCAAAAGATAATCTCCGGGCCCAAAGGCAAGTGCTCCAAACTGTGTTTTTAGCGTTCCGCTTCCTTCATGAACAAACACACATTCATCGTTCTGCGCATTTTTGTAGAAGTAGTCGGTCATGCTTTTGGTGGGCGCGGCAAGGGTGATCGTACAATCCTTGTTGGTCAGCACCGGAACGCGACTTTCGAGGTAATCTTCCTTGGGGGCGACGTCAAAACCTTTGAGTCGGTAGGCCTTCATGTTGTGGTCCACAGCTATTTTTGGGCGTACATCTACGCTCTGGTGCACTTCTTTCACCATGGTTGGCGGATGGCAGTGGTAGAGCAGTGAAGACATCCCGTCAAAACCTATGGTGCCAAAGAGTTCCTCGTGGTAGAGCTCCCCGTTTTCCTTGCGGAATTGGGTGTGTCTCTTGTGCGGAAATTGGCCTTGTTTCTGGTAAAATGGCATAAAAATCTGCTGTTTGTATCGTGTAGGTTCGTACAAATATACACTACTTTAGGGGAGTTAAATTTTGATAAATGTCAACACCCGTACGCATTGCAACCGCACTTTTTGAAGCCTTAGAAACAGGAACGCCCATCGCCCCACTGCGCGATAGCATCGATAATGATGTGGATCAGGCCTATGCCATCCAGCAAGAACTCGTTGCACTGCGTCAAGCCCGCGGGGAGAAGATTGTTGGAAAGAAAATTGGTTTGACTTCTCCGGCCGTTCAAAAGCAGCTCGGCGTAGATCAGCCAGATTATGGCGTGTTGTTCGATACCATGGATCTGTCTAAACACGATTCGATCGACATGTCATTGTTGATGCAGCCGAAGGTTGAGGGCGAAATCACCTTTGTACTCGGTGCAGATCTTGATCAAGACCAAATCACCATGGACACGCTCAAATCTTCGATTGCTGAGGTGCGTTCGAGCATCGAGATTGTCGGCTCCAGGGTTCGAGACTGGGACATTCGCATCTCGGATACTATTGCGGATAACGCGTCAGGTTCACACTTTGTGATCGGCACTCAGGCACGTACGCTCAGCGAAGTCGTACCCGCTGAGGTAGGCATGAAGTTGTATAAAAATGGCGAATTAGCGAGCGAGGGTAGTGGCGAAGCCTGCATGGGTAATCCCCTAAATGCCGCGCTTTGGTTGGCACAAACCATGAAGGATAACGGCCGTCCCTTACTGAAAGGGGAGGTGCTGCTTTCCGGCGCTCTAGGCCCCATGGTTCCTGTGGAATCGGGCGATGAGTTCGTCTTGGAGATCGATGGTTTTGAGCCAATTACGGCAAGATTTACCCACTAAAAAATAACGCGCACTTCATCTTGAAAAGTGTATTTTTCCTCTAGGAAATTTTCGCTTGTACAATCCGATTGTCGGTTTACATTTGCGCACCTTTTTTTGAGATGAAAAATAAATACGCTGATCTAGTAGAGCAGACCTTCGTCTGGCCTACCGAAGAATTTGGAGTCACAGAGGACCACACCCTTACGTGGAACGGTCTTGACTTGCGCCCGCTGCTGAAGCAGTACGGCACACCGCTGCGCTTGACGTACTTGCCGAAGATCGACGAGAACATCCAGCGTGCCCGTCGCATGTTCCATGTCGCTATGGCGAAGGTGGACTACGACGCGGAATATCATTTCTGTTATTGCACCAAAAGCAATCACTTCAGCTTCGTGATGGAGCGCGTCTTGCAGAACGAAGTACACCTGGAAACTTCCAGCGCCTTCGACATTAACATCGTGCGCAACATGGCCGCTAAGGGCCTATTGCCTACCGAGCGCCACATCGTCTGCAACGGCTACAAAACGCCGAAGTATTTGGACAACATCGCAGGACTCATCACAGACGGCTACGAGAATGTCGTGACCGTTATTGATCATGTGGAGGAGTTGGAACAATTGACCAGTAGGATAAACAAGAAAGCAAAAGTGGGCATCCGAATCGCATCAGAGGAAGAGCCGAAATTTGAATTCTATACCTCGCGTTTGGGTATCGGCTACCGCGATATCGTGGATTTTTACAAGATGAAAATTGCCGACAATGAAAAAGCAGAGCTCAAAATGCTGCACTTTTTCATCAATACCGGCATCAAAGACACGGCCTACTACTGGAACGAATTGCGCAAATGTGTGAACGTCTACATCGACCTCAAACGCATCTGCCCCTCTTTGGACAGCTTGAACATCGGCGGCGGATTCCCGATCAAAACGAGTCTCGGAATGGACTTCGACTATGAATACATGGCGGAGGAAATCATCCAGCAGATTAAAACCATGTGTAACTACGCGGATGTCCCTGAACCGCATATTTTTAGTGAATTCGGCTCCTACACCGTCGGTGAAAGCGGGGCCAATTTCTATTCGGTCCTCGGCCAAAAGAAACAAAACGACCGCGAGCTTTGGTACATGATCGATAGCTCTTTCATGACCACTTTGCCGGACAGCTGGGCGATCAACAAGCGCTTCATCATGCTGCCCATCAACAAATGGGACAAGCCTTACGACCGCGTTCTGCTCGGTGGCTTGACCTGTGATTCGGACGACTACTACAACGCGGAACAACACGTAAATGCCATCTTCTTACCGAAGCTGCGCAAGACCGACAGCGAACCGCTTTACATTGGATTCTTTAACACCGGTGCGTACCAAGAATCGCTCGCAGGCTACGGCGGAACCAAGCACTGTTTGCTCCCTTCCCCAAAGCATGTCGTGATTGACATGGACGAAGACGGAAATACCTCATCAAGCCTCTTTGCAGAAGAACAAACTGCCGAGAGTATGCTCAATATTTTAGGCTATGAATAACGCATCACAAAAGGGTCCGATCTCTCAGTTCATGGCCCACAACTACCGCCACTTCAACGCTGCTGCGATGATGGACGCGGCCAAAGGCTATGAAGCGCACCTTACTGCAGGTGGTAAAATGATGGTGACCCTTGCCGGGGCGATGTCCACGGCAGAATTGGGCATCTCACTTGCGGAAATGATCCGTCAGGGAAAAGTCGACATCATCTCATGTACCGGGGCGAACCTCGAAGAAGATTTGATGAACCTCGTAGCACACACCCACTACGAGCGTGTACCAGAATACCGTGATCTAACGCCGCAGCAAGAACGCGAATTGCTCGACCGCGGCTTGAACCGTGTGACCGATACTTGTATTCCTGAGGAGGAGGCATTCCGTCGCCTTCAAGGGCATATTGAAGACATTTGGCGCGAGGCTGAGGCGAAAGGGGAGCGTTATTTCCCGCACGAATACATGTACAAAATGCTACTGTCGGGTGTCCTGGAGCAGTACTATGAGATCGATCCTAAAAACTCGTGGATGCTAGCTGCTGCCGAGCGCAATCTGCCGATCGTCGTTCCGGGTTGGGAAGACAGTACCATGGGCAACATCTTCTCTTCGTATTGCATTAAAGGCGAACTACAGCCGAGCACCGTGAAAAGTGGCATCGAATACATGATGTGGCTTGCCGGCTGGTACACGGAAACTTCGAAAGATGCATCCATCGGATTTTTTCAGATCGGTGGAGGTATAGCGGGTGATTTCCCGATCTGTGTCGTTCCGATGTTGTACCAAGATTTGGAATTGGAAGAAACGCCATTTTGGGGATACTTCTGCCAGATCTCCGATTCGACGACTTCGTACGGATCGTATTCTGGCGCAGTCCCTAATGAGAAGATTACCTGGGGGAAATTGGACGCAGATACGCCCAAATTTGTTGTTGAAAGTGATGCAACCATCGTTGCTCCATTAATGTTTGCTTGGATTTTAGGTCAATAAAAAAACAGTGGCTAAAAGAAATGTGATCAAAGACTACAAGACCATGACGCCGGAGCTCATGGCGGTTCTTGTAGCAGCGTACCCGGAGGGATTCGAGTACGACACCGTGTTTTTTACAAATGCAAAAGGTGAAAAGGTGGAAGCGGTGCCCTTGGAAACGGAGGACACAAAATACCTGATCAAGGTCAGTACTTCGCTCGAGAAACAATTCGAAGCGTTTGATTTAGAAGCCTTTGAAGACGAGGAGACGATCGACAAAGATTTTGACGGGGAAGCCCTCGAAGACTAACAGCTTTGTGTAATTTGGTCGTATGAAAGTACGCCTCCCCCTCTTTGTATTTCTCTTCTTAGCCCTAAACCAGACGGCTGTAGCGCAGCGTGTTTTTATCCCGGAACAGGGCGAAGGAATCAGCTTTAACGTGTCTTCACTTTCGGTAAATGGTGCACCTGCTGGGTTTGACCCGGCTCCTATGGCCAATTCTATCGAGATCCAACTCCTCCGTGAGCACATCTTCGGACTCTCGCACTTTTCCATCGCCTCCGGACTAGGATACAGCGGTCAATACTACCACGGGAACTTGCACATCGAAGTCGACGAATCGGGCAACCAGTCCCTGATCGACCTAAGCGGGACGGACTACAAAGCCAACCGCTTTGCCACCGAATACCTCGATGCTGTAGCCGAGCTCCGCTACCGCGGCCGTGCAAACAAAAAGGGAAGGTACAACCGCTTCTACCTCGGTGGACTAGCAGGATACCGTACGAACGCCTATTCCTACTTCAACTCAGAACAGCTTCGCGTAAAATTTTACAACATTAAAGGCTTCAACCCCATACGTTACGGCGTCTACGTGAAAGCAGGGCGCGGTCCCATCAATCTCTACGCCTTTTACGGGCTCAGTCCGCTAGTCACCTCAGGAGCAATGCTCACAGATTGGAGCAACGCCACGAGTCAAAATGTAGGTTTGAGTATTCTTCTGTAACGAGAGTTACTTCTACTTCAACGGCACGGCAGAACACGCCTCGCCGTAGCTGATTTTCTTGGCAATTTTCTTCAAAATAGAAGTCACCTGTACATACGCATCTTGCGGTACGCGCGGGTCGCCACACCCTTTCACTATCACTGGTTTTCCTTCCAAACCACTAAAGTCATAGGTGCTCAAGGCCTCCCGATAGTACAGGCTGTAAAATTCGGGTGTACTCGCGGCCCAGATCGCAGGTACTCCCGCGTCGCTGAGTTTGGACGCTACAAGCAGCGCCGCCCAAGCAGGCAGTATGGCATCTGTCGAGCAGAAAAGTCGTACGACGCTACCCTCGAAAGTCGTATAGTCAACCTCCTTGAGGGCACTTCTGAATGCTTTTTCACGCAGGATGAAGCCGCCTTCCAAGAATTGGGCAATATCGAGATCCTGAACCTTCGCAGGCATCACGTCTTCAAGGTTGAAGGTAACTAGCGGACTTTGGTCTACTTTGTTGATGATCTCGTCACTCATATCCTTACGCGTTGTGGGTGTAATCTCTGAAAAATTCTTGATTTTCCTCGGTGCGTAGTCCTTCAAACACAAAACCAATTTTAGACGGTACAATCGGCGCCGATAGACGTTCGTTGTGCCATGCCTCATACGTTTCGAAATCTACCGCCTGACGCGTTTCTAGCGCTTCAAACAACCCAAGTGCCGCAACCTTATCCCAACCAGGCTCTACTGTCCCTTGGAACACTTTTGCCTTACTTCCCGAGCCATAGCCCATGAAACCGACGGTTTTTCCTTCGAGCGCTTCACCTTTTTGGGCAGCATCACACAACGTGCTGAGCAATCCCATAAAGATCGAAGCGGTATACATGTTTCCGATCAAACTAGACGCTCGCTCTGCTGGGGCAAGTGCCTTGGCTACATAACTGCGGTAATAGGCACTTTTGCTAAACGCTTTGACCCACGCCTTAGCTTCTTCTTTATCGCTCGGCTGATCTCCACCCATGGCTTCGACGACCTCGTCCCAGCTTCCGTTCGCTTTCATCCAGTCCAAATAAAAGTTTACGAGCATACGGCGTCCCTGAAACGCATACGGCAAGTGCATCACGACTTTTTCCCAATCCAGTGCAGGATTCACCTGCTCCTGAGTAGCAAAATGTACGAGCGCTTCTTGAATGCGACCCACGTAAGCACTGTTGCTGTACTGTCCGTCAAAAACGGGCTCCTCGACATAGGCGCGCAACATGCGGTTGCCGCCCCAGAATCCGTCCGCTTGGAGTAATTTTTCTTCGGCTTGTTCTTCGGTAATCGTCTGACCGAGCAGCGCTGCGGCTTCCACCAAAACACTCGCTTTGGTATAGGTTCTACGCGGCTTGAAGAAATCGCGTTCTCCTTTGGTAGCTACACCTATGGCGGTTCCAAGACTGATGATGTCCGGATCCGCGCTCACCAGCAATGCAACAGCCCCTGCACCTTGGGTATATTCCCCTGTAGAGTTGAGGTCATATTTGGCAAGATCTGAGGCCACCACGATCGCTTTTTTACCGGGATGTTGTTTAACGTACAAACAAGCGTTCTCTAAAGCATCCACTGCACCGATACACGCAAAAGTCATATCTACGGCGTCGACATTGCGCAAACACGCAGCACCGTAACGGCCTGCGAGCGATTGTTCGACGAGATCTAAAATGTAGGTAGCTGTAGGTTTTGCACTGTCTAGGGCACTTTCAGTACCGAGGTACAATCTACCGACAGTAGATGGGTCGAGCTGTTCTTGTTCGAAGAGTCGTGCAACGGCGTTGGCACCCATAGAGGCGGCATCTTCGTCTACGTCCGGGAAGGACATCGAAGTAAGCCCAAGGCCTTTGTTGAGCTTTGCATATTCGATCCCGCGCGCGTCGGCGAGGGCTTCAATAGGTAGGTAGTGTTGTGGTACGTAGTACGAAATGGCGTCTATTCCAATCTTCATCTTGGCGGATGGTTTTAATCAGTATTCAATAAATCGCCCAGAAATCTGCGATTTGGGCGACTAAATAACGAATACCTTAACGATTTATGGCGAAAAAGGTTTTGGTTTTAGCACATCTTTAATAGAGGTGCTGCAAGCGAATGTGTGTTAGAGCATTCCGAGCTCGAGCATAGCCTCTTCACTCATCATGCTTTTGTCCCAAGGCGGGTCGAACGTAATCTCTACTTCAACCTCGTTTACGCTGTCCAGCGCACGAGACTTTTCCTTCACTTCCTGCGGTAAACTTTCGGCTACCGGACAGTTCGGCGAGGTCAAGGTCATGAGGATATGCACATCCCGCTCCGTGCTCACTTTTACGTCATAGATCAAGCCAAGCTGGTAGATGTCTACGGGGATTTCAGGATCGAAAATGGTGCACAATACGCCCACGACTTCCTCACCAATTTTTTGCATTTCGCTATGTGTCAACTCCTCACTCATGATCGCTCTTTTTTAGCATTTATCCGGCGTAAGCCAGTGCGTAATATTTCATTTGTTTCACCATGCTCATCAAACCGTTTGCACGGGTTGGACTCAGGTGGTCTTGCAAACCGATCTCTTTTAAGAACTCCAGGTCTGCCTTGGCGACTTCGGCCGCAGGCTGGTCGTTAAACACCTCTACAAGCAAAGCGACAATCCCTTTGGCAATGATGGCATCGGCATCGGCTTTAAAAAGAACATGATCTCCCTTTTTCTCCGCCTTGAGCCACACCTTACTCTGGCACCCTTGTACGAGCTGATCTTCAGATTTCTCCTCCTCAGCCAACAGCGGCAACGTACGCGCGAGCTCGATGATGTAGTTGTATTTGTCCATCCAATTGTCAAAGAAATCAAATTCTTCAACGAGTGCTCTTTGGCGTTCACTAATGGTGTTTACTGTCATCGTTTCCTTGTTTAATTGAACCCATTTACTAACGCAGCATGCTAACCGCTTTCTCAAGCGCAGCCACAAAAAGGTCAACATCTTCCTTGGTGTTGTAGCACGCGAAACTAGCGCGAGCCGTTCCTGCAATGCAAAACGCATCCATGATCGGTTGGGTACAGTGCTGGCCGGTACGTACGGCGACGCCTTGCTGATCCAAAAGCACTCCCAAATCATACGGGTGGGTACCTTCCACTAAAAAGCTCAACACGCTTGCCTTGTGTTTCGCATCGCCGATCACTTTGAATCCTTCAACCCCACGGGTGCGCTCTAGTGCGTATTCGAGCAGCATGTGCTCGTGCTGTGCAATCGCTTCAACCCCCACTTCATTGATAAAGTCCAAGGCCGCTCCGAAGCCGATCACCCCCTCGATGTGTGGGGTACCCGCTTCAAACTTGTGCGGAATATCGGCATAGGTACTTTCTTCCATGCTTACGGTTGCGATCATTTCACCACCACCTTGGTGCGGTGGCAATTCTTCGAGTCGCTCACGTCTCCCGTACAACACACCTAGTCCTGTAGGGCCGTACATCTTGTGCGAGGATAGGGTAAAGAAATCCACACCCCATTCTTGCACGTCTACTTTGGCGTGCGGTCCGCTTTGGGCACCGTCTACGAGCGTCCAAGCGCCGACTTGTTGTGCCTTGCGAAGCATCTGCTCCACGGGGTTGATCGTACCCAGCGCATTGCTGATGTGGTTAAACGCAACCAGCGCAGTGTTCTCGTCGATCAGGGTATCGATCTGATCCAGCACAAGCTCCCCATTCTCGTTCATGGGGAAATAGCGCAATTCAGCCCCAGTGCGTTGACACAGCATTTGCCAAGGCACGATGTTGCTGTGGTGCTCTAAGGCCGTGATCACAATGTTCTGACCTTTCTTAACGAGGGTAGTCATCCCTGAGGCAACGATGTTGATGCTGTCGGTGATGCCACGGGTGAAGATGACTTCGGCAACCTCACGTGCATTGATGTGCGCACGTACAGATTCCCGAACACCTTCCATAGCATCAGTTGCGCGCTGACTCAGCGTGTGCACACCGCGGTGTACGTTTGCATTGTAGCGCAGATAGTAGTCTGAAATGGCTTCGATAACGCGCAGCGGTTTCTGTGCCGTTGCCGCATTGTCTAGATAGACGAGCGGTCTTCCATGAATCTCTTGATTGAGAATGGGAAATTGGGCACGGATTTGCTGAACGTCGTAGGCCATATTACAGGGCAAATTCTAGATTGATTCCTAATTTCTCCGCGATCACCGCATTCAAGCGCTTCTCCAGCTGAGGGATTTTCACGTACTCTAGCGCATCCGAAGCAAAGGCATAGGTCATCAAACCTTCCGCCTCGCGTTTTGGAATACCTCTAGAACGCAAGTAGAAGAGTGCATTTTTGTCGAGCTGGCCGATCGTACATCCGTGCGAACATTTCACGTCATCTGCGAAGATTTCGAGCTGCGGCTTGGTGTCCACTTTGGCTTTGTCGCTGAGCAAAATATTATCATTCTGCTGGAACGCATTGGTCTTTTGTGCTTTCTGACGCACCATCACTTTCCCGTTAAAGACGCCATGGCTCTTTCCAAGGTAAATACCCTTGTAAAGTTCACGCGAGTAACAGTTTGGTTCGATGTGATCCACTAGCGTATGATGATCCACCGTCTGGCCGTCACCGATGATGGTGATCCCGTCCATGTGGCTTTCACAGTGCTCTCCAGCGGAGTAGAAGTGCAGGTTATTACGGACCAATTTTCCTCCGAAGCTATACGTCCCCACGTGCACATTGCTCTGACGCGCTTGCTGCACATGCGTGTTGTCCACCAGCGAAGCATGCGTAGCGTCATTCTGTACTTTGTAGTACTGAATACGTGCATCCTGAGCGGCAAAGACTTCACTTACAAAATTGGTAAAGCTGGCTTGGTCACCGATGTTCTGGTGGCGCTCCACAATCTGTACTTCCGCATTCTCCTCTACAATGATAAGGTTGCGCACTTGCGAGAACGCTGGCCCATTTTCATTGGTAGTGAGGTACAATACTTCGATCGGTTTGTCGACCGTTTGACCTTTTTTAACACGTATGTACACACCGTCATCTGCAAACGCAGTGTTCAGGTCCACAAACGTTTCACCTTCTGGAGCGCTCTTGCCGAGGTACTCAGCGATCACGTCCGGGTATTTATTCAATGCTGCTGCAAACGTACAGATGTCAAAATCGCGGTGCGTGGTTTCGCTCAACCAAGAGCTGTATTTACCGTTAATAAAGACGAGCTTGTAGGTGTCGAGGTCACTCAATAAATACTGCTTGATGTCTGCAAAAGACACGGCGTCATCTCCCTTCAGCATGACCTTGTAGTCGTGCTTAAGAACGGGTTTTAGGTTGGTGTATTTCCACTCTTCATTGCGTGTGGTCGGGAAACCGGTCGCTTCAAAACGATCCAGGGCCTCCTTGCGCAAGGCTACCACACCTAGATTTTTGCTGCCGTTGAGCTGTGGCTCGGCGACAACAAAAGAGGAAAGTAAATCTTGTGCTAAATCTATCATGCGTTTTCTGCCTTGATCCAATCGTACCCTTTTTCTTCGAGCTCGAGTGCGAGTGATTTATCGCCGCTCTTCACGATCTTACCGTTGTACAATACGTGTACGAAATCTGGTTCGATGTAGTCCAAAAGGCGCTGGTAGTGAGTAATCACAAGCACTGCGTTGTCTTTGTTGCGGAGTTTGTTCACCCCGTTTGCTACAATGCGCAAGGCATCGATGTCCAAACCAGAATCGGTCTCATCTAAAATGGCCAATTTCGGCTCCAACATCGCCATCTGGAAAATCTCATTACGCTTCTTCTCACCACCGGAGAATCCTTCGTTCATGCTGCGGCTGAGGTAACTTTTGTCCATCTCGAGCAAGGCAGTTTTCTCACGCATTTTCGCAAGCATTTCACGTGCTTCCATCGGCTCCTGACCACGGCCTTTACGGCTTTCGTTGATCGCGGTTTTGATGAAGTTGCTCACGGTCACCCCCGGAATCTCTACCGGGTACTGGAAGCTCAGGAAAATCCCTTTGTGTGCGCGCTCTTCCGGATCTAGGTCCATCAGGTCCTCACCTTCAAAGTCGATCGCGCCGCCGGTCACTTCGTAATCTTCACGACCAGCAATCACGTTGCTGAGTGTAGATTTACCTGAACCGTTGGGTCCCATAATGGCGTGTACTTCGCCCGGTTTGATTTCTAGATTGATGCCCTTGAGGATTTCCTTTTCCTCTACTCTGGCTTGTAAGTCTTTGATTTTGATCATGGCTTATCCTACGGAACCCTCTAGCGAGACCTCCAATAGTTTTTGCGCTTCCACGGCGAATTCCATCGGAAGCTGGTTGAGTACTTCTTTACAATATCCGTTGACAATCAGTGCGATGGCCTCTTCTGTGCCGATCCCGCGCTGGTTGCAATAGAACAATTGGTCTTCACCGATCTTCGAGGTAGTCGCCTCGTGCTCGATCTGAGCAGTAGGGTGCTGTGCCTCGATGTACGGGAAGGTATGTGCGCCACACTGATCGCCCATAAGTAGGGAATCACACTGGCTAAAGTTGCGGGCATTTTCTGCACGAGCACCTACGCGAACCAGGCCGCGGTAGCTGTTGTGACTGTGCCCTGCGCTAATCCCTTTTGAGATGATGGTACTCTTGGTGTTTTTGCCCAAGTGAATCATCTTCGTTCCAGTATCTGCTTGCTGGTATTTGTTGGTAACGGCAACGCTGTAAAATTCACCGATGCTGTTGTCCCCTTTAAGAATACACGAAGGGTATTTCCAGGTAACCGCAGAACCAGTCTCTACTTGCGTCCAGCTGATTTTTGCATTGCGCTCGCAAATTCCACGTTTGGTCACAAAGTTGAAGACTCCACCTTTTCCTTGCGCATCGCCAGGATACCAGTTTTGCACGGTGCTGTATTTGATCTCTGCATCGTCCATCGCAACGAGCTCAACCACTGCTGCGTGCAACTGGTTCTCATCGCGCTGAGGTGCGGTACAGCCCTCTAGATAACTCACATACGACCCTTCGTCTGCCACGAGTAGAGTACGTTCAAACTGACCCGTTCCTGCCTCGTTAATACGGAAATACGTGCTCAATTCCATCGGACATCTCACCCCCTTCGGAATGTAACAGAACGATCCGTCCGTAAAGACAGCGCTGTTCAATGCCGCGTAGAAATTGTCACGTTTTGGCACCACAGTTCCCAAATGCTTGCGCACGAGTTCCGGGTGCTCGTGAATGGCCTCACTCATCGAACAGAAAATGATGCCTTTCTCCGCCAAGGTCGCTTTAAAGGTCGTCGCTACAGATACAGAATCTACCACAACATCCATCGCTACCCCGCTCAGACGCTTCTGCTCGTCCAGGCTAATGCCCAGTTTTTCGAAGGTTTTCAAAAGCTCAGGATCTACTTCATCCAGGCTTTCTAAAGTTTTCTTTTGTTTCGGTGCACTGTAGTACGAAACCGCTTGGAAGTCCGGCTTTTCGTAGGTGACATTGTGCCATTCCGGCTCTGTCATCTCTAGCCAAGTGCGGAACGCGTCCAAACGCCACTCCAACATCCACTCCGGTTCGTTTTTCTTCGCACTAATCATACGAATCACGTCCTCATTCAGTCCAGGCGGCACAGTATCGCTTTCGATATCTGTGGTAAACCCATACTTGTATTCGGATCCGGTGATTTCGTCTAGAATCTCGTCACTCATAGACTTTGTTTATACCGCGAAACTTTCACCGCACCCGCAGGTACGTGTCGCGTTGGGATTATTAAAATTGAACCCTTTACCATTCAGTCCACCGCTGTATTCGAGCGTCGTTCCGATCAGGTACAACAGGCTCTTTTTCTCCACAACGACTTTAACGCCATTGTCTTCATAGAGCTCAGCATTTTCGGGCATCTCGGAGGTAAACTCCATAGAATAGGACAGGCCAGAGCATCCGCCGCTGGTGACTCCTACGCTGATATAGGTCGCTTCAAGTGCCTTGCCTTCCTCTGCAACGAGTGTGGCAAGTTTCTCCTTAGCTGTAGTAGATACTTTTACCATAATTATTTAGACTCATTCTAAAACCAGTTGCAAAGTTAATGATTATCGCGGTCTTTTGTTGTTATACATCGACTATAACGCAATAACTTTGCTCTATGTTTGAATCGAAAAATCCACAGCGCACTCCCATTTCGGATCTTGGAGAGTTTGGCCTTATTGACCAATTAACCAAAGACACCAAAATCAAGAACGCAAATACCACCCTGGGCATCGGCGATGACGCCGCACTCATCGACCAGGGCGACCACTACACCGCGATCTCCACCGACCTACTCGTCGAAGGAGTACACTTCGATCTAAGCTACGTACCCCTCAAGCATCTCGGGTACAAAAGCGTCGTAGTAAACCTCAGCGACATCTACGCCATGAACGGCGTTGCGGAGCACATCACGGTAGGCATCGCGGTCTCTAACCGATTCCCTGTCGAGGCCCTCGAAGAAATCTATTCAGGCATTCACCTCGCGTGTGAACGCTATGGCGTGGACCTGATCGGTGGTGACACTACTGCCTCTCAAAGCGGTCTGATGATTTCAATCACAGCAGTTGGCCGAGTAGAAAAAGGTGCAGAAGCACGTCGCTCTGGTGCACAAGAAAATGACCTCATCGTAGTTTCTGGAGACCTCGGAGGCGCGTACATGGGCTTGCAAATTCTCGAACGCGAAAAGCAAGTGTATTTGGAGAACCCGGATATGCAGCCAGAATTGAACGGGCATGAATACATTCTCGAACGCCAGTTAAAACCAGAGGCGCGCAAGGACATCATCGAACTCCTCAAAGGACTCGACGTCAAACCGACCTCGATGATTGACGTGAGCGACGGTCTCAGCTCTGAAATACTGCACTTGGCAAAATCTGCGAACATGCAGTTCAACGTCTACGAGAATAAAATTCCGATAGACCCTTCCATCTTTACCCTATGTGAAGAGTTCAATATGAATACCACGACCATCTCATTGAGCGGTGGTGAGGATTATGAATTGCTCTTTACCATTCCAATCTCTGAACACGAAAAGATCAAAGCGAATCCTAACCTCACGGTGATCGGCTTCGTCAAGGAAGGGACCGGTGCGAATCTGATCACACGTGACGAAAAAGTCATTGAATTGAAGGCGCAAGGTTTCAAGCACCACGAGTAAAAGGCGCGTTATTTACCTCAAAAGGCCCGTGAAAAGTCATTAATTGAACAAATGCAGACCCAAAAGTCTCATTTAATACTGTTTAATGAACGCGCGCACTAAGTGATTAATACTTGTTGTAGTTTTAAAGAACCAAACAATAACCAATCACCTAGTGCTATCATGGAAGAAAAAATCATCAACAACCTGATCTACGGATTCCCGTTTTCATTTCCGTTCTGGAAAGGACCAATCGATCAGCAAATGACGCTGAACGAAGCTTTTTTAAGCGGCAGAATGAAAGAATTAGCAGGCTTTGAGCAGTTGAGCGAGGATCAAATGGAACGTCTCATCAAAAACGCGAAGTACCTCTTTGCCATCTATGCTGCTGGGGACAATGCACATCCAAAATGGAGTGAGGCAAAAAATGCCGTTCGTGCGTTCCCAAACAGTTACCAAGAAATCATGGGCATCACTGCTCCGGTTAAATCTTGGATGCCTAAGCTAGTCTAACTCTAGCTCGGGGAAAACACGCATCCAAGCTGCACTATCGAACCAGCCCCGACGTCCGTCGCCTAGTTCGATGTAGCTCCAATCGCCTTCGGTGCTCAGGACTTTTCCTGCGCTGCCTTCGGCGAGAAGAACGATACGTGTACTTTGGGTGGTGGGTTCACTGTATCCATAACTGCTGGAGCTGACCACAATAGCAGTAGTGTTTTTAGGTGTACTAATCATTCCCGCCCCGAGCAGGCTTAGGCCTAGAATCGAAATGGTGAGTCGTATCCTCCACGAGCTACGAACAGTGCTGAAACGGTGAAGCAGCAGCAACACAACTGCCAACCCTAATACGGCCCAGCTCATCATGGCCCAGGTGGTCGACTCGGCTATTCCGCGCAGCACAATGCTCAACCACTCCGTCAGTTCTTGACGCGGTTCTACCAATGCATCAGTGATGCGAAGATTCACCCAGTCTAGATTGTAAGCAGCGTCCGCATTTGAAGGATCAAACAATAGGGCGCGCTCAAAAAACACTTTGGCTTCACCGAGCTCACCAAGACGAACATAGCAATTCCCCATGTTGTGAAACAGCTCGCTGTCTTTGACTTGAGCCGTAGCTACACGCTCATAGAACTCGAGCGCTTGTGCATACGAACCTTGGTCGTACAAGGTCTTCGCAGAATCTGCGAGTTGGTTTAGATCTTGTCCCATAGCACGTCAAATCTTTTTACAAGTTCAGCATCATCGGCAGCAGTGCCTGGAGCATATTGCGCCATCTGACAACGCTCTTTTATAAAGACATAATCCGCCGCAACCTCTTCTCCGTTGCGCTGCTGCAAGGCATGTTCATGATTTTGCTCTCGGCCTATTCCTTGCTCTAAAAGCAATTCCTCTAAGGCATTCAGCATAATTCCATGGCGGTCGTTGCTCTTTTGCGCAAAGGCCTGCGTTACATCGCGTTTGAGCGACTTGCGTTTGGAGCTCACCACAGCGGCGGTTTGTTTCCTTGGGATGGCATGAACGCCCCAAGCCAAGCCGAGCAGGAGCAATACCGCCCAAGACCACTTCTTCAGCTCAATCTCTACATACGGAGTGTTGGCTCCATCTTGCAAATAGCGAATGTCTTCATCGATCGTTTTCACTTCTCGTTTGGTGCTTTCATCGCCAAATCCTCCGGCAGGAGTCGCCGCGAGCTCATCGCTTTCCACGATCAAGGTGTCTGTAGGAGCAACGATGGTCTCATAGGCTCCTTTTTTCGTGTCGAAATAAGTGAACCGCATCTCAGGAAGTAGGAAGGATCCCTTGAATTGAGGCACCAGTAAATATTCGTATTCTTTGAATCCACGAACACCGCGCTCGGAGTAGCGAATACTTTCATTGTATTTCGGATCATAAACATCGAAGCCCTGCGGTTGCTGAAGATCAGGTACTGAAATGGTGTTGAAGTTCCCATTTCCCTCGATACGGACTTTTACTGTGATGCTCTCTTCACCACCGATGCGCGTTCGGCTAACGTCCCGAATAAATTTCAAAGAACCGACTGCTCCCGAGAAGTTTTCAGGCTTGGGGGTGGGGAGTGGTTTGATTTTAACCGCGGGAATGTTGGCCGTGGCCACCTCTTGGACGAACTTGGTCAGGGGCATGCCAAAGAAATCACGACGTCCGGTCGGAACCTGTACTTTCCCCGAGATTTTAAGCTCTTGTCCGCCCAATGTGCCCGGTTTATTTGGGAGAATTAGTCGCTTACTAAAGTCAAGCACCGTGGCCAATTTTCCTTTGACCATTTCCCCACGTTGACTTTGCTCAAAATCCAATTCCTTTTGGAGTACGTTTTCGAAATTGGGCGCCTGTAAAATATTCAAATCCCGCACGGGCTCATACAAATAGGCCTGCATGAGTAGAACGATAGGCTCCCCGACATACACCTCCTTCTTTGAGGTCAGAATCTGCACATCAAAACTCTCTTTGGCCTTTTGAGATAGGGGGTTCTTACGCTTGACTCCTTGCTTGACTTCGATGTTAAGCGTGTTGCTTTTGTACAATTTCCCCCCGTCCATCAGCGTCGCCGGAGCAATGGTAAAGCGCCCTTCTTTGGTCGCTACTACCTCGTAAGAAAGTTTACGGGTAAAGCTTGCTGATCCATTAATAATCTGGGTTTGCGAACTTTGATACGGCCCCGATACGATAATGAAGTCGTTCATTTTCGGGGGAGTTAGTTGTGTATTCCGCGCACTCCACGACCAAGTAATTCGAAACGGCTCGTTCAACCCTACCGTGGTTCTTGAACTGCTCGCATTGATCTGAATGTCTTGCCCCCAAACTGTGCTACTCAGCAGCAGCAGTGCGACCCACAATCCTGTTATTCTACCAATCCTTTTCACCGCTTTTCTTTTTTCCTTTCGCCTTTTTCGCAGTGACTTTTTCGGCAGTCTTTTCTTCTGCACGCTGTATGGCCTCGAGTAATCCCTTGATCTCTTCGGGCGTCATTTTAGCTTTCGCCTCGCCGCCTTCTTCGGGTTTGTTTTGCTCGGAATTGCCGTCCTGCTCCTCAGGCGATCCATTTTCATTCTCGCTTTTATCCTGGTTCTTTTCATCACCGTTTTCTCCGCTTTGATCCTGCTGATCTTGCTCTTGCTTTGAGTCGTCCTTCTCCGGATCTTGCTGCTGTGGATCGTCCTTTTTCTGCTCAGATTCTTCCTTGTCCTCGGAATCTTTCTTGTCCTGTTGCTGGTCCTGATCCTGCTCTTGATTTTCTTGATCCTCTTGCTGTTTCTTCAACAACGAAACTGCCTTGTTCAGATTGTAAATCGCATCGGGCTTGTCGGGTTGCAAACGCAATGATTCTGAATACGCACCTATGGCCGATTCATACTCCTCGGCCTCGAGAAATTGGTTCCCGAGGTTGTGCAATGCATTGCTGCGCTGCTCGTCAGTGGTCGCATGTTCGAGCGCTTTTTGCAAGGCACCACGTGCCTCCTGCTGTGCACCGATCTGGCCCAAGCTTTGTGCAAGATTATAGTAGGGCTCATAGGCACTAGGTTCACGCTGAGCAGCTTCTAAAAACGCTCTTGCTGCGCTTTCGTGAAGTCCCGCTTGGGCATCTTCCACCCCTCGGCGCATCGTTTCGGCATACTCATATTTGCTGCCTTGGATTGGTTCAAACACTTGGGCGGTGGAGTCGATGTTTTGTCCCCATCCGTTCAGGCTGAACAGTACTGCTAGTGCCAGCGGTGCAGCGGTTTTATGGAACGGATTTCCGACGCGAGAGGGCAGCAAGAGGTAGAGCAGTAAAAACAGCACACCTGGAAGCAAGAACCAGGAGAACTGCGTGTCATAGTCGATCGCAATTTCTTCGGAGATGTCCGCTTTGTCGCCACCTTCCACAAACGATTGGATTTGGGAGAGCGAGCGTTCGGTGCGGTTGCCGTCGACGTATTGCGCGCTTAATCGGTCACTGATTCTGCTGAGTTTCCCTTCGTCTCTTCGGGTGATCACCACCTCGCCATTTTGGTCCTTTTTAAAGGTGGTTCCTCGCGAAGTCCGAGACATGGGTATGGGGCCTCCGCCTTGTGTTCCAAGTCCTACAATCATGAGGTTCACAGGGAAGTCTGGCAGAATGTTTTCGTCGATACTCTCGTGATCTTCGCCATCGGTGAGTACGACAATAAAGCGTCCGGCTGGCGAAGCAGGGTTGAAATAGCCCAGAGCGTATTCAAGCGCAGCGCTGAGATTCGTTCCTTGCGATGGGGCGGCATCTGGAGTGGCAGCTTGTAAGGCCATTTTTGCCGCGGCATAATCTGTAGTAATGGGAAGGGCAGGGTAGGCGCTACCTGCATAGGCGATGATGCCCACGCGGTCTCCACCGAGCTCATCCAGTGTTTTGGAGATTAGTAACTTGGCTTTTTCTAATCGAGACGGGGCGATGTCTTCAGCAAGCATGGAGCGGCTAACATCTAACGCAAATACCACATCGGCACCTTTGCGATTGACCTTCTGTTTTTTACCGCCCATCTGAAGATTTGCCAAGCCAAAGCCGAAGCACAGAAGTGCCAAGGCGAGAAGGGTTTGACGTGTGAAGTAACGCGCCGTTCCAAACGAGGAGCGCACTAGTTGCGTAGTTTCCTTGTTGAGTCCCAGGGACTTCCAAGCGCCTTTACGCCAGCGATGAAATGCCACGGAAGCAGCAATGACAAGCAAAAAAAGCGCCGGGCCAAGCCACAAATACTCCGGATGTTGCCATTTGAAATCCATATTAAAACGCCGTTTTTAACAAGACAAAATTGATCAAGAGCTCTAAGCCAACAAGGGCTAGGGCGATCCATACAAAGATGCTGTAATGTTCGGTATATCTGTAAAATTGAAAGCCTTCGATCTCACTCTTTTCCAGTCCGTCGATGATGTCATAAATTTCGATCAGCGATTCTTTGTCCGTCGCGCGGAAATACAGTCCGTCCGTGATAGAGGCGATACGTTTGAGCAGTTCTTCGTCGATGGTTACTTGACGCGGGCGGTACACAAATTTTCCACTGGGGTCCAGTGCCACGGGAGTTTGTGCAACACCATTGGTACCCAGTCCGATCGTGTAGACTTTTACATTTAAACTCGCTGCCAATTCAGCCGCTTGTATCGGATCCACTAAACCCGCATTGTTCTCTCCATCGGTTAACAAGATCACCACCTTACTTTTTGCTGTGCTCTCAGCCAGTCTATTCACCGCCGTACTCAGTCCCATTCCTATGGCCGTTCCACCTTCTAATAAATCCCAGCGCAATTCGCGAATCTGTGTATTCAGCAAACTGTGATCGGTGGTCAGCGGCACAGGGCTATAGCTCTCGCCAGCATAAATCACCAAGCCCATCCGGTCCATGGTACGTTCGGTAACGAAATTCATCGCTACCTCTTTCAAAGCCTCCAGTCGGTTCGGCTCTAAGTCTTTCGACATCATCGAGGCACTAATGTCTAAGGCCATCATCATGTCAATTCCCAAATTTTGACTCGGTTGCTGAATCACTTCGGAGCTTTGTGGACGCGCCAGCGCGGTACAAATCATACCAAAGGCCAACCAAGAAAGCAACGAGCTGTTCGAGCGTAGACGTGCCAGTGGGGACGAGCCCAAATGCTGCACGGAAGAATATTTATAGCTGTTAAATCGACCGCGTCTAAGGCGGTTGAGTCCGAAGATGGCAAACGGAATCAGCACCCAGCCGATCAGCCATAGCGGTTGGTCAAAATTCCACTCAGGCAGCATCTTCATTCGGTTTAAATTCAGCAATCAAGCGACCTGCGCGCTCCAAACAATCCAAATGCTCACTGACATCCATACTCCCGCGAGCGAACTTCACTATATCTGCACGCATCATGATGTAGCTGTATGCATCGAGCTGGTTTCCGGTCCAGCGACCGTGCAACATGGACATACTCTCCGAGGTCGTTTGCTCTGACAACGGCAGACCCGTACGGTGCGAAAGGTAGATGCGAACGAGATCGCCCAGGGCTACATAAAATGCTTTTTCATCCTGTTCCCAAAGTCGCTGTTCTTTCAGCTCTCGCAATCCATCTACAGCCTCTAAGTAATAATCACGCGGAGGTGCAACTGGGGCTTCTGCCACGGTGTTTTTCCGAGTTTTTAAATAGCGACGAAGCAGTAAGGCAAGGAGTAGTCCTGCGATCCCCGCTGCGAAGTACACCCAATAATGAAGCATCCACCACCACAGCTTAAAGGGTACCTCTTCGAGAGGACGGTCCGGAGCCACATCCTCTGAGTCGCTGCTCAAGAGTCCGACCTTAACCTGTTGCGGTTCCATGTCGTAACGCTGCCCTTGATACTCGGCGGCGCATATGGGTAGTGTAACAAGGCCGGTGTCAAGAAGCAAAAAGGTGCGTATCAAATGAATTCCAGGCTTCGAAGAGTCGCTTTTAATCGCAACTTCAACGGCACTGCTGATCGAGTCATTCCAATGCAGCACAGATCCAGGTGCGGCGTAAATGTGCAAGTCCACAGTGCCGCCCAAAATCTGCGTGGTGGTGTCTACATACCCGCGAAATACGCCGCCATCGCGGACGACATTCTGTGCCCTCGCTGCAAAAACGGAGGCGGTTAACAAAGCGAATACAACGATCGTTCTCATCCTATTTGCCTTTGGTTTTTAAATAATTCAAGAGCGGCGGTACAAAATCCTGGTCTTTTTCGAGCCGAATGTATCCTGCCCCAGAGCGTTTTGTGATCAGTGCGAGCTGTTCTTGATCCTTCTGATGGCGCTCCTCAAGGCGTTTTCGAAAACTTTTGCTCGAGGTATTGACCCACTGAATGGTCCCCGATTCTGAATCGCTCACCGGTACCAACCCTACTTTCGGCAACACAATCTCTTTACGGTCAAACGTGTTGATCGCACACAGGTCATAGCGCTTCGCAGCGATGCGAAAATTCCGATCGACGGCTGCATCCATAAAGTCGCTCAACAAGAACACGTTGCTGTGTCTTTTTTGTAGCTTCAGCAAATGTTCGATCGCCTTCTCGACATCGGTCCCTGTGCTTTTGGGCTCCCATTCTAAAATCGTACGAATGATCCGCATCACGTGCTTCTTCCCTTTTTTCGGGGGAATCACTTTCTCCACTTCACCGGCGAACAGAATCAAGCCAATTTTATCGTTGTTGCCCATCGCACTGAACGCCAGCGTTGCTGCAATCTCTGTTTGCAGATCTTGCTTCGAGCGTTCCACGGTTCCAAACTTCGTTGAACTGCTGATATCAATCACCAGAAATAGTGTCAACTCGCGCTCTTCTTCAAACACCTTGATATAAGGGCTACGCTTTCGCGCGGTGACGTTCCAGTCGATCGCACGAACGTCATCACCGCTTTGGTAGGGACGTACCTCGGCAAAGCTCATGCCTCGGCCTTTGAATGAACTACTGTACTCACCGGAGAACAATTGGTCACTCAAACGGCGCGTCTTGATTTCAATGCGACGTACTTTTTTTAAGAGCTCTAATGCATCCACAGGTTACGGCACCATTAAGGTGTTCAAAATCTCTGTTAGAATGGTTTCAGGGGTGATTTCTTCTGCCTCCGCTTCGTAGGTCAGTCCGATCCTGTGACGCAATACGGATGGCGCTACGGCACGAACATCTTCGGGTGTTACAAAGCCACGATGGCGCAGGAACGCATGACATTTTGCGGCTTTTGCTAAGGCGATACTCCCGCGCGGTGAAGCACCGAAGCTGATCTTATTTTTAAGTCCTATGATGTTGTATTCTTCGGGGTAGCGTGTGGCGAAAACGATATCTAGAATGTAGCTCTCGATCTTCTCGTCCATGTAGATGCTGTCCACAGAGGTACGCGCTTTCAAAACATTGTCCATGCTGACTACAGCGTTGAGCTTTTCAAAAGCACCTGCCATCTGTCTGCGCATGACTTCGCGTTCCTCTTCTTTCTTCGGGTAGCTGAGCGTGATTTTTAATAGGAAACGGTCCATCTGCGCTTCAGGCAGCGGATACGTTCCTTCTTGCTCTACTGGGTTTTGTGTGGCCATGACCAGGAAAGGTACAGGAAGCTTAAAGCTTTGTTCTCCGATGGTCACCTGGCGTTCCTGCATAGCTTCAAGGAGTGCACTTTGCACTTTGGCGGGGGCACGGTTGATCTCATCAGCAAGTACAAAATTGCTGAAAATAGGTCCGGTTTTGGTTTCGAAGGCATGCTCGCGCATGTTGTAAATCTGGGTACCGACGACATCCGAAGGCAAGAGATCAGGAGTGAATTGGACCCGAGAGAAACTTCCTCCGATCGTTTGACTGATGCTGTTAATCGCCAAGGTTTTCGCAAGTCCAGGCACCCCTTCTAAAAGGATGTGTCCGTCAGCGAGCAGGCCGATCAGTAAACCTTCGACCATGCCTTTTTGTCCGACAATGACTTTGCTTAATTCGTTCTGAATCAGATCGATAAACGCACTGTCGTTCTTGATCTCTTCATTTAGGGTAATCAAATCTTGTGCACCTTCCATGTTTACTAGGTTTTTGACAAGTCAAAAGAATAAAAAATGACCTGATACGGCCGTTAAAAGACGGTTAAAATAGCCCTATTTTGGCCAACTACCTAAGTTGAAAATACTATTTTCAAGAATGCCGAAGTATTGGCCGTTTTCTTTCAACGGATAGTGACCCGTAAGCGCTCCAAAAGCGGGCAATACTGCAAGGTGTTCGCCGATAAAAAAGGCTTTGATTCGAGCACGTGAACGCCCTTTCCCTCGAAGTGTCGCACCCGGGTGCAGATGACCACAGAGCAGTATGGCTGAGTCCCCCGAATTCGGGTATTCGCTTAGGATGAGATGTAGGTCGAATGGGCGGTCCGTAGAAAAGTCGCTGCCCGGAGGCTCGTGAAGGCAGATGAAAGGGCCGATCACAAGTTCCTCGTGGATTTGAAGCTGTGCCCAGTCCGGTAGGTCGAAGTCGTGGTTTCCTTTGACCAGATCAAACTGGACGGCTGAAAACAGTTCAAACAGTGCCTTGAGGTCGTTCGTTTCGTTGTTTTGGCGGCCTTCGAATAGATCCCCTAAAAACACAACACGTGTCGCTCCATCTCTTGAAATGGCTCGTTCCAGATGCGCCATGGCAAGACGGTGAATCGCTTTGGGAGCGGGGATGCCTTCTTTTCGGAATTGGCCTGTTTTACCCACATGAACATCGGCGATAAAAAGCGTTCGCAAGGCCGGAACATACATCGTACCATCACCGTGCAGTTCACAAGTCAAGCCACAAAGTTCATGCGAGATTTTCGGGAGCATTATTTAAAAACGCCGCGTTGGAAGACAAATAGAATACCCACGCCGGTCGAGATTGCGACATCAGCGATGTTGAAAATGGGCCTAAAAAAAGTGAAATATTCGCCGCCCCAGATCGGAATCCAAGAAGGCAATTCCCCAGCAAATAACGGGAAGTAGAGCATGTCGACCACTTTTCCTTGAAGCACGGGTGCATAGCCACCGTTTGCAGGTAAGAATTCAGCAACGCGACCTAGTGAATCGCTAAAAAGTGGACCGTAATACAGGCTGTCGAGCACATTTCCTATGGCCCCGGCCAGGATGAGGCTGATGCCCCAAACAGCGATGTTGCTCGCACCTTTTTTCAGGATGCCTCGAAGCCAATAGACGATGCCGCCGATCGCGAGGATTCGGAAAATAGTGAGCGCCAATTTACCAGCAACACCTCCGAGCTCTAAACCGAAGGCCATTCCAGGGTTTTCAGTGAAGTGGATGTAAAACCATGAGGTAATCTCATGACTTTGCCCCAGGTACATGGTGCTCTTGACCCATAGCTTGAGTGCTTGGTCTAAAAAAAGCGTTCCTAAAACGATCAGCAGTGCTTTTCTCAACGCTGCTTCATTTTGGCTTCCATGCTAAGTGTGGCGTGCGGTACCAGCTTTAGCCGTTCAGCGTCGATCAGTTTACCCGTAACGCGACAAACCCCGTAGGTTTTGTTTTCGATGCGCATGATGGCATTCTTTAGATCACGGATGAATTTTTCTTGACGCGATGCCAGCTGAGAATTACGCTCTTTGCTCATGACCGAGGAACCTTCTTCGAAGGATTTGAACTGTGGTGACGTATCGTCAGTACCGTTACTCATGTCGTTGGCGAATTGCTCACGCAAGAGCTGCAAGTCAGCTTCCGCTTTCTCGATCTTTTTTTCAATGATCACTCTAAACTCCTCGAGTTCAGCATCATTGTATCTAGTTTTTTCTTGATCAGCCATAAGCCAATTTCGGTTTGTGTAAGTTATCTCTAAAAGAACGTCTCGAATGTACTATCAATTCTTGTGAATTGAAATACAAATTTCATGCCCTTCAACTTCCGTGGAATTTTCTTCCGTCGCACCAAAATCCAAACGGTCGGAAAGCACCTCGTCCTTCACATACGCCTCAAATCCGCTCAACGCTTGTTGGAACTCATCCGAAGCAGAAATCGTGATGCTGATACGATCCGTCACCTCCAAACCGCTTGATTTTCTCAAATTCTGAAGTCTGTTCACTAATTCTCTTGCTAAACCTTCACTACGCAATTCGTCATTGAGTTCAGCATCTAAGGCCACGGTCAAGCCATCACCTGTTGCGACAAGCATGCCTGGGATGTCTTCAGTAACCACTTCACAGTCTACAATCTCGATCGTAACAGTGGTGCCTGCATCTTCAAAAGATACCGTGCCTGTAGCTTCAAAGGCATCGATGGCCGCAGAGTCCATGTTGGTAACGAAAGCCTTGACGGCTTTCATATGACGGCCGACTTTTGGTCCGAGTGCCTTAAAGTTTGGACGTACCTTCTTCACAAAAACGCCTGCATCGGGAGCGATCACCTCAAGGGCTTTCACATTCACTTCTGCAAGGAGAATGTCTTGGATGCTTTCCAAAACGGCTGCGTCCTCCGCGCTGAGTGCGGGAACTAAAATCCGAGCGAGCGGCTGACGCACTTTAAGGTTCTCCTTCTTACGAATAGATAAAACGAGCGAAGTCAACGTTCGAGCCGTGTTGATCTTGTGCTCTAGGGCAGGCTTGATCATTGCGCTGTCGACCGTTGGGAAATCCGTCAAATGCACACTTTCCTCTCCTTGGAGCAACACGCCGTTGTAGAGATCGGTGTAGAGTTTGTCTGCGTAGAAGGGAGCTAGAGGCGCCATCAGACGGCTCAAGGTTTCGAGGCAGGTCCACAAGGTCTGGTAGGCAGAGATTTTATCTGCTGCATATTCGCCTTTCCAGAAACGTCGTCGTCCTAAGCGTACATACCAGTTGGAAAGCTTTTCCGTCGTAAATTCTTGGATAGGGCGGAAGGCACGCGTAGGTTCAAAGGCCTCCATACCGTCTTCCACTTGAGCGATCAGCGTGTTCAATTCTGACAAGATCCACTGATCCATTTCTGGACGCTGGTCTACTGGAATTGGCGCTTCTTCAAACTTAAATCCATCCACATTCGCGTAGAGCGCGAAAAAGGCATAGGTATTGTGCAACGTCCCGAAGAACTTGCGTTTCACTTCGTCCAATCCGTCCATGTCAAAGCGGAGGTTGTCCCAAGGAGACGCATTGGTCAGCATGTACCAGCGCAAAACATCCGCACCGTAAGCATCCATGGTCGTAAACGGATCCACTGCGTTGCCCAATCGCTTGGACATCTTCTGCCCATTTTTATCCAAGACCAGGCCGTTCGAAATCACATTCTTATAGGCCACTTTGCCGAACACCATCGAAGAAATCGCGTGCAGGGTAAAGAACCAGCCGCGCGTTTGATCTACACCTTCCGCGATGAAATCTGCAGGATATGCGCCAGCTTGGTCTACTTTTTCCTTATTCTCGAACGGATAGTGCCACTGGGCATAAGGCATCGAACCACTGTCGAACCAGACATCGATCAAATCGCTCTCACGGTGCATCGGCTTTCCGCTTGGACTGACGAGAACGACCTTGTCCATCAAGTGACGGTGGAGGTCCACACCTTCGTAGTTTTCAGTGCTCATATCGCCCGGCGTGAAATCTGCTAGCGGGTTTTCGCTCATATGTCCAGCACTCACGGACGCATCTATCGCGGTTTTGAGCTGTTCTACGCTTCCTATACAAAGCGTTTCATCGCCTTCTTCCGTACTCCAGATCGGGAGTGGAATTCCCCAAAAGCGGGAGCGGCTTAAATTCCAATCGTTCAGATTCTCAAGCCAATTCCCAAAACGCCCTGTCCCCGTAGATGCCGGTTTCCAGTTGATCGTTTTGTTCAGCGCAATCATCGTATCCTTTTTCTCCGTACTCTTGATGAACCAGCTGTCGAGCGGGTAGTAGAGTACAGGCTTGTCCGTACGCCAGCAATGCGGGTAGCTGTGCTCGTACTTCTCAATCTTAAAGGCCTTGTTTTCCAGCTTCAGCTTCAAAGCGATGCGCTCATCCACACTTAAATACCCCTTCAGCTCAGGAATGATCGGCTTCAAACGCTCTTTCTGCAGCGCAAACTCGGCCTCTTTTTCCTCTTCGCTGAGGTATTCAGCTTTGATGTATTCTTCACCGAAACCAAACATAGCATCGGCCAATTCTGCTCTAAATTTCCCTCTCAGGTCCACAAGCGGTACTAAATTCCCCTGCTCGTCTTCCACCAAAAGTGGCGGTATACCTGCATCTGCGGCTACCTTCGCATCGTCCGCACCAAAAGTCGGCGCCGTGTGCACAATACCGGTACCGTCTTCGGTCGTTACGAAATCCCCAGGAATCACTCGGAATGCGCTATCGGCGTTCTCGTGCGGCTGTGCATAAGGCATCAACTGCTCGTATCTCAAACCGACAAGCTCCTTACCGCTTACAGTTTTGAGGATCTCGTACGGGATTTTTTTCGCTCCCGCCTCATACGCCGTAGTGTCTCCTTCTACGAACTTTTTACCAAACAACTTGCCAAGCAAGGGTTGTGCAGCAATAATATTGACCGGCTCAAACGTGTACTGATTGTAGGTACGAACCAGTGCATATTCAATCTTCGGACCTACCGTCAGTGCCGTGTTCGAAGGCAGTGTCCAAGGCGTAGTGGTCCAGGCTAAAAAGTGCGCTTCTTCGTTCCCAAAGAGTGCTTCACTTTGCCCGTTATTTATCATTTTAAACTGAGCAACTACGGTGTTGTCCTTCACGTCGCGGTAGCAGCCCGGTTGGTTCAACTCGTGCGAGCTCAGACCCGTCCCCGCTTTTGGAGAATACGGCTGGATGGTGTAACCCTTGTAGATCAGCCCTTTGTTGTAGAGCTCTGAAAGCAACCACCACACACTTTCCATGTATTTAGAGTCGTAGGTGACATACGGTTTTTCCATATCTACCCAGTAGCCCATCTGGTCCGTTAAGTCTTTCCAAATCCCGGTATAACGCATGACTGCCTTGCGACAAGCATCGTTGTATTCTTCGATCGAGATCGTCTTTCCGATGTCCTCTTTAGTAATCCCCAATTCTTTTTCAACGCCCAACTCCACTGGTAGTCCGTGCGTATCCCATCCCGCTTTGCGGTCCACCAAATACCCTTTCTGGGTTTTGTAGCGGCAGAACACATCTTTCAGCGAGCGCCCCATCACGTGGTGTATCCCAGGAAGGCCATTCGCACTAGGCGGGCCTTCAAAGAAAATCCAAGGCTCCGCATCTTTGCGCTTCTCTAGGGTTTGTTCAAATACATGGGTATCCTTCCAGCGCTGTAAAACAGCTTTGTGAACGCTGGCGAGATCGAGGTGCGAATATTCTTGGAATGTACTCATGAGCTTATTCTACGGTGGCGATACATTTGAGTTCGATGGCAATAGGTGTAGGTAAGCTATTGATTTCCATCGTGGTGCGACAAGGTTGGTTGTCTTTAAAATATTCAGCGTACAAACGGTTGAACGTGTGAAAGTCGCGTTTCATGTCGACCAGAAAAACGGTCACATCAACGAGCTGGTCCCAAGACGAGCCGCTGGCTTCTAAAATGGCCTTCACGTTTGCGAATACACTGCGTACCTGGGCTTCAAAATCGAAAGATTTAAAGTTGCCGTTATGGTCCAATTCAAGTCCGGGAACGCCGCTATCATTAGCATCACTACCAGCCGTACGCGGCCCTACGCCAGAGAGGAACAATAAGTTGCCCACCTTGCGTGCATGCGGGTACAATCCTACCGGTTTCGGTGCGCTTTGTGTCGAAATTTTCGTTGAATCAGACATACGTGTACATATTTTAAGGATGCAAAAATAGGGAATGCACCTCGGACGCTCCTTATTTCTGCAAATAACACGAAAAATAAAGTAAGTGTTGTTTGGACACTTAGTCCTTTTGTCTATCTTTGCCCTGTATGTGAAGATTGGTGGTTCTTTCTTTTCATGCTTCTGTGATAGGTTCTAGGGGCTATTTGGCAGAGTTTTCAGGTGTTACTGAGCCGATTTTTAACACAAGAGAATCCTTCCAAATTCCCCTTTTTTTATGCCCGAAAGTTTCGTCTCGCGCATTTTCTAATCTGCCAATTCTCGTAGAATTTCCCCGAATCAGCCCATGTGCGGTGACAATCTGACCTTTTTTTTACCTCACGTCCCATTTTGGCTCTTTTTTAGTGCGCATAAATGGGCTACATGTGGTAGCTACGATTATTTTTGTGAACTATCTATAAGAATACGACAGCCTCATGCTGAAACTCATATCTAAACTCGTCGGATCGAAAAGCGACCGCGACTTAAAAAAATTGCAACCCGTTGTTGCTACCGTTAATATTCACGAAGAAGCCATCGCGGCATTATCGAACGACGAACTCCGTGCGAAAACCCTTTCTTTCAAAGATGCCATCGCTACGGCTACGGCAACGCTAGAGTCAGAGAAAACGGCCTTGTACGAGCAGATCGCAGCGACCGAAGATTACGATGCTCGCGAGCCGTTGTACGAACAGATCGAAGCGATCGACAAGCAGGTGCTCGAGCAGATCGAAGCCGTGTTGAAGGAAGTGCACCCGGAAGCGTTTGCAGTGATGCGCGAAACGGCGAAACGCTTTACGGCGGGACCGTTACGTGCGACGGCAACGGAACTCGATAAAGAATTGGCCAAAACTCATGCGCACATCAGCATCGAAGGTGATCAGGTTGTGTATTCAAATTCTTGGAAAGCGGCAGGTGGAGATGTGACTTGGAACATGGTGCACTATGATGTGCAGCTGATCGGGGGTACGGTACTTCACGATGGGAAAATCGCAGAGATGCAGACGGGTGAGGGTAAAACGCTCGTTGCGACGTTACCGGTATATCTCAATGCTTTGCCAGGACGTGGGGTGCACGTAGTAACGGTCAACGACTACCTCGCGAAACGTGATAGCGAATGGATGGCGCCGGTGTTTAACTTCCACGGGTTGACGATCGACTGTATCGATAAGCATGCGTCGAACAGTGAGGAGCGTCGTAAGGCCTACTACAGTGATATTACCTACGGGACGAACAACGAATTCGGTTTTGATTACTTGCGCGACAACATGGCGCGTCGTGACGAAGACCGCGTTCAGACGCGCGGACACCACTTTGCGATTGTGGATGAGGTGGATAGCGTATTGATCGATGATGCACGTACACCGCTGATCATTTCAGGACCGACCGCTAAGGGTGATCAGCAGCAGTTTACGGAGCTAAAACCTTTCGTTGAAGCGTTGCTGACGGCGCAGAAAAATTTCATTCAAAAGGAATTGAGCGACGCGAAGAAATTGATCACCGAAGGAAATACGGACGAAGGCGGCGTGAAGTTGCTTCGAGTATACCGCGGTTTACCAAAGTCGAAGCCACTGATCAAATTCTTGTCGCAGGACGGAATGAAGACGCTCTTGCAAAAAACTGAGGCGGCATACATGGCCGAGCAAGGTAAAAAGATGAAACTCATCGACGAGGACTTGTTCTTTACCATCGAGGAGAAAAACAACCAGATTGATTTAACCGGTAAGGGGATTGATCTGATCTCTAAAAGCACTGCCAAAGACTTCTTCGTGATGCCAGACATCACTTCGGAGCTCAGTGTTCTTGAGGAGTCTGAAATTTCAGTGGAAGAAAAAGCAGCACAAAAAGACGAGCTCCTTCGCGACTACGCAGTGAAGTCTGAACGCATTCATACCGTGAACCAGTTGCTCAAGGCCTATGCTTTGTTTGAAAAGGACACGGAGTATGTGATCATGGACAATAAAGTGAAAATTGTCGATGAGCAAACCGGACGTATCATGGAAGGTCGCCGCTATTCAGACGGACTGCACCAAGCGATTGAAGCGAAGGAAAATGTAAAAATTGAGGCCGCAACGCAGACCTATGCGACGATCACCTTGCAGAACTACTTCCGCATGTACCACAAGCTTGCGGGTATGACCGGTACGGCAGAAACGGAAGCGGGTGAATTCTGGGAGATCTATGAACTAGAAGTGGTCGTGATCCCGACCAACCGTCCGATCCAGCGTGACGATCGTGAGGACATGGTCTTCAAAACAGGTCGTGAGAAATACAACGCGGTGATCGAGGAAGTGGTGAAGCTACGTGATGCAGGCCGACCAATTTTGGTGGGTACCACCTCGGTTGAGATCTCGGAACTTTTGAGTCGTGCACTGAAAATCAGAAAAGTACCGCACCAGGTCCTCAACGCGAAAATGCACCAGGCCGAAGCTGAGGTTGTGGCCGAAGCAGGAAAGCCAGGAATGGTCACCATCGCAACGAACATGGCAGGTCGTGGTACCGATATCAAACTCTCTGATGAAGCAAAAGCTGCGGGCGGTCTCGCCATCGTAGGTACGGAACGTCACGATTCACGTCGTGTTGACCGTCAGCTCCGCGGTCGTGCCGGTCGTCAGGGGGATGTGGGTTCTTCCCAATTCTTTGTATCGCTCGAAGACAAACTCATGCGTCTATTCAACTCTGAACGCATTGCAGGTCTGATGGATCGACTCGGTCTTGAAGAGGGTGAAGTCATCCAGCACAGCATGGTATCTAAATCTATCGAACGTGCACAGAAAAAAGTAGAGGAGAACAACTTCGGAACGCGTAAGCGCTTGCTTGAGTACGACGATGTAATGAACAGCCAGCGCTCGGTCATCTACAAGCGTCGTGCAAATGCACTCAAGGGCCAGCGCATCAAGGTGGATATCGCAAACATGATCTTCGACACGCTTGCAGATCTCGTGGAAGCTTACCAACCGAGCAAAGATTTTGAAGGATTCAAGCTAGACTTCTTGCGCATGTTCGCCTTTGAACCTGCAATGTCAGCCGAAGAGTTCAGCGGTCAAAGTTTTGATGCAGTCGCGGAAAACCTCTTCAAGCAAACCAGCGCTTTCTACCAGCAAAAAAGCGAGCGTATCGCCACTGCTGCGCTGCCTGTATTCCAGCAGGTGTATGAAGATCCAGCAAATTCATTTGACAAGATCCTAGTACCGATCACCGACGGCAGCAAGGCGCTTCAGGTAACCGCTACGTTGAAAGAAGTGATCGATTCTCAAGGGTCGAGTTTGATCTCTGATATTGAGAAGGGAATCTCTATTGCCATCATCGATGACAAATGGAAAGACCACCTCAGAGCGATGGATGATCTGCGCCAAAGTGTTCAAGGCGCAGTGTACGAGCAGAAAGATCCGTTGTTGATTTACAAATTTGAATCGTTTGAATTGTTCAAAGGGCTCATCTCTAGAGTGAATCAAGAGATCGTAAGCTTCCTATTCCGTGGAAACCTACCGGAGAACAATCCGGATCAGGTTCGTAAAGCTCCAGCGGCAGCTCCGAAGCAACCAAAACTGCAAGAAGGTCGTCCAGGAGGTGAACCGCAGCAAAGCGCTTCACGCCAGCAGCAGGCACCGCAGCCACCGCGTCCTCAAAAACCAGTGGTGAATACCGGTAAAACGTACGGCCGTAACGATGCAGTCACGGTGCGCAATACCGCTACTGGAGAAGAGCAGAACGTGAAATACAAAAAGGCAGAAACGCTCCTCTCGAAAGGTTGGGTGATTGTCGACTAACGAATATCCGAAAACTTAAAAGGCGCCATGTTCTGGAATTTTATCGCTAGAATCTTACTGCGAAATCGCATCGCGTGGCTGGCCACGGTGCTCTTGGCAACCGTGTTCATGGCCTACCAAGGTTCTACGGTTCGCATGAGTTATGAGTTTGCGAAGCTTATGCCGGAAACGGATTCGGTTTCGATCGACTACAACATGCTTGTGGATGAGTTTGGCCAAGCCTCAAACACCATCGTTATCGCGATGGAGGATGCCGACTTCTTCACTAAGGAGCACTTGAGTGAATGGCTGGAATTGGTCGATTCTTTAAAAAGTGTGGACGGAATAACAAACGTCCAAAGTCTTACGGAGGCGTACGGATTGACGGTTGATACGGCAACGGAAAAATTGGCTCCAGATACTTTGTTTAATGCGTTACCTCAGAACGGCGAAGAGGAGATTGCATTAGAAGCTCGCGTGAAATCGTGGCCGTTCTATAAAGGGGGGTTGTACCAAGGCGATACTTACATGATGATCCTACGCATCGACGAGGCGCGCCTGTACAACGAGCGGATCGTTCCGGTCGTTGAAACGGCGAAAAAGCACATTCTCGCTTGGGAAGAAGCATACGGTAGGGATCTGCATATGAGTGGATTGCCGTGGTTGCGTATTGCAAACACGAAGAACCTTCAGGCAGAAATCTATCGAACCGTAGGGTTTACGTTGCTCGTCACGGTGATCATCTTCTTTGCCTTTTTAAAAAGCATTCGAGCTACGTTAGTATCACTGACCATCGTGATTTTGGGTGTGATCTTCTCAGTAGGAGCGATGGGCTTGTTTGGCTTCGGCTTAACGCTACTTTCCTCGCTCATTCCGCCGCTGATTATCGTAATCGGAGTGCCGAACTGTATTTATCTGATCAACAAATACCACCAGGAATACAAGAAGCACGGCAACCAAGTTCGTGCCATCCAACGTGTAGTCAAAAAGGTCGGTTACATCGCTCTGATCACCAATACAACGACAGCATTAGGGTTTGCGGCATTCATCTTGACGGATAGTGATAATCTTGTAGAATTCGGGATCATCAGCTCGATCAGTATCCTTTCGGTCTTCGTGCTCTCGATGATTATCATGCCCGTGATTTATAGCTTTTTGGCCCCGCCTAAGGAGCGCCATATGAATCACTTCGATGTGGGTTGGTTGGTCAATTTCCTCGACTTCCTTGATTTCTCTGTGGAAAAGCGCCGTCCGCTCATCTACGGAGTCACGGCAGTACTCGTAGCGCTCGCAGTGGTGGGTCTTTTCAAAATTGAGACGGCAGGAAACCTAACTGCAGACTTTAACAAAGAAGAGAGCATTTACAAGGACGTCAAATATTTCGAACGCACCTTTGGAGGAGTCGTCCCGATGGACATCATCATTGACACAAAACGAGACGGAGGTGTAGAAAAATTATCCAACCTCCGCCGTATCGAGGCCTTACAGGATTCGCTAGCGACCTTGCCACAGTTGAGCCGTTCGGCATCACTAGTCGACTTTGTGAAATTTGCAAAACAAGGGGTGATGTTCGGAAATCCAGACATGTATTCCTTACCGTCCAGAAGCGAGCAACAATGGCTCTTGACCTACTTGCCCCGAGGTGTAAAAGACGAAACGGGACTAATGAAGTCCATGGTGACTCAGGATGGGCGTAAAGCACGGATCACGGTTCAGATGGCGGATCTAAGCACACCAGAGATGCGCGAACTCACTGCACGTGTCGAGGAATTGGTCCAGAAAATTTTCCCAGACGAACGCTACGACGTTACCATTACCGGGGCTTCGATAAAATTCATCCGTTCCACCACCTATTTGATCAATAACCTCATTTTATCGCTCGCATTAGCAGTGGTAGCCATTGCAATCATCATGGCACTGCTGTTCATCAGCTGGCGTATGGTTTTGATCTCGCTGATTCCCAACCTGATCCCTATGTTGTTGACCGCGGGAATCATGGGCTACGCAGGCATTCCTTTAAAGCCGTCGACCATTTTAGTATTCAGCATCGCCTTCGGGATATCCGTCGACGACAGCTTGCACTTTTTGGCCAAGTACAGGCAAGAGCTCAAAGCGAATAATTGGAACATTACTTGGGCAGTAAAAAGCTCTATCATGGAGACGGGACTCAGCATGTTCTATACTTCCATCGTACTGTTCTGTGGTTTCTCTGTATTTACTACCTCAAATTTTGGTGGCACGCAAGCATTAGGTTTGCTCACTTCGATCACGTTGCTCATCGCAATGTTTAGCAACTTGTTACTATTGCCTTCATTCCTGTTAACTATGGAGAAATGGTTGACACGAAAAGATATTAGCGATAATATCCTCGATATTTACGACTCCGAAACGGATTCGGACGACGAAAACCAATAGACCTATGAAAGGCATTATCCTCGCCGGTGGCTCCGGTACCAGACTTCACCCACTTACCCTTGCCGTAAGTAAGCAGTTGATGCCGGTGTACGATAAGCCCATGATTTACTACCCACTTGGCACCTTGATGCAGGCGGGTATTCGCGAGATCTTAATCATCACCACTCCGCATGATGCGCCGTTGTTTGAGAAGCTTCTTGGCGATGGAAAGCGCCTGGGTTGTGAGTTTCATTATGTTATTCAAGAGCGCCCGGAAGGACTGGCACAAGCCTTCATTTTAGGTGCGGACTTCATCGGCGACGATAGCGTTGCTTTGATCCTAGGGGATAACATCTTCTACGGTTCATCGATGGCACACGTGCTTCAACAGAGCAAGGACCCGAAAGGCGGCGTGGTATTCGCCTACCGCGTGAGTGACCCTGAACGCTACGGAGTGGTCGAGTTTGACGAGCAGATGAAAGCCTTATCGATCGAAGAGAAGCCTGAGGAGCCAAAGAGCGATTACGCAGTTCCGGGCTTGTACTTCTATGACAATAGAGTAGTGGACATTGCCAAAAATCTCAAGCCAAGCCCGCGTGGTGAGCTAGAGATCACCGACGTGAATAAGATATACCTCGAATGGGGTGAGCTCGAAGTAGGGGTGTTGGACCGCGGAACGGCGTGGTTGGATACGGGTACTTTTGCCAGTCTACAGCAAGCGGGTCAGTTCGTCGAGGTGATTGAAGAACGCCAGGGCTTGAAAGTCGGCTGTATCGAAGAGATTGCTTACGAGCAAGGATTTATAGACGCAGCGCAGCTTGAACAAATCGCTCAGCCACTCGTTAAGAGCGGGTACGGTAAGTACCTACTTAAACTCATCAAGTGACATGAATAACCTAGCCGCCCTCCAAGAACTTTTTCAAAAGGAAGTGGACCAATTAAACTTGGGCACCGCCCCTTCGAAATTATACGATCCCATGCACTACATCATGGGTCTTGGAGGCAAGAGACTCCGCCCCATCTTAGCATTGATGGGTGCAGGCATCTACGGTGATCCAAAAAAAGCCATGCCGCAAGCCATGGCTATCGAGCTCTTTCATAACTTTTCGCTCATCCACGATGACATCATGGACGAAGCGCCACTGCGCCGAGGGCAAACTACGGTGCACAAAAAGTGGGACCAGAACGTAGGTATCCTCTCCGGAGATGGCATGCTCGTAAAAGCGTATCAATACGTCGCGAATTGCGATGCATCTATGCTACCCGAAGTGCTCGCAACCTTCTCTCAGACCGCTTTAGAAGTGTGTGAGGGCCAGCAAATGGACATGGACTTCGAGACGATGGATACGGTGGAGGCAGCCACCTACATTCAAATGATTCAGTACAAGACCTCAGTCCTGCTCGGCTGTTCGATGAAAGTTGGTGCGCTTGTAGGAGGTGCATCTAAAGAGGACGCAGCAGCTTTATACGACTTTGCACTACTACTTGGTACTTCTTTCCAAATCAAGGACGACTTCTTAGACGTCTACGGCGATCCTGAAAAATTCGGAAAGCAAGTAGGAGGGGACATCCTCAGTAATAAAAAGACGTTGCTATGGATCGAAGCCCAACGACGCGCCAAGCAGCAAGAGGTGGACTTCGAAGCCTACGCATCTATGGCCGCCGATGAACAAAAAGTTCAGGCCTTCCAACAGCTCTACAAAGAGCTCGAGGTGGATGTCTATGCAAAGGCACAGATCGACAGCTATTATGAGCAGTCGCTGAGCGCCTTAGACAAGGTCTCCGTAGAAGATTCAAAACTTCGTCCACTGCGCGAATTTGCAGCTTGGTTGTACCAGAGAGAGTCATAAATTATTCTAACCCATCTTTTCGGGTTATTTTTGCCGGAGAAAATTCTTAGATCATGAATGTATTGGTTTTAGGCTCCGGTGGTCGTGAGCACGCTTTATCGAATAAGATTGCACAGAGCAGCAAATGCCAGAAGCTCTTCATTGCTCCAGGTAATGGAGGAACAGGCGCCCTCGGTGAAAATGTAGATCTGCCGATCACCGATGCAGCAGCAATCGGAAATTTCGTAAAACAGCACAACATTGACATCGTTGTTGTAGGTCCAGAAGCGCCCTTAGTTGAAGGCGTACACGACGGGTTGAAAGCCGATCCAGAATTGGCCGATCTCATCGTAGTAGGTCCGAGAAAAGCGGCAGCAGAGCTGGAAGGCTCAAAGGATTTCGCGAAGGAATTCATGATGCGTCACAACATCCCTACAGCAGCGTATGAAACTTTTACACGAGACACCCTAGCAGAAGGGCAGGCATTCCTAGAAACGCTGGATGCGCCGTATGTTTTGAAAGCAGACGGTCTTGCAGCGGGTAAGGGCGTGCTGATCATTGAAGATCTTGATGAAGCGAAAGAGGAGTTGAAAAACATGCTGGTAGACGCGAAGTTCGGCGATGCATCCTCTCGAGTAGTTATTGAAGAATTTCTTGCTGGAATCGAGTTCAGCATATTCGCATTAACGGACGGTAAAGGCGGCTACGCTCTGCTTCCTGAGGCGAAAGATTACAAGCGCATCGGCGAAGGAGATACGGGCCTAAATACCGGCGGTATGGGCGCCGTAAGTCCAGTGCCATTCTTCGAAACTGCCCTGCGCGAGCAAACAGTTAAAGAGATCATCGAACCGACCATTCAAGGTTTGGTGAAAGACAACCTGCCGTATCAAGGATTCGTATTCTTCGGCTTGATCAACACCGACAAGGGGCCGAAAGTGATCGAATACAACGTACGTATGGGTGATCCAGAAACTGAGGTGGTTATTCCACGTCTAGAAACGGATATCGTAGATCTATTCGTAGGGATGCACGAAGGCACCTTGAGTGAAATGCAGGTGAAAGTAAGTACACAGACTGCTGCCACGGTAATGGCCGTAAGCGGTGGCTACCCGGGTTCGTATGCAAAAGGAAAAGTGATTGAAGGTTTGGACTTAGTAGGTGAAGAAACCCACGTATTCCATGCTGGAACGAAACCAGGCGCACAGATTACCACTGCTGGAGGTCGTGTAATGGCATTTACGAGCTTTGGAGCAAACAAGGACGAAGCATTAGCGAAGAGCTATGCGTCTTTGGAGAAGGTCAGCTTTGAGGGCATGAATTATCGCAAGGACATCGGTTTCGATCTGTAACTAGAACTACCGCGCATCAAACGCGAATAGTATACCGCATAAAAAATCCCCGGAGCTCTAAAGCGAGTCCGGGGATTTTGATATAACAAATGCTGTATTCTGAGATTAAGCTTCGCCGTTGGCTTTGTGCTTTCTCATTTGGATGATCCAGTAAATAAGACCTCCTGCGATTACTGCCATAAATACACGATTCACAGAGTCACCGACCATAGGGAGTATTTTAAATGTTGCTTGGAAAAAATCACCAAGGCCTTCAAAGAAATTTCTTAACATAGCGCAAGCTTTTAAACTGGTGCTAAAATAATACAGAAAACCCAATGCTCCTCCGGAACTTTAGAAAGATTGATGCCTATTCGAGCGTTCGACTAGCTGTATTAGCTGCTGCATCGGCTGTAGGCGTTTATTTTACAGCATCGGAGTCTTTGGAATTCTTCCTACTATTCGTTGCAGGCTATTTTGCCTTTGGAAGCTTGTGTTGGCTGCTTTACACGGAACGCTGGGCGTTTAAAGGCACGTTGTTTCGCTTCCTTGCAGTCCTGCCTTTGCTGTTTCCGTATGTCAGTGAATTCACGGCCTATTCGCTGGTCTTTGGGGGCATGATTTTAGAGACCAATTGGCAATTTGCTGAATACTTCCGCCGCCGCCGTAACCCGATCTGGGTGCTCCACATAGGTACCTTAAGCGCGTTAGGTTGGTTTCTGTTCCCAGAAGGCGGCTTTTATATTGCTGCAGGTTCACTGGTCAGTTTATTGCTGCTCGGCGGTTTAAACGTCCGTACCCTACTGCAAGTTCTAGTGGCCTTTTTCGTGCCCATCAGCCTGCCGCTGTTCTTTTCCTCAGCCTCGTCATCGTTATATTTTACGCTCCCTGAGCTTACAACGGTTCCCTCAGAATGGTGGCTACTTCCGGGTCTCGTGTTTGTTTTGACCATCCATCAATTCACCATTTCCTACCGCAAGGCGAATAATCTGAACAAACTTCGTTCGCTGATCGCGCTTACTTGGATCATCCTCGGTTCCCTTCTTGCCCAATTCATTGGCGGCGAGGGCGGCTTCGTGTTACTTGTCCTCGGCTTAAGCTACCAAGGAGCGAACGCCTTATATTATTTCAGAAGACGTACTTTGGCAGAAATCATCTTTGCGCTTATGCTGCTTTACAGCATTGTATACGCCTTAGGGTTCATCGAAATATAGCCAGCAGCATCATGCCAAAATCTCTTTTAGTCATTCGCTTTTCCGCTATCGGTGATTTGCTGCTCACCGCTCCGGTACTGCAAGCCATGGCACATGCAGGCACTGAGATTGATCTCCTGGTAAAATCTCGCAATGCAGCACTTTGTGGCATCTTTCCTTACGTTCGTTCAGTGCGCATTTGGGAGCAGGAACAAGAAACGATCATCAACACTGCGGATACCACCTACGACGCGGTGCTCGATCTTCAAGGCACCCGCCAGTCCAAACGATTCACCTCCCGACTCAACCTTTCTACTGCAACCTTTAAAAAGCCATATCTAAAACGTGCATTGCTGCTGTGGACAAAGCACTCAAGGTTCGCACTCACCCCGGTAGTAGAACGTTATTTCAATGCCGCCCAAACCTTGTACGGTGACCAACTATTGGAGCTGGTCGACCTGCCCGAATTTCGCTTGCCAAACTATGAAAACAGACCTACAGCAGCGTACGTTGTAGCCGTGATCGGCGGTTCGCAGGAAGGCAAACGACTGTGCACTTCGACTTGGAAACAGCTGCTTAATGCATTGAAGGCCTCTGGCCAAACCGTAGTGCTCTTGGGCGGACCTGCAGAGCGCACAAAGGCGAAGATGCTTCAAGAGGTATTTCCAGAAGTACTAGATGCTACAGATAGTTCTGTCACGCAAGGACTCAGTCTTGTCAAGAACGCAGCACTAGTGATCAGCGGTGATACTGGATTCATGCATGCTGCGGCTTTGATGAACAAGCCGCTCGTGAGTTTTTGGGGAGCAACGCATCCTTACTTGGGTTTTTCCCCATGGCCAAAACGGGAGAATCAGCGCGAGGTGCTCACCCGGAGTCGCTGGACTCCATTGCACAAGCATGGCAAGGTTCCATTTTGGGCTAAAAACCCAATGGATAAAATGGATGTAGAAGAATTGACTACGGCTATTGCGCAGATGCTTCAGGGTAGAACAACGCCTTAAGTTCCGTCGCCTCGGTAGGTTCCATCTTACCGGCGATGATTAAAGCGAGCTGACGACGACGCAATGCAGCAGCATAACGTTCTTGTTCGAGCTCAGATTCCGGCGTGATTTCAGGAATATTGATCGGATTCCCCAGCTGATCTACAGCCACAAATGTGAAGATGCCTTCGTTCGCTTTGATGCGTGCACCGTTCGGGCGCTGTTCCTCTAAGAACACATCGGCGATGACCTCCATGGAAGAGCTGAACGCGCGTGAAACCTTTGCCTCGATGGTCACTATCGCGCCATGTGGAATAGGGTTTTTGAAGCTGACGTTGTTGATGGTTGACGTAACGACCTGACGTTTACAGTGACGGTGTGCCGCGATCGCACAACAGCGGTCCATCCAGGAGAGCAATTGTCCACCGAAGAGGTTGTTCATCTGGTTCGTATCGTTCGGCATGACAATCTCGGTCATTACCGTCAGGCTGTCCATCGGGGTTTTCTTCGTACTCATGTAGTGGAATAGATTGGAGCTACAAAGGTAGCCCAGACTTTTAGTAGGCGAAGATCCAAGCGTGTGAATTTATCGCACTTTTCACATGGACCAATTCTGCTTTCGCCGCATCACGGCTCTTAAAATGACCGATACCGACCTTCTTTAATGAACCCGGTAGGATACTTACATGGTAGCCTTGTGCCGCGAGTTCCGCTGAGAAGTTATCTGCGTTCGCTGCTTCTTTGAATGAACCGACCACAATATAGTAGCCCAATCCTTTCACTGGTTGACTTACTACAGCGGCTTTTTCAATCGTCGTTTCAGCGACTTTTTCAGTGCTTATTTCCTCCGCTTCTTCTAAAGTGTTCACCTCTAGTTGGGGCACCTCCGAAGATTCTACGGACACAGCGCTCGAATTCGCAGAACTGCTGCCAATCCATCCTGCCATTTCAGTAGGCAATTCACTTTGGAAAATCCCCAAGCCGAACAAGGCGGTAACGGCTGCTGCAACCGCGGCTTTTTGCCAATCCTTCAGACCTTTTTCACGACGCTCGGTAACGAGCTTCAGACTTGCAGACACTTTAGATTGCAATGCGCTTGGTTCATGTACGGCGTGCATCATAAACGGCGTTAAACCAAAGCTGTCATCGCTCCACACGTTGTGCTCCGGTTTAAACCCGGCGGTGGTACTAAACGATCCGATGTTTGGGAGCATCAACACTTGGCCCTGGTCTAAAACCTGTTGCCAGCCGTTGATCTTTCTAGAAATCCATTGTTCAGCTACTTCCATAGTGGTACCCATGCTGCGCATCACAGTGGGCAAGAGCGTGTTTTCAGTACGTGCAATCGCCGGGTTGAACCCGATGTACTTTCCAGCAGGAAAGGCCGTTCCTGTAACACTGTCCCAGCGTGCGTCTTGAGATTTAAGGTAAAACGATCCCCAGCCTGGCAGCTGAACACGTCCCTTTTGCTCTAAGCATTCTATGAGTAGCGTTTCGATTTTCATATCAACTACAAAAATGCGAAAGATGTTGATAACTACATTTTATTGGGCGCGTTTAATGCGCTAAATTTTAATAACAACCTGTTAGCAACTCATTATGAACGTATTACTACCGCTCCATTTTTACAAAGGAGCCATCAACAAGGTCAAAAAGACCTATGTATCCCACTATTTCGACGACCCTAATGCCTTGAAAGCCAACATTAACAACCTATTGCGCTTGCACAAGGACGGCGTTCGGCTGTGGGAACAGGCACAAGAATTGGCGTTAAAAGAAACAGAAATCGCCGCTCGAGAGGGGCTGAACATACTGTGCCTCAACGATGTGGATAACTTCCCGGAGCACCTCCATGAAATTCCTGATCCGCCCATGGTGCTTTTTGGTAGAGGTCGATGGAACAACGCGAAAGTACCGTTGTCTATGGTGGGGTCACGGAAGGCCACAAATTATGGTTTGCATGCCACGCGGCAAATGGTGCTCGAGCTCAGTAGATACCCTGTGAATCTAGTGAGCGGATTAGCCTTGGGGGTCGACGGACAAATGCACCGTGCTGCCTTAGAAAATGGTGCGACCACTACGGCTTTTATAGCCGGAGGCATGGGTGAACTGAGCCCAAAGTCCCACCAGAACATCGCGGATGAAATGGTGGCTTCAGGGGGTGGCTATTTTACGGAGCAACCCTTTTATCAGCCTAGTTTACGTCAGATGTACCCTGTACGCAATCGACTCATCGCTGGAGCAAGTCTTGCAACAGTGGTAGTCGAAGCTGCGCGTCGAAGCGGCGCGATGATTACGGCCAACCAAGCCGTCGGTTATAACCGAGAGTTGTTTGCTTTGCCGGGTGCGCATTTTCAGCCGATGAGCGAAGGGCCCAACGCCTTGATTCACGAATGCAAGGCCAGCTCCATTTTCGACTATTCGAAGTTTCCAGGCGAATTCTACCCCATCTGGCAATCTGCGCAGGGGGAAATTGACTTTTCACAAGGGATCGAAAGTCGTATCCTTCGGGAATTTCCGCATGGTAGAAAGGTCAATGTCTACCACTTGATGAAAACTCACAAAGACCACAAGAGTCAGATATTCAAGGCGTTAAGGTTTCTGGTGGAGGTGGGGGCCATAGACAAAATTGGTCCAAATATGTATTGTAGGAAATCGCCAGTTACGGAGTAGTAGCAGAATAGGATTTATCCTACATTTGTTGGGTATAACCTATCAATACAACAGACAATATGTCCAGCCAGTACCAAGGTCAAATCGACGCGTTCATCGCTAAAGTCGAGGCGGCTAACCCAAACGAGCCTGAGTTTATGCAGGCAGTTTTAGAAGTTGCAGAATCTGTGATTCCCTTCATCGAGAACAATCCCCAGTACAAAGGCAAAAGTTTGCTTGAACGCATCGTTGAACCAGAACGCGTGATCATGTTCCGTGTACCATGGACGGACGATGCAGGAAACGTACACGTAAACAAAGGTTACCGTGTGGAATTTAACAGTGCGATCGGCCCGTACAAAGGCGGTCTTCGCTTCCACCCGACAGTGAACCTCAGTGTATTGAAGTTTCTCGGTTTCGAGCAAGTTTTTAAAAACTCATTAACGACACTCCCGCTAGGCGGTGGTAAAGGAGGATCAAACTTTGATCCTAAAGGAAAATCTGACGCTGAGGTCATGCGCTTTTGTCAGAGCTTCATGACTGAACTGTCCCGTCACATCGGAGCAAATACAGATGTTCCCGCAGGTGATATCGGTGTAGGCGGTCGTGAGATCGGTTACATGTTCGGTCAGTACAAGCGTCTGCGCAATGAGTTTACAGGAGTCCTAACTGGAAAAGCCCTCAGCTTTGGCGGTTCACTCATACGTCCAGAGGCGACAGGATACGGAACCGTGTACTTCACCCAGGAAATGCTCGCAACCAAAGGCGAAAGCTTTGAGTCTAAAAAGGTGGTCATCTCAGGTTCAGGTAATGTGGCCCAGTTCGCCGCTGAAAAATGTATGGACCTAGGGGCTTCAGTGCTCACCTTGAGCGATTCGTCAGGCTACATTGTTTGTCCGGACGGTCTTTCTAGAGCACAATTAGATTTTGTTATGGAGCTGAAAAACGTTCGTCGTGGTCGCATCCATGAAGCAGCCGAAGCCTTTGACAACATCGAGTTCCATGCTGGAACACCTTGGAATGTTGCTTGTGATGTAGCGCTACCATGTGCTACCCAAAACGAACTCAAAAGCGATGATGCCCAAGCACTAGTAGATAATGGAGTACGTGCCATAGGCGAAGGTGCGAACATGCCTTGTACGCCTGATGCTGTGGAAACGTTCCAAAAGAACGGTGTTCTGTTTTCTCCTGGAAAAGCATCTAATGCCGGTGGTGTAGCTACCTCAGGTCTTGAGATGAGCCAGAACAGCCTTCGCATGAGCTGGACTCGTGAAGAAGTAGACGGCCACTTGCATAGAATCATGAAGGACATCCACGCTGCATGTGTGAAATACGGTACCAAAGAAGACGGTAGTGTAGATTACGTAGGTGGTGCAAATATCGCAGGCTTTGTGAAAGTTGCCGATGCGATGATGGCGCAAGGCGTGGTATAACCTCACCAACCTTTTAAAATAGTATAGAGGCGTCCCAGTGGGGCGCCTTTTTTTTATGCTTGCAAGCTCTTCCACCATTTGAGGATGGCTCGTGCACAGCCCTCGGCGTCTGAAATGTGTCCCATATGCCCATGCTTGGAGGTATGAATAAACCCGACTCCTGGTGCGTCGCGCCATTCTTTCACCTGCTCGTAGTCGATCACCGTATCCTGCTCACCTGCAAAAACAGCGATCTTATCTGGGGCCAATTCTTCCGGCACTAAGTGCAACAACCTGCTGCGGTCTTCACGAATTTTCATCCCCATGATGGCAGCGAGCACCCCTTGTGTTTCCATTTGTAGACTGTATTCGATCTGCTGACGGATCTCTGCCTTATACTGGGATCTGCTCTCTGCATCGAAAAGCTGTGGAATAGCCGCTCGGATAAAAGCATTTTTATTCTCTTTAACTAATGCCGCTGCACGATCTCGCATAGATCTGCGGGATTCACTGTCGGCTTGTGGCGTAGAGAAAAACAAGCCCAACCCTCCTAATCGTTCGGGATAGTGCTCTGCGAAGGCCAATGCGACATAGCCGCCCATACTGTGGCCTAGCAAAATGATCTCTTCCATATCCAGCACATCGATGACGGCATGGACTGCATCGGCCATAAATTCCATAGTGTGTTCATACCCAAAGCTTGGGGTCTTGCCGTGTCCTGGAAGGTCCACTAAAAGCACTGGGCCGTGCCATTGAAATTGGGGCAGGAGAGCATCCCACATTCGAGCATCCTCAAGGAAGCCATGGAGTAAAACAAGAGCTCCGCGACTCCCCTGTGGGACGCCGCGGAACTCGTAATGTACGGTTGCACCGTGAAAATCGACCTCTGGCATTTACTTTGCCATGAACGATTCGATCTCCTCTACGGTCTTTGGAATGGCTCGCGTCAAATTCTCATGACCCTCTTTCGTGATCACGATATCATCTTCGATACGAATCCCGATGCCTTCTTCAGGAATATAAATGCCCGGCTCCACAGTAAAGATCATGCCTTCTTCAACAGGTACTGTCCAAAGTCCATAATCGTGCACATCTAGTCCGATGTAGTGGCTCGTCCCGTGCATGAAGTACTTTTTATACGCAGGCCAAGCCGGATCCTGATGATCCACATCGCTTTGGCTAATAAGACCCAATTCCAACAACTCCTTCGTCATCAAATCGCCCACCTGCTTGTGGTATTCATCCAGCATAACGCCTGGACGCAACAACGCGATTGCGCCATCATGAACGCGCAAAACGGCATTGTAAATTTCTTTTTGACGTGCTGTAAACTTCCCGTTCACAGGAAAACAGCGCGTTACATCACAGGTATAGTTCGCGTACTCTGCGCCTACATCAAACAACACTAAATCGCCGTCTTTGCATTGGTCGTTGTTCTCGATGTAGTGCAGCACATTCGCATTATTCCCTGAAGCAATGATGGGCGTATATGCAAAGCCTCGGGATCGATTCATCAAAAACTCATGCATGAATTCCGCTTCGAGTTCATATTCCCAAACTCCGGGCTTCATGAACTTCAGCACACGCTCGTATCCTTTGATGGTCACTGCGGCAGCTTCGCGCATCACCTTGATTTCTTCTTCCGTTTTCGTCCCACGAACGCGGTGTAAAATAGGCTGAGAACGCTCGTACTCGTGGGCAGGGTAGTGCTCTTTGATCCATTTATTCATGCGGTCTTGACGAAGTTCCGTTTCGACGTGCGCTCTGAGATGTTCGTTGCCATTGATATAGATGCGTTCGGCATTTACAGCCATCTCTTGGAACACACGCTCAAATTGGCTCAGCCAGTAGACAGTTTTGATCCCACTGATCTCAAACGCCTCTTCCTTAGAATACTTGGCGCCTTCCCAAACAGCGATCAAATCATTGGTCTCCTTTAGGAACAATACTTCTTTGAGCTCTTCCTTGTGAGCATCGGGAAAAAGAACCAGTATGCTCTCCTCTTGATCCGCACCACTGAGGTATAAAATGTCACTGTGCTGCTTGAACGGCAAATGTCCGTCAGCACTGGTTGGATAGACATCTTGAGAGGTAAACACAGCAAGCGCATTTGGTTTGAGATGCGCCGTGAATTTGCGTCTATTTTCAATGAACAATTTCTGGTCTAGTTTGTGATATCTCATAAATAGAGGGACTATATTAATTTAGAATAGTTCTAAGGTGATTTATGTCACACATACGTGCATGACTAAAGTCTGTGACGTAAATTTGACATGCTAAAATTAGGCTATTAATATTTAAAATTGGTTATGGCTACAACTTCAAAAGGGCTTTTTGGCTCTTCATTAGCACGCAAATACTGGATGGCCGCGACAGGTTTGTTCTTGTGTACTTTTCTTGTAGGACACCTACTAGGTAACCTTCAATTATTCGTTACTGGAGAAGAAGGTAGAGATGCTTTCAATGCGTACGGTTTGTTTATGACCACGTTTCCTGTAGTAAAAGTACTCTCGTACGTCACGTACATTAGCATCTTGTTACACGCAGTAGACGGTATCATTCTTGCTCGCCAGAACAAGGCAGCACGTCCAGTAGGGTATGTGAAGGAAAGACAATCAGTGAATGCTTCTTGGGCTTCACGTAAGATGGCCCTTCTGGGAATTCTTACCCTGTTTTTTATCATCGTACACATGAGAAGCTTCTGGTATGAAATGCACTTTGGCAGTGTAGCAACATACACGGTAGACGGCGTGGAGTACAAGGATTTGTGGGCCATTACTGTGGCAGCATTTGAAAACTGGTGGTACACGGGTTTCTATATCTTGGCTTTGTTAGGCCTAGCTTTCCACTTAAGCCATGGTTTCCAGAGCTCGTTCCAAACATTAGGAATCAATCACAAGCGTTACACTCCGATTATTAAGACTGTGGGTGCTGCCTTTGCATGGCTGATCCCAGCAGGATTCATCGCAGTTGCACTGTTCTTGTTTATTGTTCAACCTGGCCAAGCCATCTAAATCAGACGTACTATGGCATTAGATTCAAAAATTCCAGCGGGCGATTTAGCCAATAAATGGACCAAGCATAAAGGAGAGATTCCTCTCGTGTCGCCTGCTAACAAGCGACTTTTAGATGTTATTGTAGTAGGTACGGGTCTCGCCGGTGCCTCTGCGGCGGCATCTCTAGCAGAGATGGGGTACAACGTAAAAGCGTTTTGTTTCCAAGATTCACCGCGTCGTGCGCACTCGATCGCAGCACAAGGTGGGATCAACGCAGCAAAAAATTACCAAAATGACGGTGACTCAGTGTACCGTCTGTTCTATGATACCATTAAGGGTGGTGACTACCGTTCACGCGAAGCGAACGTACACCGCCTAGCAGAGGTGAGCCGTAACATCATCGATCAGTGTGTTGCTCAAGGGGTTCCTTTTGCACGCGACTATGGTGGTTTGCTCGACAACCGTTCGTTCGGTGGTGTACAGGTAAGCCGTACGTTCTACGCGAAGGGTCAGACGGGTCAGCAGTTGCTCCTAGGGGCGTATTCTGCACTGAACCGTCAGATCGCTAAAGGCCGTGTGAAAATGTACGCACGTCACGAGATGCAAGAATTGGTTATGGTAGACGGCAAGGCTCGTGGTATCATCGCTAAAAACCTGGTAACAGGTGAGTTCGAGCGTCACGGAGCACACGCAGTATTGTTGTGTACGGGTGGATACGGAAACGTATTCTTCCTCTCGACAAATGCGATGGGATCGAATGTGACTGCAGCATGGAAAGCACACCGCAAGGGGGCATTCATGGCCAATCCGTGTTTCACTCAGATTCACCCAACCTGTATACCAGTAAGTGGTGAGAATCAAAGTAAGCTCACCTTGATGTCGGAGTCGTTGCGTAACGATGGACGTATTTGGGTGCCGGCTAAAAAAGAAGATGCTGAAGCGATCCGCACAGGAAAACTTCATCCAAATGATATTGCAGAGGAAAACCGCGACTACTACCTGGAGCGTCGTTACCCTGCTTTCGGTAACCTTGTACCTCGTGATGTTGCTTCTCGTGCAGCAAAAGAGCGTTGTGATGCAGGTTACGGAATCAACAAAACTGGTGAGGCTGTTTACCTCGACTTTGCAGCGGCGATCATGCGCTACGGAGCGGAGGAAGCGCACGTAAAAGGCTTGAAAAACCCATCGGATGCTGAAATCAAAGCATTAGGTGAGAAGGTAGTTGAAGCGAAATACGGTAACCTTTTCCAGATGTACGAAAAGATCACTGCATCGAACCCATACAAAGAGCCGATGATGATTTACCCAGCCGTACACTACACGATGGGTGGTCTATGGGTAGATTATAATTTAATGACTTCTATCCCAGGCTGTTTCGCATTGGGAGAAGCAAACTTCTCTGATCACGGTGCGAACCGTCTTGGAGCATCAGCATTGATGCAAGGTCTTGCAGACGGATACTTCGTTGCGCCTTACACGGTTGGTGAGTTCTTGAGCAAGGACATCCGTACAGGAACTATTGCTACCGACAGTAAGGAGTTTGAAGAGGCTGAAGCAGCATGTCGTCAGCGTACCGATATGTTCATGAATGTGAACGGTACCAAGTCGGTGGATTACTTCCATAAGAAACTCGGTAAGATCATGTGGAACGAAGTCGGTATGGCTCGTAGCAAAGATGGTCTCGAGCAAGCGATCAAAGACATCCAAGCGCTGCGCGAAGATTTCTACGCAAATGTGCGTGTTCTTGGATCAGCAAACGGCATGAATCCAGAATTGGACAAAGCAGGACGTGTTGCTGACTTCTTAGAGCTTGGAGAATTGATGGCGAAAGATGCGCTAGAGCGTAACGAAAGTTGTGGTGGCCACTTCCGCGAAGAGTACCAGAGTGCTGAAGGTGAAGCTTTGCGCGATGATGAAAACTTTGCATTTGTAAGCGCATGGGAATACACCGGCGTTCCAGCAGAAGCAAAATTGCACAAAGAGGAATTAGTATTCGAGAATGTTGAATTGAAGACCCGTTCTTACAAATAATAGACATTATGGATTTAACGTTAAAAATCTGGCGTCAAGCAGGCCCTGAAGCTAAAGGGGAAATGAAAACGTACCCTATTCAAGGGGTAGAGGAAGACATGAGCTTCCTTGAAATGTTAGATTATCTAAATGATCAGTTGATCAACGAAGGCATCGAGCCTGTAGTGTTTGATCACGATTGTCGTGAGGGTATTTGTGGAATGTGTTCGCTCTTTATTAATGGAGAAGCACACGGTCCGGGTCGTAAGGTGACCACGTGTCAGTTGCACATGCGCGAGTTCAAATCGGGTGATACCATTTACATCGAGCCGTTCCGCGCTAAGGCGTTCCCGGTAATCAAAGATTTGATGGTAGATCGTACATCGTTTGACCGTATTCAGCGTGCTGGTGGTTACATCTCAGTAAACACCTCGGGGAATACGATCGATGCAAACGCGATTCCTGTTCCAAAGTCAGATGCTGATAAGGCTTTTGATGCGGCGACCTGTATCGGTTGTGGTGCATGTGTTGCAACGTGTAAGAACTCATCGGCTATGCTTTTCGTAAGTGCGAAAGTGAGTCAGTTCTCGCTATTGCCACAAGGTCAGCCTGAAGCAAAAGACCGCGTGTTAAATATGGTGAACCAGATGGATCTTGAAGGATTCGGTAACTGTACAAACACTGGAGCCTGTGAAGTAGAGTGTCCGAAAGGAATCTCTCTAGAGAACATTGCTCGCATGAACCGTGATTACTTGTTCGCTTCTTTAAGCAGCAATAAATAACACTGAGCGCCTACATCGATAGGTGATCAGCTTCAAATCAAAACCCCGCTCTCTTCGCGTAAGCTTAGAGGTCGGGGTTTGTTTGTTATAGGGTAATGCTAGGATTAGACGCTTGGGCGAATAGGTATCCAGATCTGCTCTTGAGAGTCGTCACTATCGTTGCTGTACCCTTTGCCTAGTCGTTCAAAATGCGGGCGATTGTCGAGTTCCCAGGAACTGTTCGGAATCCATTCTCCATAGATGAACCTCCACACAGCAGAATCGGAGCTGCTTCCTTGGTATTCGAAGACAGCATAGGTCCCCGAGGGAATATGCAACGTTTCAAAATCGGTTACGGGGGATTCAACCTCTACACCTGCCCAATAGGTAAATTCAGGGTTTGCCGTTGGACCGAATACAGGTACGCCAGTGAACGCTCTTAAGCTGATCAAATCCTCGTTTAGGCGGTTGTTTATGGTGTGGAGCTTTGGCATAAATAGGCTCCAAACACGCGGAGGATGAAAAGCTTGTAAACTCATCGGCGCAGATGCACCACAGAGGGTTCCTCCCGGGTATTGCTGTATAGTAGGTGTTATCATGAGCAGAAAGTTACATATAAAAAAGCCGAGGCGCTCCTGAAAAAGAAACACCTCGGCAAACTGTTGCGCTTTTATAGCAGCGTATTAGTCGTTCAGCTTTAGTACGGCCAAGAAGGCGCTTTGCGGAATTTCCACATTACCTAGCTGGCGCATGCGCTTCTTACCTGCTTTTTGCTTTTCGAGAAGCTTACGCTTACGAGAGATATCACCACCATAACATTTAGCGGTTACATCTTTACGTAGGGCGCTCAAGGTCTCACGTGCAATGATTTTGTTACCAATTCCCGCCTGGATAGCAATCATAAACTGCTGTCTTGGGATCAATTCTTTCAGCTTCAAACACATCTTTTTACCGATGTCATACGCATTGTCTCGGTGGATCAAAGCAGAAAGCGCATCGATAGGGTCGCCATTGAGCATGACATCTACTTTCACCAAATGTGATTCACGGTAGCCGATAGGGTGGTAGTCAAACGATGCATATCCTTTTGAAATGGTCTTGAGGCGATCGTAGAAGTCAAATACGATTTCTGCAAGCGGCATATCAAAGCTCAGCTCGACACGATCACTCGTGAGATACGTTTGGTTGGTTAGGATGCCTCGTTTTCCAATACACAAGTTCATTACCGAGCCTACGAAGTCGGCGCTGGTGATGATCTGGGCGCGAATAAAAGGCTCCTCCATGCTCTCCATCTGAACAGGATCAGGGAAGTCAGTTGGGTTTTGAACCCACATGGCATTTTCCGGATCACTTTTCATGTAGGCCTTGTAGCTTACGTTAGGTACCGTAGTAATCACGGTCATGTTGAACTCGCGCTCAAGACGTTCTTGGATGATCTCCATGTGAAGCATTCCTAAGAAGCCACAACGGAACCCGAACCCAAGTGCTGCAGAGGTTTCAGCTTCAAATGTAAGTGAAGCGTCATTGAGTTGAAGTTTCTCGAGCGATCCGCGGAGCTCTTCGAACTCTTCGGTCTCCACAGGATAGATACCGGCGAATACCATAGGTTTTACCTCTTCGAATCCATCGATACCTTTCTCGGCTGGACGCTCTTGACTGGTGATGGTATCACCTACCTTGACTTCCTTCGCTTCTTTGATTCCCGAGATGATGTAACCTACATCCCCGGTTTTGATTTCCTTGGTAGGAAACTGCTTGACGAGATTCACTCCGATCTCATCGGCTTCGTAATTCTTGCCGGTAGACATGAATTTAACGCGCTCTCCTTTTTTGATCGAACCGTTCACTACTTTGAAAATGGCTTCAATACCGCGGAACGGGTTGTAGTGACTGTCAAAGATGAGTGCTTGAAGCGGTGCATCTGGATCGCCTTCGGGTGCTGGGATGCGATCGATGATGGCCTCGAGAATTTCTGGAACACCCTGACCGGTTTTTGCTGAAGCGTGGAGAATGTCCTCGCGTTGACAGCCGATCAGGTCGATGATTTGGTCGCCGATCTCTTCAGGATTGGCGCTCGGTAGATCGATCTTATTCAGAATTGGGATGATTTCCAGATCGTGCTCTAGAGCAAGATAAAGGTTGGAAATCGTTTGTGCTTGGATGCCTTGGGCAGCATCGACGATCAAAAGCGCACCTTCACAAGCGGCGATCGAACGTGACACTTCGTAGGAAAAATCTACGTGTCCCGGGGTGTCGATGAGGTTGATGGTGTATTTTTCACCGTCGCGCTCATGGTACATCTGGATGGCGTGAGATTTGATGGTAATCCCGCGCTCACGCTCAAGATCCATATCATCGAGCAATTGATTTTGCTTTTCACGGTCACTTACTGCGGCCGTTACGTCTAGCAATCGATCAGCCAAGGTTGACTTTCCGTGGTCAATGTGGGCGATGATGCAAAAATTGCGAATGTTCTTCATAGGTTGCAAAAATACGCTATTGCGGTGTTTCTCGCACTTTCTTCGGCAGCTTTTGCCATACAAGTTGATAGCTGGTGCGAATCAACTCCTTTACGAGATCTACGTCGACATAATGTTCCACAATAACCGTGTTCCAATGCTGCTTGTTCATATGATATCCGGGGATGATCCACTCGTGCGTTTCGCGCAGTTCGACATTCAGCTCCGGGTCATTTTTTAGGTTCATGCGAGGGGGTTGCGCATCCAAATTCAGGATGGCAAACATCTTCCCGTGCACTTTGAACACCAGTGAGGTTTCATCAAACGGCATACCTTCCGTGGTAAATGGCATACTCAAGGCCAATTCTCGTAATTCTTCGTGATTCATAGCCGAAAGATACGACCGAATCCTGCGGAGTGGTGTGAGCACATTATCTTTGAGCACTATGGAGAAACAGGTGAACATTGCAGCTTGGAACAGACGTGAATCCTACGAGTTTTTCAAGGAATTTCAAGATCCCTTCGTTGGGATCGGTGTAGATCTCGAGGTAAGCCAATTCTACCTGTTCGCAAAGTCCCAGAAATTAGGCGTTCACCACGCCTTACTCTACGCCACCCTCGCTGCAGCGAACGAGTTTGAGCCCATGTCTCTGCGCCGCAAAGAAGACGGGGTAGTCAGTTACGACACCATCGATATGGGATGTTCAGTCTTGAAAGCGGACGGCTCCTTTACTTTCGCCTACTACGCTTGGATTCATGGGGAATCCTTCGAAGAATTCATAGCACGAACGAAAAAAATCACGCGAATCGCCGCGGAGGGAATTCCTTTAGATCCCCGTCCAAACCGAACGAACCTGATTTACGGGACGACCTTGCCTTGGGTTTCGTTTACTTCTTTTTCCCACCCGAAACAAGGGGGAGGACACAGCATACCAAGAACGGTGTTTGGAAAAATTTATGAGCGCTCCGGCAAATGGTACTTGCCGTTTCATCTTGAAGTCGACCACGCACTGATGGACGGTCTCGATATGGCGAACTACTTGCAGGCGGTAGAACAAAAGCTTCGAGCGATCGCCGAGGCCTCCTAATCCAAGGGTTCTAAGAAATCTTCTTGATCTAAGGCTTCGAAGGGGTCCCAAAGGTGCTTTTGAAACTCAATAATCTGATCGTCGACCACATGCACGCCTTCACTTTCTAGCAAGTCTTGCATGAGGGTGGAGCCCCCAAAAAAATGCTTACCGGTAAGTACGCCTACTCTGTTCACTACGCGATGTGCAGGAACACTCATGTCGTTATGCGAAGCGTTCATGGCATAGCCGACTACACGCGCGGAGCGTGCAGCCCCTACGAATCGGGCGATGTGACCATAGGTGGTGACGCGTCCTTCAGGGATTTGACGGACCACTCGGTAGACTTTCTCGTAGAATTCGCTTGCCATGGGACTAGAGTTTCGCCCAATGCGCCATGGCCTCTTCGATCCCGTCGAGCTTAAAGCGGAGGTAGGTAATGGCCTTCCCTTGGTTCAGCCAGATGCTTTCGTAGTGGGTGATGACGTCGAACAAGATGCCTTCGTTGGGTTTGATCTGATCGTAGATGTCGTGGTAGGCCTCTTCTACCTCTAGCCCGAGCATTTGAACGATGCCGTGGGTGTAGCCGTGTAGAAATTCACTGTCACACTTTAAGTTGATCGTTCCTCCTGGCTTGAGAAATTTTGCATATTTCATCAAATATTCCGGATGGGTAAGGCGGTGCTTTCCGCGCTTGTATTTGATCTGTGGGTCGGGGAAGGTGATCCAGATTTCGTCCACTTCATTAGGACCAAAACACTGATCGATCCAGTCGATGCGTGTTCTTAGAAAGGCGATGTTGTCAAGGCCTTCTTCGGTTGCTGTTTTTGCACCTCGCCAGAGACGGGCACCTTTGATATCTACTCCGATGTGGTTGCGCTCGGGATGACGACGTCCGTGCTCTACGGTGTATTCTCCCTTTCCACAACCCAGTTCGAGTACGATGCCATGATCATTTCCGAATTGTTCCTGGGCCCAATTCCCTTTGAGACCTAGCCCAAAACGGACTTCCTCGGTAGCCGGTTCCACCACGTTTTGCATTTGCTCGTTCTCTCTGAACTTGCGGAGTTTGTCTTTTCCCATGGCGCAAAAATAGCGCCTGTAGTCTTATTTCGTGGGTCTCAGGTCTAAAATCACCACCACCTTCAAGCGCACCGATTGTTTGCCGAAGGTTATTTCGCGCCAAGTATGCGGTACTTACCTTTGAGCTTCAGGAAATATTTCTCGTAGTATTCGTAGGAAAGATAAGCCACAACGAGGGTTCCAAAGATGGTCCCGGCCCAATTCCATCCAATCACCAATCCACTATTCATGCCGCGGGCATGCATCTTCTCACCGACAAAAATCACGGCGTTGATCACAATCATGTGGTACATGTACACGCCGTAGGAAATTTTCCCCAGTCGCAGTGCCCAGTTCGGAGTGATGCGCAATCGAGCGTCGTGTGCCAGAGTAGGAATGAGCATATTAAAAATCACTAGGTAGGCGCCATGTTTCAGGACGTCTTGTTCAAAGTGAAAAAGATCCGTGAAAAAGACCGTGGCAAATAGGGCATAGGTCAGTGCGTTAGCAGCAGGGGAGGTGCCGAAAAGTCGAATTCCCTTGCGCTGAAGCATGGCCATGACGCCTCCAGCAGACATGAAAAAGAAGACCATGATGTAGTCTCGCAAAATCTCCATACTAGGCAGGTGAAAGACGATGAAGTAGATGACGGTAAAGGTTGCCAGGCTGATCAGGTGGCGCTTGTTGGGAATCAGGGCAAAGATGGGCGCGATGAGCAAGTAAAATTGTTCCTCTATTCCGATCGACCAGAGGATCAGAAGAATGCTACCAGGATCGTGCAGCTGGCTGAATACATTCGGTAAGAAGGCGACGTTCCAAAAAATGGCTTCACCTAAAGAATAAGACGGTGAATCTTGTATGCCAAGTCCCGGGAAGAGGACGAAATAAACGAGTAGGCCTATGGCCAGTACGAGGTAGTAGACCGGGTAGAGTCGCAGTATTCGACGGAGGTAAAATTCCTTGATGGCAATGCGCCCGGTGGAAGAACGCTCGTCGAATAATTGGCCAATGATTAAATAACCGCTTAGGGAGAAAAAGACAAGAACGGCTTCAGGTCCGCGCTCAAAAAGAGGGATGCTGGTAAGGTTGGGCAAGCCGAGATTGTCGGAAAAGGACGCAACGTGAAAGACCACGACCAAAAGGGCGAGAAATCCACGTAATGGATCGAGATTTTTATAATACATGCGCTGCGTTTTTCGAATTACTCGGTAAAAATGCGGCGCTTTTTGCGCACTCGAGAGGGAGTTAGGACGGATGCCGAAAATTAGAAACTATAGGGCTAGTTCCAGTTGGCGAAGGGCGTTTTGGACAAAAACGAATTGTAATAACGCACATCGTCAGAGACTTCCTGACCGGCCCAAGCAGGCACTTCAAAGGCTTCATGCTCATCGACCAATTCTATTTCGGCCAATACCAGTCCTTGATTTTGGCCTTCAAAAACATCCAGTTCCCAAAGCTTGCCGCCCACGAGAATCTCATGTCGGATTTTTTCGATCGGCACATCTTCACACAGCAGCAACATCGCCTCAGCATCTGCGCGAGGAATCTCGTATTCAAACTCTGCTCGGCTCACTCCTTGCGAGCGGCCCTTGACTGTCAAAACTCCGCGGTCTCCTTTGATGCGAACCCGAACCGTACGATCAGGGTCGGTGCTGAGGTAGCCTTGTTTGATAACGATCGACCGACGCACCTGGTCTTTCCACGAGGTGTCGCGCACTAAAAACTTACGTTCTATTTCTAGGGTCATGGCTTAAAAATCGGGGTTCGCATGGACGCGTACCATTTCTTTAGTAGTGGGGTGCATAAATTCAAGGGTCTGCGCGTGAAGGTGCAACCGTTTTCCGATCACGCCATAAAGCTCGTCGCCTACCATAGGGAAACCTAGCCCTTCGGGATGCGCACAATGCACGCGCAACTGGTGCGTTCGTCCGGTGATGGGTTTCAGGGCCAAACGTGTGACGCCGTCTTTTCGAGAGAGTACATTCCAGTGGGTTTCGGAAGGTTTACCGGTTTCATGACACACCATTTGACGGGGCAAATCGTAGTAATCAGGGGCTAAAGGCAAAGAGATGATCCCGGAATCTTCGGCAACGGTGCCTTGCACCTCGGCGATGTACGTTTTTTGAACTTGGCGCTTGATGAATTGGCGTTGCATGCGCTTGTTCGCCTTCGGGTTCAAGGTGAACATCAAAAGTCCCGAGGTGCTCATGTCGAGTCGGTGCAAGAGAATCGCTCCAGTAGCATTCGGGTACATCAGTTTCACGCGTGTTAGGGCTGAATCTTCGATCTCCACCCCGGGTACAGAAAGCAATCCAGCGGGCTTATTGACCACCACTAGATCGTCGTCTTCATACACCACAGGCAGCGGTTTGTCTTGCCCTAAGGTCAGCAGTGGGTTTTCTTCAACATGCAACCCTTCGAGCATGTGTCCTAGAATTGGTCGGCATCTTGAGGCGCAAGCGGGGTAGAAGAATTGGTGTCGACGCACCTCTTTATCCGGGGCACTTCCCCACCAAAATTCACCCATACAAATAGGCTTCAGACCGTTTTGGAAGGCATATTGTAACAATTTCGGAGCACAACAATCTCCAGATCCACTGGGCGGATGACGCAAGTCAAAATCGGGAAAACACGCTGAAAGTACTTTGTCTTCTCCGCGGGCATTTAGGAAGACATAGTGGTCGAATATTTTGCGCTGCAAGGCATTAGATTTCTCCCGACGCTGGTGCTTCGCCCAAATGATTTCTTCATCATATCTAGCCAATTCAGCTTCCAACTCCGCCTGCTCCGCAACCCACTCTTTACTGCGGTGCTTAAATGCAAGCTGCCCCTGAATGCTCTCCTTCGCAAGTCGCTCACAAACGGCGTCAAACTCCGCGTCGGGCAGGGTCTTACGCACGCTCTCACGGTACTTCTGACGTGCCTTTTTCGCTTCTTTAAGGTCTGCGCGACCGCTACGCAGCAATTCATTGACTTCATCCAAACGCGCCTGGATTGCTGCAATTTTAGCCAAGCGCTCCGGATCCTCTTCCAGAGCAACAATCTCCGCGCTCATCGCATTCAGCTCGCGTTCCCCTTGCTTATAAAAGGACTGCGTATCGTGAATATCGCAAATGGGCGGAACAAACGTCCCAGCGAGCGTTCCCTCCTCCAGTTTCCCGGAATAAGCCGCTAACCAAGCCAATTCCCCCTTCGCATCTTCCACCACCAACACACCGAACATTTTACCCTGCTCGAGCAACTCTTCGTGCTTACCGAGCCCAAAATTGTGCGGAACATCGGCCGTTTCCAATCGCTCTTGCAACTCTCTGGAGGCTACCTCCGTCAGCGCATGCGGCGTATAGAAAAAGGGGTAGGTAAAAGCTTCCGGCCGCTCTAAAGCGCTCACGTCGCTAGAAAATGTATGAAGGATGTGCTGCATGACAGAATTCTTGTTCTACCGCAAAGATACAGCATCGCTAGGGCCGAACAGCGCTACATACGCACCGCCGCGGACCAAGTTTCCACTGCCTTGCCTTTCTCCCTGTTCTTCCCCGGCTTCACCAAAGCACCACGCGCCTCGCTATCTGCGGGAAACACAAACAAAAATCCAAGCATCACTTCATTCAATGGAATTCCCAGATGGTCGCGAACCACTTTTTGGCGCAACATCCCTCCCGAGGACCAATAGTTCAAGTACCCAAGCTCCGTCGCCTGCAACAGTATATTTTGAACTGCAGCACCCGCGGCCGCAATGTGCTCCATATTTCTCAAATTCCCCACAAAAGGTACCGGTTCCATCATCCGCTCCTCAGCCTCAGGCTGCTCTCCAAAGACATCCGGCAACCAGCTTACAGCGAGCATCACCTCGGCGGCCCACAGCATGTTAATCACCTTTCCCGCCGGGATTTCGTCCTGCACGAGCACATCCGCTAGCGTCCGACAAGCGGCACTGTCCAGGGTATACACGCGAAAAGGCAAATCACTCGTCAGTCCACGTTCAGCGTCTTTATACCGTTCGCTCGTCGTGTAATGATATGGGGCAAAAGAGGCGGCCTCAAGCAGTTGCGTGGTCAATTCCCTCTGCTCCTCCACACTCAAAGTCGCCTCCCAAGGCTCGGGGGCAATCACTTTATGGGTCGCACGTTGTTTAATAGCTGTTAGCATATCGTCTTAATCATTGTATCGTATTACAGTAACAGCATCCATCAAAAGAAGGTTGCGGCTCTCATCATCGTTGGCCAATTTTCTAATCCACCTCAGGAAATTCACTGGCATACTCCGTCCAGCTCCCGTCATACACGCGGTAATCCTCTTTACCCGTTACCCACTCGTAGGCCAAACCCAGCACACACGCCGTTACCCCAGAACCACAAGAAAATACCAAATCATTCTCCCGCTCGGTGCACTGCTGCAATACCGACTCAACTTCGCGCTTGTCTTTGAAGTGTCCATCCTCCAGTAAATTGGCGAAAGGCACATTCACTGACCCGGGAATCGAACCAGATCGTAGACCAGCACGCGGCTCTTCGGAGCTACCGTCAAACCGACCTGCCGATCGAGCATCCACAAGCGTGCACTGTTGCTCGCGTCCTTCTGCCGTAATATAGCTGAGGTCCACCACGCGGTCTGACCTTAATTCGGCCACAAAATCGCCTTCCTTTCCGGCTGATGAATAGTCGTCTTCGACATCATATCCTGCGGCGATCCATCCGGGAAGTCCTCCGTTCAATACGAAAACCCGCTCATGTCCGAACACTCTGAACATCCATCTCGCCCTTGCGCTACTGAAAATTCCGCGGTCATCGTAGCACACTATGATGCTTTCAGAACCAATTCCCAATCCACGCGCTCCCGCCTGAAATTGCGCCGCACTAGGAAATGAATTCGGATATTTTGCCCCAGCAACGCTAAACGCACCCTTCAAATCAAAGTGCTGCGCTCCCGGAATCACTACTTTTCCACCTTCATTGCTAGAAAATGTATTGCCCATACTAGCGTCAAGTACGACTAAACGTGGATGATTGCGATGCTCCGCGAGCCATGCTGCAGAAATAATGGGTCCTTCCATAGGTGCGTCTTTTGAAATTCTATACATATATACATAAAGCCCATCAGGTTCCAACGGTTTCCTTTGAATTCCCTATTTCTTCGATTATTCTCCGTCAACCGCTTGTCAAAATAGAAAACCGTTGTACATTTGCCGTCCGCAACAAAAAACGTTGTGGCTTTTTAGACTCGCCAGCAACGCGCTGGGCAATCGGCTCGAAAAAAGATTTCAGA
>CBFHHO010000006.1:0-79621 GCA_965655695.1 uncultured Schleiferiaceae bacterium | reverse complement strand
GGTTGTGCAAGGAAGTTTGATCGGAGCCTAGATCTACGTGAATATTGCGTTCTACCATGCGTTCCCACAGGTCGACAATGTTTCCTAAAAAGGCAATACTACGAGCGCGTTTGGCTGCCTGGAATTCCAAGGCCATATCGATCGCTTCATCCGTACTCTCGGTGATTTCGTCTACCCAGCCTTGTTCGTGGCGCTTGTACGCTGCCTTCGGGTTGATCTCCGCAGTGATGCTGACCACCCCGGCAATATTACCAGCTTTGGGCTGTGCACCTGACATTCCGCCTAATCCGGCCGTTACAAACAGCTTTCCTTCTGGCCCGCCTGAGGACTTCATACGAGCAGCGTTGAGCACCGTAATGGTCGTTCCATGGACGATCCCTTGGGGTCCGATGTACATGTAAGATCCGGCGGTCATCTGTCCGTATTGGGTAACGCCGAGGGCATTAAATTTCTCCCAGTCGTCGGGTTGGCTGTAGTTGGGAATCATCATTCCGTTGGTCACCACAACGCGCGGCGCTTCTTCGCTGGAAGGGAAAAGTCCCATCGGATGTCCGCTGTACATGTGCAAGGTCTGCTTCATGGTCATCTCGCTGAGGTACTTCATCGTGAGCAGGTACTGCGCCCAATTCTGAAAAACGGCACCGTTCCCTCCATAGGTAATGAGCTCCTCCGGGTGTTGTGCCACCGCTGGATCCAGATTGTTTTGAATCATCAGCATGATGGAGGCTGCCTGTGTGCATTGCGCCGGATAGTCGCTAATATCGCGGGCTTTCATCTGGTAATTGGGCTTAAAACGGTACATGTAAATGCGTCCGTAGATTTTGAGCTCTTCCAAGAATTCTGGCGCCAATTCAGCATGCCACTCCTTCGGGAAATAGCGCAAAGCATTTTCTAATGCCAATTTCTTTTCGCTCGGGCGCAAAATATCTTTTCGCTTCGGCGCTCTATTTACGTCTGCTCCAACCGTTCTCTTCGGCGGTAAACTCTGCGGAATTCCCGCTTTAATGGCCTCTTTAAATGCTGTACTCATGGTTCTATGTTCCTTTAACTCTGTGTGTTCCTTTGTCGTATCCATACGGACAGTGCTTGCACCCGCTCTGGCAGCAATAGCCGCGCTTGAGGTGGTATTTTTCCGTAAATACGATAAACCCTTCGGGACTTCTGTAAAAATCCTCCGGGTCCAATTCCTTATTAAACATCCATTGTCCTATTTGGGTTCGTAAAGTTACTATCGATGTTGGAATAATATCCTGCCCGGGTCCATCAATCCCGGAAATCGCTCCGAGGCCCCCGCGCCACAAATCGCGCATTGCCACATCCCCTTGCCACGGCTGCTGAAATGTATATTTGCATATGCACAAACTCCCGGGACCGACGCCGTTAGAAACGGTCACTTTTGAAGGACGCACGTTCCGAATCAAGCGCGATGATCTACTTCATCCGGTGATTTGCGGCAACAAGTGGCGCAAGCTACAGGGTTGGCGTCCTGCCATTAAAGATTCCTCCGAGGTCATTTCATTCGGCGGAGCGCACAGCAACCACCTACCCGCCCTGGCCTGTGTACTGTCAGAAATGAAGCGTCCCGGAAGATTTTTCATCCGAGGTGAAGAGTTGAACGCTCAAAGCAGCCCTTCGCTGCGCTACTGCGCCTCACTAGGAATGCAGCTGAACTTTATTACCCGCGCGACCTACAAGAATTTACGTGCGGAAGATTGGTCCATGTCGCTACTCCCAGATGTCCAAGTGCCGTCGGACGCGCTCGTTATTCCAGAAGGGGGCTTCGGAGCTGAAGTGCTCTCAGGTTGCGCGCACATCTGGGCGGAGCTTCAGCAGGAGCAAATCGATCATTTTATTCTGCCGTCCGGAACGGGTGCAACGGCCTTAGGTGTATTGAATGCCATGCCCGAGGGGGCTTCCACCATACTTCATGTGGTCAGTGCGGTAAAGGGGGCTAAACGCGAAAGGGAGCGAATTTTAACGGCGGCAACCCTGCGCAATATCCGCTGTGTATTCCAGGACGACCCGCACGGCGGATTTGGCCGGATTCCGGAAAAAATTGGTCAGATCACCACTAGATTTACCCAGCAAACGGGCATACCGCTCAATAGGAATTACACCCCAAAAGCGCTCGAATATTTACTTCGAACAGATCTTTCAGGAACCGTGGTATTGCTCCACACCGGTGGATTCAACCTCAGTGGCGACTTCGAATAACGGATCCGTTACAGTCGCTGAAGAATCATCTCTTCCACCTCTTTGCTGTCCCAGCGGGCTTCGATGTTCTCGAGGGCTAAAATATCAGCCATGATCTCATCGTGTCGCTCTCCCTGGGCCATCGCTTCATGGTAAGGAATGTTCGTGAATTTCACTAAAGAGTACAGCGGTGTCCATTGATCAGGATGGTTCTTTTGCACGTTGCGTTCGATCTTTTTACGCAATTGGAACGCAGGGTCGGCCACAAGGTCACGCATCTCGATAAAGTTGCGCAAGCTGAGGTCTACCAAGGCATTTCCTGCAGGTTCACGAAGCTCCGTGTATCTGTTCAAAACCAATTTCATATCGCTATCCCCGTGCTCATCTAACAGTTCCAAGAACACGCGAACGTCTTCCAGCGAGCCGTTCATCCCTTCGCCGTAGAACGGCACCGTGGCATGTGCTGCATCACCGATCAGCATCGTATTGCTGCCCCAGTGGTACGGATGGCAACGAATGCAAGCCAGGGCAGAAGTCGGGTTGTTTTCCCATTGCTCCTCGAGGTTCGGGATGAGCGGGATGGCATCTTTGAAGTATTTTTCGAAATAGCGCAATCCATCTTTCCCAGTGGTGAGCTGGTCTAAACCATATTCGCCAGTGAACGGTGCAAAAACGGTTCCTGTAAATCCATGATCCGTATTGGCCAGCCCCATCAGCATGAACTCGCGACGTGGCCAGATGTGCAGGGCGTCGATATTGAGCTGTGGTGCACCGTCTTCACCCGCTGGAATATGAACTTCCTTGTAGCCGCTGTCGATGAAATTCTGAGAAAAATTAAAACGCGGTTTGCCCATAAGCGTACGACGAACTGCTGATCCAGCACCATCTGCGCCCACAATCAAATCGCCGGTAACATGCACCGATGCTCCGTGATGACTTAAATGAACATTGCCCGATTCAGTATCGATGCGCTCACAAATGTGGTCAAAGTGAATGCGTACGTTCGTTTGTGCTTCCGCAAGATTGAGCAAGGTCTCGTTGAGCTCACTTCTTGAAATACTGTGTATCGCTTGCCCATCGATGCTGTAGGGAAAGAAGGTCTCATTGCCCTCTAAATCATGGATTTGACGGCCGTGTGCAGGAACCACAATCTTACGAATCTCTTCCTCGATACCGGCATATTTAAAGGCTGTCCATCCGCGGTGACTCACCACGAGGTTGATCGAGCGTCCGCTGCCGTATGCCGCTTTTCTGGGGTCCGGGCGTTTCTCGAATACCTCTACCGAATAGCCCTTTTTTCCTAATGCATAGGCCATGTATGACCCTGCTAATCCTGCGCCAATTAATACAATATGCTTCATAGGAGATTGCTTAGTGGTTCTGTAAGTAGTTCAACAAAATCTCGCCAAACCCGCGAATATCTTCGAACGAATTGTACAATGGAACGGGCGCCATGCGAATCACATTCGGTTCGCGCCAGTCAGTAATCACACCTTGTTCCATCAAATAATCAAACAACGGACGACCGTAGCCGTGTACATGCACTGAAATCTGAGCACCACGCGCTTCCATCGGAGTGATGATCTCTAGTGATTTTCCTGAAACTGCTGCCACATGATCAAGCACTTCCTGCAAATAAGCCGTCAATGCAGTACTCTTCGTTCTCATCGCTTCACCACCGGCACGATCCACAAGATCCAAGCTTGCACGTATCGGTGCCATTGCCATCACAGGTACGTTCGAAAGCTGCCAAGCCTCCGCCGTAGGAATGGGCACAAAAGTCTCGGGCATCTCGAACCGCGTAGCCTTCTCGTGTCCCCACCAACCTTCAAAACGAGGAATATCGCTGAGTCCATGGTGGCGTTCATGTACAAAGTAACCGGCCGTTGCACCGGGACCTGAATTCAAATATTTGTAGTGGCACCAAGCTGCAAAATCTACATTCCATTCGTGCAGCTTGAGCTCCACATTTCCTGCTGCATGTGCTAAATCCCAACCCACAATGATGCCTTTAGCCTGCGCATAGGCGGTCAATTCTTCCATAGCCATGACCTGGCCGGTATAGTAGTTCACCCCACCGATCATCATCATCGCAATCTCGTCGCCGTGAGCGTCGATCGCCGCTTTAAAATCTTCAGTATGAATGTGGTGTTCCCCGTCGCGCGGTCCAACCTCCACCAGGTGTTCTTGAGGATCTAAACCGTGAAAACGCAGCTGTGATGCAAGCGCATACTGGTCCGACGGAAAAGCCTTTGCCTCGCATAAAATTTTGGTGCGCTTGCCTTGTGGGCGGAAAAAGCTCACCATTAACAGGTGCAGGTTATTCGTAAGGGTGCCCATCACGACCACTTCTTCAGGCCTTGCTCCCACTACTTTAGAGAGACTTTCAGAGAAAAATTCGTGGTACGGCATCCAGGGGCGGCGGGCATGAAAATGTCCTTCTACTCCCCAATTTTTCCAGTCCTCCAATTCCTCATTCAAGTACGACTGAGCGCCTTTGGGCATCAACCCCAGAGAATTTCCCGTAAAGTACAAGGTCTGTTTGCCGTCGATGACTGGAATGTGGAATTCGCTTCGGAATTCACTCAGCGGATCCGCTTGATCGAGCTGCTTCGCATGGTCTCTAGAGAGTACGTTCATGGTGCTGTGTTGTTTTGGGATGCTAAAGGTAGGGCATAAGCCAAACGAGACCTAAAAGTATCCATGGGAGCCCTTCGATCAGCAAGCTGTAATACAAGTCGCCGAATCGCGGGTGGGCAATAATGATGATGGTGGCAAAAAAGACAAAAGTGACCAGCGTAGGCAGCGGTGTGAGTCCAAACGCTGCCACAAGCACTAAGAAGCTCAGCCACAACAGCGCGTGTGCAATGAAAATGCTGTTTCTCGGCCCTACGATGTGCGGCAGTGTTTTAATCGCGCTGCTGTCGATGGTCGAATCGCGCACGTCAAAAGGAATGGTCAGCGCCGCGGTCCACAAAAAGCGCTCTAAAAATGGAAATATGGGGGATTGACCGGCAAGGTACGCCGGGATAAAAGCAGTCGTAAAGGCCCAAGTAAATGCAATCAAAAACAGTTTGAGACCCGGAACGGACCGAAGGCCACCGCCGCGCTTTTTGAGCAAGAAAGGAAGGGGGTAAAGCACTGCAATACCGGCTGCAAATAGGTACAATCCGACGAGATTCACAGAAAATAATCGCACTATTTCAAACAACGCAATACCCGCTCCGAGCACCATACTCATCCAGCTGATTTTCGGCATGCGCTTGCGCCAAGTGGTGATTTTGGAGGTAGAATTCACCTCCGAAGGACCTTCAAAGAATCGCGCAAAGCCATAGATGACAAGGGTTCCCGAGGCGTTGAGTACTGCAAGCGATGGGGCAGTGATCTCCAGGAGAATTTCGGTGACTAGGGTGAGTGCAAAGACGGCACCGGCCACCCAAAAATTGGCATATACCATCAGGCGTACTAGCCCGAGCACAGTGTTAATAAAAGGGTTGAAACTTCTCTCCATTCTCCGGTGTTAAAAATACATCACATTAGCCAACTCTGATGTAATTTTGCTGAACTTAAAGAGAATCACACTATGAAGCGCAATTCATTTGCTTACAGACACATTGGTCCCAAAGCAGTAGATGTTGATCAAATGCTATCTACCATCGACGTAGATTCGATCGACACGCTCATCGACCAGACAGTACCATCAGCCATCCGTGCTGACAAGGAGCTGGACCTAGCCCCCGCCATGACCGAAGCTGAATTCGCAACGCACATCGGTGCATTGGGCGAAATGAATAGCGTGTTCAAAACATACATAGGTATGGGGTACCACCCGACCGTTCTTCCTGGCGTGATTCAGCGCAACATATTGGAGAATCCGGGATGGTATACGGCCTACACGCCGTACCAGGCTGAGATTGCTCAGGGGCGTCTTGAAGCGTTGATGAATTACCAGACCATGGTAGTGGATTTGACCGGGATGGAGCTCGCAAACGCTTCTTTGCTGGATGAAGCGACAGCAGTTGCTGAGGCCATGTCTATGTTCTATGGCGCTATGCCAAGAGCGAAAAAGAAAGCAGGTGCGAATAAGTTCTTCGTAGATCAAAACACGTTCCCACAGAGTTTAGACTTGTTGAAGACGAGAACTGAGCCGATCGGAGTGGAATTGGTCTTAGGCGATTACCGCGACTTTGAGCCTACAGCAGAATTTTTCGGTGCGCTTGTACAATATCCAAATGCAGACGGTTCTATTGAGGACTACCGCGCTTTTGGAGCAGCCTGTACGGAAGCTGAAGTGCAGCTCGTTGTTGCCGCAGATATCATGTCACTTGTATTGTTAACGCCTCCCGGAGAATGGGGAGCGGATGCGGTCGTAGGTACGACTCAGCGTTTTGGTATTCCGTTAGGTTACGGTGGGCCGCACGCAGCGTTTTTTGCTACGAAAGAATCGTACAAGCGTCACATTCCAGGACGTATCATCGGTCGCACGATCGACACCGACGGTGCTCCAGCGTTGCGCATGGCCTTGCAAACGCGCGAGCAGCACATTAAAAGAGATAAAGCCACTTCTAACATCTGTACAGCGCAAGTCTTGCTTGCGGTCATGGCAGGTGCTTACGGGGTGTACCACGGACCGGAAGGTTTGATGGATATAGCTGAAGCCATTCATACGAAAACCGGTACTTTGAATGAAGCCGTGAAGGGGATGGGCTTGGCACAGCACAATGCTGCATTCTTCGATACGTTGAAGATCAGCTTGAAGTTGAGTGACAGCGCGAAATTGAAATCATTAAGCGAAGACGCTGAGATCAATTTCCGTTACTTCGACGAGAAAACGATCGGTATTTCATTGAACGAAACCACTACCGACGAAGACGTTGCAGAGATCATCGCGGTTCTGGCAGCAGCGGAACAAGTGGATACGATCGAAATGGGAGATTTGGGCGTTTACATACCGACAGAATTGGTCCGTAGCACTGCCTTTATGACCAACTCAGTGTTCCACAGTTATAGAAGTGAGACCGACATGATGCGCTATCTGAAGTCGCTCGAACGTAAGGATCTCGCGCTGAACCACAGCATGATTTCTTTGGGATCATGTACGATGAAATTGAACGCAGCCTCTGAGATGATTCCGTTGTCAAGCGGTTCATGGAACAACCTTCACCCGTATGTACCGGTAGAACAAGCAGCGGGTTACATGCAGGTGATAGAGGAGTTAGAAAAGGATCTTGCTGAAATCACAGGTTTTGACGCTACCTCGTTGCAACCAAACTCTGGAGCACAAGGGGAGTACGCGGGACTTATGGTCATTCGCGCTTACCACCAGGCAAATGGTGATCACCACAGAAATATAGCATTGATTCCTTCATCAGCGCACGGAACAAACCCAGCTTCTGCAGTGATGGCAGGAATGAAAGTGGTCGTTGTAGCCTGTGATGAGAATGGAAACATCGACGTAGATGACTTGCGTGCAAAGGCAGAGCAGTATAGCGAAACACTTGCGTCGCTGATGATTACGTATCCATCTACGCATGGAGTATTCGAAGCGAGCGTTAAGGAAATCACATCCATCATTCACCAGCACGGTGGTCAAGTATACATGGACGGTGCCAACATGAATGCACAGGTAGGTCTGACCTCACCAGGGCTGATCGGCGCCGATGTATGTCACTTGAATTTGCACAAAACGTTTGCCATTCCTCACGGGGGTGGTGGTCCTGGTATGGGTCCAATCTGTTGTAAAGCACATTTGGCTCCATTTCTTCCAAAACACACGGTGATTGACATGGGTGGTGAGCAAGGCATCTCTAGCATTTCTGCAGCACCTTGGGGTTCTGCATTGATCTTGTTAATCTCGTATGCTTACATCAAGATGCTAGGAAGTGAAGGGTTGACGGACAGCACGAAATATGCCATCCTTAATGCGAACTACATCAAGGAGCGTCTTGCAGGGAAATTTGACGTGCTCTACACCGGCGAGAACGGTCGTTGTGCACATGAGATGATCTTGGATTGTCGTCCATTCAAGCGTGATGCGGGCATCGAAGTAACCGACATCGCTAAGCGTTTGATGGATTACGGATTCCATGCGCCTACAGTAAGTTTCCCAGTAGCGGGTACTGTGATGGTGGAGCCGACTGAGTCAGAAGGCCTTCCGGAGCTGGATCGTTTCTGCGAAGCCATGCTGAGTATTCGTGAAGAGATTCTCGAGATTGAGAACGAAAGCGCGGACGGGAAAAACAATGTCTTAAAGAACGCTCCACATACACAATACATGATTTGTGGTGATGCTTGGGACTTCCCATACACCCGTTCGAAAGCTGGTTTTCCATTGCCGTTTGTGAGTGATAACAAGTTCTGGCCTACTGTACGTCGCGTTGACGATGCGTACGGAGACCGCAACCTGGTTTGTACTTGTGAACCGATAGAAAGCTACATGGAAACGGCGGAGGCATAGTCTCTACGAACCGTTTTAACATACAACACCCCCTGAAAGAGCTTCTTTCAGGGGGTGTTTTTTTTGCGTTGGATGGTTATTTGAGCAGGTACGCTGCCTCTAAGCACCTATTTCTCGGACATCTGCGCCAGTGGGTTTTTGGAACAGCGCCAGATCAAAGTGACGCGTTGCGGCATAGAGATGATCGAAAATATCGGCCATAATGCCTTCGTAGATTGCCCAATCCGTAGTGTTGGTAAAGCAGTACACCTCAACAGGAATACCTTCGGTAGTCGGTTGGAGTTGACGCACCATAAGGGTGTGTTCCGTGTTGATGCTCTTGTGGTTTTTTAGATAAAACTCGATGTATTTGCGGTACAGACCTATATTCGTTTGGCGGCGACCGTTCAATAAACTCGCACCCTTTGTAGCCTTAGCGCCGTTCGTTGCGTCGATTTCCTGCTGGCGTTCGGCCATGAATCCTGAGATCAGATCAATCTCTTGTAGACTGTCCTTGAGTCCTTCATCGAGGTGTCGAATCGAGGTGATGTCGATGTGTATGTTGCGCTTGATGCGTCGTGCACCTGTATCTGCCATACCGCGCCAATTCACGAAACTATCGCTTACAAATGCCGTAGCAGGCACCGTACTAATGGTCTTGTCGAAGTTTTTAACCTTCACCGTTGTGAGATCGATGCTGAGTACATCGCCGTCCACCCCGTATTGTGAAAAAGTGATCCAATCGCCGACTTTCACCAGATCGTACATGTGTATCTGAAAATTGGCAAGCAGTCCTTTGATGCTGTCTTGAAAGACCAAGATTAAAATGGCCGTGGTTCCGGCAAAGGCGCCGAGAATCGCACCGGCTGAGGTTCCTGTCAGCAAGCTCAGCACGGCTATGGCCGCAGCAAAAAACGCCAATAAGCGCACTACTTGACTAATGGTACGTACGGGAGTGTTCGTGTATTTATCGTTTTGACTGAGCCAATTCTCGAGTGCACGCAAGGTGCGGTTGATCAGACTCACGCCAAGCACAATCGTGTAGAGCACGATCATCTTTTCGATCACCGGAATGACGCCAGGGACATCATTAAAAATGTAAGGCAAACTTTGGAACACGATCCCCGCTGGAACCAGGTGGGCCAAATTTTTGAAGACACGTTGCTCGTAAAAGTAATCGTCCCAAGTCGCCTTCGTGCGTTTCACAGCAGCGTGAATCACGCGAACGAGAATTTTGCGCGAAAGAAAATCGGCCAGTAACGAGATCAGTGTAAGTAAGACGATATCGATACCGAGAACCGTCCATTCGATCCAATATTCAGAAACATGTTGTTGGCGCAACCAATCGCTGGCCCAATGCATTTGATCCATTAGTACGGGTGAAATAGGGTTATGCTGTCAAATCTAATTGAAGTTGCATAAAAATACCCTAAACCGTACACAGTCGTGTCGTCTTGTCTTCTAATGTTCCCAATTTGTGGGCTGTAAGGCACGCTAAATAGTCCGCCACCGCCGATGTTATTGCCCATAATGGTCAAATAATCGAACATGCCCTTACTCACCGTGCGCGTTTCATAAGCAATGTTGATCAGCGTATCGCGGTACACAGTGTATGGAGGGCCGATGAAGTTGAATCGACTAATCTGCGGTCCTTCAATAAACTGCTCATCGTCAAAGATGTTAATGCTCGAGTTCAAGCTCATTTCAGTTTCCTGAGGCGTTTGCGGCCCAAACGGTCCCTGCGGCGCATACACTTTCGTGGTCCAGTAGTTCTTGATCCAGTACGCATTTCCTCTACCCACAGGGTCGTTCCACAGCGCATAAGGGCTGTAAAAAGAAGAATCCGCATCGGCATAAAACACAGAGTCACCGGTTCTGAAATCTACCCAGCTGCTGTCGTCTTCCAAAATCTGGAACATAGGCGAAAGGAAGCTAAAAGGAGCATTCACAACGTCCAGAGTGCTTTCCCAAACACCCGTAGCATCTCCATATCCAGTAGGTACATCGATGATCAAGCTATATCCTTGGCCTACTTCGGCAAGAAGTGTGGTGTCTTCGTAGCGGCCAGCACTCACTTCAGTGAGTGAGGCAACAAGGCTGTCGTTTTTGTATACCTCAACCTGAGCACCTGAGATAAGTGTTGCATCCTCGGTAGCGAGGTAGGGAGAGCTGATGGCAAGGTTTAAATAGGTACCTGTACCTGGTAAATCCGTTACTGCACCACTTGCGGAAACCAAAGCGGCTCCATCGTAAGCGTCAGTTTTTACTTTATCAGTAACATCAATCTCACACGAAGTAAAGGCGATGCTAAGTAGGCTTAATGCTATAAATTTCTTCATGATCTAGAAGTCTAGGTTGTAAGTAATCGTTGGGATGGCGGTGGCGAAGATGGAGAGTTGCGTCGCTTTGGTTTGACCCGTAGCTACGCCGTTATCGTCCACTTCCTCTTCGAAGAAGATGCTAAAGGCATTCTTGCGGGCATACGCGTTGTACACACCGACGTTCCAACTGCCTTTCCAGTCGCGGTCCTTTTTGTTGGGTATAGAAATGTCCATACTGAGATCCAGTCTGTGGTAGGCGGGTGTACGGCTGTTATTTCTACTCAGTGCGAACGGGTAAATAATACCTTCAAACTCACTGCGCGCCTCAGGATACGTGTACGGCTTTCCTGTCTGGTAGATGAATGAACCAGAGAAGCTGATGTTCGGTTTCCAAGCATACGCAGCAACTATCGCGATGTCGTGCGGTTTGTCTTGCGCAGCAGAATACCACTCTCCAAGATTAATCCACTCGTCAGGCGTTGCACCTAAATCTACCTGAAGCTCAGAACGGCTGTAGGTGTAGGCAATCCAACCGGTCAGCTGTCCTACTTTCTTGTCCAGCTGCATCTCAACACCGTAGCTTCTTCCGCGGCCGGTCATTAGTGCCACTTCGATGTTGTCCACTCCTGTAGGTTGAGCACCATTTTTAAAGTCTACAAGATCACGCATGGATTTGTAGTAGGTCTCTACGCTTAACTGCCATTCGCCGTTTTTAAAGTTGCGGTTCCATCCCAAAGCGATCTGATCCGCTGTTCCCGGGTCGATGTAACGACCGGCTGGGCGCCAAGTATCGATCGGCAGCGAAGAGGTCGTATTTGAGATCAGGTGAATGTATTGACGCATTCTATTGTAGCTCGCCTTGATCGCCGAGTTCTCTGTCGCTTTATAGTTGATCCCCAAACGCGGTTCAAGACCCTGAAGTCCATTAAACGATTCGATCACTTCTCGCGAGCCATAGCTTGTAGTATCTGTGATTAGATCGTTACGAACCGTTCCATTCGAAGTAGGCGTGTAGTTCACGATATCACGCGCTCCGAGGTTGTAGAACGAGCTGTAGCGTAAACCGCCGCGCATGGTAAGTCGGCTATTGATTTTCCAGTTGTCTTCGATGTACAATGCGGGCTCTACTGCATATTCGTTTTGTAGTTCGATGTTGATGTCCGTGAGATTGGTGTCGACGTAATCAAATACTGTAGAAAACGGTTCAAAGTCATAAATGGTCGCCTCTGCACCATAATTTACCTGGTGATTGGCATTCGGGAACCAGCTAAAACCAATTTTATTCGTCTGGTTTTTGATATAAGCGATGTTGTCAATCTTCGCCTGCGGGAAATCGAATCCGATCGAATAATCGTAGTCAGAATACACGGTACTGACATTCATAAAGAGTTTGTCGGTGATCAAATAGTTCCATCGACCCGTTAAGCCGAGATTCCCCCAGTTGAACTTCACAAGTCCTGGGATTCCGAAGGCATCTTTACCGTAATAAGCGCTCAAGAACAAGCGGCTCTTGTCGTTGAATTTGTAGTTGACCTTTGCGTTGAAATCATAGAAGTTTGCGATGATGCTATTGATGTCATCATTCGGGCTGAGCTTGAGCAATACATCTTGGTACGAACGGCGTCCGGCCACCATGAAACTTGCTTTGTCTTTCACGAGCGGTCCTTCAAACATCAGGCGAGAAGAAAGTAGACCGAGGCCCATTGTTCCTCCGTACTCTTTCATGTTCCCCTCTTTTTGGTGCACGTCAAGAACGGATGAAAGACGACCTCCGAACGGTGCGGGAATACCACCTTTATACAGTTTCAAATCTCGAACGGCGTCTCCGTTGAATACCGAGAAGAAACCAAAAATGTGTGAACTGTTGTAGACCGGCGCTTGATCTAATAGGATCAAGTTTTGATCGGTTTTTCCACCGCGCACGTTAAATCCACTCGCACCTTCACCCACGGTAGTCACACCAGGAAGTAGAGTAATGGAGCGAATCACGTCAAATTCCCCTAAAAATTGAGGGATGGTTTTGATCTGCTTGGCCGTCAGCTGCGTGGTTGACATTTCTGCACGGTTCAGGTTTTCGTCCAATTTCTTGGCGGTTACCTCTACCTCTGCAAGCTGGTTGGTCGCTTCTTTTAATTCGAAATTTAGACTCTTGCTTTCGCTGAGATCGATCGTACGTTCGATGTTTTCATAGCCGATGTAGCTGATGGTGAAATTGTATTTTCCTTCCGGCAGGGTCAAGGAATAGAAACCATAAATATTGGTCACTGTACCTTGATTTTTCGAGTTGACGATGGAAGCGTTGATGAGTTCTTCTCCGGTGGCGGCGTCTCTAATGTAACCGCTGATGGTTACGTTTTGAGCGAATACAGAGGTTGATACGAGGAGCCCGAACAGGGCCATCCATTTTTTCATGTTGCGGTAGTTTAACAACGTAATAAGTTAAAAACGTATGTTTTTGTTCCACGCAATTCTCAAATAATGTGCCAATTAGCCCCGCTCTACCGCCTATCGTAGAAAAATTTTATAAGCGAGAATCGTACCGCTCAAGGAGCCTCCGATCACGTTCGCGAGGATCAAGGGAAGATCACCGAGAAATAGGCCATAGCCGAGCCAGCATAATTGGCCACTGAACATCATGATGTACATCGTGAGACTCAAATCCTTGACCTGTTTTAGACGGATGATTTTCCAAGCTTGTGGGACAAAGGCGGCGGTGGTTAATATCGCGGCGGCGATGCCAATTATAGATGCAATATTCATGTGTAAGGGTGCGAAATTTCTACCAACGAAGAACGATGTTTTTTCCGATGATTTCAACCGACTCCTCCGAGCTTTGTAGGAGGTTTTGAGCCGTGCCGTCCACTTCGAGCTCCGCACCTTGCGGCACACTTAGGGAAATGCTCCAGAGCTCCTCTGCGTACTGATCGATCGTTAGTGTGTTTTTCTTTCCCGCCTCACCCCGGATAAACGCAATATCTAAGGCGGTGGCATTGCTGCCCTCGCCGATCTGTATGTCGTTAAGTTGCGGTTGCTTCCATCTCGTGGGGAAGCTCGGGTCGATGTGAACGGTACGAGCAGTAGGGTCGGGCTCGACGCCAAAAAATTGGCGAACGATCGGGAAGGCGAAACTGTAGATGTTCCATGCTTGGCACATCATTCCGAAATCGGGACTGACTTCATACATGCTACCTGGATGGGCGTAACTCCAACTTTTGGACATGCGTTTGAGGTAATCCAATGCTCGGTCTGGTCGGCCGTAATTGTTCTCAGCCACCGCAGATACACCTGTGGGCAAGGTCATGACGGCGCCGACATAAGAGAATATTTTTTTGCGCTTCGCAAAGCCCTCTGTATCGGTACCTGCGCTTTCATCCCGGTCAATCCCGGTAACAAACGTTCCAAACGGGTTGGTGTACTGGGCCGCTTTATCCAGTGCCCGCAGTGCCCGATCTTTTGGTACAAATCCGACTTCCATCGGGGTGTTGACGATCCAGTTGTGATGTACGCTGTACGGATATAACGTAGGTTCCCAGTAGATTTCATCCGGATTAGGCATACTCTCGAGGGTATGCTTTAACGCCAATTTTTTCACAGCTTTCAATTCCTCCACTGCCCACGGCTTGTCTAATCCATCAGCCCGCTTTATCGCATCCTCGATCAATTCAATCGCTTGTTCTGGCGTACCTCGAACATCAGCATAGGCATCTGCGCTCTCAACCCAGTACTCCTGGTTGATGTATGCACTTAATCGTGCTGCATTCTTGCCGGACCACTCCGCAATACTTGCGTCATCATCCACCCTGTAGGCCGCTTTTTCTAATGCGTTCCAGGCTTGAACGGCATAGGCGGCAACGTCGATCATTTCGCCATTCATCCCGTGAATTTCCATCATTCCGTACCCGTCCGGAATCCCATTGCCATCGGCATCTTGCTCTTGCAACCACCGCATAGATTTGACCATTAAAGGATACATCTCCTTCAAAAAATCAACATCTCCACTCCATCTATATGTGTCCCACACAGCCGTCACAAACTGCGGTGTTTCATTCAAATTCCCCGGATTAAACACAGCGCCATTGGTGGACATTTCATGAATGATGCGTCCGTTTCCGTTCGTCCGTTCCGAGGCCTTTGCGAGTAGTCGCAACATGCTTTTGCTTAAATCGTACCGACCTACCGCATTTAAACCGAGCACGCTAAATTCTGCATCGCAACCAAAGAACCAAGGATAGTCTTCCATGCCGGCAGCAAAACCGTAGCCCAGTGAATCGGCGTCCATTTCCAGCCATATAGCATTGTGTTTTAGCCAACTAAATACAGTCTCAACTTCTTTATCCTCCGAGGCGATGAACGAACTTCGCTCCCCCAACTTTTCGTGGCGCTTAGATTTCTCATCATAAGCGATTCTCCAGTCTTTCACTGCGGCCAATTCCATCTCAGCCTCCTCAGCAGTCCGTCCACCGGCGATAAAAAAACGGTGAACCTCCGCAGATCGGCTTCGTATTCTGTCTTTCGCGTAAGTCGCATTTTCTTCGGCAACTATGATTGCTGTCCAGCCATTGCGTACATCTTGTGCTTTCCAGTTCGGACCTGCAGCAATAGAGTCTGATCCATCGATCATTCCCGTGCGCTCACCCAGCCACGTCGGTCTCAGATCTACCCGGGGGTCAAAGAACAATTCCGCACCATTAGGCGCACCGTCGATCACAAATTCTACCACCATGGACCTCGATCCGTCTGGAATGAATTGGCTCCTAGTAACGGTCAGATCTCCTCTCTTATAGACGAACGTATTTCCAGTGGGGGCTATGGCATAGGTCGATGCGGTATCCAGCGCTGTGACTGCTCCGTCAACGACGACATGCGCAGTAAATCCATCTAAAACTTTAATGGGATGTGTCCAAAATCCGCCCATTTCTCCTTCGATGTGCCATCCCATGTCGGGGAAAGTACCGTCTTGAAAGCCAACGCAGTATGCTTTTGTGCCCGACGTGAATGTCTTGGAATGCAGATAAGCTTCATTGCCCTGCTGCTTTTTCTCCTTAGCCAGTAAAGCGCTTAAAGTAGGCTCAGAATCTGTGCTTACAGAACGACAACTGATCAGAGAGAGGAAGCTAAGCAGTGTTACACACATTAAATTGTTAATAACGTGTTGATAACTATTGTAAGCACCCGTAGTTTCAGCTTTGACGAGTTGCATTCGTTGCATAAGTGATGTAGTTTTGCTCCAGTTATAAAACAAGAATACAACATGTCTCAATTAGTTGGAAAAATTGCTCAGATTATCGGCCCTGTAGTGGACGTTAAATTTGAGACCACAGAAGGTGTGCTTCCTAAGATTTACGAAGCTCTTGAAGTTACAAAATCGAGCGGCCAGATCGTCATCCTCGAGGTGCAAAAGCACGTAGGACAAGACACGGTTCGTGCGGTATCTATGGATTCTTTGGACGGTTGTCAAAGAGGACAAGAAGTTCGTGCTCAAGGGAACGCAATCACAATGCCTATCGGTGACCAGATCTACGGTCGTGTATTTAACGTAGTAGGTGAGGATATCGATGGTATTGGCGGTATTGACCGTTCGAAAGGGTTGCCAATCCACCGTCCAGCTCCAGCTTTTGAGGACCTAAGTACTTCTACAGAAGTGCTATTCACAGGTATCAAAGTAATTGACCTTATCGAGCCGTACTCTAAAGGGGGTAAAATTGGTCTCTTCGGTGGTGCCGGTGTTGGTAAAACGGTTTTGATTCAGGAATTGATCAACAACATTGCAAAAGGACACGGTGGTCTTTCTGTATTTGCTGGTGTTGGTGAGCGTACACGTGAGGGTAATGACCTCATGCGTGAGATGCTTGAGTCTGGCATTATCAACTACGGTGATGACTTCATGCACGCTATGGAAAACGGCGGATGGGATTTGAGCAAAGTGGACAAGGAGTTGATGAAAACTTCTAAAGCGACGTTCGTATTCGGTCAGATGAATGAGCCTCCAGGTGCACGTGCTCGTGTAGCATTGTCAGGTTTGACACTTGCAGAGTACTTCCGTGACGGTGAAGGCGACGGACAGGGTAAGGATATCCTATTCTTCGTGGATAACATCTTCCGCTTTACTCAAGCAGGTTCTGAGGTATCAGCACTTCTAGGTCGTATGCCTTCTGCAGTAGGTTACCAGCCGACGCTAGCTTCTGAGATGGGTGCGATGCAAGAGCGTATTACCTCTACGAAAAACGGTTCTATTACATCTGTACAGGCGGTTTACGTACCTGCAGATGACCTTACCGATCCAGCTCCAGCAACGACGTTTGCTCACTTGGATGCGACCACAGTATTGTCACGTAAGATTGCTGAGCAAGGTATCTACCCAGCGGTTGATCCACTAGATTCTACCTCTCGTATCTTGACTGCTGAGATTGTTGGTGCAGAGCACTACGATACAGCTCAGCGTGTGAAAGAAACACTTCAGCGTTACAAAGAACTTCAGGACATCATTGCCATCTTAGGTATGGAAGAGCTTTCTGAAGATGATAAATTGGTAGTATCACGCGCTCGTCGTGTTGCTCGTTTCCTTTCTCAGCCGTTCCACGTAGCAGAGCAGTTTACTGGTTTGGAAGGAGTCTTGGTAGACATCAAGGATACTATCAAAGGTTTCAACATGATTCTCGACGGAGAGTTAGATCAGTACCCAGAGGCTGCCTTCAACTTGAAAGGTAACATCGAAGAGGTGATCGAAGCTGGTGAGAAGATGCTAGCTGAAGCTTAAGAAATAGCACATGTATTTAGAAGTCATCACACCTGAAGAGGTATTGTTTAAAGGCCAAGTAAGTAGCGTACAGTTGCCAGGAAAAGACGGATTGTTTCAAATCCTGAATGACCACGCACCCTTAGTTGCTACCCTTGCTGCCGGCACCGTGAGCATTCGCGTTGCAGACGATACAAAGACGCTCGATCATTTGAGCTCACAGGTGATTCTTGACACTTCAGACGACAAGCTTTGCACCGTGAGTGTAAAAGGCGGCGTGTTAGAGTGTAAGAACAATACGATCTCTGTACTAGCGAGCTAATCCTCGTAAGAAATAAACGAACCGAATCCCCGCTATTCTCAACGATAGCGGGGATTTTTTTGTACCTATATTTGCGCCCTTAACACGATCAGAACATGAAAAAATCCCTACTCACTCTAGCGCTTCTTGGACTCTTTACCACTGCCCAGGCCCAGGAATTTGGACAGCGTAAAGGGATCCGAGGAATCGTCGCCAAAAAGAACCCCACCATAGAACTGAACGAGGTAGAAGTCAGCACTTCACTCTCCAAGGAAACCTACGCAAAGGCGACGCGTCAGGTCATGATTCTTACAGCGAAAGAGATTCAAGAATTGCCGGTAAATAACATTAACGAACTGCTTGATTACCTTGCTGGAGTTGATATGCGCCAGCGTGGACCGCTCGATGTTCAGGGGGATCTCGGCGTTCGTGGCGGTACTTTTGACCAAACGCTAGTCCTTGTGAACGGCGTACGTATGAACAACCCCCAAACGGGCCACCACAACATGAATTTGCCGGTGCCGCTACAAATGATCGAGCGTATCGAAGTGATTCAAGGTGGAGCGACGAATGCGCACGGGATAGGAGCCATGACAGGAGTAGTGAACATCGTTCTGCGCAATGCCCCTAAGAAATTCAATGCCGGATATGCAGTAACTACCGGTGCCCACGATTTGTGGAACAATAGCTTCTACGTAGGTAAAAAATTAGGCAAATGGGGTGTACAGTTCGGCCAGCAGTCGCAGAAAACTTCGGGCTACATTTCAAACACGGATTTTCAGAGTAGTAAGCTTTTCGTTAACCTCGAACGTGAATTCACCCTGGGTAAAGAGAAAGGCAATATCTCCCTTTTTTATGCCGAGAATCAGAAGGCTTTTGGGGCACAGAACTATTACTCTACGACCTTCCCGGATCAATTCGAGGCGATCTCGACCCGAATCTTCGGATTGAAATTGGACGAAACGATAGGTCAGTCTACAGATTTCACGTTCAATATGAATTTGGTCACCGGAACCGACCGCTTCGAACTCTACCGTGAAACCGCTGGTTTAGCCGGATTCGATGCGAGTGATGTGCAATACACAAAACTCTCAAACGGTCGCTATTACCGTGCAGCGGACAACGACACAGCGGCTAGTTGGTACAGCGGCCCCAATTTTCACCAGACCTTAGTTATTAATCAAAATATCGCTTTAACACACCGCTGGAATGTCGAGCACCAAAGCAGTATAGGATATAACCTACGCTATGATGAGATTCAGTCGAATGTTCTAGGAACTACTGGCGGTGAGGTCTATACCGTGCCGGAATGGGAGGGCTATACCATGGATAGGGGCGCTTCTACTACGGACCTTTCATTTTTCGCAGAACACAAATACACCCGGGAGCGTTTTCAAGCGACCGCCGGTGCCATGCTGAACTACCACGATGGCCCCCTATTCACCGATTCTTCGTATTTCTTTGCGCCTTCATTAGACGGTTTGTACCGTTTAACTAAAGACGCCTCGCTATATGCGACCATCAACCGTTCGATGCGCTATCCAACCTACACGGATCTGTACTACAACAGGGGAGGTGCTCAAGGTTCCATAGATCTACGTCCAGAGTCGGCTTGGAATTACGAGGTGGGGTATAAGCAAAAGTCGGGTCAGTGGTACGGAACGGCTGCGCTGTACCATAGACGTTCCAAAGATTTGATCGACTGGGTGACCTATGCGGGTGATCCGATCGCCTATGCTTCGAACATCACGCGTTTGGCCCTAACAGGGGTGGAAGGAGCTGCGCAATACACCGCTAAAAAACGTAAATCGTCTTTGCGTAGAGCGAGTGTGTCTGCAGCATTCATGCGCGGAGTTTCTCCTGAAGCGGACTACTCGAGTTTATATGCGTTAGATTATTTGCAAGCAAAATTCAACGCACGTGCTACGCAAAAATTGGGCATGGGCTTCTTTATTAATTACAGTCTTACACTTCAAGACCGCGTCGGAACGTACATGAGCGCAGGAGGAGAAGAGGTGAATTACGATCCGTTCGCTTTGGTTGATCTAAAAGTGTATTACGCTCCTGCAGGCGGAATTTTCAAACGCCAATTTCCGTTCCAGGCCTTCATCAACGTAAACAATGCGCTAGATGCAGCCTATTACGACCGTGGCAATGTCATTCAACCGGGCCGCTGGGTGAGCACTGGTATTGAGCTGCGATTCAGATAATCGCCTTAAACGATAGAGTAGAAGCCTTCCTCTAAGTGCCGAGCATTTTAGGAAGGCTTTTTTATTCCTAGTCGCGTGGAGTGTAGTCCATATAAACCGTATCTCCAGCAACAGAACCGGAGTAGTCGCTGAGTTTAAAGTAACCCGATTCTACTTCTACGCCGGAATTGAAAACAACTCCACGAGCTAAATCACCGGTACCGAATCGCAGCCAGTGCTGCAGTTGCATAGTCATTTGAAAGGACTCAGCCGGAAATTGGGTGCCTTGGTTAATTGCTTGGGTAAAACTTTGGTTTTGATTTCCGCTGTTCAAATCCACGTTATTAAAATGGATAGACATATAATCGCCCGTCACATCGCTTGATCCAATCCTGGGGATAACCACAACTTCGTGCTCCAATACAAACGTATCGGCATGTAAAATACGCGCACCGTTTAGAGCTCCGTTAGGAAAAGCGTACTCGAAGCCGCCAAGGGTATCTGAATAATTCTCATCGGAATACACGTGGACGTGAGACCAGCAGTCAAAACATCCTGAATGCTGTTCGTCGAACTCGAACCACCCATCCTCGTCCGTCCTTGTCGAAGCTAAGACGTTATAACTCGAACCTTCGTCTGTAGTGTAGGTCACCTCTACATACAGCCCTTTCAAAGGCTGATTGGAATCCAAGTCATTGACGATGTACGCCCCGTCTTTTAGTTTGGTTGTCGTTAAGGAGCACGAATGGAGCAGGAGGAAAGCGCTTAGTGCACACAGTGATTTAGCTAGCTTGGTCATAAGGTGGATGGTTTTAAAGCGTGAAGGTATTTTTTTTTCAATTACCAAAATGCCCCAACCCCTTCTATTTCAGCTTGCTATTTCCGTGGTGGCGGTCGTGGTCACGCTCGCGTTTGATATCCATTTTTGCATCAAACGCGGCCTGAAGGTCCGTTCCGGTCTGGTTGGCTAGGCACAACACGACAAACAATACATCGCTCAGCTCTTCGCCGAGGTCCTTCGCCTTGTCGCTTTCTTTTTCACTTTGCTCACCATAGCGACGTGCTATGATGCGGGCTACTTCACCAACTTCTTCTGAGAGCTGCGCCATATTCGTCAGCTCGTTAAAATAGCGGACACCGTGCTTGGAAATCCATTCGTGAACGGTTTCTTGCAATTGGCCCAAAGGGAGGGCAGCGTCTACTTTGATGGGATCTAATGCCATGATTATTCTCGGTTTTTACTGTCTATCCAAATGGTCACCGGGCCATCGTTCACCAGGTGTACTTTCATGTCTGCACCGAACACGCCAGATTTCACCGGCAAATCGCTGGTGTGCCAGAGTTGTTCGAGGAAAAGTTCATACAACGGTTCTGCGATTTCAGGTCGAGCGGCACGAAAGTAGGAGGGGCGGTTGCCTTTTTTTGTAGAGGCTTGCAGCGTGAATTGGCTAATGACTAAAAACTCGCCATTTACATCCACAACACTGCGGTTCATCACACCTTCACTATCTGGGAACAGTCGCATTTTCGCAATCTTTTGACAGAGCCAATTCCCGTCTTCCTCCGTATCCTCTTTTTCTACTCCAAGCAACACTAAGAGTCCATTGCCGATCTGACTGACCGTTTGATTGTCGACCACGACTTTGGCCTCGGAAACACGCTGAAGTAAGACTCTCATAGCTTAATGGTTCGTGCTTCTGAAGTGGTTTTCGTCCTCGTAATCCTGCAGCTGGCTGATGTAGCTTTCGTAACGCGTAAAGGCGATGCCGTTCTGCTCTAACGCCTCTTTCACAGCGCATTGCGGCTCGTTTACATGCATGCAGTTGTGGTATTTGCAATCTTGGCTGATTCGGAAAATTTCCGGGAAAAAATGAGAGATCTCCTCTTTCTCTAAATTGACCAAACCGAACCCTTTGATTCCAGGGGTATCGATAATGTCTCCACCGATCGTCAGCGGATGCATCTCAGCGAATGTTGTGGTGTGCTGGCCTTTGTGGTGAGAAGAACTGACTTCCGCAGTGCGCAGATCTAGCGCCGGCTCTACCGCATTTACTAGGGTGCTTTTTCCAACGCCGCTGTGCCCGCTGAGCAAAGTGACCTTGTCTTGAAGGACCTCAGTGAGTGCATCGAGCCCTTGCTGCTCGGTGGCAGAGGTTTCGATAATGGTGTAGCCGATCGATCCATACACTGCTTTGCGGTATGCTAATTCGGCAAGTTCTTCCTCCCCGTACAAATCGACTTTATTAAAAACGATCACTGTGGGGATGTTGTAAGCTTCTGCGGTCGTTAAAAATCGATCCATAAAACCCGTGGAAGTACTGGGACTCGCTAGAGTAGTAACCAGCAGAGCTTGATCCATGTTTGCGGCAATGATGTGTACGCGTTTAGAGAGATTAACGCTCTTGCGTACAATGTAGTTTCGACGCTCCTCGATGCCGCTTACGATCCCTTGCTCTTCATAGCCAGGCTCCAGTTCAAAGCGTACAATATCACCAACCGCGAGTGGGTTCGTGCTTTTGATACCAGCAATGCGCAACTTGCCCTTAATACGACAATTAAACAGCGCACCAGTTTCCGATTCACGGACCTGATACCAACTACCTGTACTTTTGATTACGACACCTTTCACAAGGCGCAAATTACGCAATTAACGCGTGGTGTACATGTTTTCGTAGTAGTCTTGATACGCTCCCGTGGTTACATTTTTCAACCACTGCGCATTAGCAAGGTACCAGTCGATAGTGATGGATAAACCTTCTTCGAACGTCACTGAGGGCTCCCAACCAAGCTCGCGCTGGATTTTCGTAGCATCGATCGCATAACGGCGGTCGTGTCCGGGACGGTCTTTCACGTAAGTAATGAGCTTCTCACTACTCCCTTTTTCACGGCCCAATTTCACATCCATCTGCTCACAAAGCACCTTGATAAGATTCAAATTCGTCCACTCGTTAAAACCACCAATGTTGTAGGTCTCCGCATTCTTGCCTTCATGGTACACCAGGTCGATAGCGCGGGCATGATCCACCACGTACAACCAGTCGCGGGTATAGTTTCCATCGCCATAGACCGGCAGCGGCTTTTCCTCCACGATGTTATTGATAAAGAGCGGGATGAGCTTCTCAGGGAACTGGTGCTGGCCGTAGTTGTTCGAACAATTGGTCACCACATAAGGAATGCCATAGGTCTCGCCATAAGCGCGCACAAAGTGATCACTTGCCGCCTTCGAAGCACTATAAGGACTGTTCGGATCGTACGCCGTAGTCTCTTCAAACAAACCCTCAGCACCCAAGGTACCATAGACCTCATCTGTGGAGATGTGGTAAAAGCGCTTGCCTTCAAAATCTGAGTGAATGCGCTTGAAACTATTCAATAAATTAACCGTCCCCAAAATGTTTGTACGCACAAACGCGAGTGGATCTTTGATCGAACGGTCCACGTGGCTTTCTGCTGCTAAATGGATCACCCCTTCCGGCTGGTAGGTATCAAACAACGCATCTACTGCTGCTGCATCTACGATATCTACCCGTTCAAACACATAATTCGGAGCTTCTTGAATATCACTCAAGTTCTCCAAGTTCCCCGCATAGGTCAACGCATCTACGTTGATGATGCGGTAATCGCTGTATTTGTTTACAAACAAACGAACGACGTGAGATCCAATAAATCCGGCGCCTCCGGTGATGATGATGTTTTTCATTCGGGTGCTTCTTATATAGAGGATAAAACTAAGAATTAAAGAGCAAAAGGATTATAATGTGGAATTCGATAACGACGAATTTCTCTAATAGTGGTATCTACACGATATAACTTGGATGGCATCTTCGTGATAGCGGTATACAAGCCTATGCTCTCTCGTGATTCTTCGACTCCAAAGGCCTCCTAGGTCGTGCTTGAGTGCTTCTGGTTTACCTATTCCTTCAAAAGGTGTCCGACGTGTGCTCTCAAGGATTTGATTTAGCTTTTTAAGCACCTTCGTATCGTTCAAGACCCAGTATTGGTAATCTGCCCATGCACTCGGCGTGAAAAGGATTTTATTGCTATTGCTCATTGACCTGCCATTCAATGAGCTTGCCGTCTAACTCTTTCATACTGGCATATAGATGATCTGCATTCGCCTTCGATTTCAGCAAATGCATGGTTTCAAGCATTTGATTGTATTCTTCTATCGATAAGACTACGGCACCGTTGCCTGTTTTGCGTTTTAGTATGATGATTTCATTGTTCTCTTCGACTTCATCGAGGAATTTCTTGAGGTCTTTTCTGAATTCAGAAAAATTGGCAGCTATCATAATTAAGTACTTTATTAAGTACAAATTTACAAAACGCCAACACGCCTTCCAAAGAATGTGGAAAAGAGAAAGTTATCGACGGAAGTTTACAATGGGAAAGGACTTTCCGTTTATTGTATTCCAAAGGCCTACCTGCAGGACGGATTGATCCGTAGCCTGGACATTATTTCTTAGTCCCACTTGAACACCTTTCATTTGCAATGAACCATTAATAATGCCGAGTTGTACTCCTTTGGTTTGAGCGGTACTGTTTCTAAACGAGATACTCAATCCATTCACTTCCTCGTAATGACTACTGCCCACATTTAAAGCAATTCCATTCAATCGTTCACCTACGCTGACAAATCCAGAGACCGCTAGTCCATTGACTATATCTGTTTGCGTTCCAAAAAGTGAGCATTGCAGTCCATTGGTAATAGACTTCGGGCCTTTGTTTAGCATGGGATCAGGTAGATACCCTAAAGGCACCTTATACCAGTGGAAAAGTCCACCTCCAATTTGAAGATTAATCCCGTTGGTGGTCTGGTTGTACGGAGCATTACAAATAACATCTTGTCCAACTATTCCTATAGCAATCCCGTAGATTGTCTGTGCTTTACCGGGTTGATAGGCTAGCAAATATCTTTTTGGGCCATCCAAAACAGGTATGTGAGGTCTTGCTCCCAAATAAGTGGAGCCGCACTGGGAATAAGCTCGATTGGCTGAGAATCCTAGGCTAAAATTGGAGAGCAAATGACCTAGAATTGAATCTGGATATTCAATAGTCAATGAATGACCCTCTTGAGTCAAGATGATGTTTATTCGAGCATGATCCAAGACACCATTGGCATTGAAATAGAGAAGATAAGAGAAGGACGACGCTGGGGCTTTAATTTCCTCGCTTACTTTCATAAGTTCGAGAATGACGGGGCGAATCGCAATACTAAATATGCTATCAAATTCCGGCCTCGAAATAGTTGTGAGGTTGCTTGCCGAATCTGTGGAAAATGCCGAAGGGTATAGACTATCAAGCTTGGTTAAAGACAATGTGCTTAGCGAATCTACAGGGGCATAGGTATATCCCTGTCCGAAAACAGGACTACTAAAAAGTACTGCGATTATCCCTATAACAATTTTATTCATTCTTTAAGCTCTGCTCAAAATTCCAAGCATCGCGTAGCATATCTTCTAAAGTCTTCTCTGGAGTCCAACCTAAAACGCGTTGCGCCTTCGCAATATTCGCATACACCGCGGGAACGTCTCCCTCTCTTCTTGGAGCCAATTCATACGCAATCTCAATCCCTGTGGCAGCCTTAAACGCATGAATCATCTCCAGGACAGTCGATCCGTTACCTGATCCGAGATTGATCACGTCAAAACCAGCAGTCTTGCCATCCACCAAGTTTTGTACGGCTAAAATGTGGGCTTTTGCAATGTCAATCACATGAATGTAATCGCGAACGCACGATCCGTCACGGGTATCATAATCGGCTCCGAAGACGCGCAATTTTTCACGTTTCCCGATCGCGGTTTCCGTAATGTACGGCACCAAATGATGTGGCTCGCCGTCTTGAAATTCACCGATAATGCTCGAAGGATGCGATCCAATCGGATTGAAATAACGCAAACTCAATACGTCAACCGCTCCGGTATGCGCAAAGTCGCGAAGAATCTCTTCGCCCATCTTTTTCGTGTTGCCGTAGGGACTTTCTGCCGGCTGAACCGGAGCATTCTCATCCACGTGCGGATGATCGGGCGTACCATAAACCGTACACGAGCTTGAGAAAACAATATTTTTAACACCATGCTCCTGCATACTCTGCAGCAAATTCATGGTGCTCACTAGGTTGTTCTGGTAATACTTCAGGGGCAGATCTACACTCTCGTTCACGAGCAAGAATGCTGCAAAATGAATGGTTCCCGCAATGGTCGGGAACTCCTCGAATACAGCATCAATCTCAGATTTATTGCACATTTCCACTTGGCGGAAGATGATTTCTCGACCTGCCAACTGCTCAATACGGCTTTTGACCTCGATCGGGCTTTCGCTAAGATTGTCAATAACGATCGGCTCGTATCCCGCTTCGATCAACTCTACCACAGTGTGCGAACCGATGTAGCCTAATCCGCCGGTGACTAAAATGTGTACCATGAATGTTCTTAAGTTTTGGTTGGTGCCCCTAAAGGTCTATTTTCTGCTGTAGTCTGCAAAATCTCGGTGTTCCTTTCTGTACAGACGTTCATCCGGCAGACTTTTAAACCACTCATAAGTCAATTTCAACCCCTCTTCACGCATCACCTTTGGTTCCCATCCTAACAATTCCTGTGCTTTGCTGATGTTCGGTTTACGCTGCATTGGATCATTCACAGGCAGCTCTTTGTACACGACTTTTTGATCGGTTCCAGTGAGCTCCATGATCTCCTCCGCGAATTCGCTGATGGTGATCTCATGCGGATTGCCGATGTTCACCGGCTCGCTATGGTCGCTCATCAATAATCGGTAAATACCTTCGATCAAATCGTCCACGTAACAGAACGAACGGGTCTGTGAACCGTCACCAAAAACGGTGAGGTCTTCCCCACGTAAGGCTTGTCCGATAAAGGCCGGCAATACACGCCCGTCATTGAGTCGCATGCGAGGTCCGTAGGTGTTGAAGATGCGCACAATACGCGTCTCCAAGCCGTGGTAGGTGTGGTAGGCCATGGTCATGGCTTCCATAAAGCGCTTGGCTTCATCGTACACACCACGTGGCCCGACAGGGTTGACGTTCCCCCAGTACTCCTCGGTTTGCGGATGCACGAGCGGATCTCCATAAACTTCCGAGGTCGATGCAACAAGGATACGCGCGTTCTTAGCAAGGGCTAAACCTAGCAAGTTGTGCGTCCCCAAAGAGCTCACCTTTAAAGTTTGGATCGGGATCTTCAAATAGTCGATCGGCGAGGCCGGCGAAGCAAAGTGAAGGATGTAATCTAATTCCCCGGGTACATGTACGAAATTGGACACGTCGTTGTTGTAAAACGTGAAGAGTGGATGACCGATCAGGTGCTCCAAATTCTCCATATTCCCCGTGATCAGGTTGTCCATCCCAAGAACGTCGTAGCCTTCGGCGATGAAGCGGTCACACAAATGAGACCCTAAGAAGCCCGCGGCTCCGGTGATTAAAACTCTTGGCATCTCAGTTATGCTTTTTCGACGATTTTCTCGCCCATTCCTATTCCGAAATAATCGTATCCGTGTTCGATGAGGGTTTCGCTGCGGTAGAGGTTACGACCATCAAAAATCACTTTGTTGTTCATCGCTGCTCCTACTTTTTCCCAGCTTGGTACTCTAAATTCAGACCATTCGGTGATCAGTGCTAAAGCATCGGCGCCTTGAACAGCGTCCATATCGCTCTCGCAGTACGTGATGCGATCGCCTAGCTGGTGCTTGGTTTCTTCCATCGCTACTGGGTCATAAGCACGAACGTTCGCACCGGCCTCTAACAAGAGATTTGCAATCACTACTGAAGGCGCTTCACGCATATCATCGGTGTTCGGTTTGAAGGACAATCCCCAGAAGGCAATCGTTTTGCCTTGAAGGTCTCCACCGAAGTACGCGTTGATTTTATTGAAAATGACACTCTTCTGGTCGTTGTTCACTTCTTCCACAGCTTCAAGGATGCGCATCGTATGACCGTTCTCACGTCCGGTACGGGCCAGTGCCTTCACATCTTTTGGGAAACAGGATCCGCCGTAGCCGATGCCTGGGTAGATGAATTTATTTCCGATGCGCGGATCAGAACCGATTCCGCGGCGTACAAGGTTGACATCCGCACCCATGATCTCACACAGATTTGCAATGTCGTTCATGAATGAAATCTTGGTCGCGAGCATCGCGTTCGCCGCATATTTAGTCATCTCAGCAGATGGGATGTCCATAAAAATGACCGGGTGACCGTTCAAAGTGAACGGGCGGTAGAGCTTGTCCATAATGGACTGGGCCTCTTCGCTATCTACACCTACTACGATCCGATCCGGCTTCATAAAGTCGTCGATCGCGGCACCTTCTTTCAAAAACTCAGGGTTCGAAGCCACGTCAAAACTAAAGTCTACGCCGCGTGCATCTAAAGTGTTTGCTACAGCAGTACGTACTTTCTCGGCAGTTCCTACCGGAACCGTAGATTTTGTGATTACCACTAAGTAGTCGGTCATCGTCTTACCGATCTGGTCAGCAACGGCGAGAACGTATTTTAAATCGGCAGAACCGTCTTCTCCAGGAGGCGTTCCTACTGCGATAAATGCAGCTTCGGCACCACGAACGGCGTCGCCTAAATCTGTCGAGAAGTTCAAGCGGCCCTTCTTATAGTTGCGCTTAACGATCTCTTCCAAGCCTGGCTCGTAGATCGGTAAAATACCGTCTTTGAGGTTGTCGATTTTTTGCTGGTCGATGTCCACACAAGTGACCTCGATGCCAACTTCCGCTAAACATGCTCCTGAAACGAGCCCAACATATCCGGTTCCTACTACTGTGATTTTCATATGACAGAGGTTAATTCTTTTTCCTTTTACTTGAAGTCAAACTTCAATTGCTAAAATACATTACTTCATTACATCCGAAGGCTGTAACTTGCAGGAACAATGAATGTGATGAGCATAGCTACAAAATTCAAATGGTGCATCCTCGCGGTCTTACTGCTGCCGTGGTCTGCGCGTGCACAGCAAACGACCAAAGACAGTACGCGTAGTGTACAATTATGGGGCATCAGCGCCGGAGGTAATGTGCCTCTTTTCGACCTGTCCACCCGATTTAATCAGTTTGCCTCTGTTAGCGTAGAATACATGCGTAAAAACCGAGCAGGTTGGCTATACGGTGGAAGCTTTGATGCGCAGTACGGCACTTCGGTAAATGACCCCAAAGCAATCTTCGGAGGATTGATGGATGAGGACGGCAACTTCATTGGTGTAAATGGTGAGTTCGCGTACATCCAACCAGGTTTATCCGGTGGCCAATTCAATCTAAGCCTCGCCAAGATCATTGCCCCCCGTTACAACGCAAATTCTGGCTGGTTGTACCAGCAAAGCCTAGGATTGAGCCAAAACAAAATTGGACTTAGAGACGAAAGAGGCAACTTCCCACAACTTCAAAGCCCATTCTTAGAAGGATACGACCGCTTGCACCGCGGCATTTCCAGCACCTCAACCCTGAGATACTTGCACCTCGACAATCGTGAACGGATCAACTACGCCTTGAACCTCTACCTCAATCTCGGGGTAAGCAGAAGCGTTCGAGGCTTCAACATAGACACAGGGCTTTCGGATACCTCCTTAAAGTTCGACAGTTTCATCGGAGCGGGATTTACTTGGTTTCTTCCCGTCTACGCGCAGCAAGAAAGTTTCTTTTTACTCGACTGATGTTGCTGTACCCGGTACTTGCGGAATGTGTTTACCGAGTGGGCACCGTGCTCGCTCCAAAACATTCATGGCTTCGGACGGTCACTTCGCAGCAAGATTGGAAAGACCAAAAGCCGTTGCAAGGTCCTGTCGTATGGATGCATTGCGCTTCTTTGGGTGAATTTGAAATGGGAAAACCCATCCTTGAATCCTACCTAGCTACAGTTCCTAATGCCCAAGCCGTGGTCACTTTTTTTAGTCCCTCCGGCTATGAGCCGCGTAAAAATTACTCCAAGGCACTTGTACATTATTTACCCTTCGATGCTCCGAGCGAAGTCGAAAAATGGCAGGATTACTGCAATCCTAGTGTAGCACTATTTATTCGTTACGACCTCTGGCCGAATCACATCGCTGGTCTTCGAAAGCGATCTATTCCTGCCATAGTCAGTGGGATGAGTGCACCGAAAACGCCGTGGTTCTTAAGCCGCTATCTGCCTTTGGTACGCCGAAATTTTATGTGCGGCATCCAGCACTGGGGCATGGTCGAAGATTCGGACGCAGAGATCATGAGTAGGTCAGGGGTGCACAGCGAAGTGCTCGGGAACCCAAAATTTGACTACGCACAATCTTTAATCGATATAGAGGCCCCGACAGCGTGCATCAAGTGGAAGTCCGCTCAGACTAAACCGGTGTTTTTGGTCGGGAGCGCTCACTTTGAAGATGTAGCCTTCTTAAAAGCGCACCTGGACTGGAGTTCATTCACTGTCTGGATCGTACCGCACAATCTGAAGGACAGCGCTGAAATACTTGGATCGTTACCTGAAGGGTTAAACGTAGCCTTAGACGCAGATACCCCGGGTTCAACGGACGTGCTTATCGTAGAAACCTTTGGCGTTTTACGCAATCTGTATTCGATCGCGGATTACGTGTTTATCGGTGGCGGATTTGGAAAGGCGGTGCACAATGTTTTGGAAGCTACAGCGGCGGGTAAAGCGGTGGCAAGTGGACCGAACACGGCGAAAATGCCCGAGAATGCTGCTTTGATTCGTGAGGGATTGCTGGTGCCTTGTTCGAGCAGTTCGGATTTGGATACCTATGTAAGTACCACTGATGTGACCACCAAAGAAAAAGCCCTCAACATGTTGAAGGCTCATTCGGGTGCGGTAGAAAAAACGGTAGATCTCTTAAAAAAGTCCGTTCAACTCTGAGTCGATCTGGTTGATGATTTCGCCAAGGTCTTCAGGGTTTTCCGGAAATTTATTCTTGTCGACGTTTACGATTAGAATTTTCCCTTTGTCGTACGAATTTACCCAAGCTTCATAGCGCTCGTTCAAGCGACGTAGATAGTCAATACGGATGCTGTTTTCATAGTCGCGACCGCGCTTTTGGATATGATCTACAAGGGTGGGCACCGAAGCACGTAAGTAAATAAGCAGATCTGGCGGTTGAAGGTGTTTCTCCATCAATTCAAACAATCCCTTGTAGCTGTTATAATCGCGGGCCGTCATCAAACCCATCGCATGCAAGTTGGGGGCAAAGATGTGCGCGTCTTCATAAATGGTACGATCTTGAATCACGTTCAAACCTTCTTCGCGTACCTGCGTTACTTGTTCAAAGCGCGAGCGAAGGAAATAGATCTGAAGATTGAAACTCCAGCGTTGCATCTCTTCGTAAAAATCGTCGAGGTACGGGTTGTCGTCCACATCTTCATAGTGCGGTTGGTAATTATAATGCTTTGCTAGCAAGCTAGTTAAAGTGGTTTTTCCAGAGCCGATATTTCCTGCAATTGCTATGTGCATGAGCTGTATTTTTGTAGCTGCAAAATAATAAAAAGAGCGAAGGAAGAATGACTATTGATCGTGTAAAATCGGAAATTCAAGAGGTTCGAGCGGAATTAATTGCTCACGAAGCATTTACATGGGTAGACTCCCTAGAAAAGGCCCAGCATTTCATGGAGTATCATGTTTGGGCGGTTTGGGATTTTATGGTTTTGCTGAAAGGACTTCAGCGTGAATTGACATGTACCGATACCTACTGGGTTCCAAAAGGAAACGCAGCCGTTCGCAGACTGATCAATGAGATCGTTTGGGGTGAGGAAAGCGACGAGGACCGAGATGGTCGAGCGATGAGTCATTTCGAAATGTACCTCGAGGCAATGCAAGAAGCAGGTGCTGAAACGCAACCGATCCGAAACTTTATTCTCGATTTACAAAACGGTGTAGATCCAAAGGTCGCGCTAGCAAAAAGCAAAGCACCCACAGGCGCCAAGAAGTTCGTATTAAGCACGCTTGATGTCGTAGAACGTGGACAGCCCCACGAGATGGCAGCGGTATTCACCTTTGGTCGCGAAGATTTGATTCCTGATATGTTCATGGAAATAGTCGCCGGACTAAAAGCTCAGTTCCCAGATAAGCTTGGAAAATTCACCTACTATTTAGAGCGTCACATCGAGGTAGATGGCGATGTACACGGCCATCTTGCTGAGCAAATGGTAGAACAGCTTTGTGCAGAGGATGAAAACAAGTGGCTTGTTGCTCGAGACGCATCGCTAACGGCCTTACAGGCGAGAATAGAGCTTTGGACGACGGTTTTGGCCTCGTTTAGATCGCTTCATTTAGCGTAAGGAACTCTTCGATCAGCTTGCGATGATTTGCTAAACGTGGAATTTTATTTTGTCCACCCAGCTTGCCTTTGGCTTTAAGCCATTCATGAAACAGGCGCTCTTTTGCCACTACAATCTGGAGATTATCTAAGACGAGGTTTCCCTTGCGCTTGGCAGCATAGTCTGAATTGCGCAACTGAAGCTCCTTGTCAAGCGCCCTTTCAAACGCCGGCAAATCCGTTGGAGCTTGATCAAATTCAATCACCCACTGGTGCGCGCCGCTGTTGCCTTGGTTCATAAATATAGGAGCAGCGTGAAAGTCCCGAGTACGTACATTGCACCGCTCACAAGCCGCTTTCAGTGCTTCTTCCGCATTAGTAACGATGACTTCTTCACCAAAAGCATTGATGAAGTGGGCCGTGCGCCCGCTGACTTTGATCCGGTGTGGAGCTCGCGAAGTGAAGGTCACCGTATCTCCTAGGATGTACCGCCAGAGTCCACTGTTCGTCGTGATGACCAGCGCGTATTCGGTGTCCAATTCTACCTGCTCCAGAGAAATCGTTCTGCTTTGTGTCCCTTTGTATTCGGACATCGGGATGAACTCATAATATATCCCCGAATTCAGTAACAGCAGCATGCCTGCCGTGCTAGGCTCATCCTGTATCGCAAAAAAACCTTCGGAGGCGTTGTAGTTTTCCATAAAGGTGACTTGATCACCGGGCATAAGGGAACGGAAAGTTGCTGCGTACGGCGCGAAATTTACCCCACCGTGGGCAAAGAGCTCAAGATTCGGCCAAACTTCGAGCAAATGTTGCTTTCCGGTGCGCTCGAGTACTTTTTCAAAAAGCACCAAGAACCAGCTGCTCACTCCCCACAAGGAGGTGATGTTTTGCTCGATGACCTCGTCTAAAATGGCATCAATTTTTTCCTCCCAGTCACTCATCAAGGCCGTTCCCGGCGAAGGAGCGCTGCGGAATTCTGCCCACATCGGAATGTGTTCGATTAAAATCGCACTCAAATCCCCACTGCGGCTTTTTCCATGCTGCTCGATCGCGGTAGATCCACCCAACCGCAAGCCCAAACCTTCAAAAATCGCCGCGTCTGGCTTATGATTGAAGTACATGGCCAGCTCATAACGACCACCGGCAAAATGACAATGCTTGATGTTTTCCTCTGATATGGGGATAAATTTCGAAACCCCAGAAGTCGTTCCAGAGCTTTTCGCGTACCAGTCTACTACTCCGGGCCATAACACATCGGCTTCACCTGCACGCATGCGGTCAATAAACGGCAATAAATCACCATACTCGTGCAAGGGCACTTGCTGGGCAAATTCTTTCGGAGTGATCTGAGCATGCAAGCTGTACTGCTGACCAAACTCAGTCTGAGCGGCATGATCTGCGAGCTCTTTCAGGACGCCTTTTTGAGTCTCTACAGGGTGTTCCATCGTGGCAAATAGCTCTTCGATGTACTTCCTAAGGTTAAAGCGTATAACTTTGTTGACTAGAGAATAAAACACGACAATCTGGTTAAGGTCTCGGTGGTTTGTGTTGGATAAAAATAAGAGAAAATGCTATTCGAAGGTCCTTTAAAGAAAATGTCCAACAGTTTTGATTCCACGATTCGTTATCGGTTAAAATTGGGCGGTGATTTACTCGTTATGAACAGCTTGATCGGACGTAAATTACGCATGACTTTCGAGGGCAATCACACGTGTTTCTGTGGCCAATTAGTTCCGGAGGTCTACCGCCAGAACTTTTGCCGCGAATGTTTCTTTACCAAACCCGAAGCCTCCCCATCGATCATGAAGCCTGAATTGAGTAAAGCTCATCTAGGAATCGAAGAGCGCGATCTCGAATTTGAAAAGCGACTCCAGTTGCAACCTCATTTTGTGTACCTCGCAAAAACGGACCGCATCAAAGTCGGCGTAACTCGCTACAGTCAGGTTCCCTACCGCTGGATGGACCAAGGCGCTGCGCAAGCGGTGAAACTCCTTGAAACGCCGAACAGGTATCTTGCAGGGGAGGCCGAAGTCGCTCTCAAGGACCACTTTACCGATAAAACCTCTTGGCGGGAAATGCTCAAAGGGACCCCCTCTGACGAGGACCTTTCAAAGGCCCGTGTCCATGCACTTTCTGTTCTACCAAAAGAGCTCCAAGCCTATGCCACAGGCGATGATGAAGTTTGGAATTTTCAATATCCTGGAGACTTTGAATTGGACAAAGTAAAAAGCATGAGTTTCAAAGAAGCGGGTCAAAGCTGGGAAGGAACGCTCTTAGGCATCCGTGGCCAATACTTGATTACCTCTTCGGGTGTATTTAACGTGCGCAGCCATGATGGTTTTATGGTGCGACTTGAGGTCGAGTAGTCTGGCGCTTCGGCTAAAAACTATAAACGGATTTCTTGACCCAGACGCAGTCCGAAAAATCGGCGTGCCCAAGCCATAAACGCGTAAATAAGGACCGTATCGAGCAATGCGCAAAGTACCTTAAACAGCCATCCGTCCATGATGTATCCGGTCATGGTCTCCGTAGACTCTACACCTACGAACAACACGAATACGACTAAGGTGGTGTCGATGAGCTGCGAAACGATGGTAGAGAAATTATTTCTCACCCATAACATACGTCCCTTAGTGAGGCCTTTCCAGAAATGAAATAAACGCACGTCGACCAGCTGTGCTGCGAGGTACGCAAACATAGAAGCGGCAATCACACGCCAGGCATTTTGAAATACGCTGTTAAACGTCTCGTCGTCCACAGGCGATCCATCGATTGCGGGAAATTGGGCGCCGAGCCATAGAATGAATAGGACAAATACCGAGGCAAAAAGTCCGCTAAGTACCACGTGGGTGGTGCGTTTTCGCCCGTACAATTCGCTTAAGATATCCGTAATCAAAAAGGTCAGCGGGTAAGGCAAAACTCCAGCACTAATGACAAAGGTTTTGAAACCCAGATCTATACTGATGAACTTATTAGCAATGAGATTACAGGTGATCAGTGCAGCAATAAAGAGTGCACCTAGGATGTAATACAGTCGTTCCGCAAATACCTGGTTTTTCGCCATTAAAAGTTCGAATAGAGCGGGTGCAATTTTGCTTGAAGCCCCGGGTTTTCAGTTAAATATTGCAGCTCATGCACTGCCGGGTGGTCCAGCAGTTTATCAAGCCATGATGTTGAACTAACCCCACGCACTAAAGAAGTGTTCGAAAAGGCTTTCAGGTACTTGTCGATCGGGTCTTCCATTCTAGGCAGTTCATAGATGCGGTAGTCGGTCAGCTCTGCCTGTTTCGCCGCATAGGCGATGGCATCGCTGAGGTTCCCTTCAAGATCTGTAAGACCGAGCTCATTGGCGTCTTTCCCCGTCCAAACGCGACCGCCACAAAGCGGCAACAGATCGTCCATACTCATGTTTCTGCCCTCGGCCACTTTACCTGTGAAGTCGGCATAGCCACGGTCGATCATCTTTTGCAGCACGGCATATTCCCCTTCGCTGGGCTGTTTATGTAAGGCAGGGAAATTTGCTAACGGATGTGTTTTCACCTCGGCGACGTGCAAGCCTAACGTGTTTTCTAGCAATTCCTCTCCGGTGAACAAGCTCATAAAGATTCCGATACTACCGGTGATGGTGGTAGAGTTCGTGAATATGGCGTCGGCATTACAACTGATGTAGTAGCCCCCAGATGCAGCATAATTTCCTTGACTCACGATCACGGGTTTTTCGATCTCTTCAATAGCATGGTGAATCATGTCTGAAGTCAGTGCGCTCCCACCAGGACTGTTGACGCGCAGCACGATCGCCTTAACACGTTTGTTGTCGTCGGCCTTTCTTAAGGCTTTGATGATGTTTTTTGTCCCAATATTATTTTCATCTCCCGAGCCATTACCGATCGTTCCATTCGCATAGATGAGCGCGATTCTATCGGTAGCTGTCGGCTGTTCTATGGTGGTTGCGTAGTCACTAATAGAGAGAAGCTCGTAGTTTTCCTTAAAGTGTTCCATCACGTTCTCGCGGTAGCCCAAGGCATCTACGAATCCTAATTCTTGGACGAGATCAGCATTCATCCCTGACCAATTCGCCGCAGCACTGTCAATCACTTCCGGCGCTAGACCTCTTGCTTGGAAACCCGAAGAGAGGAACGACCAGAATTGGTCCGTGAGAACACTCAACTGCAATCTATTCTCCTCGCTCATCTCGCTGTAGAGATACGGCTCTACGGCACTTTTGAAATCATTCCCAGTTCCTCGCACCACCAGCGGTTCGATACCGACCTTGTCAAAGAAGTCTTTGTAATACGTTAAACTCACACCCACTCCGCGGACATCATAAATACCGCCCGGATGAAGAATGGCCGAATCTGCAAACGCACCTAAGAATGCACCTTTTTGCGTGTAGTACTCTCCGTACGAATACACGCGCTTACCGCTAGCTTTAAACGCCGTGAGGTATTCCGAAAATTCTTCGAGTGCACCATAACCGGCAGAGAAGGCCCCTTGGTCGAGCAAAACGCCTGAAATACGGTCGTCATTTGCCGCAGCTTCCAGTCCAGTGCGCAAGTCGTCCAGACCTAGTTGCGCATCCGTTCCCACACCGAGCAGTCCTAGTTCAAGATCGGCAAAAGGGTCATCTACACTTCGCTCTGCAAGCGTTCCATTCAAACCAATTTTTAATAGGGTATTCTCTTTTACCTTTACCGTCTGTGAATCGCCGCTCAGCGCTGCGAGAAACAAGAGGCCGATGCCTAATACGATAAGTGAAACAAACGCGGTAAACACCGCAAGAAGGGTAGTGAAGAAAGATTTCATGTATACGGGGGTTCTACTATTAGGTACGAATTTAGGTGATAAAACTTTGAATATAGAACAGGCCATCGCGTCTATAGGGGGTTTTAGCACAGTTTTAGCACGAAGCAGCGCCTATGAAAGCGAAGCATGGGGCTACGATAGCACCGAGTCCTATTTAAATGTTGCTTTAAAGATCCAATTCTCCCTCGACCCCCACACCGCCATGCAAACGTGCTTAGACATCGAATCTTCGCTCGGCAGAACACGTTCTGCTGCAGGATACAGCGACCGGACCATTGACATCGACTTCTTGTGCATCGATAACTTTAGCTCAAACACCGAGCACTTGCATGTGCCTCACCCACGACTGCATCAGCGATTATTCGCTCTGCTACCGCTCCAAGAAGTTCATCCTTATTATATAGACACAGCCACGGGTGCCTCCATAACGGAGCTGATCTCAACCTGTCCCGATACTTCACGTCCAACACGTATTTTGTACTCATAAGTACTTCTTGATGTTAGAATAGTACCAATCCTTGCGGGTATTTCCAGATATAGTACTTTAGTACCATAGAAATTAAATATTCAGACCGTGAAAAAACTACTATTCTTATTCGTCGGTGGAGCGTTGTTAAGCTCTTGTACCGAGATTAAAATGCTCCAAAATGATATGGCCAGCCTCAACGAAAAGGTGGATGCTATGGGAGGAGATGCAGATGGCGATGGCGTCGCAGATTACTTTGATATCGAAGAAGATACCCCAGCGGGTGTTCAGGTTGCCGGAAATGGTGCTGCCTTAGATTCAGATGCTGACGGTATTCCAAACTACAAAGACAAAGATCCTTTTACACAAAAGGGTGTACGTGTTGATGCCAATGGTATGGCGATGGATTCAGACATGGACGGCGTTCCGGACGGTATCGATCAAGAGAACAACACCGCGGCAGGTGCTATGGTCAACTTTAAAGGCCAGACTATCGGTGTAGCAAACAAACTAGGTGGATCCGCAGCATTACTGCCAAGCGTCTACTTTAAATTTGGGAGCTCTAGCCTTTCGCCAAGTGCGTACGAGCAACTCACCGTAGTGGCACGTTACTTAAGTGACAATCCAGGAGTGACCATCACTGTTCGTGGATACTCTGACCCTGTAGGCTCAGAATCGTACAACAATAAACTCGCATTACGTCGCGCAGAAGCTGTTAAAAAAGCACTCAACGAAGTATTTAAAGTGAAAGGCGATCGTCTTCAAACCGTCTCGAACGGAGAAAACGACATGCTGAGCGACGACTACAAAATAAACCGTCGTGTAGATTTTGCTTTCAACTAACCGTTAGAAGATTGCAATGTTGTGTTGAGAGCCCAGTCCTTGTGACTGGGCTTTTTTTATGCGCTTAAGTTGTCCGAATTTTTTTAACAGATGACTCGCTCCAAGCAGCATGCAGCGCATAGATCGCCATACCTGCACTCACACTGACGTTCAAACTATGCTTGGTGCCGAACTGCTTGATCTCCACAACATCATCGACAAAATCTACAACCTCTTGAGCTACGCCTTTGACTTCATGACCCAAAACCAGTGCGAGGGGCATTTGTGGAGCATAATGGCGTAAGTCACGACTCTGTTCTGCTTGCTCGAGGGCGGCGATCCGGAACCCCTCTTCCCGCAAGGCACGCAGACAGCTCAACGTATCTTCATGCTGCGTCCAAGAAACGGATTCGGTCGCGCCTAGAGCGGTTTTCTCAATCTCTGGGTGACCGGGCACGGGGGTGAGTCCACACAAATGGATGTGGGCAACTCGAAAGCAGTCTGCACTGCGGAATAGACTTCCGACATTATGCATGCTGCGGATATTATCGAGCACCAGCACAAGAGGTGTTTTTTGGGCGTCGGCATATTCCTCCGGGGTCAATCTGCCCAATTCACTGTTTCTAAGTTTTCTCATCCCTTCTGAACCTCTTACATTTGACAATCGCTCGAGCCGGAAATTGTACCGGCTCAGGCGCAAGGCAAAGAACGAAATAAATGGCTAAAAAAGCGGCAAGGAAACAGACGCCTATGATGCGTCAGTTCGATGAGATTAAAGCGAAACACCCGGAGGCGATGTTGCTCTTCAGAGTGGGTGATTTCTACGAAACCTTCGGCAGTGATGCGGAAAAGGCTTCTCAAACGCTCGATATCATTTTAACCAAACGTTCGAACGGCTCGGCCTCTGAAACCGCACTAGCGGGTTTTCCACACCATGCGCTGCAGACCTACTTGCCAAAATTGGTCAAAGCAGGCCACCGCGTAGCGATCGTCGAACAACTCGAAGATCCAAAATCCGTTAAAGGCCTGGTCAAACGTGGTGTTACCGATATGATCACTCCGGGTTTGAACCTGAACACGGAGCTGCTTTCAGGGAAACAACACAACTACCTCGCTGCCCTCTATCCAGCACCGAAAGGGCCATGGGGACTTGCTATTGTTGAAATTAGTACGGGTGCATTTTTCTATGCGGAACACGAGAGTGACAAGATCTTAGGTGCGCTGCATACCTATTCACCGAAGGAGATCATTCACCCTAAGGAGATGAAACGCGAGCTTCGAAAGTCGCTGGAAGATTCGTTTTATTTGTTCGGAGTTGACGGTTGGGCATGGGAGCAGGCCTACACGACAGAGCAACTTGAAGGGCATTTTAAGACGCAAGGGCTGAGCGGTTTTGGCCTTGAACCGGGTGCGCCAGCGGCCATAGCTGCAGGTGCAATCATTCATCATCTTTCTCGTAGCGAATTTTCAGCCCTTGGGCATATCAATACGCTTTCAAGAATCGCGCTGGATGATTTCATGTGGCTGGACGGATTTACGATTCAAAATTTGGAGTTGTTTCATCCGTCGAATGCCTCTGGGGTGTCTACTATAGAAGTTATAGATACCACCGTAAGTGCTATGGGCGGCCGATTACTTCGCAGTTATCTCTCGCTTCCCTTGTTGGATAAGAACGATATCATCGGACGACAAAATGCCGTAGATGGCTTGTTAACAGATGCTGAGCTACGCGAAGATGTACGTGCCGCTCTAAAAGGGTTGCCGGATATGGAACGCTTGGCAAGTCGCTTGGCAACGGGTCGCATCTCACCAAAAGAATTGGCGCGACTTAATGCGTCTTTGGATGCCTCAGCAAAAGTTGTTGCTGCAGTGGAGTCTTCAGTGCTCAAGCTGCCTTTGTCCACACCGGATACCTTGAATACCTTACGTGAGCGCTTGGCCGAGGCATTGGTAGATGATCCAGTCGTAGTCATTGGAAAAGGGGAGTCCATCCGCAGCGCCTATAATGAGGAGCTTTTGCGACTTCGCGGGCTTTTAAGTGATGCAACCGGTACGTTGGAGGATATTCGAACTAAAGAGGCAGAAGCTTCAGGGATTCCGTCGTTGAAATTGGCCTTTAATAACGTGTTTGGTTATTACCTCGAGGTACGTAATTCACACAAGGACAAGGTGCCCGAGCAGTGGCATAGAAAGCAAACTCTGGTCAATGCGGAGCGCTACATCACCGATGAATTGAAAAAGTTTGAGGCTGAGGTTTTGGGCGCGGAGGAGAAAATCAAAGCGATCGAAGTCCAATTGTTCGAAGAGCTCGTCGACTTCGCAAATACCTACTTAAAAGGAGTATTGAAACTTGCGCGCTGGATTGCTACAGTAGATGTCTTGTCCAGTTTTGCAGAAATTGCAGTACGTAACGGGTACGTTCGTCCCCAGTTTACCGATCAGCAGTCCATTGCCATAGAAAAAGGGCGCCACCCGGTGATTGAAAAAGTGTTGCCCGAACACCAATCTTACATCGCAAATGGCATTAATATGTCCTCCCAGGACGCGTCTATTGCTATGATCACAGGGCCCAATATGAGCGGTAAAAGTGCCTTCCTGAGACAGGTCGCGCTCATCCAGATCCTAGCTCAGGTAGGAGCTTATGTCCCTGCGGATAAGGCCGTTTTGCCCATTGTTGATCGCTTGTTTGTTCGCGTCGGGGCCTCGGATAACCTGAGTAAAGGGGAGTCGACCTTCATGGTGGAAATGAATGAGACGGCGACCATTTTGAACAATATCAGTTCGAAAAGTCTGGTGATTTTGGACGAAATAGGCCGTGGAACATCTACGTTCGATGGCGTAAGTATCGCTTGGGGAATCGCCGAATTCTTGCACCAACATCCAGGCTGTCCGCTCGTACTTTTTGCGACGCATTACCACGAGTTGAACGAGATGACCCACGAATTTTCAAAGGTTAAAAATTACCACGTTGCGGCGCAGGAGCATGATGGGTCTATTGTTTTTACGCGCCAATTAAAACCTGGCGGTACCGCCCATTCCTTTGGTCTCCACGTTGCGAAACTCGCCGGCATACCTTCTTACGTTTTACACCGCGCTGATCGGGTACTCGAATCCCTCGAATCGGGGCGTAAAAGCACGGAAGATGCTGCAGTATCGATGGGGCAAAATCAGCAATTGAACTTTTTCTCCATGGACCGCCCAGAGCTAGAGGAAATAGCTACTGAGCTCGAAACCTTGGACTTAGATCATCTCAAGCCTATAGAGGCCTTGATGCTGCTCCAAACATTAAAAGAAAAAGTTTCAAAAAAATAGGACAAGGGCTTGTAAAGCTAGATTTCGTCTGTATATTTGCCGACCCAATCGCGAAAGTAGCTCAGCTGGTAGAGCACGACCTTGCCAAGGTCGGGGTCGCGGGTTCGAATCCCGTCTTTCGCTCAAAGACCCTCCGAAACATGGAGGGTTTTTTGTTGGAGCCCCGGTGGTGGAATTGGTAGACACGCCGGACTTAAAATCCTGTGGACAGTAATGTCCGTGCCGGTTCGACCCCGGCCCGGGGCACTCAAAACCCGTCTTGGTTTCCAAGGCGGGTTTTTTGTTGATTTCTTGGTGGATAACCCTCACCGCGTCCACGTGATTCAAATCTCTTTAAAAGGCATATTTGTTTCATGCAGCAATACCACGATTTAGTCCAAAGAGTCCTTCGCGAAGGCGTTCAAAAGGGCGACAGAACAGGAACCGGTACCCTGAGTGTGTTCGGTCATCAGATGCGTTTTAACCTCCAAGAAGGATTCCCGCTTTTGACCACTAAGAAAGTGCATGTTAAAAGCATCTTGCATGAACTACTGTGGTTCCTTCAAGGGTCTACAAACATCGAATACCTTGCCCAGAACAAGGTGCGTATCTGGGACGACTGGCCATTCGCGGCCTATCAGAAAAGCCCGGAATACCAAGGAGAAGACATTCGGGAATTTGCTCAAAAAGTAGCAGACCATCCAGATTTCGCGAAGCAATGGGGAGAACTAGGGCCAGTTTACGGCTACCAGTGGCGCTCTTGGCCAGCACCGGATGGCAGTTCGATCGATCAGATCAGCCAGATTGTTGATCAAATCAAAAACAACCCCAACTCGCGTCGCATCATCGTAAACGCTTGGAACGTAGGTTTTGTAGAACAGATGGCGCTACCGCCGTGTCATGCATTTTTCCAGTTTTATGTTGCAGACGGTAAACTCTCTTGTCAGCTTTACCAGCGTAGCGCAGATATATTCTTAGGCGTTCCGTTTAATATCGCTTCTTACGCATTTTTGGTGCACATGGTCGCGCAAGCTTGTGATTTAGAGGTGGGTGACTTTGTTCACACCCTAGGAGATGCACACATTTACAACAACCACATCGAACAGTTAGAGCTGCAGCTTACTCGAGATTTTAGAGCGCTTCCGCAACTAAAACTGAACGCGGAGCGCACCAACATCTTTGACTTTACCTACGAAGATTTCGAGATCGTAGGGTACGACCCTCACCCACACATTCCCGGCAAAGTCGCCGTATAATTATGATTTTAAAAGCCATCGTTGCCTACGCAGACAATCGCGTGATCGGTAAAGACAATGATCTTATTTGGCACTTGCCAGACGACCTCAAGCATTTCAAAAGACACACTGCCGGGCGCACCATCATTATGGGACGCAAAACTTGGGACAGTTTAGGCGGTCGTCCGCTCCCAAAGCGTCGTCATATTGTCATTACTCGAACAGAGGGGTATAAGGCATCCGGCGCTGAGGTGGTCCACTCTTTAGAAGACGCCATTGCCCTAGCAAAAGGCGAAGAGGAAGTATTCATTGTCGGTGGTGCCCAGATTTATGAGCTGTCTTTGCCGTATTTGGACATTCTTGAAATCACGGAGGTGCATGCAACGCCTGAAGGGGATGCCTATTTCCCAGAGTGGCCTCAAGAGGAATTTGAATTGGTCACGGACGTGCATCATCCGGCAGATGAGAATCACGAATTTAGTTTTAACTTTAAGACCTGGAAGCGTAAATAACCCCATTGAAATACTCGCTACGCGCAAACAACCAAACTCATGAAAAAAGTAGTACTCCTTTCTGCAGTTGCCCTCGCAGCTTGCCAAAACACACCGAACTCATCGCAGCAAGAGCAGGTGGCTAAAACGGCCGCTTTTCCTTTGGAACATCTCGATACGAATGTGGCTCCATGTGATGATTTCTTTACCTACACGGCAGGTGGTTGGCGTGCGATGAATCCTATTCCGGAAACCGAAGTAAGGTGGGGGGAGTTCAATAAATTGGGCGAGCGCAACAAGCAACGTGTCAAAACGATGCTCGAAGAAGTGGCCGCGGAAACTCATGAAAAAGGGACGGATGAGCAGCTGATCGGCGACTTCATTGCCAGCGGTATGGATAGCCTTGCTCGGAATGAGCGCGGAACATCTGAATTGGATCCATTTTTAGCTGAAGTCCAGGAGCAGTCAAGCTTGACAGCACTCTTTGAACTGATGGCACGCAATAAGTTCAATGGTGTAGGTGCACCGATCTCAGTGTATGTAGGTACAGATGCTAAGCAAAGTACAAAACATGCCTTGTACGTTGGTCAAGGAGGGATAGGATTGCCGGATCGCGACTATTACTTGCGTGATGACGCAGAAAGCAAAGCATTACAGTCGAAATACCGCAAGCACATTGCTGCGATGGGTGCGATAGTAGGTCAAGATTTAGACACTGCTGTGATTTACAACATTGAAGAAAGACTAGCCACCGCTATGAAGTCTCGCGTCGAGATGCGTGATGCTGAAAAAAGGTACAACCCGATGACCATAGCGCAGTGGCAAGAATTGGCACCAAATCTGCCGATCGAAGCAATGATGAATACGCTAGGTTTAGGCGATCGTGATGTAGTCAACAGTGCACCTGAATTCTTCGAACGCCTTGCAACTAGCCTTGATGGGGTACGCTTAGAGGATTGGAAACAGTACTACACTTGGCATGTGATCGATGCTGCCGCTGGGTCGTTGAATGATGATTTGGAGCGTCAGAACTTTGAGTTTTTCGAAAAGACATTGAGCGGTAAGCCGAAGATGAATCCAAGATGGAAGCGTGTACAAGGTGCTGCAGGAATGCTCGGTGAGCAGATTGGTCATTTGTATGCCAAGCAGTTTTTCCCAGAAGAGCACAAGAAAGAAGTAGAGCAGCTCGTAGAAAATCTTCGTACTGCCTTTAGTGGACGTATTGACCAATTAACTTGGATGACCGACGAGACCAAAGTGCGCGCAAAAGAAAAATTGGCGGCCTTTACTTACAAAATTGGTTACCCGGACAAGTGGGAGGATATTAGCGACCTTGAGATGAGCAGAGACAGCTACTTTGCGAATCTCAAAAATATGCAGGCCTACTTTACCAAAAAGAACCTTGCTAAACTCGACAAGCCTGTAGACAAAGAGGAGTGGGGCATGGGCGCTCATATTGTGAATGCGTACTACAACCCACTAAACAATGAAGTGGTTTTCCCTGCCGGAATTCTTCAACCTCCATTCTACAATCCAGATGCAGATGCGGCCATCAACTATGGTGCAATAGGCGGTGTGATTGGACATGAATTTTCACACGGTTTTGACGATCAAGGTGCGAAATATGGTCCTAACGGGAATCTTGAGAATTGGTGGACTGACCAAGACAAAGCGCAGTTCGAGGAGCTCACGGAGCGTCTTGCCGAGCAATACGATGCGTACGAGGTGCTGCCGGATGTGCACGTGAATGGACATCTGACCCTAGGTGAAAACATAGCGGATCTCGGAGGGCTAACGTTGGCGTATTACGCCTACCAAAACTACAAGCAAGGAAAAGACATCGACCCAATCGACGGATTTACAGACGATCAACGAGTCTTCCTAGGTTGGGCGCAAGTGTGGCAAAGTAACGGTCGTGAAGAATATCTGAAGCAGCAGGTTACCACAGATCCACATTCCCCAGCAGAGTTCCGCGTTAAGGGCCCTGTGAGTAACATGCCCGAATTCCGCGCCGCATTCGGCTGTGAAGAAGGAGAGAACATCAAGCCAGAAGGCGAAGAAATCATCATTTGGTAAAGCGTGATTAAAGTTCCACCGGGCTTTGGCTAGCTCGAATACCTTTGTCACAGATTAAAGTAAAACACATGAACATCAACGAAGCAATCAATCACCCAGAAGTGGCGTTAGTAGACGTAAGAACGCCTATGGAAGTTCAAATGGAACCTGTTCCAGGTGCTGTTAATATTCCCTTAGACGAAATCCCAGACCGTTGGGAAGAGATCAAAGACATGTCTCGTCCACTCGTGCTGTTCTGCCGCTCAGGAAATCGCTCGGGGCAAGCCCTAGCATATCTTGCATCTAAAGGCATCACTGACGGACTGAATGGAATGGGCGCTTCAGACGTTTTGATCCAATTGATGTAATGCGCAGCATGTACTCTAAAATAGCAGCAACTACCGTAATCGTCTTCATGGCGTTTACGGTAGCGAGCTGTCAAGAAAAGGCGATGGAGTCTTCAGCCGCTGGTGTCATCAGCGTTGATGTCAACGTGACCGATTTTGCCACAATACTAGACACCGCCCAAACAGGCATTATCCTCGACGTGAGAACTGATCAGGAGTTTGCCAGCGGTCATATTTCTGGCGCGCAGCAGATGAATTTCTACGATTCAGATTTCAAATCTCAATTGGAGACGCTCGACCCTGATGTCCCCGTATACATCTACTGCCGTTCAGGTGGACGTAGCGGAAAAGCCGCAAGTATGATGAAAGCCATGGGCTTCAAAGCAGTATACAACCTCGAAGGAGGTGTTGGTGCTTGGGCTCGTACTCAACCCTTAGCGAAATAATATGTCGAGCTTTAATGAAATCATTGCGAGCGAAAAACCCACTTTGATCGACTTCTTTGCTGAGTGGTGCGGACCATGTAAAATGATGCCACCTATACTCCAAGATCTCGCAGCAGACATGGGTGAAAGTGTACGCATCATCAAGGTGGATGTCGACAAAAATCAGCAACTCGCAAACGCCCTCAACGTTCAAGGCGTTCCGACTTTAGCCCTATTCCAATCGGGAGAAATGATTTGGCGTCAAAGCGGCGTAATTCCTGCGTTCCAGCTCGCTCAAATCATTCGTGAAAAAGCGGTGTTCGCAGAATGACCCTTCGCGCACTGGTCCTATTGAGTTTCGGTGTACTACTGCATTCTTGTGGCCTTAGCGATAAGCTAGTTGTGAACGTTCCGGTAACTCCTGATTACACGTCAACCCAGTATTGGGCTGCACATCCAGAAATTCAGGACGGTTCTGATACATCATTCACAAGTCAACCTCGGAACCAATTCGATGTCCCCGTATTTTTCGTTTCTCCTACGGTGTATTTTCCTAAAAAAGGGCAATCGTGGAGCGCAGACCCACGGAGTGAATCGTTTCGAAACAGTTTCGAAACCCCAATCGTATACCAGAGCACCGCATTCAATGTCGCTGGCCCTGTATATGCACCGTATTACCGCCAGGCCGCCTACCAAGTCTACACTACACCGCCATCCGCTGCTTCTGCGCAGGCCTACGAGCTCGCCTACAATGATGTCCGCGCAGCGTTCTTTCAATTCCTGAAAGAAATCCCAAGCAGTTCACCGTTCATTCTAGCATCACACAGCCAAGGAACGGATCACTTGGTGAAATTGGTTAAAGAAGACCTAGACCGCGAATTACTACCTCGCGTAGTTGCAGCCTACTTAATAGGCATGGAGGTCAACGCCTGCGAAATGCCTCTACCTGTTGCCGAAACCCCGACCCAAACAGGAGCCTTGATTTCATGGCGCACCTACAAGGAAGGTTTTGAAAAACGAAACATGTTTCCGGTAGAATGTATTGCCATCACAAACCCTTTAGATTGGACCACAACCACGGCGAAAATTATACCTGAGGCAGGTGCAAATCTTGGTGGTCTTGTGAAGCCAGGTGATGGATTGGTCGATCAGATTGCGACGGCACAAATCTATAACGGCGTGATCTGGTCCGAACGACCAAAAATCAGAGGTGCACGACTACTTCGCACGAAGAATTACCACAAGGGGGATATCAATCTGTACTACGGTAGCATCCAGCAAAATGTCATTGCTAGAACGCTGACGTATCTGAAGGAGCAGCGCTAGTATCGGTCGTGGCAGCCGGAATCTCCTCAGTATTTTCCAGGTCCAATTCATACCACGGCACCAAAGTCTGGACCACGAACGCATCCGGAAATTCAACTTTCCAACTCATCAAAGCACGCTCTGCGGTAGCCACATCTGGATACGATCCTATGTGGATTTTGAAGTTCGGCTCTCGATATACCATGCGGGCTTCCTTGTCGGCTCCAATAGCTAGTATTTTACCTCTAACTTGGTTCGCATGCACTCGATCGCCACTAAAAATTTGAATGGTGTACCCCTCAAACATTTCGCTCTTCTCTGTACTCGTGTAATGTGCATAAGCACTGTCTAAATCCATAGCAATTTCAAGCGTGTCAGTTGCAGAAATCACTTCATAATCACCATGATTTGAGGCTTCTACATGCATTGAGGTGAAAAGCAATGTTGCTAAGAAAATATACTTCATGATTCGGGGTTTTGTTCAAAATTAGCAATCGCCAACAAGCGATGCACTTTAGATGTTCAAACAAGGCTTAATTTAGAATGATTTTAAATTGGAATTTCGCCTTGAATAGGGCCGTAATCTGCCCTTTGGGTGTTATTTTTGCCCGACAGTGAATAGCTATATAAAGCCGTATATGTACACTACAACAAGTAAACTCAGGAGATTCGCATCATTGCTATCAGTGGTCGTATTTATGTTCTCCGCTTCATCTGCGCAAGCCTTCGAGGGCGATGCCAAGAATGGAAAAAAACTTTTCAAGCAAAACTGTGCGTCATGTCACAAGCTTGACAAGAAATTGGTTGGCCCTGCATTAACAGGGGTGACAGACAAGTATTCTGAAGAATGGCTTCTTGCCTGGATTCGCAACAACGCTGAACTCCGTGCTTCGGGTGACGAGGATGCGATTGCGATCTTTGAAGAGTACAATGGATCTATCATGAGTTCGTTTACTACGCTCTCTGACCAAGACATATTTGATATACTTCAGTACACGATTGAAGGCGACCAGAAAGTAGTTCCTGTAGCTGCAGACGGTAGTGCTGCTGTTGTGGTCGCTGAATCAAAAGACTACAGCAAGCAAATCACCATTGGTTTGGGATTGTTGTTACTCGTTATGGTGATGCTTCTAGCACGCATGAAGAACACACTTCGTCTTGTAAATGGCCAGGATCCTGTTTCTATTTTAGAGGAAGCTGGATGGTTCTGGGGTCGACTCATCAACAACAAAGGTTTTGTTACTGTAGCCACGGTTCTAGTGACGGTGCTCTTTTTGAATCAAGCCTACTGGTGGATGTCAGGAATTGGTGTTGAGCAAAAATACCAGCCTGAGCAACCGATCGCATTCTCACATGCACTACATGCGGGGCAGAACGAGATTGATTGTAACTATTGCCACAGCTCGGCGCGCCACTCAAAGCATTCAGGCATTCCTTCAGCAAACGTATGTATGAACTGTCACATGTATGTGGACGGATCTGAAATCACAGACGAAACTGGTAACCTCAAGTACGACGGCGAAGGTTCGCCGGAAATCGCGAAAATCTACGCAGCCATCGGCTGGGACTCCGAAAATCGCGAATACATCGAGGATTACGAGCAGCAGCCGATCAAGTGGATTCGTATTCACAACCTACCAGATCTTGCCTACTTCAATCACAGTCAGCACGTAAATGCAGGACAGTTGGAGTGTCAGGAATGTCACGGTCCTGTAGAGACTATGGAAGAAGTATATCAGTACTCTGAGCTTACTATGGGATGGTGTATCAACTGTCACAGAGAAACTGAGGTGCAGTTCGAGAAGAACGGCTACTACCAAGACTTCCACGAAGAACTAACTGAGAAATACCACGACGAAAAAATCACTGCTGAAAAGATTGGTGGTTTGGAATGTGGTAAGTGTCACTACTAATAAGAAGTAAGAATGACTGAGAACAACAAATACTGGAAAGGTATTGAGGATCAATCCAATCCGGAACTCACAGAAAAGCTCGCTCAGAACGAATTCTCAAACGAGGTTTCGAGCGCAGACTTCTTAGGAAACGACGATGCCGTTCAAACGGAAACTTCACGTCGTGATTTCTTGAAATTCATGGGATTCTCCACAGCTGCAGCAACTCTTGCTGCTTGTGAGGCTCCAATCGTTGAGAGTATTCCTTACGTAGTGAAGCCAGACAGCCTTACTCCAGGGATGCCTTCGTACTATGCAACGTCAATGTTTGACGGTTCAGACTTTGCTTCTGTACTGATCAAAACGCGTGAAGGTCGCCCTATCAAAGTTGAGCCAAATGGTGATGCTCCATTCAACGGTGCTACCAACGCTCGTGCCCAAGCTTCTGTACTTAGTTTGTATGACGGTGCTCGTCTTCGTTCACCGAAAGTAAACGGCGAAGCGACTTCATGGAGTGCAGCGCTTAGTGCAGCCAAAGGCATGATCTCTGCAAGCAGTGTACTCATCTCTGGTACGGTTCTATCTCCTTCAGCTTCTGCAGCGATTGAAAAATTAGGACTTCGTCACGTAAGCGTTGATGCGGTTAGTCAAAGTGCTCGTTTAGATGTCTACGAAAGCTTCGCTGGAAAGCGCGGTCTTCCGATGATTCGTCTAGAAAAAGCGCAAACTGTATTTGCAGTAGGTGCTGATTTCTTGGGCGACTGGAGCGGACAAAACTTCGCTGCCGCCTATGCATCACGTCGTAAGCCAGGCAAAGGAATGCTCAAGCATATTCAAGCTGAAGCAGGACTAAGTATTTCTGGATCGAATGCGGATACACGTATGAAAGTACGCGTCTCTGAATACGAAGCGGTACTTGCTACAGTGTACAACGCAGTAGCAGCATCAAAAGGATTTGCTACAGTCAATGCTCCTAAGCTTCGTGCTGACATTGTCTCTTCAGTGAACGCTGCAGCCAAAGAATTGATCGCTTCAGGCGAGGGTGCTTTGGTATTAAACGGTCTCAATTCAAAGGTTGCTGAGCGCTTAGCACTCGCCATTAACCTTGCCTTGGGAGCAAAAGCATTCGATACTACAACTTTCGTTTACACAGCGAAAGGAGATGATAAAGCCTATGCACAGTTGGTGAAAGACATCAAAGCAGGTAGCGTAGACACGTTAGTTACTTTGGATGTGAATCCAGCATATGCATTAAAAGATTTAAACCTCGAAGGTGTAAAACTTGTAAGTATTGCTGATCGTGAAGATGAGTCTGCTTCTCAGGCTGCAGTTGCACTTCCTTTAAGCCACTACTTGGAGTCTTGGGCAGATTATGTTCCTGCCGACGGTCAATACACTGTAGGTCAGCCTACGATCAGTCCTTTATTTGATAGTAAAAGCGCTGTTGAAATATTGAACGGACTTGCGGGCGGTACAGAATCTGCAGTAGAGCTTATCAAGGCTAGTGCGGCAGCAATGGCTTCAGAAAAAGCTTGGAACGCACTTCTTCATGATGGTTATGCACAAAGTGAAGTAGCTGAAATAGCAATGAATGGTGCGATGAACGGCGAGATGATCGACGTGAGTGGTATTAACGTGGCTAAACCTTCTACTGGACTTGAATTTTATACCTACACAAAAGCAGGTATGGGATCAGGTGCAAATGCAAACAACCCTTGGACGTACGAATTACCGGATCCTATCACCAGATTGTCTTGGGATAACTACCTCGTAATGTCTGCCGCAGATGCAGTAGAATACGGAGTGGAGATTGAAGCGCAATCAAACGGTGCGATGAACGGTACTACGGTGAACATTACTGTAGACGGTAAGTCGCTTGAAAATGTACCGGTTTGGATCCAGCCTGGTCAAACTCAAGGTACCATAGGTTTAGCGATCGGTTTTGGCCGTCAGAACGTAGGAAAAGTAGGGAATGGAGTCGGCGTGAATGCATTCGAACTGTTGCCTTCTTCCTCAGCCCTTTCTACGAAAGTAAGCGTTGCTGCTACGGAGGTGGAGCATGGATTCGCTTCAGTTCAGTTAGCACATACGATGATGGGACGTAAGATTGTCAACGAAATCTCGTTGCCAACCTTCTTAACAGAATCTCCTGAGGCTTGGAATGAAAAGCCGACGTTTGAAACTCATAAAGGCCCAATGAGCGCTTTCGAAGCAAATCTTTGGGACGATCACGATCACGAGACTTCGCACATGTGGAACATGTCTATCGACTTGAACTCATGTACGGGATGTGGTGCTTGTGTTGTCGCTTGTTCTTTGGAAAACAACGTACCTGTTGTTGGTAAAGAAGAAGTTCGTAAGCACCGTGATATGCACTGGTTAAGAATTGACCGTTACTACTCTTCTGATATGACTAAAGAAGTCGCTGAAGAAGAAGGAGTAAGTGCTATCGAGAAATATGCTAAAATGGAGGTGCCTTCTGAAAGCCCTTCAGTCGTCTTCCAGCCGGTAATGTGCCAGCATTGTAACCACGCACCTTGTGAAACTGTTTGTCCAGTAGGAGCTACAGTACACTCGCGTGAAGGTTTGAACCACATGGCTTACAACCGTTGTATCGGTACTCGTTACTGTGCGAACAACTGTCCTTACAAAGTACGTCGCTTTAACTGGTTCAACTACAAAGGCAACGAGCAGTTCGCTGATGTGAACCCATCTCAAGACGATTACGGTCGTATGGTATTGAACCCAGATGTAACTGTTCGTGCACGTGGTGTAATCGAGAAGTGTTCTATGTGTATCCAACGCATTCAGATCGGTAAACTTGAAGCGAAGAAAGACGGTAGAATCTTGAACGACGGTGAATTCACTACAGCTTGTGCTCAAGCCTGTGGATCAAACGCAATCGTCTTCGGTGATGTAAATAACCCGAAGAGTGAGGTGAGTCACCTCAAACAAGAGGGTCGTGCATATCACCTCCTCGAAGAAGTGGGTACGCAACCTAGCGTATTCTACCAGACTAAAGTTAGAAACAGAGCCTAATAAATAAGAAAGCGACATGCATTACGAATCGCCTGTTAGAAATCCGCTGATCCTCGGTGACAAGTCTTATACTGACATCACCAACGATATAGCAAAACCGGTAGAGTCTAAAGCACCACGTTCGTGGTGGATAGCCTTCTCTATCGCATTTATAATGTTCCTTTGGGGTGTGGGTTGTATCGCATACACCATCGGTACCGGTATCGGTGTCTGGGGACTTAATAAGACCGTTGATTGGGCTTGGGATATTACCAACTTCGTTTGGTGGGTAGGTATCGGTCACGCCGGAACCCTCATTTCGGCGGTACTTTTATTGTTCCGTCAAAAATGGAGAATGGCGATCAACCGTTCTGCCGAAGCGATGACGATCTTCTCGGTGATTCAAGCAGGTCTTTTCCCGCTGATTCACATGGGTCGTATTTGGATGGCCTACTGGGTAATGCCAATTCCGAACCAGTACGGTTCGCTTTGGGTGAATTTCAACTCGCCTCTATTGTGGGATGTATTCGCGATCTCGACCTACCTTACTGTAAGTACTGTATTCTGGTACGTCGGTTTGATTCCAGATTTTGCAATGATTCGTGATCGTGCAATCAACCCGGTTCAAAAACACGTTTACAAGATCCTTTCATTCGGTTGGGGTGGACAAGCAAAGCACTGGCAGCGTTTCGAAGAAGTTTCGCTGGTATTGGCAGGTCTTGCAACGCCTCTTGTACTTTCTGTTCACACGATTGTATCCTTTGACTTCGCAACCTCGGTAATCCCAGGTTGGCACACTACGATTTTCCCTCCGTACTTCGTTGCGGGTGCGATTTTCTCGGGCTTTGCGATGGTACAAACACTATTGTTGATCGTACGTAAGATCTTCAAAATGGAAGATTACATCAACATTGAGCACATTGAAATGATGAACATTGTAATTATGGTTACAGGTTCAATCGTTGGTGTTGCTTACATCACAGAGTTGGTGATCGCCTGGTACTCAGGAGTAGAGTATGAGCAATACGCCTTCTTGAACCGTGCCACAGGACCTTACTGGTGGGCGTACTGGTCGATGATGACCTGTAACGTATTCTCTCCACAGTTCATGTGGTCCAAAAAGCTTCGTACCAACTTGGTATTCACATTTGTGATTTCGATTGTAGTTAATATTGGTATGTGGTTTGAGCGTTTCGTGATTATCGTGACCTCTATCCACAGAGATTACCTTCCATCTTCATGGTCGATGTTCTCTCCAACCTTCGTAGATATCGGTATTTACGTTGGAACTATCGGTTTCTTCTTTGTCTTGTTCCTTCTATATGCTCGTACGTTCCCTGTGATTGCTCAGGCTGAACTTAAAACGATTTTGAAATCGTCGGGCGAGAACTTCAAAAAACACCACAACGATCATGGGGCACACTAAACATAATCCTATCGTAAGAGCGCTTTTTAACGATGACGATATCGTGCTGAGCGCAGTGAAAGACTTACGCTCTAACGGCTATAACGTTAGCGAAGTATATTCACCGTTTCCTATTCACGGTCTAGACGAAGCTATGGGTCTAAAAAGAACACGTCTTTCAACGGCTGCATTCTTTTATGGACTTACAGGTTTATTCTTCGCTGCTTGGATGACGTATTACACGATGATCCTCGACTGGCCACAAAACATCGGTGGTAAGCCGAACGCGACGTGGTTCCTGAACATGCCTTCTTTCATCCCGGTTGTTTTCGAGCTTACTGTATTCTTCGCGGCACACCTTATGTGTTGGTCGTATTTCGCAGTAAACGGATTATACCCTGGAGCGAAAGCGCAAAACCCTGATCCTCGTACAACAGACGATCACTTCCTTATGGAGGTGGAGTTAGAAGGAGAAGAAGAAGATCTTAACGCTAAGCTTCAAGCGCTTGGTGCATTAGAAATCTCTAAAATTGAAGCATAAGTCATGAAGCGTATTACAACAGTTATCGCACTATCGGCTTCAGCTTTTCTAGCAAGCTGTAATGCTGACAAAACATCACCAGGGTATACCTACATGGATGACATGTACCGTAGTCCTTCTTTTGAAACCTACGAGCCTTCTGAGCAATTCGCAAACGGTCTTAGTGCACAGCTACCTGTAGAGGGAACTGTTCCTAGAGGTTACCATCCTTATGAGTTCGCTAACACGAATGAAGGGTACGAAGCCGCTCGTACAACGTTGGAAATGCCGACTGAATTTGCTTCTGAAGAGATGTTGAAAGAAGGTAAAGAATTGTACAACATCTTTTGTGATCACTGTCATGGTGAAAAAGGTGATGGGAATGGCCCACTTGTTATGCAAGAGAAAATCTTAGGTGTTCCTTCATACGCCGCATCGAGACTACCGGACATTACTCCAGGCTCTATGTATCACGTATTGATGCACGGTAAAGGTATTATGGGTTCGCACGCTTCTCAGCTCCACTACGACGAGCGTTGGAAAATTGTGCGTTACGTAGTTAAACTAAGAGAAGATCAAGAATAAAACCGCGACAGATAATGTTTGAGTTCAGTACAAAAACAAAACAATTGGCAATCGCACTTACGGTAGTAGGTGCTATCCTTTGGATCGTCGGATTCGCCCTTAACGGATCATCTTCTCACGATGCTGATCACGGCCATGATGCTCATGCAACAGAGGTACATGCGGATGCTTCTCATGAAGGTCACGATGCGCACACTTCGCATGATGCTCATAATGATCATGCAACTCATGATGATCATGCAGATCATGCTGAACATGGTCATGCCGAAGCTCATGCGGATCACGATGCACATGCAGAACACGCAGCACACCAGATTGCAAACCGTCCTTGGTCGGCATTGTATGTAGCAGCTATCTTCTTCTTAGGTCTAGGTTTAGGACAGCTTTTCTTTATGGGGATTCAATACGTTGCACAAGCGGGTTGGTCTGCTGGTTTACTTCGTTTGATGGAAGCACAGTCATTTGCCATCATCATACCTCTTCTTGTCATTTTCTTGATCACTATTTTAGGTTTTGGACACGTTCATCACATGTTCCACTGGATGGCCGATGGTATCAACATTGAAGGGCATGAAAATTATGATGCGATCATCGCTGGAAAACGCGGTTGGTTGAACCCAACATTCTTTAGCATCCGAATGGTAGTTTACATCGTTGGATGGGTATGGGCTGCAAGAATTCTTCGTAAAAATTCACTGTTGTCAGATTCTGGTGATGGTGTTGCAATGTGGAAGAAAAACAGAGGTGTTGCTGCTGCATTCACAGTGTTCTATGCGGTGACGTCTTCAACATCTGCTTGGGATATGGTTATGTCGATCGACGCGCACTGGTTCTCTACCTTATTTGGTTGGTACACGTTCGCTGGGATGTTCGTAAGCTCTTTTGCGGCTTTGATCTTAATCACGCTGTACTTGAAAGGAAAAGGATTGTTGGAATGGGTGAATGAAAACCACCTTCACGATCTTGGAAAGTTCATGTTTGCATTCTCTGTATTCTGGACCTACTTGTGGTTCTCTCAGTTCGTTCTTATCTGGTATGCAAACATTCCAGAGGAGGTAACGTACTTCATGCAGCGTTTTGACCAATACAAGGTTCCATTCTTCATCATGTTAGCCTTGAATTTCGTATTCCCAGTGCTGGCTGTTTTAAGCCGTCCTGCGAAGCGTGTTCCTGGAACTTTAGTGATGGCGGCTGTGTTTGTCTTAGTAGGGCACTACATGGATCATTATGTAATGATTATGCCGGGCACGGTAGGTGACCACTTCGGCTTCGGTTTACTAGAAATCGGTGCGATTCTATTCTTCGCGGGGTTGTTCATTTTCGTAGTGCTACGTCAGCTTGCTGCCGCACCGCTATTACATAAGAACCACCCTATGATTACGGAGTCAAAGTACTTCCAACAATAAACAAGTAAATAGACGATCTATAATGAGTGCAATTTCAATCATCGTATTAGTCGTTCTTGTTGTCTTGACTGTAGTTCAAGTCATGAGAATTTCTGAAATCTCATCTGAGATTCAGAAAGGCAAGGACAATGAAGTCACAGAAAAAGACAACGATACCCAGGGTACGTTGATGCTTCTAGTAGGTTTCGGATTTATCATTAGTGTTATCGTAATGTACGTTGCATGGGGCAAGCACTTGTTGCCAACTCCAGCTTCAGAACACGGTGCAGAGATTGATAGCCTTTGGAATTTGAGTATGTTGATCATCAACATCGTATTCTTTATCGTACAGCCGATTCTTTTCTACTTCGCGTTTAAATACAGAGGAAAGAAAGGAACAAAGGCAGTATACTATGAGCACAACAATAAGCTAGAGCTGTTCTGGACTATGGTCCCGGCTGTGGCCTTGGCGGTATTGATCATTTGGGGTCTGAATGTATGGAGCACCTTGATGATGCCAGAGAATGAAGAAGAGCCAATTATCGTTGAGCTTTACGCGCAGCAGTTCAACTGGACAGCACGTTACAGTGGCGGTGATAACACTTTGGGTTATGCAACGGTACACGAAATTGGTGGTGCAAACATCGTAGGGGTAGATCCAGCAGATCCAGCTTCTATGGATGATGTAGTTACTAAAGTACTGCACCTCCCTGTTGGTAAGCCTATTAAATTCCAATTCCGTTCGCAAGACGTGATCCACTCTGCATACTTCCCGCACTTCCGTGCACAGATGAACTGTGTGCCCGGGGCGATCACAAACTTCCAATTCACACCAAGCATCACTACTGCTGAAATTCGTCAGAACAAAGATGTAAAGAGTCATGTTGAAGAAGTAAATGCGATTCGTAAAGCCAAAGGTGAAGACGTATGGGAATTCAACTATGTTTTGCTATGTAACAAGATTTGTGGTGCTGCGCACTACAACATGCAATTGGAAATCATCGTTGAAACCGAGGACGAATTCAACGCTTGGCTAAAAGAACAAAAGACAGTCGCAGAGACTTTGTAATAAGACGTAATAACTACTACCTATGTCAACTACAACGACTACCAAAAACAATCACTTCCAGGATCACTTGATGGAACACCATCACAAGGAGACTTTCGTATCGAAGTACATCTTCTCTACGGACCACAAGATGATCGGAAAACAATTCTTAGTTACCGGTATGATCATGGGGATCATCGGTGTAATGATGTCTATGTTGTTCCGTTTGGAATTAGCTTATCCTGAGCAGAGCTTCCCTATTTTGGAGTTCTTCCTAGGCAAATGGGCTCCAGACGGTGTCATGGACCCGAATATTTACCTCGCTCTCGTAACGATTCACGGTACCATCATGGTATTCTTCGTACTTACAGCAGGTCTATCAGGAACCTTCTCGAACCTACTCATTCCATTGCAGATCGGTGCACGTGATATGGCGTCAGGTTTCATGAACGCACTATCGTACTGGTTCTTCTTCTTGAGCTCTGTAATTATGGTTGCTTCTCTATTCGTAGAGAGCGGACCTGCAGCAGCGGGTTGGACCATCTACCCACCTTTATCTGCATTGCCACAGGCCATGCCAGGTTCAGGGGCAGGAATGACCTTATGGTTGATCTCGATGACGTTCTTCATCGTTTCTTCGCTACTAGGTTCATTGAACTACATTGTTACTGTTCTGAACATGCGTACTAAAGGGATGTCTATGACAAGACTTCCACTTACGATCTGGGCGTTTTTTGTAACCGCAGTTCTGGGTGTATTGTCTTTCCCGGTTCTTCTTTCTGCAGCGTTGCTGTTGATGTTTGACCGTATGATGGGCACGTCGTTTTACTTAAGTGATATTTTCATCGGTGGTGAGGTATTGAGTTACAGCGGAGGTTCACCTGTATTGTTCCAGCACTTGTTCTGGTTCCTCGGTCACCCTGAGGTGTACATCATCCTTCTACCAGCTTTGGGTATCTCTTCTGAGGTTATTGCGACCAATTCTCGTAAGCCAATCTTTGGTTACCGCGCAATGGTAGGTTCTATTCTCGCGATTGCTTTCTTGAGCTTCATCGTTTGGGGCCACCACATGTTCGTTACTGGTATGAATCCATTCCTTGGATCTGTATTTACCTTCACGACGCTCTTGATCGCTATTCCATCGGCAGTAAAGGCGTTTAACTACATCACCACGCTTTGGAAGGGGAACATTCAGTACACTCCAGCAATGCTTTTCTCTATCGGATTGGTAAGTACTTTCGTTACAGGTGGTTTGACTGGGGTTATCTTAGGTGATTCTGCCTTAGATATCAATGTACACGATACCTACTTCGTAGTAGCTCACTTCCACATTGTAATGGGACTTAGTGCCATCTTCGGAATGTTCGCTGGGGTATACCACTGGTTCCCTAAGATGTACGGTCGTATGATGAATAAGTCTATGGGTTACGCACACTTCTGGTTGACGTTCATCACGGCATATGGAGTATTCTTCCCAATGCACTTCTTAGGAATGGCTGGTTTACCTCGTCGTTACTACAGCAACACTGCATTCCCGATGTTTGATAACCTAGCGGACATCAACGTCTTGATTACCTACTTCGCAATCGTAGGTGGTATAGCTCAGCTGATCTTCATCTTTAACTTCTTCTACAGCATTTGGAGAGGACCTAAAGCGAAGCAGAATCCATGGAGAGCGAACTCGCTTGAATGGACCACTCCAGTAGAGCACATTCACGGTAACTGGCCAGGTGATGTACCTGTGGTTCACCGTTGGGCATACGATTACTCTAAGCCAGGTGCTGACGAGGACTTCGTCCCACAGAATGTACCACTCGCTGAAGGCGAAGAAAGTGGACACTAGAAGCTTAAAAGCTTTTTAAAAATAGCATCCCCTTACCGCGAGGTAAGGGGATTTTTTATGGTATTTTGTATCTATGAACGAACATTTAGATCCTACAGGTGACCAGTTCTCTAACACGGACCGCGAGGTAGAACGCAAGTTGCGTCCCTTAAGCTTTGATGATTTCTCAGGGCAGGCGGCAGTATTGGAGAATCTTAAAATATTTGTGGAGGCCGCAAAAATGCGGGACGAAGCGATGGATCATGTTTTGTTGCATGGGCCTCCTGGACTGGGTAAAACGACATTGAGCCACATCATTGCGAATGAACTCAATGTAGGTATCAAAGTTACCTCAGGTCCGGTTCTCGATAAGCCTTCTGATCTCGCCGGTCTGCTTACCGGTTTGCAAGAAAATGATGTCTTATTCATCGATGAGATCCATCGTTTATCTCCCGTCATTGAAGAATACCTCTACAGTGCTATGGAGGATTTTAAGATCGACATCATGATCGATTCCGGTCCAAGCGCCCGTAGCGTACAGATCGCCTTGCATCCCTTTACACTTATCGGAGCAACCACACGTTCAGGGTTGTTGACGGCTCCGTTAAGGGCACGTTTTGGAATCAATGCTCGTCTGGAATACTACGATGTAGAGCTATTGAGTACGATCGTTGAACGTAGCGCTGAAATCTTAGAGGTGGAGGCAGACTATGAAGCATGTATTCGTATTGCAAGTCGTTCGCGAGGAACCCCGCGTATTGCAAATGCTTTGCTCCGTAGGGTGCGTGACTTTGCTATGGTCAAAGGGAACGGTACCATCGATGTGGCAATCGCAGATTTTGGATTGAATGCCTTAAACGTCGATGCAAAGGGTTTGGACGAGATGGACAATAAGATTTTGTCGGTGTTGATCGACAATTTTGCCGGCGGACCTGTTGGGCTTAATACCTTATCTACCGCAATAGGGGAACAGGCAGAAACCATAGAGGAAGTATACGAACCGTACCTCATCAAAGAAGGCTTCATGTTGCGTACCCCAAGGGGTCGAATGGTTACTGAAAAGGCTTATACCCACTTGGATAAGAATGCGTTGAATAAGGGCGCCTCAGGCACGTTATTTTAGGCATGAGTCCATCTGAAGCGAGCAGACTGGTCAAGGAATTGGCAAAAGAGGAAGGTTTCGATTCTTGCGGCATTTCTAAAGCAGGTTTCCTAGAGGAGGAAGCAACAGGATTGGAGCGTTGGCTTGAAAAGGGCTACCATGGGGAGATGAGTTGGATGGAGGAGCACTTTGACATGCGACTGGATCCACGAAAATTGGTGCCCGGCGCCAAGTCTGTCATTAGTGTAACCTTGAATTATTTTCCAGAGGAAGAATTCGCTGCGGAGGAAGGTCCTCGAGTTTCAAAATATGCCTACGGACGCGATTATCACAAAGTCATTCGTGGAAAGCTCAAGCGCATGTTGGGTGCATTACAAGAACAGATCGGTCAGATCGAAGGCCGGGGTTTTGTGGATAGTGCACCGGTTATGGATCGGGCTTGGGCGCGTAAAAGTGGTTTGGGCTGGATCGGTAAGCACAGTTTATTGCTTACTAAGGGCAGCGGGAGTTTTTTCTTTATCGGTGCCTTGATTGTTGACCTTGAGCTAGAGGCAGACGGGCCTACTACGGATCATTGCGGCAGCTGTACGGCGTGCATAGATGCTTGCCCTACACAAGCAATCGTAGCTCCGACGGTCATTGATAGTAACAAATGCATCAGTTATTTGACCATAGAGTACAAGAAAGAGTTGCCTCTGGAATATCAAGATAAAATGGACAGCTGGGTATACGGATGTGATACCTGTCAGGATGTTTGTCCTTGGAACCGATTTTCTTCGCCCAGCAACACTGCGGATTTTGCCCCAAGAGAGTATATAGGCAAGAGCTGGGAGGAATGGGAAGAAGTAACCCACGTGCTTTGGGATGAGATCACCAAAGGAAGCCCTATTCGCCGAACGGGTTTTGAAGGGTTCAAGAGAAACTTGTCGTTTGCGAAACAGGCAAAGGATTAATCAATACTGACCTCGACTACTTGCAAAATGCGGTAGTTGTCCGGATGGAAGGCATAAACAACAACGGCGCTGCTGTCTTTGACCCAATCCGAATTCCAACTCATCGTTTTGCTGTCGTTTAAGACATCGCCAGCTACCATTGGACTAGTTCCTAAAGTTTCACCCCAATGATCTGTGACAAAGGCTCTGAGCACATTCATGTGGACATAATCCGGATCGCGCGTGTCGTCAGGAAGTAATTGGGGACTTACGATACCACTTTCTTTGACAAGAACCACATATCTCAAATCATGCAAGAGCTGCATTTGCGGAAGTGCTTCGGTAGTAACAGTAAGCGTTGAACCTTCTAAACGTGCTTCGACGTTCAAGGCAACACGAAGGGTGCTGTCCATAGCTTCTGCACTGAGCGTTGGCCAATTATCATACACCGACCAGTGCGCGTTTCCAGATGCGGTCCAATTCTCTCTATTGACCATGCCGACAGGTAAGAAATTGGTCCCAAAGAAATTTTGAATCTGCTTTCCTTCCGCCGTTGTGAAATCTGTAGGATAATCAGCTGTTGTATTTGTGAAATTTCCTGGACCAGCATGAATGGCTAAACCGATAATACGATCTCCAAAAGCAGCTTCCAACTCTTCAATTTTCTTAGAGGCCTTGGGACAATTCTTACAACGGTGTCCCGTGAAATCCTCGATAAGGACATTGCGTTGTTGTTGTGTGGTCGTAGTCGTGTCCACGGTTCCTCCTTTGAAAGGATCTTCGATGACATCACAGCTTACCGAAAACAAGGAGAGTAGCGCGATAGAGAAAAGGAGTGGGAATACTTTTTTCATATGCTTAGAAGCTTGTGGTTAGAGAGAAACTTACACCATTTGACGGTGGTACTACGCGACAGACCCCACCGACACAGAAGATACCCCGCTGCTGACGCCCATAGCTCAGCTGGAAACGAGATGTTCCTGCGGTATAGATGACAGAGGCCAGCGGATAGTGCAGGCGCTGATCGGCATCAGGGTTCCCATAGTTGTAAATGTCTTGGACGGAGAAGAACCAGTGCGGTGCTACTGAATACTCTAAGAGCATCATCGCCATAGACCCTCGATCGTCTTGGGTCCGCAAAGATTGCGCTTCACCACGGAGATAGTGCTTGCTTTTGATTTTGTAGAGCCCTTCGAAAACTAAAATATTCGCGTTGAGTAATTTTTGATTCGACGGGTTGACCTGAATGGCCTCATCGCCAAGACCGTCCTCAAGCACACTGCGGTTATAGAATAGATTTAGGTACGTAGCAGTGTATTTGAAGCGCTTGTTGACTTTGCGCGAAACCTTGAAATTAAAGTCGTGAAAGTAGGGGATGTCTCCACGTGCTAGCGGGTCGCTGGTATAACCTTGGAGCGTTCGAAGGGTGTCGTTACTTGGGTCGACGAATTGCTTATCGATGCTTTGAACAACGCTGTAATTTGCGCTAATAAGCGTTCCGTATTTTCCGCCCAATTTTGTTTTACGCTTGATCTTATAATTGGCCTCTAACTGAATGCCCTCCTCACCATTAATCTGCGTTGCATACTGATATAATGCAGGCAGCGCATAGGTGTGGACCTGAGTAGTCGGGCTCAAATAGTTGATGAGCATGTCTATGGTTGAACCGTTGCGATCGCTACGGAAACTCATGTTGTCGATCCGCTTTGCTCCAGCGATCAATCCTAAACCATTTTTACTGTAGGTGAGGTTGACAATAATGCCATTCCCGTCTTTATAGATGTAGCCGTTGTCAGAGCTTGGGTCATTCGCCTTATATGCATATTCGGCTTGAACGGCCCAAGGTCCTTTGGTGAACTGGGTTCTTATTCCCCCGGTAGCCACATTTTCAGGCAGTACAAGGAAAGGGTCATTTCCACGCTGGTACTTGCTTAAGAAACTACCGCCGATGGTCCAGCGGTACCCTAATGAATCGAGCTTGGGCATGAATTCGGTTAGGTTGTATTCGGCATCTAGACCGCGTACAATACCCGGGCTTTTTTCAAAATAAAAGCGTTGACGACCAAGCACCCCTTTGAGGTACAATCCTTTTGTAGGATTTGCTTTGACGCGGACACCGTCCATGGCATTGTCGTAACCCAATCCTCGTTCCTCGTAGGAGCGGAAGACCATGCCGGAACCGAACTGCTCGTAAAAGGAGCCGACAGTTACATCGAGGTTGTCTTGTTTGAATTGTAAGTAGCGGTAGGTAATGCCTTCACCCCGATAACCTTCGGGGAATCCGAGCATGACATTTTGATAGTTCTCGTAGCGCAGACCTCCAGAAAAGTCACCTTGGGTATAGACAAAATTGGCGTAGCCTTGGCCCAAAAAGCGCTCATCCGGGAAAAATTCTCCAGAAGGATCGATGGCTTCGTCGCGCAAATAGAGTTGTCCATCGAGCTGAAAGTTTCCGTGCAGCTGACCGCCAAAAGTTTCTTGACTTTGAGCCACAGCAGTGAAGCCTACCAGCACAGCTAGTAGTGATAGAGAGAACTTATTCATGAACGTTGTGATTAATGAGAAGGGGTCTTTCCTGCAGCAACTTCTTCCACTACCTCAGCAAGCGTTTCCTCGTCGCCAGGAGAGTAACCGCTGTGTTTCCAGACAACCTCACCAGCGGAGTTTAACACCAAGGTGAAAGGAACATTGACGATACCTAGATTGCGCTTGAGGTCTTGGTTTTCATCGAGCAATACGGTGTAATCCCAACCTTGACCTTGAACGAGCGGTGCAACACGGGCAGAGTTACGTGTATCGTCGATACTAACTGCCAGAACTTTTGCTCCAAACTCATCTTCGAGGTCTATTGCATAATCTGAGAACGCGGTCAATTCCTTGATACAAGGCTTACACCAGGTAGCCCAAAAACTGATGACCGTAGGGCCTTCAGTACTAATGGCATCTTTGATGTCGATCTGTTTTCCTTCAAGGGTCTTTAGTGTGGTGCTCGGCAGTACCTGCGCTTGCAATGATAGACCGGCGAAAAGCAGGGTAAGGGCGGTAAGAATATTCTTCATGTTCTGAAATATGTTGCAAAAAAAACGGGGGACCGAAGTCCCCCGTAAAAATAGCAATTAATATGCTTAGTGAGCAATGTTCAAGCGCAAGCTCTTGCTTACACCGTTCACATTCACGTTAACGAAGTACATGCCAGCGCTGAGCTGAGCAGTTTCTAAGTTGATTTTTTGTGTTCCAGCATCCATAGTCTGTGCTGAAGTGAATACCGTTTGGCCCATAGTGTTGACCATGTTGATGGTCACATCAGAACGGTCGATTAGATCGAGTTCTACACCTGCAAATTCGTTTGCTGGGTTCGGGTATACTGCGATGAAACGCGCAAGGTTGTCCATCTCGTCAACGTTCGAAGTAGTGAACGTAGCAAGTGCACTTTGAAGTACTTCACCAGACACTTCGTCTTGTAGGAATACAACGATGTCCATGTTTGATGTTCCTACCCAGAAGTCAAATGATCCTTGCGCTGGTGCAGCGTTTACAGCGATCGTTGAGTTTGCGTAGTGCGTATACGTACCTGCAGTCATGTTGCCCATCGCGTGACCACCTGCGCCGTCCATGTATTTACGGAAGACGTGGTAGAACGTAGTTTCACCGTTGGTTTGAACGTTGTGAGAAATTTCTTTCTCAATCATCGCCATGTGAAGCTTCACGTTAGAACCTAAATCTCCAAGAGCCTCTGCAGTCGCATCACACTGAATGTAGCTACCTGTAGCACTCCATTCTGCGCTCAACGTTGCAAGTGCTGGAATGTCTTTGACTAGATCAATGTTACCTTGTGAGGTAGCTACGTTGTATCCAGAGTATACTACATCTGGTACACCAGTAATTCCCCAGAACGTGCGACGTGCTGCTGCTTCTGCGTTGTAAGCAGGGTCAGTACCTGGAGCAGGCCAGTTCATTTGGTATTTGATCGATGTCAAGCGACCTGAAGCGGTGTTTGCACCGTTATCGTCAAGCAAATCCTTGTAGCCTGGGTTAAAGCTAGCACAAGGTGCACAAGTAGAAGAAGTGAATTCTTCTGCAAGAACTACACGGTCTGTGGTTGCAGGAACCACCGTGATTTCTGCGCTCAGGGTATCGTTACCTGTGTTCAAGTCAAAACCACCGTTCAAAGCAGAAGCGTAAACAGCTACATCATATACACCAGTCGCTGAAGGCGTCCAGTTGGTCGTGTGCGTGTAGTTGTATGTTTGGTAAGGAGCGATGCTCAAACCAGACAAGCTAGCAGTAGATGCTGCACCACCATTGATGGTGTAGTTGATGTCAATGCTGGTGATAGTCGCTCCACCGTAATTGGTCAAAGAACCTTCAATAGTGAAAGGTGCGTTGTTCAAACCGACTGTATTAAACATGTTCAACGACTCAACAGCGAGGTCAAAGTTGTAAGGCTGGAAGATTACGAAGTCATCGATACCCAAACCGTACAACCAACCACCACCATCTTGGTAGTTAAAGGCGAACTGAACGCTTGAGTTACCACAAGCAGCACTGATGTCAATATACTGGTCCGTCCACGAGCCACCTGAAGTGATGTCAGCGAGTTTCGTCCAAGTAACACCACCGTCGGTAGAGTATTTAAATTCAGCACCTTCTACAGCACCTTGGTAGGTAGCTCCGTAGTAGAACGACTTGAAGGTCGCGTGCAACTGCGAGTAAGTGCTTAGATCGTATGCACTAGTTACTAAGTGTTCGTCACTTTTCGTACAGTTACAAGCATCGTCGTTTGTAGCGACGAAGTTTGATCCTGGATCAGCGATAGTGAAGTACTGCGAGCTTAATGTAGTCGCGTTACCTGCTAAGAATCCACCGTCAGATCCGGCGTTTTGTTGAGTCCATCCCGTAGGCATTCCAGCGTTGAAATCCTCGGTAAAAACGGTACTCTGTCCTTGAGCCATCCCGCCTGTTGTTACAGCTACGGCAGCAAGAGATAGTAAAAGTTTTTTCATGCAATTGTGTTTTTAAGAAGCTGAAAATTACTAAAAAACCAATTACCATAGGCCACACATGGAATGAATTACAATGATTATCTTTGAATCCAACATTGATAATTGACACCAAATGAAAAAAATCACAACGGTTGCCTTGACGGCGTTGACTCTTCTATGTACTGTCCAGCTGAATGCCCAGTCTTTGGTCGTTTCTGAAATGGATTCTGTTTTAGAAGTAAACTCTTCTGCAGTAGCTGATTACGGGTTTTCTATCGACGTAGAGAATGTTTCAGGGGTAGATGTGGATGTGTATGCAAAACGCGCCTACAGCACAGCGAATTGTGCCTACGATAGCGGATACTTTTGTTGGGATTTTTGTTATTCATCGGATGTGGACAACTCTATAGGTTCAGTGCAAATCCTTGCAGGAACCACGAGAACAGATTTCTCAGGTCACGTATATAGCCCGAATACTGGAGCGAACTGTATCGACAGCACGCGTTACGTATTCTTCGACGGGAAAAACCCAAGTGATTCTTTAAGTGTTTGGGTAACCATTTCTGCGGGTCCTACCATCGGAACGGTTGAGCTTGCGGTAAGCGCAGATAACGTATATCCAAACCCGGCAAAAGATAAAATCACTGTGAATGCAGCGAAAGTAGGAACGTTTAGATTGTACAATGCATTGGGATCTTTGGTACGCGCAGAGCAACTGCAACGCGGTAACAATGTGCTAGATGTATCGGGATTATCAAACGGAGTCTACTTATATAGTGTGGACGATATGTCGTTTAAAAGACTGATCGTCAAACATTAAGAACAATTCATAGACAAAGGGCCGCGCAAAAGCGCGGTTTTTTGCGTTCAAGACGTACGAAACTTTAGGTCACGTCGTTACTAAAAGATTGAAACCAGCGCGTCCATGATTTATTACGTTAAAGGAGAATTTGCCATCAAGACAGCTACCCAAGTGGTCGTGGATTGTGGTGGCGTTGGGTATGACGTACAAATTTCGTTGAATACCTACGCAGATATAGAACCGAAGTCTTCAGGGCTGCTCTTTACCTATCACCTTGTCCGAGAGGATGCACAAATGTTGTTCGGGTTTTCTACCCAACGAGAAAAAGCACTGTTTGAATTATTGATCAGTGTTAGTGGCGTCGGGGCAAATACGGCTCGTGTTATTCTGAGTTCTTTAGCGCCCAATGAAATAGAGAGTGCGATCATGAGTGAAGATGCAGCAACGCTTCAAGGCGTAAAAGGCATCGGTGCAAAAACGGCGCAGCGTATCGTGATTGACTTAAAAGACAAAGTCGCAAAAACTCAGATAGAAGGAGCCGCTGTGGTTTCGAGCGGAAGCTCATCACGAGCGGAAGCACATGCTGCCCTTACAACCCTGGGTATTACTGCCAAGCAGTCAGAGGCTATTCTGAATAAGTTATTGAAGCAAAATCCGAATGCACCAACCGAAGAGTTGGTTAGAAACGCGCTTCAGCTGCTGTAAATGAAACGAACATTTCGGACATATCTATTGACCCTTTGGTTGGCGCTGTTTATGGCGCCTTCACTGCTTCTAGCACAAAGTGATACGACCGGAACAACAGGTTCTATAGACTTGGACGATCCTGCGAATTATGAGCGGGAGATCATTTTTGATCCGATCAGCGGAAACTATTTGGTATACAAGAAGATTGGGGATGTTCGTTTGCCTATTCCGCAAGTGTGGACTACGGATCAGTACCGTCAGTTCATGTACGACAATGCCGAGTCCGATTATTTTTCGTCCAAGAGTTCGTTGTTTAATCAAAGCGGAGATAGTCCTAGAGATGATGCGGGGTTAGTGCCGCAAATTCAAACCGGTAATGAAGCCTTGGGAAAGGTGTTCGGTAGTGATGTTGTAGAGATACGTCCTCAAGGGATGGCGGAAATCCGCTTTGGAGGCCGCTATCAATACATTGAAAACCCGGGGATACCTGTTCGTAATCAAAAGACGTTCGCGTTCGACTTCGGTCAGCGCATTCAGATGAATGTGAAAGGAAAGATCGGAGACCGGCTAGAGTTAGGAGTCAATTACGATACTGAGGCCACTTTCGCGTTTGACAACAAGATGAAATTGGATTTTGAAGGGGAGGAAGACGATATCGTCAAGCGCCTTGAGATGGGAAATATAAACATGCCCGTCAACTCTTCTCTAATCACTGGAGCTCAGAGTCTACGTGGTCTTAAGGGGCAATTTCAGTTTGGGAACACGAGCGTGACCACAGTCTTCTCCGAACAAATGTCTCAAACCCAGAGTATCAACGTTCAAGGCGGTGGTACAACGACGGAATTTCGAATTCAAGGCGATCAATACGAGGCGAACAGACACTATTTTCTGTCGACCTTTTTCCGCGAACATTACGAGGAGTATTTAGAAAATGTACCGCTGATCACCTCGCCCGTGCAGATCACTAAAGTAGAAGTGTGGGTTACGAATGAGCGAAGTGCTACTCAGAATTTGAGAAACATCGTCGCCTTCATGGATTTGGGTGAAGACCAGGCCTATGCCTACCGTACGAGCGCCTCAGGTCTACCTGGGGTTTCTATCTTTCCGGGACAAAATGTAAATATTGAAGGGTATCCGAACAATGCCAATAACAAATTAGATCCACTGGTTTTAGAAGCTGATATTCCTGGAGTGCGTGACATTGCCACCGCGAACCAGGATTTGAGTTCGAGTGGATTTAGTGAGGCGCGGGAGTACATAGAACTTGCCAATGCTAGAAAATTGGAGCCCAATCAGTACCGTGTTCACCCTCAACTCGGATATGTAACCCTGAACCAGTCGCTGAATCAGGACGAGGTGCTTGCGGTAGCTTTTCAGTACACGGCAGGTGGACGTACCTACCAAGTGGGGGAGTTCTCGAATGACGGGGTCACTCCGCCGAAGACCTTGATCTTGAAAATGTTGAAGTCTACGGTGCTTGATGTGAAGTTGCCGACTTGGGATTTGATGATGAAGAACATCTACGCGCTCAACGCTTTTCAGCTTGATCGTGAGGATTTCTACATGGACATTCTCTACATGAACGACGAGACAGGGGTGCCTATCCCGTTTCTACCCGACGGGAATTTGAGTGACACGCTCTTGGTAGGAATCATGGAGCTGGACCGATTAAACAATAACAATGATCCGTTCCCGGACGGTATTTTCGACTTTGTACCAGGCGTGACCATCGATCAGCAACGCGGGAGAATCATCTTCCCAGTTGTAGAGCCTTTTGGGTCGAATTTGTATGAGAAATTGGACACGGAGAAGGCGCGTGAAAAGTACGTGTATCAGCCACTTTACGACAGCACTCGGTTCCGAGCTCAAGAGCAAACACAGCTGAATAAATTCATTTTACGTGGTCAGTATAAAAGTGCTTCGGGATCTGAAATTCAGCTCGGGGCGTTTAATATTCCACAAGGTTCAGTAAGTGTTACTGCCGGTGGGAGAACCTTAGTTGAGAACCAAGATTATACGGTAGATTATTCACTGGGTCGGGTACGAATTATCAACGAGGGGGTCATGAATTCCGGGGCCCCGATCAAGGTGAATTTTGAAAACAATACCCTCTTTAATGTCCAAGCCAAAACCTTCTACGGGGGTATGGTGGACCATAAGGTGAACGATAACCTGAACGTTGGAGGAACTTGGTTGCGTTTATCTGAACGTCCACTCACGCAAAAGGTGAACATCGGCGATGAGCCGATCGCCAATACTATTTGGGGTTTGAATACCAACTACAATGCCGATGCACCCTATTTGACAAGGTTTATGGATGCCTTGCCGCTGATCGAAACCAAGGAGAAATCCACGCTTCAGTTTAAGGGAGAATTTGCGCACCTGATTCCAGGTTCCCCACGTGGTATTCGCATCACGGGAGCAGAAACGACGTATTTGGACGATTTCGAAAGTTCGCAAACGACGATCGACTTGCGCAGTTTAAACTCTTGGAATTTGGCTTCGACCCCAGGCAATCAAAGCAGTCTTTTCCCAGAAAGCACCTTGAACAATGACCTAGCGTACGGGTACAATAGAGCAAAATTGGCTTGGTATATCGTAGATCCAACCTTCTATACAGGAGGGCAAAATGTACCGGATAACATCCGCAATGATCCAGAGATTACTTCAGATCAGCGCATGCGCGAAGTATTGATCCGTGAGGTCTTTCCGAATTTTAGTTTGCAACAGAATCAAGCGCGTAACATCGCTATGTTTGATCTGGCCTACTACCCAAGCGAAAGAGGTCCGTACAACTTTGACGTTGAAGGCGAGCCGGGGATCAGTCAAGGGATGGGGCAGGACGGTCAGCTCATCGACCCAGCTACAAGATGGGCGGGGATCATGCGCCCACTTCAAATCAACAACTTTGAAGAGCAAAACATCGAATTCATTCAGTTTTGGGTGATGGATCCGTTTTACGACAATCCAAACCCACCGGATGGAGGTGACTTGTATTTTAACCTCGGTAGCGTTAGTGAAGATGTTTTAAAAGACGGGCGTCAGAGTTTCGAGAACGGCATCCCAGCAAACGGTGACAAATCGAGCATGGACAGCACCCAATGGGGCTACCTGAGCCAGATTCAACCAATTACGGAATTTTTTGACAATGCAACAGGCGCACGGGAATCGCAAGATGTTGGTTTTGATGCCCTTACAGATCCTGAAGAACGCGTCTGGAACCCGCAAGGCTCTAGCGCATATCTCGACCGAATCACCTCTGCCTTTGGTGCCAATTCTGCCGCCTACAACCGTGTCTATGGTGATCCTAACGGCGATAATTTTGTGTTTTACCGCGGCGATAGTTTAGATGCTGAGTCGGCGGATATTCTCGAACGTTACAAAAATTTCAACGGTACGGAAGGCAACAGTTCGACGGTTACCCTTAACGGTGTCCCTGCCTCTGCAACGAACGTACCCGATAAGGAAGATGCCAATCGTGACCAGACCCTAAGTAAAACCGAAAGTTACTTCCAATACCGCGTATCCATGCGCCCAGAGGATTTAGTCGTCGGTCAGAATTATGTCGCCGACATCTACGAAACACAGAGTCATGACTTACCTAATGGTGTTTCACGTCCTACACGTTGGATCCAATTCAAAATTCCCGTTTTCGAACCTGAGAAAAAGGTAGGTGGCATCACTGATTTTCGCTCTATTCGCTTCTTGCGGATGTTCATGACAGAATTTGAGAATCCCATCGTATTGCGTTTCGCACGACTCGATCTCGTACGTGGCGAATGGCGCCGATTCCCATTCACTTTAGACGATATCCGTGAAAACGTGCCGATCGACGAGTCTGATGAGACTTCCTTTAATGTCAATGCCGTCAACCTCGAAGAGAACGGCGGGAGAGATCCCATCCCTTATGTATTGCCTCCGGAAATAGAGCGCCAGCAAGTCTACGGTGGGACTCAAATCATCCAGCAAAACGAGCAAAGTATGTCGCTCGAGGTGTGTGGTCTTGAGGACGGTGACGCACGCGCCGTATTCCGCAACTTTAATTTTGACATGCGGATGTACAAGCGCCTACGCATGTTCGTTCATGCCGAGGCAGGGGATGAGTTTGAAGCGCTCAATGACGACGATCTCAGCATATTTGTACGTCTAGGTTCGGATTACAACGGCAACTACTACGAGTACGAAGTGCCGCTAAAGGTGACCCCTTGGGGTGAGCTGTTGCCAGATGATATTTGGCCTTCAGACAACAACATCGATGTAGTTTTCGAAGATTTAAAAACGCTGAAACTCACCAGAAACACAGCCATGGAAAGTGATCCTACGCTGAGTTTAACGAATAAATACACGGTTACTACGCCTGCAGGGCACCGCATGAGCGTGGTTGGCGCACCCAACCTCGGTAACATCAGAACCTTGCTGATCGGTGTGCGTAATCCTAAAAAACGGATCGCTTCAGACGGCGACGATGGGCAGGCAAAATGTGCGGAATTGTGGGTGAATGAGTTGCGTTTGAGCGATTTCGACAATAGAGGCGGTTGGGCCGCAACCGCAACTGCCAGCGCGAAACTCGCGGATGTGGCGAATGTGAATCTCACGGGTACCATGTCGACTATAGGTTTTGGATCTATCGATCAAACGGTCAACGAACGAAACAAATTTGCAGAACGCAACTACGGCATTCAAACGAATGTGAATCTAGACAAGATGCTTCCGAAAGAAAGCGGGGTCAAGTTCCCAATGTTCTTCAGTTTTAGCGAAAGTTTCAAAACACCACAATTCAATCCGCTCGATCCAGATATTGAGTTTAAAGATGCGTTAGCAAATGTAGATTCAAAGGACGAGCGTGACAGTTTGCGCTATGCTGGGCAAGAATACCAGATGCGCAAGAGTCTGAATTTCACGAACGTACGCAAAGAAAAATCGGCCGGAGGTAAAAAATTACCACGAAATACAGCGCCAAAGCGTCCAAAACCGGCGAAGGAAGGGGATCAAGGTGGCAAGACGAAAGCGGGTATAAATTGGGCCAATTCCCCATTAGCTATCTCGAATTTCAACACCTCCTACGCATTTACCGAAAGCGACCGCCGTAATATTAATATCGTACAAGACCACCGGATCATGCATACCGCTTCGGTCAACTACAACTACCAGACCCGTCCAAAAAACATTGCGCCGTTTAAGAATGCAGTAAAGAGCAAGCAACTCGCACTCATCCGGGATTTCAATTTCTACTACTTGCCTTCGAAGGTCAGTATGCGCACTGAAGTCCGTCGTCAGCTAGCGACCATGCAGATGCGCAACACCTTTGATCCAAACATTCAGTTGCCCGTTACCTATAACAAGGCACTAGTGACGAAGAGAATGTATGACGTGGCCTATGACCTTTCCAAAGGTTTAAAGGTAGACTACAACGCAACTGCCCAGTCAAGGGTGGATGAGCTGCCAGGTGACCCGAAGAATCAAGCGAACAGGGACACCATCATTGCCGGTTTATCCTCATTAGGTCGTCCCACTCAGTTCCACCACACGTTGAATGTCAACTGGCAAACTCCGATCAACAAGCTGCCGTTCATGGACTTCACAAGCGCGAGTGTCCGCTATTCGGCCAACTACGATTGGACCTCGAATTCGACTGCGGCGCTCAACCCAAAGTCCAAGCCTGAAATCTACTACGGGAACACGGCTCAAAACTCGAACAGTATTCAGCTGAACAGTAATGCAAATTTTGTCAACCTGTACAATCAGGTGCCATTTTTACGTAAAGCCAACCAGGGCGGTCGTCCACAGCCGGTGGCCCGTCGACGTGGTGGCGCTCCTCAAAAGAGAGGCGCTCCTAAAAAAGAGGGGGCGAAAGGTGACAAGGAAAAAGATAAGGAGCCTCCTAAAATTTTACTCAGTGCCGCACGTATCGCTATGATGTTGAGGTCGGCTTCTTTGACCTTCAGTCAAACGAACGGAACCTTGCTTCCCGGTGTGATCACGAACCCCGTTTATTTTGGAGTAGATCCATCAGCACTGATGGCACCAGGGTTAGACTTCGTGTTTGGTGCTCAGTCGGATGTAGCGGATCGAGCTGCTCAAAACGGTTGGCTTACACAAAACACCAAGCAGCCGAACCAACACCAAAACACCTTTACCGAGAATTTGAACTTTAGAGCTGTAGTAGAGCCTTGGCAGGATATTCGTTTGCAAGTAACGGCTACCAAGGTAAGTGGTTTGAACAGTTCAAGCATTTTTAGATACCACGATCCGCTGCAGGATTCTACCTTGGGTTTACCGCTCGGGTATTACCATTTCAATCCGATGGAAATGGGGAATTATTCCATCTCCTTCCTTGCGATCGGGAGTGCGTTTGAAAACGTAGACAGCACCTTTTCACCGGTGTATAGAACTTTCTTAGATCACCGGGTTCCTGTTTCGGAGCGACTCGCCTTAGCGCGCGCAGATGCGGATCCGACGTACATCCCAACATTGATTAACGGAGTAGCAGATACCACGGGGACCAGAGCAGGGTATGACGGGTTCAGTTACAACAGTGCGGACGTGTTAGTTCCAGCATTCTTAGCGGCATACAGCGGCAAAGATCCTGAGGAGGTGGAGTTGAATGGACGACCGGGCTTGCCGATGCCGAATTGGAATCTGAACTTCAATGGCTTGATGCGTATTCCGTGGTTCAAGAAAAACTTCCAGAGTTTCACTTTGACACATACCTATAAGAGTATGTACACGATGAATTCATTCCAGACGAACATGCTTTTGCAACAGCGGATTCAAAACGGAGAACCCGCAAACAATATTCGAAACTCCAATGGTGATTTCTTGCCGGGTTATCAGATTTCGCAAGTGAGTATCACCGAGAATTTCGGGCCATTCGTAGGATTGAATGTTCGACTCAAAAACCAGGCGAGTCTGCGCTTCGATATCAAGAAGAACCGTCAAATGAATTTGTCTTTGGTGAACAACCAAATGACCGATACTCGTGGATTAGAAGTGGTGGTTGGAACGGGCTACATCATCAAAGACGTAAGTTTCAATATCGTCAGCGATGGACGCCCACAGAAAATCACCTCCAACTTAGATTTAAAGCTGGACTTTAGTTTACGAGACAATCAAACGGTCATCCGTCGTATTCAAGAGAACATCGATCAAGTCACCGCTGGGCAGCGCATTTGGAAGATTAAGGCTTCGGCAAATTATATGCTTTCAGCGAAATTGACTGCGAGTTTGTATTACGATCAAACCGTCAGTACCTTTAAAACGTCCAATGCTTTCCCTACATTAAATACAAATGCGGGAATTGCATTTAGATTCAATCTAGCGCAGTAACGCGTGGAACAAAACGAATTTGAACTTACATTTGGCAAAAAATTACCTATATGCAGTTTCCAGAAAATTTAAAGTACTCGAAGGATCACGAATGGATCCGTGTTGAAGGTGACCATGCGTTCATCGGCATTACCGCTTTTGCTCAAGGCGAACTTGGTGATATTGTTTTTGTTGATGTTGATACAGAAGGTGAAGAACTTGGCAAGGACGAAGTCTTTGGAAGCGTTGAAGCTGTGAAAACGGTTTCTGATCTGTTTTTACCTGTCGCTGGTGAGATTTTAGAGTTCAATGAAGCACTAGAAGATGCTCCAGAAGCTGTAAATGAAGATCCATACGGCGAAGGTTGGATGGTGAAAATTAAAATTACAGATGCTGCCGAGCTCGAAGAACTCATGGACGCAGCGGCGTACGAAAAGATGCTCGGGTAACTCCATAACGCAATGCGTTTTTCCCCTTGGATATATAGAGCCCCTGCCATTGGTTGGGGCTTTTTCATTCTCTATGCTTGTCTAGCTCCTGCAGACGATATCGATCCCGGCTGGGATTTAGAGATTTCGGACAAGCTCGTACACTTCATCCTCTATTTTTCATGGGTCATCCTCTTGTATTTTGGGAGCTCTAGAGGGTACGGTCGAAAATTACCTCGCCGTAAAGTAGCCGTGTACTGGGCAGCTGCGGTTTCCATCGGCGTTTTTATAGAATATGCGCAAGATTGGATGGGCCTCGGGCGCTCTGCAGACCTGTACGATGCTGTGGCCAATTCTGCCGGGGCAGTCGTCGGTGTCATTTCTTCTCGTGTACTACACCGACTTTTGGAATAGTTTTTGAAACTTTTACCCTGAAACACGATACTATGAAAAAGTTCCTTTCTGCCTTAACCTTTGTTTTAACTCTAACGGTCAGCGCACAAGAATCGGAGCAGGTATATCCCCCTGTTTTTGAAGGGTGTGAGCAAATGATCGAATTCAAGGATTGCGAAAGTTGTTTCTTTCGTCATCTGATGACTTCGGTCATGCAAGAACTAAAATGGCCCGAGGATTTAGCTGCTGAGGGTAAAGTTGTTGTCGAAGTGGTCTACAACGCGTCGTCAGAACTCGAAAAAGTGGAGGTAAAACAGAGTTTTAGCCCACTCGCAACACGAGAAGTAGAACGCGTTTTAGCGGCGATAGATCTGCCGTTAAGGCCTGCGTTGCAGGGAGATAAGGCAGTCAATGTTTCCTACATGTTACCAGTTTCCTTTAAGAGATAAATCCATTTATAAACCAACTTGTGCTAACGATAGATTTAGCTATTTTAGCATCACAATAGTTCAACCTCATGAAGAAAAGAAAAACCATAAAAGCAGATGCTGAAAATAAGAAGAGTCTCTTCTTGTTGATCGGTCTGACACTTTCATTGGCTACGACGCTATTCTTCTTGGAGCTTAAGTCCTATGAAAGCGGTCCTGGTGACCTCGGAAAGATGGATTTCCAAGAAGACGATGAAATTGCGATCATTACGAACCGCGTTCAGCCACCTCCACCACCTCCACCACCTCCTGCACCGCCAGAGGTTATTCAGATTGTAGAGGATGATTTGGAGATCGAAGAGGTTGAGTTTGAGTCTACGGAAACGGACGAGAGCGAAGAAATCGAGATCGTTGAAGAGGTAGAAGAAGAGGACGACGAAATCTTCAACTTTGCTGTTGTTGAGAACAAACCGGTTTTCCCGGGTTGTGAATCACAGGCAACAGAAAACGATAAGTTCATGTGTTTTAATCAAAACATCATGAAGCACATCGGAAAAAACTTCGACTTCCCTGAATTGGCCCGTCAAATGGGAATCCAAGGAAAGGTATACGTCAACTTCGTGATTGAGAAGAACGGTAAGGTGAGTAACGTAACTATTGCACGTGGTGTCGATAAATTGATCGATGATGAGGCCATTCGTGTGATAAAATTGTTGCCTAAATTCATCCCTGCTAAGCAGCGTGGAAAGCCGGTTCGTATGCAATACACCGTGCCGATCAACGCGAGACTTCAATAAGTTTTAGATCCTACAAGAGCATAAGAGAGCCCGGACCCTGTGTTCGGGCTTTTTATTTACCCAGCCAACCTACCAAACAAAAGCATCATGAGTACGCACAATCTAGACCAATTATCACTTCTCGCTGCACAAGCTACGTTGAATGCAGGCCGTGCAATTTTAGAGGTGTACCATAATGAAGACACCCAAGTAGAGTACAAAGGAGATGACAGTCCGCTAACTCAGGCAGATACCAAAGGCCATTTGGCCATCATGGAATTGTTGGAAACCACCGGGATTCCTGTTTTGAGTGAGGAAGGAAAGCATCTGCCTTTTGAACAGCGCAAAGACTGGGATACCCTCTGGATTGTGGATCCCTTGGACGGAACCAAAGAATTCATCAAAAGAAACGGTGAGTTTACCGTGAACATTGCCTTGGTCGAAAAGGGTACACCCATTTTAGGGGTTGTATATGTTCCGGTTACTGGAGAATTGTACCTAGGAGTGGGTGAATATGGAGCTTTGAAGATTAATATCGAAGCAGGCGCTACCATTACAGGGGAGGATATTGCAAAAGGACAAAGTCTCCCAATACAAACTCAGCGTCCATTTACAGCTGTAGGTTCACGCTCACACATGAATGAAGAAACGACACAGTTTCTCGAGCACTACCGCAAAGAACATGGAACGGTAGAGATACTTTCAAAAGGTTCATCCTTAAAAATGTGTATGGTCGCGGAAGGGCTAGCAGATGTTTATCCGCGCTTTGCACCGACCATGGAATGGGATACTGCTGCTGGTCAAGCCGTCGTAGAGGCGGCTGGTTTCTCGATGGTGGAAAAAGAGCATAGAACGCCTTTGAAATACAACAAGAAAGATTTACTCAACCCACACTTTATTGTCCTCTAAACCTGTTTAGGGGGAAGCTTTTCATCCCTATCTTTGTAAACTAAATATGTTCTTAGTGTCAAGCACTGTAGCACCTACATTTACAAAGGAAGCGATTCGTCTAGGTAAACTCAGACTCAGTACTTCCGTAGTTTTTTCCTCGGCAGTGGGGTACTTACTGGGATACCAAACCTTCATTTGGAGCCAATTCATTTTACTCATTTTCGGTGGTATAACCGTCGTGGCGGCCTCCAATGCGTACAACCAGATCTATGAAAAGGACCTGGATGCGCTCATGGATCGCACCAAGAACCGCCCGTTGCCATTAGGCACTCTTTCAGTCACCCAAGCCTATCTTATTGCAACCACTTGGCTCGTCGTAGGTTTGATCGCGCTCTACATCGTTAATCCAATGACAGCAGCCTTTGGTGGGTTGTCGGTGGTGTTGTATGCGCTGGTTTATACGCCGATGAAGGCGAAATCACCTTTGGCCGTATTCGTAGGTGCCTTCCCAGGAGCTATTCCTTACATGCTCGGTTGGGTAGCCGCTCGAAACGACTTCGATATCGAAACAGGGACGCTGTTCGCACAGCAGTTTTTCTGGCAATTCCCGCACTTTTGGGCGATCGCTTGGTTCTCCTTTGAGGACTACAAAAAGGCCGGATATAACCTGCTTCCTTCAAAGGCGAAAGACCGGTCTTCTCAAATCTACATCATCACCTATACGATCTGGATGATCATTGTAGGCGTACTCCCGGCCTTCGGTATTACAGGAGAGTTGACGCTAAGCCCCGTAGGTGGTGTAGCCGTAGGGCTATTGGGTCTATATGTCCTCTCCAAAGCTATTCAGCTGTTAAAAGATGGAGATAATGGCACAGCGCGTAAACTTATGCTGAGTAGTATTGCTTATTTAACAGGAATGCAAATCATTTACGTAATCGATAGATACATCTAAACATGGAAACTTTAGCACAACAACGTAAACGCGCTTCAAAACCGCTTTTGTGGATCGGTATAGGAAGTATCATCATGGCCTTTGCAGGGCTTACCTCAGGGTATGTGGTAAGTCGCACGACACTGGTTGCAAACGAGCAATGGTTGACCTTTGAGCTTCCATCGGCATTCATCAGCTCGACCATAGCGATTCTACTTTCTTCTACGGTTTTATGGTGGGGGATCAGTCAGATAAAAAAAGGAAACGTTAGCGCTTTAAAAGTATCCCTTGGAATCACTCTAGTATTGGGTGTTGTTTTTGCCTTCTTGCAGGTCCAAGGATGGAAGGAATTGATCGATGAAGAGATCTATTTCGCAGGTGCAGGCTCGAATCCAGCGGGCTCTTGGGTGTACGCGATATCTGTATTTCACCTGCTACACTTAGGTGGTGGGATTATCGCATTAGTCATTACCTTATTTAAATCATTACGAGGGGCTTACAGTGCTGAGGACTTCCACGGAGTCTCTTTACTGTCGATTTATTGGCATTTTGTAGACCTATTGTGGGTGTATTTGTATGTCTTTTTGACTCTTATTCGTTAAGTTTGCTGAAAATTTTTTACTAAAAGAAC
>CBFHHO010000005.1:0-81059 GCA_965655695.1 uncultured Schleiferiaceae bacterium | reverse complement strand
TGGGTAAAAGGCCACAACAATCATCCGCAGAATGAGCGGTGTGATGCTTTGGCGGTGATCGAGAGTAAGAAGAAAAATCTTCCTCCGGACGTCGGTTACGAAAGCAGCTTGTAAGGGCTAGAGCTTGATGAAATCTTGCGGGTTGATCGCCGCGCCTTCAAACCAAAGTTCAAAGTGCAAGTGTGGCCCGGTGGAGTTTTCTCCAGAGTTGCCGATGATGGCAATGGCCTCCCCACTGCGCACAAACTCCCCTACTTCTTTGAGTAATGCACTGTTGTGCTTGTAAGCGCTGAGCAGGTTGTTTTCGTGCTGAATGATGATGATGTGTCCGGTCTCACTGGTCCAATCTGCAAAAACAACGGTGCCTTCGTAGCACGATTTGATCGGCGTATTGTTCGCCGCTGCGATGTCCACGGCAAAGTGATCCGTGGTTTTGTCGTAGCCAGAGGTAACCACGCCTTCAAGTGGCGAGATCAGCTGCGGAATGTCCAGGTTGGGAATGCGTGAGTTTAGGGTAAAGGCATTTTCTTCTTCTACCCACTCGCGAAATGCGCTGTCTTGAGACGAGGGGCTGGAAAGCTGAACGGTCTCAGGAGTTGAGGAGGTGTCTTCTGAAAGCTCCAAGAGCACTGTGTCGATGGTTTCGCCCTGAAGGATGCGCTGGATGCCTTCGAGGTATTTTTCGTTTTGCTCGAGGGCAAGCTCTAAGCTGTCTGTGGTCAAGGCCAGTTCGATGGCTTCACGACGTAGTTTGGAGGATGCATACCCAGGAATCAATTCCTTCAAGGGGGTAAACGCGATCAATGTGGTGGTCAGCGCGATGGTTACGGTGATGGTCAGGACGGAAAACACAAAAATATTTAACGGAGATAGTTTCAACGTTAATAGCTCCTCAAACGTGTCGTCGTTGAGGATAACAAAGCGAAATTTGTTCCGCCAGCGTTGAACGCGGGTCGTTTTTTGTGGGTCCTTTGCCATAACTATCGCAAATATCGTGTTAAGGATTTCTTCAGGGCGATGAAATAAAATAATTTTAACGCGTTATTACTTCTATGCAAAATAAATCGTTTGCTGCGCTTTTGGCTTTTTGCCTGCTCTTGCTCACAGGTTGTTCGACGACCAAGGACAAGTGGGTGAATAGAGAGTACCATAAATTGACGGCACATTTTAATGCATATTTCAACGGCCTAGAATCGTATGACGAAGCCGTGGCCAATTTCGAGGCGACGCAGACCTACGATTTTGAAAAAACCCTCCCACTCTACTATTGGCCCAACGAATCGCAAGCCCCCTCACTGTTCGCCGCCATGGATCGTGCGCTGGAAAAGAGCGCTAAGGTCATCAAGGGACACAGCATGGTGTTCAGTGGCAAGCAGAAGAACGACTATGTGATCAAGGCCTATTTACTGATCGCACGCAGCAGATTTTATAAGCACGAGCTCATCCAATCGCTCGAAGCGACCAGCTATATCGCGGATCAGTTCGATGGGCTCGAGATTGCCAGAGAAGAGGTGTTTTGGGCGAAGCTGCTGGCTGCGCAAACCCACATTCGGATGGGCAACGGTTTCTCGGCGGAAGCGCTCCTCGATGACATTTACACGAAAAGATTACCCAAAGACCAGTTGTTTGCCGCACAGAAAGGCTATGCCTATTACCATTTGAGTGAAGGGCGTATTAAGGAGGCGCAGGAGTGGGTAGAATTGGCCGCAACAAACGCGAAGTCTAAATCTCAGAAAGTACTCCTCACCTACATTAACGCGCAACTCTATGCCAAGCTGGGTATGGGGTATGAAAGTGCGCTCGCGTATCAGCAGGTGCTCGATCTGCATCCAAACGACTACGACATCACTTTTTCTGCCCAGATCAAACGGGCGGAAAATTTCGATGTGTACATGGAAGACATTGCTGTGATCGAAAAACAGCTCAACAAAATGTTGCGCGACGATAAAAATATCTCGTACCGCGATCAGATCTTTTACGTGTGGGCCTTGAAGCGCTTGGATTTAGAAGAGTATCCGGAAGCTGAACGTTTGCTTCGAGAAAGCATATCCTCATCCGTGGACAATCCGCGTCAAAAAGGGAAGAGTTATTTGAGTTTAGCGACGATAGAATTTGACTTTAAAGAGTTTGTCAATGCCCAGGCGTATTATGACAGTGCCATTACCGCCTTGCCGGCGAATTATCCGGGGCTAGACACTTTGCAACGTCGGACGGAAGTGCTGAATGAGCTCGTGGGCCACCTCAACACCATCGCATTGCAGGACAGTTTGCAAGGCATGTACGGTCAGAGTGAGGCTGCGTTGCGCGAAAAATTCGAATCGTACATCGAAGCGAAAAAACTGCGCGAAGCTGAGGCCGCTCGCTTGGCCGAGATTGCCGCAATGAATGCAGCGAACAACGCACTACTCGCCGACGCAGGACCTACCGCATCACAGGGCTCCGGGCAGTGGTACTTTTACAACCCTAGTGTTCGTGCTAAGGGCGTCTCTGCCTTTAAGCGCAAGTGGGGCGACCGCAAATTAGAGGACCACTGGCGTACTACGGAGAAACCCTTCCAAGGTTTCGGCGAACTCGCAGAAGAAGAAGGTGCCGACAAGACCGATTCCACCACCGCTGCTCCGGAAGTTTTGCCGACCGATGAAAACAGCGTCGACTACTACATGGCCCGACTCCTCGGGGACGACGAGGCTTTTGCTGCAAGCGAGTTAGCGGAGGCTCAGGCACGTGCTGAGATCGGTTTCTTGTACAAAGACGGTCTCAAAGACGCTGCTTCTGCCGAGCGGGAATGGGACGCTTTTATGGCCGATTTTTCAGGGTTAGCCAGCGTCGCACCTAAGGTTTGGTACGGGCAATATTTGCTCTTCTCGGCGCTTGGTGAACAGGAGAAAATGGCGCTTTCCCGCACGACTCTTTTGGACCAATTCCCAAACAGCCCCTACGCCGCACTGCTCCGTGGTGATGCGCTAGGCCCGCAAATTCCTGCGGCGGAACAAGCTGCTTACGACCTTGCTTTTGACCAGTACAACAGCGGTAATCTTCGCAGTGCACAACGCGCCTTGACGGCCTTTTTGAATACGTACCCAAAGAGCGTGCTGCGGGCCAAAGCGGCGCTGCTGCAAGCCTACATCGTCGGGACAAAAGAAGATACGGACGCGACTATCGCACAGCTGCAGGTGGTAGTGAATGACTTTAAGGGCACAGAGGAAGCGACGCGAGCGGCTCAGATCTTAAGCATGCTTGTGGATGTGAGTGAAAAGGGACAAGATCCGGCAGATGTCAAAGGCAAAGGAGACACGAAGGTGCGTCAGGTGGAGTTTGCAGATCAGGCCAATGCGCCGCACAAATTCATCATTGCGTTGCCCGCTGAAAACGCAAAAATTAATGAGCTTAGAAATGCACTCGCGGACTTTAATAAAGAGCACTTCAAGTTTGACAATTTGCGCATCCAAAACATTTTCTACGACCAGAACACCCAGCTGGTTATTGTCAGTGGTTTGCGCTCGAAAGCCAAGGCTGAGGTATACAAAACGACCTTTTCAGAATTGGGCACAAGTTTGCACCAATTTTATCCTTCAGCCACAAGTGCGGTGTTTTACATAAATAATCCGAACTTTGGCAAAGTCTACAGAGACAAGGTTTTAAAAGAATACATTCAATATTTCAACTCACCATGATATCCTCTTCAAAGAAAAACCCAGAACAAGCACAAGCCTCGAACCGCATCCTGATCGGAACAGCTATTGTCGGGGATGTTACCACAGACGGCGATATTCGAGTGGACGGCAAAATCACTGGAAACATGAAGGTAAGCGGCAAGCTCGTTGTGGGTGAGCAAGGTGCGATCGAAGGTGATGTGGAATGTAAAAACGCCGCTGTTGCGGGATCTTTGTCCGGAACCTTAAAAGTGGCTCAAACTTTAGCGCTTGCTACAACAGCCAAAGTGGACGGAAAAGTACACACCGAAAAGTTGAGTGTAGAGCCAGGCGCTGAACTGAACGGTACGGTTTCGATGGGCGCGGTGATGCACAAAATCTCTGAGAAAGAAGGCAAGGGTGTCCAAACAGCCTAATCCTTTCATTCGCTATTCTGGGCTTGCCTTTCAGATGGCCGCCCCTATTATTTTAGGCGTGCTTATAGGTCGGTACCTTGATGGTGAAGACGCGTTGCTATACACCATTATTTTCTCACTACTGGGCGTGTTTTCAGGTCTTTACCTAGCGCTCAAAGACTTCCTTTAATGCATACGTTCAAAAACGCGTTTCTTTTTATAGCAGTGTTCGCTCTAGCAGGTGTTGCTCAAGGCTTTTACAGTGCACAACCGTCGAAAGTCGCCATGTACTATGTCATCGCGGGCGTGCTGTATGCCATTTCCGAGGGGCTGAAACAGCTTCCGATGGCCAAAAAACAAGAGCCGGGCATGGTGTTTTTGGTACTCTCCACCCTTCGGATGTTCTTGTTTTTGATAGCACTATTGCCCGTATTGCTTCATCGTGCGGAGTTAAATGTGACAAAACCCGCGGCTTTGAGCCTTCTTTTGCCCCTCTTAATATCGCTCGTATTTGAGACTTTTCAGGCCATCAAAGCCTTGAAAGACAAATAATTGTAATAAATATAGTATTTAAGCGAACGGGGGTTTGTCGTTAGGTGCATAAGGCCCTACATTTGCACGGATTTTACGGCACAGAAATGACCCACATGTTCAAATCCTTCGCACGTTATGCTTCAGCAATAGTTCTCCTATTGTCTGCAGCTCAGCTTAACGCTCAAGACCATGCAGACCATGGCGAGCATTCCACGACTACGGAAGAAACCCACGCTACTACGGAAGACCATGGCCACGAGGCACATGCTGTAGAAATGCACGAAGACCACGGCCACGAAGCTGCGCACGCTTCTGGGGGTCACGCAGAAGAAGCTTCTTCAGATGATGAGATCAACATTACGGATCTGATCATGCACCACATTTCTGATTCTCACGAATGGCACTTTTTCGACATTGATGGCCACCCGTATTCACTCGCACTTCCCATCATCGTTTACACAGACAATGGTGTAAGCATGTTCTCTAGTTCAGTATTTCACCACAATGACAATGGTGAAGTAGTGTATGACGCAGGGAACGGTGACCGTTTCGTGAAAGTACACGATCATATTTACTTGGCTTCTGAACACGAGCACCACGGTGCATATGTAGAGCACGGCGAAGAACACGAGGTTTTAAACGCAAAGCCTACGCTTGATTTGAGCATCACTAAAAACGTAATCAACATGCTCCTCGGTGCAGTGATTATGTTGCTATTGTTCCTAGGTGTAACGCGCAAGTACGACAACGGTGTGCCACGTGGTAAGGCTAGCTTCATCGAGCCACTCGTGGTTTTCGTTCGCGATGAAATCGCACTTCAGAACATCGGTAAGAAAGATTACCAGCGCTTCACTCCTTATTTGTTGACGTTGTTCTTCTTCATTTGGATCAATAACATCTTAGGTTTATTCCCGGGCGGTGCCAACCTTACAGGTAATATTGCGTTCACTATGACACTTGCGTTTTTGACGCTGATCATCGTTAACGTAAACGGTAAGAAAGATTACTGGTTGCACATCTTGTGGATGCCAGGTGTTCCAGTTTGGGTACGTATCATGCTTGCTCCGATCGAGCTCGTGGGTGTATTGACCAAGCCGTTCGCTTTGATGATTCGTTTGTTTGCGAACATGACTGCAGGTCACATTGTGATCTTGTCGTTGATCTCATTGACCTTTATTTTCAAGTCACTCGCTATCGCTCCAGCAGCAGTAGGTTTGACCTTGTTTATTTATGTAATTAAAGTATTGGTGGCTTTCCTCCAGGCATACATTTTTGCCCTGTTGACGGCGCTGTTCATCGGCCAAGCGGTTGAAGAACACGACCACCACTAAATAAGAACCATTGTTTAATTTAAAGATATAGTAAAATGGTAGGTAGTATCGCAGCTCTAGGAGCAGGATTGGCAGTATTGGGTGTAGCATTGGGAATTGGCCGTGTAGGTGGTTCTGCAATGGAAGGTATCGCTCGTCAGCCGGAAGCTTCTGGTAAGATTCAAACTGCAATGATTATCGCAGCAGCACTTATTGAAGGTGCCGGTCTATTCGGTATCGTAGTAGCGTTGTTGGGTCTATAATCATTCCCTTACAAAGTAGCCCAAGTCGGGATTGCCGGCGGGCTACTTTTTAAACTACAACAGATTAAACACAGCATATAATGTCGTTAGTTACTCCAGATTTAGGGCTCATTTTTTGGACGTTAGTTACGTTCCTTCTCCTTGTATTCTTGCTCGGTAAGTTTGCTTGGAAGCCAATTTTGAAAATGGTCAATGAGCGCGAAGCCAGCATTGAGGAAGCATTGAAAGCCGCAGAGCGTGCTCGCGATGAAATGAAGTCTCTTCAAGCGGACAACGAAGCCATCTTAAAAGAAGCACGTGAAGAACGCGAGCGCATCTTGAAAGAGGCACGTGAGATGAAAAACAAAATCGTTAGCGACGCTAAAGATGCAGCATCTGCTGAGGCAGAAAAAGCTGTAACTTCTGCCAAAGCGGCGATCGAAGCTGAGAAAGCGGCTGCTGTTGCTGAACTCAAAAACCAAGCTGCTGTATTGAGCATCGAGGTAGCTGAGAAAGTATTAGGCCAAGAGCTTAGTGCAGAGAACAAGCAAGCAGAGATGATCGGTAAGATGATCGACGAAGTAAAATTCAACTAAGAATTAGGATATGAATTATCCAAGAGTTGCCTCTCGCTACAGTAAAGCGCTTCTAGAACTAGCCGTTGAAAACAACGAACTAGAGAAGGTAAGCGCGGACGTGGCCCTACTCAAAAGCACCATCCTCGGGTCAAATGACTTCGCGTTGCTTTTGAAGAGCCCAGTAGTGAAAGCAGATAAAAAACAAGCGGTACTCAAAGCAGTCTTCGAAGGTGCATTTTCACCTTTGTTTGAAGGCTTCGTGGCCTTACTCGTAAAGAACAAGCGCGAGAATGTCTTAGTCGGCATTTGTGACAAGTTCGAAAGCGACGTTTTGGAGCACAAGGGTATCATTAAAGCAGAAGTAACGACCGCTGTGGCGCTTACAGATGCGGATAAAACGAAGTTGGTAGCAACACTCAAAGCGCAGATTGGTAAAGACATCCAGTTGAGCGAAGTGGTAGATGCGGCAACGATCGGTGGTATGAAGCTCAAAGTCGGTGGATACCAGTTAGACAACACGATTTCAGGTAAGTTGAGAGCGATGAGAAATGCGCTTGTAGACCATACCTACGAATCGAAACTTTAAGAAAACAAAGACCTTAATATAAAGGATCATGGCAGAAGTAAATCCAGCTGAAATTTCAGCAATTCTAAAACAACAGCTCTCCGGAATGGCAGAGGGTGCAGACCTTCAAGAGGTAGGTACAGTATTGGAAGTGGGTGATGGTATCGCTCGCGCATACGGCCTCGCTAACGCTCAGTCAGGGGAATTGGTCGAGTTTGAAAGCGGTCAGAAAGGTATCGTTTTGAACCTTGAAGAAGACAACGTAGGTATCGTATTGCTTGCACCGTCTAATGACATTAAAGAGGGATCTACCGTAAAGCGTACAAACACTATCGCATCTATCAACGTAGGTGAAGGTATGGTTGGACGTGTTGTAGATACGTTAGGTACACCGATCGACGGTAAAGGCCCGATCCAGGGTGAAACTTTCGAGATGCCACTAGAGCGTAAAGCTCCAGGGGTAATCTTCCGTCAGCCGGTGAACGAGCCGATGCAAACCGGTATCAAATCTATCGATGCTATGATTCCTATCGGCCGTGGTCAGCGTGAGTTGATCATCGGTGACCGTCAGACAGGTAAAACTACCGTGGCGATTGATACTATTATTAACCAGAAGGAATTCTTCGACAAAGGTGAGCCTGTATACTGTATCTACGTTGCTGTAGGTCAGAAAGGTTCAACCGTGGCTGGTATCGCTAAGACGTTGGAAGACGCTGGCGCGATGCAGTACACGACTATTGTTGCAGCAAACGCTTCTGATCCTGCACCGATGCAGTTCTACGCGCCATTTGCTGGTGCAGCGATCGGTGAGTACTTCCGCGATACAGGTCGTCCAGGTTTGATCATCTATGATGACCTTTCTAAGCAAGCGGTTGCTTACCGTGAGGTTTCACTATTGCTACGCCGTCCTCCGGGTCGCGAGGCTTACCCAGGTGATGTATTCTACTTGCACTCAAGATTATTGGAGCGTGCTGCAAAAGTGATTGCAGACGATACGATCGCATCTCAGATGAATGATCTTCCTGAGTCTTTGAAAGGTAAAGTAAAAGGTGGCGGTTCTTTGACTGCACTTCCTATCATCGAAACGCAAGCAGGTGATGTATCTGCTTACATTCCTACGAACGTAATTTCGATTACTGACGGACAGATCTTCTTGGAAGCTGATCTCTTTAACTCGGGTGTACGTCCTGCGATTAACGTAGGTATCTCTGTATCTCGTGTAGGGGGTTCTGCTCAGATCAAGCCGATGAAGAAAGTATCGGGTACATTGAAGCTGGATCAAGCGCAATACCGCGAGCTAGAAGCATTTGCTAAGTTCGGTTCTGACCTTGATGCAGCGACCATGTCGGTAATCAACAAAGGTGAGCGTAACGTAGAGATCTTGAAGCAAGGTGTGAATGCACCGATGAGCGTTGCTCACCAGGTAGCGATCATCTACGTAGGTACAAAAGGTAAGCTGAACAAGGTTCCTGTGAATCAGGTAAAAGCCTTCGAATTGGCACTTATCGAATACATGGAAGCAAATCAAAAAGCAGCACTAGACAGCATCGCAGCTGGCAAGTGGACAGACGCAGAGATCTCAGCGATCGAAGCATCTATTGCTGAAGTTTTGCCAAACTACGAAGCTTAATACTACTATAATCCAGGTGTCTTCGGGCACCTGGATGTAATACACGCACTATGGCGAATCTAAAAGAGCTAAGAAACAGAATTACTTCGATCGGTAGCACGATGAAGATCACTTCAGCAATGAAGATGGTGAGTGCTGCGAAGTTGAAGAAAGCTCAAGACGCTATCGTTCAAATGCGTCCATACGCATCGAAGCTTACTGAAATCTTGCAAAAGGCTTCAAGTACGTTGGATGCTAGTGAAAATGCATTCGGCGAAGAGCGAGAAGGCAACAAAACCCGTTTAGTAGTGATCAGCTCTAACCGCGGTCTTTGTGGTGGTTTTAACTCTAGCGTTGTCAAAAAAGCGAAGCTTTATATCGAAGAGAGTGGTGAGGACATCACTATTGCTACGGTAGGTAAAAAGGCTGGTGAAGCATTTAAATACGACGATAGAAAAGTGGACAGCAACATCGAGTTGTGGGACAACATTTCTTTCGAAAGTGCAACGGCATACGCTGAAGGTCTGATGGCCGGCTATTTAGCTGGAGAGTACGATAAGGTAGTTGTGGTATACAATGCGTTCAAGAACGCGGCGGTACAAGAGCCTACTGCGGAACAGTTCCTCCCTATTGCGATGTCAGGGGAAGAAGTTGGCCCAGTAGACACTACAGAGTACATCTACGAGCCTTCAAAAGAGGAGATTCTTGAAGATTTGATTCCTACTTCGTTGAAGACACAGTTGTTTGCTGCGTTGCTGGATGCAAATGCTTCGGAGCACGGTGCGCGTATGACTGCTATGCACAAGGCGACGGATAACGCGAAAGAGCTTCAAGGCGATCTTAAACTAGAATACAATAAAGCACGTCAAGCTGCGATTACAAACGAGATCTTAGAGATCGTTGGTGGTGCAGACGCATTGGCCGGATAAGGGTCTTTTAGCTTTGTTTGAAATAGAAAAACCCGCTCAAAAGAGCGGGTTTTTTTTGGTATCAATCGAGACAAATTGATAGTCTCTTTTTGAGAATAAGCGTGCATTGGTTACATTCACTTAACCATTACCAAAAACCAATACAATGCACCAATCGGAATTACTCGAAAAAGAGTTCATAAGCGTGAACGAGCTTATGGAACTGTTTGAAATCTCGCGTGCTACGGCTCAGCGTCTGTTGAAGTCTGGCGAAGTACGCAGTACAAAATTGGGCGGAAAAGTGATCATTCCCACCAAGCCACTGCGCGAAAAGTTTGCATAAATCTTAAAGAAATAGGCGGTTAGAGCCTTTTGTCCGAAGCGCTCAAAGAAGTAACTTCGGAACATGTCTTTTTTAACCCTACGCGTTCGTACGTTTTTATTCATGATGATGATCCTTGTCGTGGCCTTTGTGCTGACAGGGATGTTCAGTCTGTACCATTTTCGTGCGGAGAACAAGGACTATCACAAGGAGCGTCTAGAGCGTAAGGAGCAGGCGATCCTAAGTCACATCGATTATTTTACGGGAAGTGAACAGGGCAAGGGCTATACGCCTTGGCAATGGAAAGGTGCGCTCGGCGGTAAGCTGGCGGAGATCAGCTCGATTCATAAGCTGGATGTGGGCATTTACCATCCGTCGGGATTATTGATCGCGGCGAGTTCCTTGTATTCGGACGAGTCGGCACTGTTTCCAAGGCTGTTGACGAGGTATGCGGAGTCGTCAGAGGCGAAGGGTCGTGTGTTGAGCAGGGAGGACGATTTTTTGATTGCTACAAGCGAGATTTTAGGGTACAATAATCAAGTGGAATTGGTCGTGAGGGTGCCTTACCGGATCGATGACACGGCGATTCCAGACGAAGATGTAGAGTTTTTGGAACAGCTGGTGTTGCTGTATGTCGTGCTGTTTTTGTTTGGTACAGCGTTCGCTTTTGTCTTATCCGATTATATCTCAAGGAACATGCGTTTGGTCATTGATCAGCTTAAAAAAGTGCGGATTAATGGATCGAACGAGAAACTGACTTGGAAACGGAATGATGAGATCGGGGAGCTGATTCAAGAATACAATGTCATGGTGGAGAAGCTGGAGCGGACCGCGGTGGAATTGGCGCAGAGTGAACGGGAAAGTGCTTGGAAAGAAATGGCGCAGCAAGTGGCGCATGAGATTAAGAATCCGCTAACCCCGATGAAGTTGACGTTGCAGATGATGGAGCGTGAGCAGGACAAGGCGGAATTGCAAGAGATGGCCTCGCACCTGCTCGAGGAGGTGGAGTCGCTGACCCACATCGCTGAGGCGTTTTCACGTTTTGCGCAAATGCCCGGACTGGTGCTGGAGGAGGCGGATGTTGCCTACCTCACGAACCGCGCAGTAGGCTTGTATGCCGACCGAGGTGTGAGTTGTATGGTCTCTGGACCGGTGCGCGTCAAAGTCGATACGGAGCAGTGGTCGCGTATCGTACATAACCTTGTGAAAAATGCGTTGCAGAGCATCCCGCAGGGTACGGACCCTGAAGTGGTTGTGAGTGTCAGTAAGGACGCAGAGGGCAGGGCCTTGGTGCGAGTGCGCGATAATGGCGCGGGTATTCCTGAGGACATGAAGGAACGAATTTTTGAACCAAATTTCACTACGAAGAGCTCCGGCATGGGTCTAGGCTTGGCTTTGGTGAAAAATTTAATAGAGAATTTTGGGGGTACCATTGACTTTGAGTCGCTGCCTGGCGGCGGAACGGAGTTTAAGATGGTGCTGCCGGTCTCGAACAAAGAAACACAGAAGTAACCATGGAAAATGTAATCGTTGAAAAAAGAGACGGACTGGGTCTGGTGATGATCAACCGTCCGAAGCAGTTGAATGCGCTGAACAAGCAAACACTGGAAGAGATTAATGCCGCTTTTGAAGGGTTCCGAGAGGACGCCGAGGTGAAGGTGGTGATCTTGACGGGAAGCGGTGAGAAGGCGTTTGTTGCGGGTGCGGATATCAAGGAATTTGCATCGTTCAGTGGTGAAGAGGGGACGGAATTGGCCAAAACAGGGCACATGACCGTTTTTAATGTGATAGAAGAATTTCCAAAGCCTGTGATTGCTGCCGTGAACGGATTTGCGCTCGGTGGAGGTCTAGAGCTCGCGATGAGTGCACATGTGCGTATCGCTTCGAGCAATGCTAAAATGGGTCTTCCAGAGACTTCGTTGGGTCTGATTCCGGGATACGGAGGGACGCAGCGCTTGCCACAGCTGATCGGCAAAGGGCGTGCGATGGAGATGCTGTTTAGTGCGAAAATGATCGATGCTGAGACGGCATTGAATTACGGTTTAGTGAACCAAGTCGTGCCGCAAGAAGAGCTGTTAGATGCAGCGCAGAAGATGGCGGCAGGTTTTATGAAAAATAGCATAGTGGCGATGGGCTTTGCGATCGAAGCGGTGAACGCTGGGTTGCTCGAAGGGTCGGTCGGTTACGATGTGGAGGTGCAAGCTTTTGGGGATTGCTTTGAAACGGCGGACTTTAAGGAAGGCACAACGGCATTTATCGAAAAACGCAAGCCTGAATTTCCAGGGGCGTAAGCTGCAGCGATGAGTACGATGTGGTTGCCGGTGGCGCAGGAGCAGCGCGTGGATGTGCTGGGGGAATTGGGTGTGAAGACTCGTGAAGTGTGGATTGCACTGCACGGGTACGGACAGCTGGTTGCGTATTTCCAGCGTCATTTTCGCGCGTGTGTTACCGAGCAACGTGCGTTCGTGTTTCCGCAAGGCCAGCACAAGTTCTATTTGAACGGAGTGAGCGGTCGTGTGGGTGCGTCTTGGATGACCAAGGACGAGCGCGAAAAAGACATAGAGAACCAGCGCAGGTATCTGAGTGAGGTCATGCGATTTGTGCGCAAGCAGTGCCCGAACGCGCGGTTTCACCTGGTGGGCTTTAGTCAAGGTGTGGCAACAGGAATGCGGTTTTTGGGCTACAGCCCGGAGGCGTTTACTTCAGTCCTAGCTTGGGCAGGAAGCTGGCCGCCAGATTTAGACGCGAAAGGGTTGAACGCTTTGCGTGAAGTGCAGTTTCAAGGCTGGTTTGGTGACGATGATCCTTTTATCGGAGCAGAGAAGCAGCGCGAGATACTGGAGTGGTATAGAAGCGAATATGAATGGGTCCCAGAAGTGGGGTATTACGAGGGAGGGCATGCGTTTGATAAAGCGATCCTGAAGTCGGAAATTGAGCGTTTAGAGCGCTTATAATCAAATAGATAAGAGTATGGTACATGAAGTAGATCCGTGGATTACGAACGATGCAACCCTGTTCGGGATATTAGCCGCTATGCTGGGGCTGATCTTTTACACGTCGAAGAGTTCGCATCCGATGCTCAAGAAATTTTATAGCGTGATTCCCGCGCTGTTGTTGTGTTATTTCTTGCCGTCGCTACTGACTACGTTCGAGATCATCGATCCTAAGGAGAGCCGATTGTACTTTATGGCTTCGAGATATTTACTGCCGGCGGCACTGATTTTACTTACCCTGAGCATCGACTTTAAAGAGGTGGTGAAGCTGGGTCCAAAGGCGCTGATTATGTTCTTTACGGGAACGGTGGGTGTGATTATCGGTGGACCGCTGAGCATCTTGCTTTTTAGCGTTATTGCGCCGGATGTGATCGGTGCGAATCCAGAAGAGATTTGGCGCGGGATGACGACGATCGCTGGTTCTTGGATCGGTGGTGGTGCGAATCAAGCGGCGATGAAAGAAGTGTTTGAAGTGAGCGAGGGCATTTTTAGTGCCATGGTCACTGTAGATGTGCTCGTTGCGGAGCTTTGGATGGCCTTTTTGCTGGTCGGCGTGGCGCGTTCTAAGAAGATCGATGCAGCGTTTAAAGCAGACGCAAGTTCCGTGGATACCTTGCAGAATAAGATGGAGGCGTACACCGCGAGCATTAGTAAAATTCCCACGTTTAATGATTTGATGTACATCTTGGCATTGGCTTTTGGTGCGACGGGATTTGCGCATTTGGTGAGTGATTTGATCGCTCCATTTATTTCGGAGAATTATCCGGGTCTTGCGAAGTTTAGCTTGACTTCAGGATTTTTCTGGCTCGTTGTAGTGGCGACTACGGTGGGAATTGGGTTGAGCTTTACCAAGGCGAGAAATCTCGAAGGGGCAGGCGCCTCGAAAGTAGGCTCCGTATTCATCTACATTTTGGTAGCGACCATCGGGATGAGCATGAACGTTCGCGAAGTGTTCGAAAACCCGGGACTGTTTGGGGTCGGTTTGGTCTGGATGATTATTCACGTCGGGCTTATGTTCCTTGTGGCGAAAGTGATCAAAGCGCCGTATTTCTTCCTTGCAGTAGGGTCGAAGGCCAACATCGGCGGTGCGGCAAGTGCTCCTGTTGTTGCGGCAGCGTTCCATCCGGCACTCGCCCCAGTAGGGGTGTTGCTCGCGGTTTTGGGCTATGCCCTAGGTACCTACGGGGCGTATATCTGTGGTTTGTTAATGCAGGGAGCCGCGGGTGTCTATTAACGAAGTACATCTTCGGAACGGGCGTGAATTCCCGTATCCATTTCGCTTTTACCTGGTGATTGCCGTAGCGGTGATCGGCACGGTTCTTACGGGCCAATTTTTAGCGCTCGCCTTCGCGCTGATCGGCGGCTACGGCCTTACCGCACGCAGAGGAACCGTGGTACGTTCTGGCAGCTACAAGCGCTATTTTTCCGTGTTTGGAGTGCGGTTTGGCAGCTTCGAAGCATTGCCGTCAGAGGCAGCTTTGGTTCTGTTGAATGTGAACTACACCATGCGCGGTGGATCGCACGGCGGTCAGATTAATGTGCAGCACGAAGGCTTGTGGGAGCTGTTTTTAGTGAATGCAAAACACCGGGGGAAAATCAGCTTCGGGAAATCGGAAAATAAATCAGAACTTGAGGACAAAGCGGCAGCGATTCAAGCGATCAGCGGCATACCATTGGAAGCCTATAATCCTGTTGTATCGCCAACTACACGCCGCAGAAAAAGAAGATAACCATGAGAAAATTAGCACTGATTGCCGCGATGGCATGCGCAGGTGTCGCACAGGCACAAGAAATTCCTTCGGACGCAAAAGCGCTCATCAAAAGTTTATATACAGAGGCATTGGGCGAGCAGCAAGGCTACCAGTGGCTCAAATACATGTGTGAAGAAATAGGCCCTCGACCTTCGGGCTCTGAGGCGGCGAATGAAGCGGCGCGCTGGGCGCAACAGGCCTTGCTCGATGCAGGTGCGGATACCGCATGGTTGCAGCCGGTGGACGTACCGAAGTGGCACCGTGGCGAAGAATGGTCGAAAGCATATGCGGGTGGTGAGCCTGTGGTACTTCCGACCACGGCGCTGGGCGGAAGTGTCCCTACGCCTGCAGAAGGGGTGCGTGCAGCAGTGGTTGAAGTAGGCTCTTTCGAGGAGCTTGAAGCGCTGGGTGAGGCCGGATTGAAAGGCAAGATTGTGTTTTACAATACCTACATGGACCACAGTAAGATCAGCACATTTAATGCCTACGGTGGTGCGGTGAAGTACCGCTGGGCAGGAGCGATGGAAGCTGGAAAATATGGAGCCGTTGCGACGGTGATGCGTTCGGTGACTTTGCTACGCGATGATTTGCCACATACCGGGGCGATGAGCTATGGCGAGAGTGAGATTCAGGTGCCTTCTGCGGCGATATCTTGGCAGGCTGCGGACCGACTCGCGCAAATGCTGGAGGCTGGGGAGCAGGTTGAATTGGAGTTGTATCTCGATTGTGGAGTGCAAGGGCGTGCGACGAATTACAATGTTGTAGCCGATTTCAAAGGCAGCGAAAAGCCTCAGGAAATCATGCTCGTCGGCGGACACATCGACTCGTGGGATCTAGGTCAAGGAGCACAGGATGATGGTGCGGGTTGTGTACACGCGATGCAGGTTCCCGCATTGATGAAAAAAGTAGGTTATCAGAACAAGCGCACGATTCGTGTGGTGCTTTGGGCGAACGAAGAATTTGGTTTGGACGGAGCGAAAGAATACGCACGCTGGGCACGTGAGAATGGAGTTCACCACTGGGTAGCGATGGAAAGTGACGGCGGCGGCGATGTTCCGCGCGGTTTCGGTGTCAGTGCCGATGACGAGCGTTTGGAAGAGTTGCGCAGCTACAAAAATCTGCTCGTTCCTTATGGACTTCATGTGATGGCCAAAGGCGGCGGTGGCGCGGATCTAAGCCCGCTTCGTGGCTACGATAATTTCTTTATCGGTTACCGTCCGGAGTCGCAGCGTTACTTCGATTTTCACCACAGCGCACGCGACAATATCGATGCGATCCACCCGCGTAGTTTAGAGATGGGAGCCGCTTCGATGAGTGCCCTCTATTATATTTTGGACCAATTACAATAGTGCGGAATTCCGAAAGTGCTTCCCACTGAGTTTTCCCTATTTTTGGTGGGTTAACTCAATCTCTCCATGGGCAATAACTCTGAATTTTTGACACAAGCGGCATGGCAAGTGCTCGAGCGAAGCGCGACATCTTTTGGTTTCGTAGCTACTGCGCAAGACACGGATAACTATGCCCGACTGTGGTCTCGTGATAGCGCCATTACAGCGCTGGCAGTACTTGCCGGTGAACGTGAGGCGCTCTACCCGACGGTTTATCAAAGCATCGTTCACCTGCTCGAAGCGGTGGGCGAGCACGGGGTATTCCCTTCTAATGTCAGTTTCTCGGACCAATTCCAACAGACCGCCGTCAGCTATGGCGGTCCCGTAGGCCGAACCGACAGTCCTTTTTGGTGGGGCATCACGGCGTTGAGCTATTTGGAGCGCGTGGAAGATGCGTCCCTAGAAAAACGCGTTGCTGCGCAGCTTGAAGTGATCGAGCAACGGGCGTACAGCTGGGAGTTTAACAACAAACATTTGATGTATGCGCCGGCTTCCAGTAATTGGGCCGATGAATACCCTGTGGAAGGCTATATCCTGCTGAACAACATACTGCGGTACTGGATGCTGCGCAAGGCGGGGCGTCTTTTGAACCACGAGGGTTATGCGCGTAAAGCGGAGCACATTTTAATGTCGATCAAACGGCACTTCTTTGGTGAGCCGGCCGAGGCGCCTCACCTGTTCACAGCGGCGCAAGACGAGCGACTCGCTCAGCTCGAAGGCGGCGATCGCATTTTGATGAGCTTCACACCAGGAGCCCTGAACAACCATTTGGATGCGCTGGGCCTAAGCATTGCCTTTTTGGTCGGTGCGGCCTCAGAAAGCACCATGAATAAGGTATTCGAGCGCTATGGAAAAGGGCCTTGGCAGCGGGGCTTAACGCCTGCACACTGGCCCATCATAGCACCGGGCGATCCGCTTTGGGGTGCGATAGAAACGAATTATTCCTATGCGTTTAAAAACCACCCGGGACATTTTCACAACGGGGGTGTTTGGGGGCTGACTCAGGGCTTTGCGGCGGCGATGTTGCGGGAATTGGGCAAGGACGACTATGGTGTTTTTGAAGCATATCAGACGCTTTTGAACGGTTCGATGGCCACCCATCCGTTCGCAGAGTATTATGCGTATCCGGACCTATCAGCGGGTGGAGTGCAGCATTTATGCTTCTCGGCGGCGGCGTATTTGCTCGCGGAGCAAGCAGGCAGTACACCTTTCAAGTCCATTTTTGAGCGCCCGAAGGGGATGGATGCGGCCGAAACCGAGCGCATTGCTCGCGGCTTAGCGGCAGCGATTATCAACGAGCGACCGGCGAAAATTTACAAGATTGCTGGCGAGAGCGGATGTGGCAAGACGACTTTAGGAAAGGCGATCGTTGCGGAGCTTGAGGCACAGGGTAAGCGCGCATTGCTGTTGTCCCAGGATGAATTTTTTCACTTGCCGCCAAGACAGAATCACAACAAGCGGGTAGCGGATTTTTCGTGGATTGGCCCGCAGGAAGTGGATTTTGAGGGGTTGCAGCAGTGCTTGGAAGCAGCTACGGATGCCGCGACTCAGGTGCTGAGGCTTCCGGTAATGGATTGGGAACGGGACGAGAAACAGTGGACGGAAGTGGCTGTGGAGGATCTTGACGCGATCGTTATTGAAGGAACGTATGTGCTTGAAAATGTGGGTACTGAGGAAACTGCGGTCTTCTTTGAGCACACGTTTGAGGATACGAAGGCGGCACGAATTGCCCGAAATAGAGAAGTGGTGGATGCGTTTATCCAGCGCGTTTTAGAACGAGAACACGAGCTGATCGCGCCGCAGGGTGCACAGGCTCATTTTAGCATAACAACAGAATACAGACTCCAAAAACACACAGTATGAAAAAAGGAATCTTAGCGCTGATCGCGCTCGCTTTTGCGGCATGTCAGCCGGAAGGCCACTTCGTGAGCAGCCCAGATGGGGCGATCCAGGTCCAAGTAGATTTAGGTGCCACGGGCGCCTTAGAATATGCGGTTCGGTTGAACGGGGAGGAATTGGTCGAGAAATCAAAGTTGGGATTCGATTTTGCGAATGCGGATGATCTGCTGGACGGTTTTGAGATTCAGACGATCGATGTTCGTAAGATTGAGGAGACCTACACGATGCAGTGGGGTGCAAATGAGACGATTGAGGCTGCGAGTACGGAGATGGAAGTGCGCTTGATTCATGTGGAAACGCGCAGAGAATTGGGCGTGATTTTCCGTGTGTCCAATGATGGTTTTGCCTTCCGTTACGACATTCCTGCGATGAAAGAAGGGGAACTGATTGTGGCAAACGAACGCTCTGAATTCAATTTGGCTTCGGACGCGATGGCGCACTGGATTCCAGGCGATTGGGAAATTTATGAGCACCCGATCAATCACACGAGAGTCAGTGAGATCGATGCACTTAGCAAGGCGAATCACCCGAACCTGGCCGCTACACACATCGTAGAGAACAGCGTAAGTACGCCGTTTACCGTAGTTTTTGACAGCGGTACGCACATGAGCATTCATGAGGCTGCGCTTGTGAATTACTCTGGTATGACGTTAAAGAAAACCGGTGAAACCTCTTTTGTGAGTTCGCTGGTGGGACGTCCAGACGGAAATAAGGCAACCATTCCTACGCCTTTTAAAACGCCTTGGAGAATGGCGGTGATCGGTGATGAAGCAACGGATCTTTTGGCGTCGCACTTTATGTACGACCTGAACGAACCGAACGAGATGGGCGATATTACTTCGTGGTTTACGCCACAGAAATATGTCGGAATCTGGTGGGAGATGCACATGGGCAAAAGCACTTGGGATTATGGCATGTCGCAGGATATGGGTACCTGGATTGCGGATGGCAAGGAACACGGCAAGCACGGAGCGACGAATGAAAACACGAAGCGCTACATCGACTTTGCGGCAGAACATGGGTTTTCGGGTGTGCTCGTGGAAGGCTGGAACACAGGTTGGGAACATTGGATCGGGTTTGACGATCGTGAAGGTGTGTTCGATTTTGTGACTTCGTACCCCGATTATGACTTGGCCACGCTTCAAGAGTATGCGAAGAGTAAGGGGGTCAGCCTTGTGATGCACCACGAAACTTCGGCAGCACCACGCACCTATGACCAGCAGATGGATACGGCCTATGCGCTGATGCAGGCGAACGACATTCACTTGGTGAAATCGGGTTATGTGGGACCACTTCTTCCAAAAGGGGAGTTCCACCATGGGCAATGGATGGTGAATCATTACAACAACGCCGTGCAACGTGCTTTCGACTATCAGATTGCGGTGAATACACACGAACCGATCAAAGGAACGGGTTTAGAGCGTACTTGGCCGAACTGGGTAGCGCGTGAAGGTGCTCGCGGTCAGGAGTTTAACGCTTGGAGCATCGAAGGAGGAAATTTCGTCGATCACATTCCTTCTATGGCGTTTACGCGCTTTTTGAGTGGACCGATGGATTACACCCCAGGGGTATTCAACCTGGAAACGCAGAGCGGTCCGGAAGGGAAAAATCGCGTTCGCAGTACCATCGGGCAGCAGCTCGGACTGTATGTCGTAGTTCCATCTCCAATCCAGATGGCGTGTGATTTACCGGAGCATTACGAGGCACATTTAGACTGGTTGCAGTTCATCAAGGATGTGGCTGTGGACTGGAAAGTCTCTTTGCCACTCGCTGGAGCAGTCGGCGAATATGCGGTTTGGGCACGTACGCCGAAGGACAATGAGAATTGGTACCTGGGTGGAGTGAATGCAGATCAAGAGCGAACATTGGATCTCAACCTGGACTTCTTGGAAGAGGGTGCGAGCTACACGGCGACCATTTACCGCGACGGCGACACTGCGCAGTGGGAGAGCAATCCGTACGACCTTGTGATTGAAACCAAGACCTTTACCAAAGGCGATGTCTTTCACATTCGCATGGCGTCAGGGGGTGGTTTTGGAGCCATCTTAGTGCGTGACTAAACGACTTTAACACCTCATTATCAGGAACCCCGGCGCTAAGCGTTGGGGTTTTTTCGTTATCTTCCTAGAAGCTTAACCCATTTTTTTATTACCTATGAGTACCGCAGGTCGCCCGTTTTACTTTTATCCCGCAGTCCTTACCGCTGCGCTATTAAGTGTCCCTTTTATTGCCGGTTTGGTGAGCTCTGAAGTCCACTGGTCCTTGAGCGATTTTGTGATCGGCGGGGCGCTCGTGTTTGTGGTCACCACCGTCGAAATGATGCTTTGGCGTTCGCTTCCTAAAAAAAGCCGCTGGCCCGTTATGGCATTACTCTTTTTGATGTTTCTCGTGCTGTGGGCGGAGATGGCCGTGGGCATTTTTGGTTCGCCTTTGGCGGGGTCGTAAAGGCTTAGTAATCCGCTAAATAATTTTTGAGTGCGAGGTACACGCCGTTGCTCCAGCCGAAGCCGTCCTGTACGTCGTACTCACCCCCTTTGCTGAGGTTTTCAGGTTCGTACACGTTGTACTTTTCGACGAATTTGCCCTTCGCGTGGTAGATGGTATCGCAGGTTTCGATCCACCGCTTTGCGATCGTTTTGGCCAATTCCTCATGCCCGTACCTGTGCAACCCCTGAACCGCAATCCACTGCAAGGGCGCCCAGCCGTTCGGCGCGTCCCACTGCTGTCCGGAAGTTATCGTCGTCGTGGTAATACCGCCTTTCTGCAACAGCTGTGCCTTCACGAGAGCGGCCGTTTTATCGGCTTGTTGCGTGGTGGCAGCACCTACGAAAAGCGGGAAGAGACTTGCTGCGGAGAGCACGCGCGTTCCTTCGCCCGTCTTCAGGTCGATGTCCTCAAAACCGCGCTCGGTCCAAAAGTCCATTTGCAGGGATTCTTTACGCTTCGCTGCGGCCAGCTGATACCGCTCTTCACCCGTGATGCAATGCAGCAGTTGCTCGTGGAAATAGAGCAAACTCGCTAAATCCACCGGTGCAATCTCCAGTGTGCGTAGCGTACCTAAATCTTGCGAATCGCTCATCCAACGCGAGGAAAAATCCCACCCACTCTCACAAGCGGCGCGTAAGTTTCTAAAGTAGTTCGTGTGCGATTTTGCGTGTTCCACCCACTCCAGATCGGTTCTGTACATCTCGATGCGCGGGGCATTTTCTGCATCCCAATACGTGGTGTGGCCCTGCACATTGCGATGTTCCGCACTCCAGAAGCCGTACTCTTTGATTAACGCATTTTTAAAGCGCTCATAGACTGCGTTTGGATCATCGCTACGCTGGGCATAGGCGTCGACCATAAGTGCGAAAAACGGCGGCTGAGAGCGTGAGAGGAAGTAGGTACGGTTCCCGTTCGGGATGTGTCCGTAGGTGAGGATAAAGTGTTCGAAGTTCAGCAGCAGATCCAGGACCCAGTCGTTGTGGCCGCTGAGCAGCAGTCCAAGCTGGGTGAAGTAACTGTCCCAATAGTAGACTTCTTGAAATCTTCCTCCTGGCACGATGTAACTGTGGGGCAACGGCACTTTTGAGCTGCGTCCTTGCGTGTCGATATCGGCCTGGCGGTGCAGGTAGGGCCAGAGCGCGTGGATGTGTTCGGAAGGGCTGCGCTGCTGCTGGTAACCAAAGCCAATTTCTTTCACCTCCACCGGAGCAAAATGCTCGTCAAAGAAGGCACGCAAGTCAAAATCTGAATGCTCTTTTTGCGCACGATAGGCCGACAACACTTCGGTAGGCTCGCCCTGAACGAGCGCATCGGAAATGTACTTTTCATCGGACCACAAACCGCTGGTATGCAAGTCGACGAAGAGTTCTGCGAGCGTCACTTCTACGGGCGTACTCATGCCTTAGCGGTCAACTTTCTGAGGATAAACACAGCGATCAGCAAGAGGGTCATCGGCACCAGCGTGAAGTAAAATGCGGCGCCGCCCAGCGTTTCGAAAAAGTAGGCGGTGATGCGCGATCCCAAGGTTCCACCCGTCGCTGAGAACAGGACGATGAGTCCGGTCATCGGGCTGTGGAGCGTTTTCGGGAGTGCGCTGAGCACTACGCTATTTAGGAGCGGATAGATCGGAGCGATAAAGAGCCCGACTAAGGGGAATACAAAAGCGATGATGGGCAGGCCAAACAAGGTGATGGGGTCCTCGCTAATTTCCTTGCTGAGGGCCTGTGGCAGCACAAAAGCGACCATGAGCATGGAACAGACGATGGCGATGGAGAGCACAAGGGACCAGTGGAGTCGTTCGGAGAATTGGCCACCGAGGATGCGTCCGAAACCCAGGGTGAGCGCGAGAATACTGGCCATACGGATGCTGTTGTCCTCAGACAATGAGAGAACTTTTTCGTTGAAGGTCGGGAGCCAAGTCATGATGCCTTGCTCGATCATCACGTACAAAAACGCGGAAAATACGAATACGATCACCAGTAATTTTGTGATCAATCCAAGCATGGGCTTGAACTCCTCGATGAGGTTTACTTTGCCTTGGGCTTTGGGCAATTCTGGAATGCGAATCAGGAACAAAATCGCAATAACGACCATTGCGCCGAGCAGCACATACACGTTCAGCCATGCGTTCGGCATACCTTCTGTATTGAAGGCTGGGAACAGGAAGTAGGCGGAGGCGACCCCAAACATAAAGATGCCCTCGACGGTGCTCATGATGGAATTGTGCGCTTTTTCACCCTCGGCGATGTGTCCGATCGATCCATACACACTCACTTTGATCAGCCCGAAGGTTCCCCCAACGATCGCGAAGAGGATTTGTGCGGAGGAAAAACTGTTGCCCAGGTACATCTGAGCGAGGCCGACGAGCACCAGCGTTAAGCCGATGATCATGGTCTTTTTGTAGCCAATTTTAGGGATGAAGCTCGCGAATAGGAAACTCACTATCGCCACGGGCATGTCCTTGAACAGCTCTAGGGTACTGGCCTGTAGCTCCGTGACGCCGTAGTTGTTGATGCTTTTTAGGATTACAATCCCCACGCTGTTCAGCAAGATGGCGAACACGAAGAAATTTAGGTACATCGCCCATTTAAAGGAGTTATTCATGGTCTTGCGGGTCAAGGTAAGTGGTTAAAGCAGAGTCGATAAAGGCACCTAACGTGCGCCCTTGTACTACACCAATTTCGATTGCCGGCATATAGTGAATGCCGCCATACAAGCGGGAAATAGCCGCTTCGTCCGAGGCTGCATTGAAGCTGTCGTAGGAGCGGTCGGGTAGGCCGTAGACGCGTTCGGTAGAGTCTCTGAAGGAGAATTGGTCGCCGAAAACCCCCGTGAGCATGATGCCCGCTGCACCAGAAATCACGCTGTGCCCAGAGGTGTATTCCGGGAACGGCGGCGTTTGCAACAGCGGCTGCCAGCTTTCGTCGAAGTGTTCATTAATCAAGGTCTCCGGACGGACCAATTCTGAACGGTATTTCTCATCCCAGCACGAAATGAACCCATCAAAAAGTCCCGTTGCCGCGCGCAAATACGCATCGATGGTACGTTCAAAACCCAGTCCCGCCTTACGACACGCAATGCCAGTGATGCCCATCCAATGTCCTCCGGGAGTGATTTTCTTCGTGGCAAGCATCACGTGCCCTTTGTGTACGGAGACATAGGGGTTGCAGTCCCAGAATTGGGCAATAGCTTCCTGCTCCTCCGTAAGATTGTTGACCGTATGGTACACTTCCATCAGGTCCTTGTAAAAGACAGAATTCGTATCCAGCGAAGGCGTCGGCGGGGGAACCGGTTTGAACATTTGAGCGCTATCGAGCACTAGGGGGCGGATGTTGCGCCAGTGCGGCTCGATGCCGTCCATGTAATCCGGAGGCGTCGGTTTCCAGCGCATCGGATCGTCATTGATCTCGTATTTCGTGAAGGTGCGCGTCTGGTTGTAGTTGTCCTTTGACCCCCAATCCAGGACAATTGCCGCCACTTTCGCTCCATATTCTTTAGAGAGTTTCATGCCTGCAGCACTATGATGCTCGGCCAATTTCGCCATCAACCCTTCCATGTGCTGTTCCATCCGGTCCTCCGAAAATACTAACGCTTTTCCCACGATGCCCGCAGCATGTAGTGCAGCCACTTCTGCACTAAATTCAGGATCCTTAGGCGCCTCGGCAATCACCGGGAATCCGCTGTACTGACCCGTTAACGGCTTGTAATGCTCGTTCGAAGCAGCAACGACACTGTACGCCGCAGTCGTGCTGTACACGTAAACGCGCGCTGCCACTGGTGGTGAGAAAATGTCATGTACTAGAATATCTGTAATGGCCTGGTTCACGGCTTGAAAGTCCCGCGCATAGTCGTCGTACGGTTCGCTCGGCTCCTGACAGGAGGTCAATAGCGCTAAGGCAAAAAGGGTGTGGATGAGCTGTTTCATGGGCGTAAAAAGGCGTTAAGGGTTAGCAATCGCAGTCGTAGCGTGCGATGCCGTCTTCAAAGGTGATCTCTGCGGTATCTGCGCTTTTAGGCACTAGGACCCAATTAAAACTAAAATTGTCACAAAACACGCTGTTGCAACGGCTCTCATCAAGCGTCTTTATCGCATAGCGCAAGCCCTCTGAAGTAGCGCTCACTTTGAGGTAGTTCACAGAGTAACAGCCGATCTCCGTCGTGAAGCCCACGAGCGTGTACTCACTGAAATTTATCTGGGGGTAGTTGCAATAGTCGCAGCTGTCTTGCCTTGAAAATTCCGTTAACACCTCATATGCACTATCGCTACGAACGACATAACCGGTGTATAGATCGATGTCGTCGTCTTGATTTCTCCCGTGAAGCACGAGGTCGACTTGCTCAAGATCGGGAAGGAGATCGTAGGTCTCAAATTCTGGGTAGCTGTCGTCCCAAACACATTCTGGATCGAGGGTACAACCGGTCAGCAAGGCGCCAAAAATCAAGGCAGTAAATAGATGTTTCGTCATGGTCGAAAGGTACAAAAGTCCGTTCAAAAATTACGGCGTGACCCGCAGCACTGGGCCGTTGTTCAGCAGTACCAGCAGGTCGTTTTTCACGGGGAGGAATTGACGTACTGAGCCGCGGAAGATGTACGGGGTCGGCGCGTAGGTCAGTTGCCCGCTTTCTAGGCGAAGTATGCCACCACAGAACGATTCTTGCGTTCCGATCGAGGTATGTATGGCGTCTGAACCGCCGGCCAGCCACACGCCGTTTTCGCTTACGAAGCTTGCGTTTATGGGGCCTTGCTGGAATTCATCGGGCAATGCTTGTTGTGAGAAATGGCCAAACTCGTTCCAGAGCACTGCGGAACCGCTAAAGCTGATGTGCAGGAGGTCCGCTCCGCTGAGGTCTTTCCCGGTGAACAATTCTTCGAAGGTCTTCCCTGCGAATGTGCGGTTTTTGAGGTATTGTTTTCGGAATTGGACACTTTCCTTGATCAGTTCATCGCGTCCGAACAGTGGGTAACGCACCTCTTGATTCGTGTAGGCGTAAATGAAATCGCGGTCGCCGTTGCGGTCAAAATCCTTGATCCACAGCTCGATCGGGTCATGATTGCTTACCGTGAGCCCATGGTTTTGACCAAACCCACCGGCAATCACATCCAGGTCATTGTCCCCGTCCAAATCTACGAGCGACACATGGCGCCACCAGCCATTTTTCGAAATGTGCTTTGGGAAAATTCGCTCTTGTGTGAAATCGATCACTTGTACTGCGCTCCAGTCCGTAGCAACCACCAAATTGGCTCTGCCATCGCCCGTAATATCCCCCACAGCAGCGTCGGTAATCATCCCGAAATGATTCAGCCATTCCGGTCGCACGGGCGTTAAACCGCCGTCTTTATTTCCAATATAGAGCGCATGTTCGGGTAATGCGCCATAGTCGTTCCATACGCTGCGTTCGCCGATGAACAGGTCGTCTATCCCGTCGCCGTTCGCATCCACAACCGCTACGCAGGAGGCGTTCGTTCCGCTTCCTTCGAGCAGTACGCTACGTCCGTTCGCTTGCAAGTACATGCGGTCGCGATAGGCAGGGCTTTCGTTCGGCGCGGAACTACCGCCAGTTACCACAACGAGCGCCTTTTCTCCCGTTCCCAGGGTAATCACAGCCGCATCTACGTCTTCATAGTTGCGATCGCGGAGGATTTGCGTAGTATCTCCAGTAGCGGGATTCCACCAGCTTGGAGCTTTGCCAGTACTTGCCCCGATGAACACATGCTGGTCAAAATGTTCTGCTGCAGGTCCAAGCTCGTCCACCCCTTCGATCAGAAGCGGCGTTTGGACAAAGCTGGTGTAGGCATTTTCGCGGTGCTCGAGGCGCAAAGTATCCGGCGCAGGCTTTGGTCTTGATTTATCTACGGTGGTCAATTTCCCTGCGTCATAACCGGTCCCAGGCTCTAGTCTGTTTACTTGCCCAGGAAGCAGTTCAAAGAGCTCCGCGTCGCGGTGCGGCCACTCAACGATAATGGCTCCACCGAAGTCATCTACTGCTGCGCGCGAGGTGCTGTGACTGAGCCATGAACGCGTTCCCGTGTTCCAGTGTGCCTTCGCATCAGCGCGTTTACGGTAACGCACGTCATAGCCGCCAAAGTCTGCCATAGTGGTCGGACTAGCTAATGTGTTTTTGTACAAAAGGGCCGGTCCGTCGAGGTTGTTCACCACCAAATCCAAGCGTCCGTCGTTGTCAAAATCACCAATCGCCGAACCGTTGCTCGTTCCGATATAATCCAGACCCCAGCGAGTGCTCACTTCTTCTAGTGGTGCCTGTGCTGCGCCACGATACGCTCGGTTGGGCACTTTCCCAGATGGCATTTCGCTGTAAATGTCTTGGTCGCTGGTTGCGGCCATGCCGCCGTCGGACAGGAATTGGATGTAGTCCAGATCGTTTGGGCGACGTTTGATTCCATTGGTCACAAAGATGTCTTTGTACCCGTCGCCGTCAAAATCTTCTAGAAGCACGCCCCAGCTCCAGTCGGTGCTTTCCACGCCCAGTAATGGCGCACGGTCTTCGAACACCGGAATGCTCCCTGAAGCGCTTTGCTGATTCCCTCGGAACGTGTGCAGGCTGTTTTTCGGGAACTGCTCTAGATACCCTTGGCTCCGCTTGTATTTGTGGATGTGAAAAGGCTCTGCGCCCAATGCATTCTTGCGCTCAATCTCGTCCCAAGGCTTCATATCGAGGGTGAAAAGATCCTGGTGACCGTCGCCGTTAAAATCGGCCGCATCTATCCCCATCGTAAACTTTGAATGGGTTTGAAAACTCTCTTCAGTGACCAATTCAAACCGCTCCCCACCTCGGTTCACATACAAATAGTCATTTTCATGAAAGTCGTTCGCCACATACACATCGAGGTAGCCGTCACTGTTGAAATCGCGTGCGATCACACTCAGCCCATAGCCGATCGGCGAGCTCAGCACCCCCGCAGCCTTGGTCTGTTCTTCGAATTTTGGCGCCGAGGCATTCCCGATGTTGCGAAAAAATAAATCTCCAGCGCGCTCATCGACCTCATTGCGTTGCGAAGCGCGGTGGTAGCTCCCTGAAGGGTGTACGCTGTGACGTAGGACATACAGATCCATATCCCCGTCGTTGTCTGCGTCGAAAAATAGCGTCTGCTGGCCGTAGCCGCCTATGTCGATTCCTAGCGCAGCGGCTTGTTCTGTGAACGTACCATCGCCCCTATTCAAGTAAAATTCATGCGTTCCGCTCCATCCCAAATGATTCACGGCGCTTACGCACAGATCCGGGTAGCCGTCCGCGTTGATATCCACCACACTCACGCCATTTTGAAACTCGGCCTGGCCTTGTGCGCCTGCCTTTGCGGCGCCTTCGGTAAATGTCCAATCGCCGTTGTTCCAGTAGAGTGCATTCGCTCCACGGTTGCGTACGAAGTAGATGTCTTCGAGTCCGTCCTGGTTGAAATCGGCCACAGCGACGCCTGCGCCATTGTAGAAATAGAGGTAGTCGACGATGTTTTGCGCTTCGTTTTCTTCCAAATCGTTCCGAAAGCCAATTCCAGCTTCAGCCGCCACCTCCGTAAACAAGGTCTCCACAGCGGGCTCTTTTTCAGCCACGCCACATGCCGCAAGAACTGCCGCGAACGCTATGCAAGGCAGGAACCGCATCACTTCGCAACGTTATACACCTCGATCGGACCTTCGAGCCTACTGATCAGAATTTGCGTTTGCCCGTCGTGGTCAAAGGCGACGATATCGCGCAACTGGCCGTCCAAATTCCAGCCACTTTCGGCGATAGGAGCTGCCGTAAAATCACGAGCGCCGTCCCCTAAAAGTACGGTTCCTCTCGAGGCATCATAGCGGCCCCATTCCGGCTGCACTTCAAATAAATTCCCTCCAAGCAAAAGGTCCTTGTGTCCGTCGTTATTCACGTCCACCACTTCTATCGCATACACAGGCGCTACTTGCGCTTGTACTGGCAATTCATGTGGGGTAAACACGCCTTCGTTGTTGTAATACACGGTCGTTCTCAGCGTCTGTACTTGCAAGAGCGCACTGCGTTCGAGCTGCAAGGTGTCGAACACCTCGAACACACTCTTTCCTGCGTACTGCTCAAACTTTAAGTTTTGCTTTTTCAAATAAGGAAGCTGCGAGAGCAGGTTGTTACGCAGCACTCGTGGGAACAGGGTATCCCCTTGGTACGAACACAAAATAGGGTCCGAAAATCCGTTCCGATCGAAATCGTTTACAAACAGGGCCATCGGCTTTTGCGGGCTCGCAGCAAGGCGGCAATTCTCACCTAAATTCCCAGCAACAATGTCCATCCATCCGTCTCCATCCACATCGGCCAATTCCATCGTATTCCACAATCCCTGACTGTGGTCAAAGCCGCGCTCTAAGGTCTGTTCCTTAAAAATCGCGTTCCCATCATTCACCCAAACTCGAACGCCCGACCAATCGCCGACGCTCAACAGGTCCATATCTCCGTCATTGTCGATGTCCGCCGCTGCGCAATCTGTCAGCATGCCCAACCGCTGGAAACTACGTGTGGTCCGTCGCTCATTTCGCAGCTGGCCGTTGCCGTAATTTTTCAAATACAAACTGCTTGCCGGCATTCCGTAACTCCCTTTCACTCCGCGCACGGCCACAAACACATCTTGCAGACCGTCTCCGTCAAAATCGGCCACGGCGATGCTCGAAGAACGCACACCAAGTTTTGGCAGCGCCTCTTCATCATAGCTAAAACCGCCACGCCCGTTGTTCTTATAGATACGATCCAGCAACCCACGATCGCCCGAGGCCAAAGTCATCGAACCACTCGCCACGTACAGATCTAAATCGCCGTCGTTGTCGTAGTCAAAAAATTTCGCGTCTGTATCCTCTGCTGCGGCATGTGCGCCGAACGGACCGTTTTTCGATGGACGCCAAACGCCCTCGGCCGCTCCAAAGAACAAGTGTCCCTGTTCGCCCGCAGCGGCACATTGATACACGTCGATAAACCCGTCTCCATTGATGTCGCCGTACGCGAGTTTCGCACCTTCAGTGGTAGTCATTTGCGGAAGCAGGCGCTCTTCATTGAATTGGCTAAAATGATCTTCTTCACGACCACCCATAGTCGTCGCCAATTTCAACAGAACCGCACTTTCATCACGGCGCGCACGCCCCGTCACATCCTGCATCGTGATCTGGTACAAGCTGTCCGCCTTCACGCTCGTCCATACCGTCTCTTTCGCCCCGTCCCAGTCGATCACCAGGCTGTCTAAGCGCGTCACAGCCCCTAAACCCAAGTGAACCCGCGGATCTACCGAGCTCTGGAATCCTTTCATCGGTACATTTTCCGCGTAAAACAGCGCACCGTTCGCATAGCCGTACACCTTCGCGCCGATCGCCGCAGTACCGTCCTCACGGCGCAAATCCAGCTGCACACTATGGTTCTCGGGGTGCATCTTCTCGGCGTTGTTCCGCCACAAGAAAGGCGCTTGGTTGGTATTATTTACGATCAAATCTAGGTCGCCATCGTTGTCGAGGTCGCCGTACACTGCCCCGTTGCTGTGCGAAGGCACTTCCAATCCCCAAGCCTCTGTTCTGTTTTCAAACGCAAGTCCTTTGCCCACATTCTGGTAGGCATAGTTTGGAATGCGCGTAGAAGGCATTAGGTCGATGAGTTCTTTGTAGTTCACGCCTTCGTCGGTAACGATCGAGCGCATCACCTCCTCGTTGGAAATGTAGTTGATGTAATCTTGGTCGGTCAGGTCGTGGTTGATCCCGTTTGAGATGTAGATGTCGCGCCAGCCGTCGTTGTCTAGATCGGCGATCAATGCGCCCCAAGACCAGTCGGTCGCCTCTACACCAGCGAGTTGTCCGACCTCTTGGAAGTCGCCCTCGGTGGTATTCAGGTGCAGCATGTTGCGGTTGAACTGGTGGTAGTAACCCCACTTGAGTTTCCCTTGGTACACATCCCAATTTTCAAACGTTGTAGTCTGATTTAATCGGCGTACACTTTCCGGAAGCATGTCCGTCACGAAAATATCCGGTGACGCATCGTTGTTGATGTCCGCCATATCGGCACCCATCGAAGCGAATGAGGTGTGGCGCATGTGCAACTCCAATTCTTCGCGGAAGCTCCCGTCCTGGTTGTTGATGTACAAATAGTCTTTTTCGAAGAAGTCGTTCGAGATGTAGATGTCCAGCCAGCCGTCGCCATTCACGTCGCCCACCGTGGTTCCTAATCCAAAACCAATTTCACTTCCCAATATTCCCGCCGCTTCACTCACATCCGTAAATGCCGCTCCATCGTTGCGGTACAGCTTGTCTCCTCCTTCAGCATCGCGAACTTCCCGCGAGCTCTTTTCCAAGTTGAAACTTCCGATCGCTCGGTAGCTGTTGTTCAGCACATACAAATCTAAATCGCCGTCTTTGTCGTAGTCAAAAAACACCCCGTGTGTGGACAACCCTTGATCGTCAATGCCCCACGTCGCGGCCTCTTCACGGAAGGTCAGATCGCCGTTATTAATAAAGAGTTCGTTCGCCCTGGAATCGCCTTTGATGTCGCCAGAATTGGACACATAAATGTCCAAAAGTCCGTCTCCATTCACATCCGCCATCGCAACGCCTGTCGACCAAGATTGGTTTCCAGCTACGCCAGAGGTTGCGGTGATGTCTTCAAATTTAAAGTTGCCTTTGTTCAAAAAGAGCTTATTGTCCTTCTGATTGGCTGTGAAAAAAAGATCGACTAAGCCGTCGTTATTGATATCGCCCACCGCTACGCCGCCGCCGTTGTAAAAATTGCGGTACGTGAACACGTTAAAGTCCTTATCGTAGGTCAGGTCATTTTGAAAATCGATGCCCGCTTCGGCCAGGTCCATTTGCGTAAAAAGCGTGGTGATCGGTGCCTCTTGCGTACAAGCAAACAAGGCAAGGGAAAATGCTGCTACAATGGGTAGACGTTTGATCATGGGAGGTGGCGTTGTTACGAAAAGCAATATAAAAAAGAAAGCCAGCACCTAAGTGCTGGCTCCTTACTTAAAACAATATGTTTAACTAAAAACCGGGGGTAGATTACTCAGCTGGGTAACCTGGGTTTTGAGTAAGATTCGGGTTTGCACCGAGTGCTGAGAACGGAATTGGGAACAACTTCACGTAATCTTCGTTTGTAGTTTCCTTCATCTCCCAAGCTTGCGTGAACTTACCGAAACGGATAAGATCCTGACGTCTTACACCTTCCCATGCAAGCTCAAATCCACGCTCTTCGAGTAGATCGTCTAGCGTTAGAGTGGTACGAGCTGCTGCACCTGCACGTGAACGGATGTCGTTAACGATCGCAAGTGCACCTGCATCATCACCTTGACGTAATAACGCCTCAGCTTTGATAAGGTGGATGTCCGCGTAACGGATGAGGATGTAGTCGTTACCCGACTCACCACCTTGCTCTCCTGGATCGATGCCGTATTTCACAACACGTACTCCGTCCGTCTCTGTAGCACCAGTGATACCAGTGATTGAAGAAGTAAAGTTCAACGCGTTACCCTGGCGATCTTCTAGCGCGTTACCGTCGCCGTCGTACTGCTGTCCTACTAAGAAGATATCGTGACGAGCGTCAGCGGTATCGAACGTATTGTAGAAGTCAGCAAGTGTACAGAATCCGTTCCATGGAGAAGAAGGCAGCTGGTTGTAGTGCATCGTTCTCATGTTAAACGTAAGACCTAAGCCACCTTGTGCAACGTTAGGTACAACAAAAACGTGCTCAGAACCACCTGCATTGTCTGCAGAGAAGTTGTCGTGGAAATCTGACTCCAACGAGAACATGTTGCTGTTGATCACCATGTCAGCGTGTGAGATGGCATCCGCTAAACGCGCAGTTCCTGTGAACTCCTCAGCGTTGATGTACATTCTTGCCAAAAGACCGTGCGCTGAGTATTTCGTTACACGACCTTGCTGGTCAGAACCGTGCGAATCTTTTAGATCTGCGATTGTTGCAAGTAGTTCAGCTTCGATGTAATCGAATACCTCTGTACGCGTGTTTCTTGCAGGCAGGTTCGTAGGATCAATCGCTGCAGTTTGAAGGATCGGTACACCACCGTAGAAGTCCATCAACTGGAAGTAGTAGAATGCACGTAGTACACGAGCTTCAGCCATCAATGTGTTTTTGCTGTACACAGAGAATAGGCTTTCGTCCGCACCTTCCAAATCATAGATGAACTGGTTGGTTTGAGCGAGACCTTTGTTGGCATCGTTCCAGTGTGCTACAACCTCAGCGTTTGTAGGCGTCCAGTTGTGCTGGTGCAACTCTCTCCATTTACCACCATCACCCCAGTCACCACCGCGCGTAGGCACGATCGTTTCGTCTGAAGAAATCTGGCTGTTGTTGAAGTACCCCCATAGTAGCGGGCGCAAGTTTCCGTAAGCGTTAACGAGTACTGAGTAGTAATCGCCTTCGCTTGAGAAGAAGTTATCTGCGGTGATATCCTCGTAGATAGTTTCTTCTAGATCAGTACAGCTTTGGAACGTAACTGTCGAAACGGCGGCGGCTGCAATCAATGCGATTTTTGAAAATCTTTTCATTGTATCGATCTGTTTTTAAATTATTTCAAGTTGAATTTCACGTTCAACGCAATAGTGCGTGCACGTGGGTAGTTGGTGTAATCCACACCGATAGATGGTGCACCGTTTGCAGAAGCAGACGTGTTTACCTCTGGATCGTAACCTGTGTAGTTCGTGAACAACATCAAGTTCTGTCCGCTCAACCCTACCACTGCAGAGTTCAACCAATCTGAACCTTCCACATCAATGTTGTAAGAGATGTTCAAGTTGTCCAAACGTAGGAACGAAGCGTCTTCGATCCACTGTGAAGAGTACGTAGGCGTTGAAGTCAACATAGCATCGTCAAAGTCAAGTGCTGGCTTCAACAAGTTGATGTTGGTGTTCAAGTTATCCAAAGTAGTGTACTCCATAGCAGTGTTGTTGAATACGCTACCGCCTTGCTGGCCACGGAAGAAGATGTTCGCATTGAATTTACCGAATGTGAACGTGTTCATCAAACCGTAAGTGAAGTTAGGCTGAGCCAAACCGATCACCTCTGGTTCTGAACCGTAAGATCCATCAGCTTCGTTGTATACCAAACCGTAGAATGTACCGTACGCTTCACCTACAACTAGCTTCTGTGCAAATGCACCAGACTGACCAGCACCTGAGATAGGAGCCGTTAGAATTTCAGAGTTTGTACCCAAATCTTCTACAACCAATCTTGAACGTGAAACGTTGAAGCCGATGTCCCAACCGAAGTCAGAAGAGCTTACAAGCGCATAGTTCATCATAAGGTCGAAACCGTTGTTCGAAGTAGCACCTACGTTAGCAAGCAATGTTGGAGCAACCGACGGAGCCGGTGCAGGAACAGTCAACAATAGGTTGTCTGTGTTTTTCTGGAAGAGATCCAAAGAACCGTAGAATTTACCACCGTTAAGCTCGAAGTCAAGACCGATGTTTGTAGAAGCAGTGCTTTCCCAACGTAGTGCTGGGTTTGCTGGGTTCAAGTAACCAGTTCCTGAAGTAGCTGTTCCACCGATAACGGCGTTAGAACCAGTACCGATACGAGCGATACTCTGGTATTCACCGATCGCTTCGTTACCTACAACACCCCAACCTGCGCGGAGTTTCAAATCAGAGAAGGTCTCTGGAACGAAGTCAAATTCAGACAAGCGCAATGCTGCTGCAAACGACGGGAATACCCCCCATTTGTTGTCAGCACCGAACTTTGAAGAACCGTCACGACGAACCGTACCTGTTAACATCAACTTTCCATCGATGTCGTAGTTCGCACGACCGAAGAACGAGATCAAGCGAGACTGTCCACGGTAAGAGTATTTGTCACCCAACTGTGCGCGACCACCACCATCAAGGTTGTTGAAGCTGTAGTTGTCAGTAACGAATTCGTACGCAGTAGCACCGAAACCTTCGTAGTTGTTTTCTTGCCAAGAGTATCCACCCATAACATTCAACATGTTGCCAGCAACCTCTTTGTCGTAGTTCAAGTACGTTTCCAAAACTGTAGAAGAAACTTGACCGTACTTCTGAGAACCTACACCGTTATCAGCTACACCATAAGGAGTAGACTTTGGAAGGTAGGTCTTACGAATTGTATTATATGTATCGTAACCAGTATTTACAGTGGCGCTCAATCCTTCAACAACATCGCCAAGGTCCAAACGAGCAGAACCGTTCATAGTCAAACTCAATGTGCGCGCAACATCATCAATCTCAAGCGCTGCTTGAACTGGGTTACGAACAGAGTTAGATACAAACGTGTAGTTCCCGTCTTCGTCATATACTGGAAGGGTAGGGTTCATCTTCATTACGTTCGTGAACAAACCACCCTCGAAACCACCAGTTTGCTGGTAAGGAGTCAAGTTATCGTCTTGCTGAGAAACGTTGATGTTTCCAGAAAGCGTTAGTTTGTCGTTCAACGTTTTTTGATTCAAGCTCAAACGGCTCGTGAAACGCTCAGTACCTGAGTTCAATACAATACCGTCTTGGTCTAAATAACCTAAAGACAAACGGTACGAACCTTTTTCGTTTCCACCGTTCAAGCTTAGGTTGTGCTGTTGAGAAATACCTGTTTGGAAGATTTCATCTTGCCAATCTGTATTCGCATTACCTAAAGTGTTTCCAAGGTTGAAACGGTTTACCGCATCGCGGTATTCATCAGCGTTCAAAAGGTCTAGCTTTTTAGCAAGTGTTGAAGCAGAAACTTGGTAGTTGTAATCTACACTCATGCGACCGCTTACGCCTTTCTTCGTAGTAATCAATACTACACCGTTCGCACCACGTGCACCGTAGATTGCAGTCGCAGAAGCGTCTTTCAATACAGTGATTGACTCGATGTCGTTCGGGTTCAAACGAGAAAGTGGGTTACGCTGAGAACCGCCAGTTTGGCCTGTTCCGTCTGGAAGCGTATTCGCAGCTTGGATCGGCATACCGTCGATCACGTACAACGGCTCATTCGAAGAAGAGATCGAAGTACCACCACGTACACGTACGCTTACACCACCACCTGGCTCACCGTTAGTAGGTGTGATAGTGATACCTGCAGCTTTACCCTGGATCAACAATTCTGGAGATGTAACAACACCACCGTTGAAATCTTCGGCACTTACTTGAGCAGAAGAACCTGTAAGGTCTTTCTTCTTCTGAGTACCATAACCAATGACAACAACTTCTTCAAGTTGGTCAAACAACATGTCTGCTTGAGACATTGTATCGTCATCTCCTTCGCCTTCACTCTGTGCATAGGCTACTTGAGATCCAAGTAGGAGCATAGAGCACCAAAGCGTCGTTGAGGACAAAACACGACGTAGATTTTGATTCATAATTATTTGTGTTAACGATTAAGTCACAATAATATGAAGTTTTTTTGAATAGTGTATAAATGACACTTAATAATTCGCTGCATTATTACATCGGCCTTACAAAGTGAGGTGAATCGGCCTAAAATCGGGTATATTGAGAGGTTTCGGAGCGTCGGAATGTTTGCTCGATGTTCAAAATATGTAAGGGCGCAAATACATAATACCGACCGAAGTCGTCGAATTCTCTTTTGATTGACGTCCTAGATGAGACAAAATCATCGGAGGCTTTAAAATAAATTTACAATCCGCTTTGTGATTTGAAAAATCGGCGTAAATTTCGGCATACTTAAGAGTAGCTTAGGTTTATTGGTTTGGTTAACCCGGTCTTCGGACCGGGTTTTTTTATGCCTTAAACTAGCGTACAGTGAAGACGCGCGAAATGTTGAATCCTAGGAATAGACTGCCGTCCAGAGCGCTGAAGGTGTTTCTTGAGAGCCAGTATGGATTGCTCATCGCGCGTGTATTGGAGAGGTGAATTTGGAATACGTGCCCTCCAGTTTCGATGTCGATACCCACTCCTCCCGGCACGGTAAAAGTGCTTCCATCGCTCAGCGTAGAGTTGTTCATGAGTGAAAACTCCCCGGTTAAGGCGATTCGTTTGTTCAATTTTATTCGTCCTCCAAGCGTAGCATGAAGCGTAGTGTTTGGGTCGTCTCTGCCCGGCACCATATTCCAGTGTACCAGTCCTGGTGAGAACAGTGTACTAATACTAGGGCTCCACTTTCGCGCGAAGATGGCCGTATGGTAATAAGAGATGCGGTCGGTACGCTCGTGGTCGATGCCGTCCGTGTAGCGCGCAGCGCGGTAGTTGATCGAAGAGTTTAGGGTAAGCGAAAATGGAAAGGCGTTTGCACCGGTGCGCTGCTGGAGTGCCTTGTATTTCACGAAGCTGTCCGCAACTTTAAGTACAGAGGATCTGCCGATACCGATATTTAGGCGGTCGGTGATGCCGTAGTCGAGCTGCATGCGAATTTGCGCATTGTCGAGGCCGAAGAAGTTGTAGAGGTAGTCGTCCGTAAAACTTCCGAAGCGGTGTGCGATGACATATTGTAAGACTCCTTTGCCGGGCGTTTCGTTCGTGGGTGCGTTGATGAGTTGTGTGCCTTTAAAAGTGGCGAACACGGTTTGCGTTTCAGGCACGGATTCGTCCAAAAGATCGAAGAGATCGTCCTGCGCACTGAGGGTAGTGACGCTGAGAAGCAGGGCAAAAAGGGAGAGGATTCGGCTCATTATCGGCGCAATTTCAAGGTGCAGTCCACGGTGGTTTTGGCTTCCTTATCGATCTTGTTCGCTACGGTTTTGGGTATGCCAATTTCGAAATCGGCCACAGATACCGGAAATTCAGTGTGGAGTTTGGCGACGTCTCCCTCGACGGACAAAGAGGCCGGAACGTCGATTTCTTTGCTCACGCCGTGCAAGGTGAGTGTGCCTACTGCGCGACCGTCGGAGAAGGTTCCGCGGAACGAGGCTTTGGGATAGGTTTCACTCTCGACGTAGTTTTCGTTGAAGTGCTCTTGCATGAGGGCACGTTTGAAGACGAAGGAGGTCATAAGGACTTGGACACCGAGCTTACCGGTTTCGCTGTCGTAAACGGCGGAAGCACTCTCGCTTTTTGCGGCGATGTCTTCGAGGGGAGAGCCGGCATCAAAGGTTATGGTGCCTTGGCGCGTGAGGTATTGCTGGGCGCTTAGAGGTGCTACGAGGAGCAGAGCGATGGCGATGAAGAAATGTTTCATAGTGCGGGTGAGGTTTAGTTGTCTAAGGCGCCTTCGTTGACCCATTTGCGCAATTTTGCTTGGTCACATTCTGAAAGCTGACCCGAAGGTGGCATCAGGAGGGGGTCGCCGGAAGGTCGCTGGACGCGGTTCATTAATCCACCGCCGAGCGCGGAGGTGCTGGCGTTGGTGTATCCCTCGAGCGACAATCCCGCGGTGGGGCTGCTGTCGTTGTGGCACGAAGTACAATTGGTCGAGAGGATAAGTGCTACATCTTGACTGTAGGACACGGCAGCGGTTTCACAGGGATCACCCGTTCCGTAGCGGTCTTCCTCATTTTCATAGGTGCAACTCCCTAAGGCTAGGGCGAATGCGATCGTAGTCCATGCGTATTTCATACTAGCAATATAGTTATATATACCAGAGTTCCCCTTCAACTTCTTTAAAAGTCGGTTTTAATGCTTCAACGTAGTCGGCGAGCTGTTTATCGTACGCGTTCTTGTGGGTCCCTGTTTTATAATCCACCACGAAGGCATGTTGTTCAGAACCAATTATTAAATCCGGGCGTTGTGTGCCTTCTGGTCCCACAATACTGCGCTCTACGTAAATCACCCGATCACCATCCTCGAGCTGCTTCCAGGCTGGTTTTTGGTCCAAGTCTGCGAGCACCTGAGCTGCTCGGTCTTGCATGGCGACAGAGAATTCCCCAGAACGGTAAAGACGTTGCAGCGCTGTGGCTTGCACTTCACGCGGCAACTGCAGAATACGGTGCAGAGAGGTTCCCCACTTTCGAGCATCGGCCCCTCCTTTTTCCCAACCCTTTGGCGCTGTAATCTTCATGCGCAAATGTGCTGGGCTGAAGTGCCCGATGCCACCTTGGGTCGGTGTTTCACGTTTGGATTTTTCCTTCTGCTCCCCCACCACAGGCGTTCCGATGCGCTTGCTCCCGGCGCCTTCGCCCCACTCGAGATGTTCAGCAATGGCTTTTCCGAATTTCCCGGCCTTGTCCGCGCAAAAGAACAAATGCAGACCCGCAACGGGTCGAGTCATCGCCACGTAAATCATATTCATCCAGTCGAAGTGGTTCTCGTTGTCGATCTGTACGGCGAGCTCCTCTGGAAATAGTGCAGCCGTTTCCTTCGTTTTTTTGATGGGCAGGCGCTCGAGCTCGTCGTGATGCGGGAACGGAATCCAATGCTCGGTGTCACTTTCTTTAAAGTTTACTTCGAAAGGCATGATCACATGCTCAAACTCCAAGCCCTTGCTTTTGTGGATGGTCATCACACGAACGGCCGGCAAATCTTCGGGTACAGGTACGTTGCACTTTGGGCTCTCCTCTTTCCACCACAGCGGAAGTGTGGCAAAGGTGCCGTCGTTGGATTGGAATTGGAACAACAGATCTAGCGAAGCGTCCACCATCGCATTTGGCCGTGTGAGAAGTCCGAACGCATCGAAAACACGCACGCCGAAAGTGAATAAATTTTCTGCGGCGCTAAGCAGTCCGGCTGCGAGCGGGAAATGTTGGATGAGTGCAGAGATGCCGCGGTCCACCACCTCTTTTTGAAAGGTAAAATGGTCTACCTCGGATGGCAGGGTGCTGAGTTTTGTCAGGGCATAGGCCAGCTCGAAACGCGCCGGTTTGTCTTCGGCTTGGACGAAGAGTTTTGCGGCGGCTAGGATGAGCGCACTTTCGTGGGCATTCGAGAGCACGAGGCTGTCTGCGCTGAGTACTGGAATGTGCTGGGCGGTCAGGTAATTTGCCAGGCGCTTTCCTTGGGAATTTCCGCGTACCAGAAGGGCAATGTCGTTGTAGTCGTGGCCTGCTTTAAGCAATTCTTGGATGCGCGCTAAGGTGGCCTCGCAAATGAGGACCTCGAATTCCTCTGCGCTGCGGGCTTTTCCGCGTTCGTGGGAGAAGAAATCGATCCGTACTTCTCCCAAATCTTCGGAGACGCGTGGATGTTGAGAGACGCCTTGTGGACTGTAGGCTTTGGCGTGGTCCGGTAGGGTTAGTGCTTCGGCGAGTTTCGGGAAAAATGCGTTGTTAAACTTCACGATGGCGCCGTGTGTTCGGAAGTTGTTTTCGAGCTGTATGGTTTGTCTGCCGTAGAGCTCATGACCGTGGGGCAGGCCTTCAAATTTGTTGGCAGGGTGGTGGTTTTGTACGAGCGACATGAATTGTTCCGCACGTCCACCGCGCCAGCGGTAAATACTTTGCTTGGCATCGCCGACGATCAGTGCGCTGTTTTCATTCTCGTCTTTGGTGAGCGAGTGTTCGATCAGCGGGTGGATGTTCTCAAACTGCATGGTTGAGGTGTCCTGGAATTCGTCGATGTAGAAGTGCCAAAACTTTTCACCGAGTCGGGCGTAAATAAAGGCGGTAGGTTCGCGCTGTAGTTCCTCCGAGATGAGTTTGTTGAAGGCGCTCAGCGGCATGGTGTTTTGGTTCTGCTGGATCTCGTCAAATTTGTCGAGAAGTGCCCTAGTGGCGGCGAGCTGCTGCAGTTTTGCGGTGGCCTGTTTTAGCAGTAGTAAGCGCGATTGTTGCGCGTCTTGGAAGGCAAAGGCCTCATCGCGCAGGGCTTCCCATTCTTGGATGCCGTCCTGTTTAGCGCGGGATTTCCAAACGTTGGCCCCTGCTGCGAGGTGGTGTCTGCGCAGGTTGTGCCATTGTTTGTGCAGGTTATTTTTTACCGTCGCAAAGTTCGTCATGTCTTCGGTGCCGTGGTATTCGAAGGTTTTGAAGTGTGCGCGAACCTTGTTTGAAATGGCCCGTCCCTCTGTGATGATTTGGTCCAATTCTGTATTCAATTCCCGCTCAATCTCCATCATCCGTGCGGGACTGGGCAGCTTCTTCAGGTGCTCATACGCGCCTTCGTTAAAGCTGTTCATTCCTTCCTTTTTCAGGCTGCTGTCTGGGTTGTAGCTCTTGTCGCGGTTCATGCGCTCCTGGACGAGAGCTACGAGCGTATTCCGCAGTTCGGGGTGATCGCCGAGCGTACTGTACAACAAGTCCAGGGCTTCGGCGACCATGCCGTCGAGATCGAGGCGTACCTCAAAGTTGTCGTCGAGGTCCAAATCTTTGGTGAAGGTGCGGACCAAGCGGTGGGTGAAGTTATCGATCGTACCCACGTTCAGGGAGCTGTAGTGGTGCAGCATGTGCGATGCTGCGGCGTGCGCTCTGCGTTGCAACTCTTTGGCTGAAATCTTGAGGGCTTCAGCGATGGGTGTGAAAAATGCGTTGGACGCGGGGGAAGGATCTGTGCCGAACTCCAAGAGCTGCTTTAACAGGCGGGCTTTCATTTCCTCCGCGGCATTGTTCGTAAAGGTGATGGCCAGCACTTTTTGGTAGGCATTGGGCATGTTTTTCGGGCGCAATGCATTGAGCAAGATGTGCTGAACCAGGGAGTAGGTTTTACCAGAGCCCGCCGAAGCGTCGAGCACGATGAAAGGCTCGGTGGCCTGAAGCGGGGAAATGGGGGGTGTGCTCATAGGAATTGGTAATGTGGTTATCATCGAAAGTTAAAACCTTCGTGGAGAATTTGCGTTAACTTTATCGCAGAAAATAACAACAAACCCTACTCATTATGGCATTTGAATTACCACAATTAGGGTACGCTCATGATGCGCTTGAACCGCACATCGACGCACGTACCATGGAAATCCACCACGGAAAGCACCACGCAGGGTACACTTCGAAGCTCAACGCAGCGATCGAAGGTACAGCAATGGCAGGATTGAGCATTGAAGAGCTTCTTGCAAACCACACAGATAACGCGGCGATCCGCAACAACGGCGGCGGTTTTTACAACCACTGTTTGTTCTGGGAAGTGATGAGCCCGAACGGTGGCGGCGCTCCAACAGGAGAATTGGCAGCAGCGATCGATGCAGCTTTCGGTTCTTTGGACGCAATGAAAGAAAAATTCAACGCAGCAGCGGCAACACGCTTCGGTTCAGGCTGGGCATGGTTGTGTGTGAACGACGGAAAATTGGAGATTTGCTCTACAGCAAACCAGGACAATCCGTTAATGCCTAGCGCAGGTTGTGCCGGTCACCCGATCGCAGGCTTGGACGTTTGGGAGCACGCGTACTATTTGAACTACCAGAACCGTCGTCCTGACTACATTTCAGCATTTTGGAATGTGATCAATTGGGAAGTGGTTGCTGAGAAATTTGCAGCAGCGAAGTAATCGCTACGCACAGCATTAGAAACAGAAAATCCCCTGAGGCCGTTGCCTTAGGGGATTTTTTATGCGTTGTGATTTCTGAAGGGTTACAGAACGTCGCCCACGGCTTCGGCTGCTTGTTTGAAGTCGAAGTAGAAACGTGCGCCGACAGCGAAATTGACCACTAGATCCGGTTCTGGAATAACGGCGATCCCTGGGGCAAATTCAAAGAAAATATCGAGGGGTACATCGCTCATTTCGTACGCTACACCCAGCGGCACTCGCGCGTAAAGCTGATTCCCAGAAGTGTTGTAGCTCTTCAAATGCACCCCTGCTCCGTAGTAAAATGGAATGCTGCCTTTTTCAGCAGTGATCAGGTCATAGTTGTGCAATAAATAATCCGCACCGATGTTGATGCCTTCCTGCCCGTTGACCAAACTGTAGCCCAACGTGTACTGGAACGCTTGGGTTTGATCGTTGAATTTTTTGACGCTGAAACCCGAAGGCTCTCCCAGCGCAAGACCCACGCCGTAGTGGCCTTTGTAATCTTGTGCCGCTGCGCTCAGTCCGAGGAGAACTAGCGCGGTACATAGTAACTTTTTCATGCTATTAGGGTTGTTTATAGGTCGCTGTGGCCAATTCTGTTCCGTCCCAAACCGCGTACGAATCCAGGGTAATCCAATCGCCCAACACAAGGTATCGACTCGCAACTTTAGTGCCATCTTTTCGCTCCACCTCGAGCGGCAGATCTTTCAAATGGTGGCGGTGTCCGTAGATAAAATAGTCAAAGTTTTGCTCCTGCAGTACGGCTTTGCTGTGTTGCAGCTGGCGCTCTTGATCGCCCAAAAACGCATGGTCATCATCGCTTTGACTCTCCCGAGACATCCTCGACATGCGCGCAGCGAAACCCACTCCAAAATTTGGGTGCAGCCTGTTGTAGATCCACTTGCAAAACGGATTGGTAAAGATCTTTTTCAGCAACTTGTACTTCGCGTCACCAGGACCAAGTCCGTCGCCATGCGCTACATAAAAGCGCTTGCCGTCCATCTCCAGCGCTAGGGGTTTGTGGTGCACTTTCGCGCCCAATTCTTCTTCGAGGTAGTCCGCCATCCACAAATCATGGTTGCCGGTGAAAATGTGCAACTCCAGACCTTGGTCCACCATCGAAGCGAGCATACCGAGCAGACGTGTGTGTCCGCGCGGAACGACGTGTTTGTATTCGAACCAGTAGTCAAACAAATCGCCTACGATATAGAGCGTTTTACAGTCGGCCTGAATGTCTTGTAAAAACGCGACCAAACGGCGCTCTCGGGCTTGAGAAACGGCAACGGACGGGGCGCCCAAATGGACATCAGATATGAAGTAGGTGTGTTGACTCACGGGTAGCTGTTGTTCAAGCTGCAAGGTAGCACATCTATGAAAATACACGAAGCAGGGTTTTGTGGTGGCTAACAAAAGGTTTAGCTTTGCCTAAACAAATTTATAGTCTCAGTGAAAACACACTCAGAAAGCGAAGAAAACTACATCAAAGCGCTCTACCACCTCGGCGGCGAATCCACTGTGGGGAATGGAGCGCTCGCACAGCGCGTGGGTGCCAAGGGTTCTTCGGTGACGCAAGCAGTGAAACGTTTGGCCGTAAAGGGACTCGTTGAGGTCATTCCTTACAAGGGCGTTAAACTGACCGCGCAGGGCGTAGCGATCGCGAAGCATATTTTGCGGAAACACCGTTTGTGGGAGACGTTTTTGGTAGAGAAGCTCGGATTCGGATGGGAAGAAGTGCATTCGGTGGCTGAACAGCTCGAGCATGTTCAAAGTCCGAAAATGGTGGAGCGCTTAGCGGAATTTTTAGGCTCGCCGATCCACGATCCGCACGGTGACCCGATCCCGCAGTCGGACGGTGCGGTGCCGCCAACTTTGGGAAAGCCGCTGCAACAATTTTCGATGTCTGACCGCCTCAGAGTGGTTCGCGTGGAAGATGCAGGTCCGGATTTCTTCACGCAATTGGACACCTTAAAAATTCAGCTCGGTAGCGAATTCACCATCGAATCCATCTCCAGTTTTGACTCTAGTATCCAATTAAAATCTAACGACGACGCGCTCTTTTGGCTCAGCCACAGTATGTCGTCTAACATTTACGCTATCGCCGTATGAAAAAGCTCCTCCTCGCACTCGTAGCCTTCTTTGGACTCGTACGCTGTACGCCCGAAGCCCCGATCCAGGTCCTTGCGACCACCTCTGTTGTTGCGGATGCGGCACGCCAATTGTTGCCGGATGAAGTTGAAGTTGTCGCGCTGATGCAAAGCGACATCGACCCGCACAGCTACAAGCCAGTGGAAAGTGATGTGGCCAAACTGCAACGTGCTGAGGTCATTTTGCACAACGGTTTGCATTTGGAGGGAAAGATGACGGACATCTTGGAGAAATTGGGCACAGAAAAACCTGTACATGCGATGAGCAGCGCCCTTCAACCGCACGAGCTCATTGCAGTGGGTCCCAATACCTACGATCCACACATTTGGTTCGACCTCCAGCTTTGGAACCGTTGCGTGGGCGAACTCGCCGAATTCCTTATTGATCAATTTCCCGAATACCGCCAAGCCATCGAGCAAAACGCCATGGACTATTTTCAGGACTTGGGCCTCGCACATGACGCCATGATTCGTGCGTCCAACAAGGTCCCGGATTCCTTGCGCGCTATGGTCACCGCACACGACGCCTTCTCTTATTTTGGCCGCGCCTATGGCATCGAAGTCCGCGGTTTGCAGGGCATCTCGACCGCAGCAGAGTTTGGTGTCAGCGACATGCGCACCTCTGCGACCTTCATTATCGATAAGCAACTCAACACCGTATTTACCGAAACCAGCGTCAATCCAAAAAGTATTCAAGCCTTGCAAGAAGCCGTCGAACAGATGGGTGGCGAGGTGACGATCGGGGCGCCATTATTTAGCGATGCCTTAGGAGCGCCAGGAACGCCAGAAGCCACATTAATCGGCGCCTTCAAGCACAACACTACACAAGTTTTAAAATCATTCGAGTGATGGAAAAAAGTATAGAAGTACACAATCTTACCGTCAGCTACCACAGCAAGCCGGTGTTATGGGATGTCGATTTCACCCTGCCGAAGGGGAAAATCATCGGTATTGTCGGGCCGAACGGATCCGGTAAAACGACCATGTTGAAAACCGTTATGGGACTGCTCAAACCGGACAGCGGGTATACCGAGATTTTTGGTGAGCCGCTCGACAACGTACGTGAACGTGTGAGCTACGTACCGCAGCGCGAAAGTGTCGATTGGGACTTCCCAGCAGATGTCATGGACGTTGTGTTGATGGGGCGTTACCGCAAAAACAATCTATTCAAGCGCATCACCAAAGAGGACCGTAGAATCGCCACCGAGGCGCTGGAAAAAGTGAATCTTTTAGAGTTTGCACACCGCCAAATTTCACAGCTCTCCGGAGGTCAGCAGCAGCGCGTTTTTATCGCCCGTTCCCTCGCTCAGCAAGCGGACATCTACCTGATGGACGAGCCTTTTGTAGGCGTGGATGCAGCGACGGAAGATGCCATCCTGAAGTTGCTTCGTGACATGAAGAACGAGGGCAAAACCGTAGTGATTGTCCACCATGATTTGCAAACGGCGAACGAATACTTCGACTGGATCGTCTTGCTCAACACGCGTTTAGTGGCCGCTGGTCCGCGGGAAGAAGTCTTCACGAAGGAGCTTTTGCAGGAGGCGTACGGCGGTCGACTCACGGTGCTTTCGAAACTTGGCGATTTGATCGGTTCGACGGAATTCCCATTGCGTGAACCTGATTTTAAGGAAGACAAGCCGGAATAACCGTTACTTATGGACCCAATTTTCCTCAAAGTACTCCTGGGCACTATGCTGCTGGCTTCTTCAGCCGCTGTCGTCGGTGCCTTTAGTTACCTCAAGCAGCAAAGCTTGGTGGGTGATGCCATCGCCCATGCCTTGTTGCCGGGTGTAGTACTTGCGTTTATCCTTGGGGAAGGTCGTCATCCCGTTTACCTCATCTTCGGCGCCTTAGTCGCAGGACTCGTCGCTCATTATGGCATTAGCTACATCCAGCAACGCACGAAACTCAAGAGCGATACCGCCGTAAGCCTCGTACTCTCCACGTTTTTTGGCTTTGGCATCATGCTCATGTCCTATGTGCAGCGCCTCGGTCAGGGCCAGCAAGCCGGGCTCGAGCGTTATTTGCTCGGTAAAGCCGCAGCCATCACCATGCTCGATGTCTACACGTTTTCTGGATTAGCGGTACTGCTTTTAGTCGGCGTCGGACTGTTTTACAAGGGCTTCCAGCTGATGACCTTTAATGAAGATTTTGCGCATGCGATAGGTCTGCCCGTCGGTGTCATTCGATTCACCTTCACAGTACTCACGGTTTTGGCGGTGACCATCGGCATTCAAACCGTGGGTGTAGTGCTCATGGCGGCCTTGTTGATCACCCCGTCCGCGGCAGCACGCGCGTGGACAAAATCATTGCCCGCGATGCTTGGAATCGCAGCTTTGATCGCGGCTTTGTCGGCTGCGGCCGGAACGCTCATCTCGAGCAGTATCGCGAAGATGCCTACCGGTCCTTGGGTCGTGCTTGTACTGGGTGTGCTGGGCTTCGGTTCGTTATTGTTTGCGCCTGAGAAAGGGCTGCTGTTTAAGCGCAGAAGGGCACGTGCACACCGTGCGAAGACCTTACGTGAAAATTTACTGAAGCTGCTGTATTCACAGGAGGAACGTCAAGAAAAAAGTGTACAGCTCAGCTTGAAAGGAATGATGGAGATCCGAGCGATGCGCGATGAGGATGTGCGCCGCGGGTTGCGCGATTTGAAGAAACGATTGTGGATAGTGGAGCGTTCCTCTACTAGTGAAGCACATGGCCCTTCGTACGGTTTGACCGAGATGGGTCGCGTGGAAGGTCGGAGAGTGGTGCGGTTGCACCGCCTTTGGGAGCTGTACCTGACAGAAAGGCTGGGCATGGCGGCGGATCACATTCACCCGCAGGCGGAGACCATGGAACATGTGATTACCCCGGAGATAGAAAGTTTGTTAATTAAAGAATTGGGCACGCCAGAACGTGACCCGCATCAAAGTTTGATACCGTATGAAAATGAATAGATGGATTGTAGCAGTGATGGTGCTTGCAGGCCCTTGGGCGATGGGGCAGGAATTGGTCACAGAAGTGGAAGAGATGGATGCTATTGCGACCGATCGACCGGACATTACCGAAAGTGCGCAAATCACGCCTGTGGGCTGGTTTCAGTATGAGGGTGGGTACCAATTTTCTCAGTCACAGCAAACCTTTGGAGCTCAAGAGCGTCGTGATCGTCATCAGGTCGAGGAAGTGCTCCGTTTTGGCATCAACAAGAAATTTGAGGTACGTGCCGTCATCAATGCGAACACGGAGAACATTACTGGAGCAGGTATTTTAAGTCCATTGCGCAGAACGGGCATTCAGCCCGTTACCTTCGGATTCAAATACAACCTTCTAGAGGAAACAGAATTTTTGCCTCAAACCACGTGGCTTTCACATGCGAGTTTCCCTTTTTTGGTGGCCGGGGATTATGTAGCCCAATTCCAATCCAATACCGTTTTTCATGAGCAACGACTCATGCTTGAAAAATCCCTTACTGACCGCTTTGGCATTGCCTCAAACATCGGTTTCTCTGGAGGTTTAAATGGATCGAACGGATTTATCGACGCCGGTATGTTTTCATTTGCTGCAGGCTACGACTTGGGTCGAGACTTTGGCATTTACCTGGAGTATTTCTCAGAATTCACTTGGGGCGGAAACCAGTTGTATACCACTCCCTACATCGATGGTGGGTTCACGAAACTTCTTTCGAACGACTTGCAGCTCGACGTGTACGCAGGGGTAGATCTCAGCACTGAATTTGGTTCAAGACTCCCTACCAATGGCTTTTTCTTTGGAACCGGTGTCAGCTACCGATTCCCATTAGCGGCCTATTTAAAATCCCTTTAATCTGCTCGCTTCACCGATGAACCCTTCACTTGCCATAGCACTCACAGCCTCCTTCATCGCACTTGCGTGTGGTTTGCTCGGTGCCTTTTTAGTGCTTCGCAAGATGACCATGGTCGGTGACGCCATCTCGCATGCCGTACTTCCTGGCATCGCGGTAGCCTACTGGATCGCACAGAGCCGAGCGAGTGTATTCATGTTCCTCGGTGCAGCACTCGTCGGCGTTCTAGCCACGGTGTTGATCGAAGTACTCCGCAAGCGTTTAAAAGTGCAAAGTGACGCTAGTATCGGTATGACTTTTACCACCCTGTTCGCAGCAGGTGTAGTGATGATCACCTACTGGAGCGACAGTGTGGATCTCGACCAGGAGTGTGTGCTCTATGGAGAGATCGCCTATGTGCCTTTTGACGTTTGGACTCTGGGCGGTAGGTCCTTAGGACCGGTGGCCTTATGGTCTTCGGGAATCTTGTTGCTGGCTGTAGTTGCGTATTTAATAGTCGGTTTCAAAGGCTTGAAAATGACCTCATTTAATGAAGACTATGCCGCAGTTTTAGGAATTTCTGTGGGTGTTTGGAATCTTTCGCTCATGTCCATGGTCAGCTTAGCAACCGTCGTGAGCTTTGAAAGTGTGGGGGCTATCCTCGTTGTAGCCTTGCTTGTAGCCCCAGCGGCTACGGCTTATTTAGTAGTTCAGAAGCTTCGTCCGATGCTGGCACTGACGGCAGTATTTTCATTACTGGGCGCATTAGGCGGTTATGGTTTGAGTAAAGTTCTAGAAACCAGTATTGCAGGAACCATAAGTACCTTGCTGGGCGCTATTTTCCTACTGGCGTTGTTGTGGGATAGAATGGGGAACAAAAAACGGAAGGTACATGTCTTGGAAAGTTAGAAGGTTTGATGAATGCTCGGTGCAGGAGCTCTATGAATTGCTGCGCCTGAGAAGTGAAGTCTTTGTCGTGGAGCAGGATTGCGTGTATCAGGACATGGACGATCTCGATCAAAAGGCCATTCACCTTTGGAAAGAAGAGGCGGGTAAGGCAGTGGCATGCACGCGGATTTTCGAAGCCGGTGTGTGTTACCCCGAGGCGTCTATCGGGCGCGTGATCGTCGCTAAGGATCATCGCGGTGGCGATCTAGGGGTGGAGCTGATGCGACGCTCTGAAGAGGTGCTGTTCGGTTTGGGCGAGTGTGGTCCGATCAAGATCATGGCACAGTCGTATTTGTTGAATTGGTACGGGAGACAAGGGTATGCCCCGCTTGGAAAAGAATTTCTAGAAGACGGAATTCCACATACTAATATGTTGAAGGGGTGAGTGTTAGGGGGTGTACAAGGTGATAAATGTCACGTTGACCTTTAATAAGAGGTAGTAGATTGGGCATGATTCTAAACATTAAACGTCATGTCAAAACACTTCAACATTGTTGTGATCGGTGCCGGAACGGCGGGTATCATGACTGCAGCTCAGATCAAAAACGAGCGTAAAAACCTCACTATAGCTATTGTAGACCCTGCGGATACGCACTACTATCAAGCGGCTTGGACCCTTGTAGGTGGCGGAACGTATGACAAGAAGAAGACCGGTAGACCGATGTCTTCAGTGATTCCTTCCGGTTGTGAATGGGTGAAGGACTTTGTAACGACCATCGATGCGGATAACAACACTGTTGAAACTAAGGCTACTGGCGCATTGAGCTACGATTATTTGATCGCTGCTCCAGGTATTCAGTTAGACACGGATGGAATTCCGGGACTTAAAGAAGGTCTAGAAAAGGGCATTGTTTGCTCGAACTACACCGACCCAGAAAAGGTTTGGGAAAACGTACAAAACTTTAAGGGCGGTAATGCGATTTTTACGCAGCCGACGACCCCAATCAAATGTGGTGGTGCTCCACAAAAAATCATGTACCTCGCAGACGATTATTGGGCGAAAACAGGTGTTAAAGCCAAGACTAAAGTGGTTTTCCCTACACCAGGATCGGTCATTTTCGGGGTTCCTGAGTTTGCAAAAACACTCAATCAAGTCATTCACCGTAAAGGCATTCATTTCAAGCCGTTCTACGCCATCACCAAGATCGATATCGACAAAAAGGAGGTGCATTTTAAAAATGCAAAGCCGGGTGAAAACGACTGTACAATCAATGAAGGTGAAGGCCTCGGCGAGCGTCTAGACGGCAACTCTACCTTCGTTCTTCCCTTTGATTTCTTGCATTTAGCGCCACCACAAAGCGCGCCAGACTTCATCAAGAATAGCCCGCTATCTAACGGTACTCCGGGTGGATGGATTGATGTAGATATCAATACACTTCAGCACAACAAATACCCGAATGTGTTTGCATTAGGGGATTCTGCAGCGCTTCCAACAGCGAAGACAGGTGCAGCCATTCGCAAGCAAGCCCCTGTGGTCGCAGCAAACGTTTTGGCGCACATGGAACGCAGCGTGTTGAGTGATAAAAAATACGAAGGATACAGCAGCTGTCCTTTGGTAACTGGATACGGCAAAATGGTATTGGCCGAATTCAAATACAACAACGTTCGTGATTCCGACCCGTTCCTCAGCAAGTTTGTGGATACGACCAAGGAAAACTATAGCATGTGGATCCTTAAGAAGTTCGGCTTGCCGTACATGTACTGGAACTACATGATGAAAGGTAAAATGTGATGTCAGTCATATTTTGATGTGTTAGTTGGAATGCCCCAAGCCTCGTGTTTGGGGCTTTTTTTATGCTTAAATTCGTGAGCATGAATACACCCAATAACGACGGAGCAATCTCTCTAAAAGAAAGCATGCTTGAGGTAGAAGGCTGGAAGGCGGAATTCTACCAGAGCCAATTCGACGATTTTCTCGACCAGCAGCCGTACCTCATGGGCACACTCATGGAGGCCGATGAAGGCATGGATGAGCTGGCACACAACAACATGCTAAAAGCCGTGCTCGTTTTGAAGTGGTCGTTCCAAAAAATGGGGTGGCGTACGACGATGCTGAGCAATGAAAAATGGCAGGGCATCATTGAGGAGAAAATGGAAATCTATGAAACGCATCAGGAAGACAACGGTGTAGATACTCCAGCGCTCATCAAGCTGAGCAGTTCACCAAATACCCTGAGCGAACTCTACCTCTACGTCGTAGAGAATTCACCTAGTGACGCGGAAAGCGCCGGCAACCTCTTGTTCCTTTTAGACTGCGCCGTGGACGCCATGGAGATGGCCGTGCTTCAAGACAAAACCCAAGCGGACGCCTAAGATGAGTGATTCAGCACGAGCTATAGTCGACCACATGATGCGCAACGATGCCTTTAGTGCATGGTTGGGGATAGAGGTGATCGAGGCGGCACCCGGCGAGGCACTTTTGGCCATGACCGTTCGAGAAGAAATGACCAACGGATTCGGCATAGCCCATGGCGGCATCACCTATTCTTTGGCCGACAGCGCCTTGGCCTTTGCCGCGAACGGCGGGGGTGTGCAGAGTTTGAGTGTAGAAACCAGCATTCATCACTTGGCCCCAGTGAAGACGGGAGATCAGCTACAGGCGCGTGCGACACAGATCAGTGAGACCCGTAAAACCGGGTTGTACCAAATAGACATCACAAATACCTCAGGGGAGCGCGTGGCGTGGTTCAAAGGGACCGTGTACCGCACCTCTAAATCATGGAATCTATGAAACAGACCTATATCGTAGACGGCGTACGTACGCCGATCGGCAAATTCAAAGGCACCCTTGCAGCCGTCCGTACGGATGACCTTGCTGCAATGGCCATCTCGAAACTCCTCGAAAAGCATCCGGACTTAGATCCAGCGCTGATCGATGACGTGATTTTGGGTTGTGCCAACCAGGCAGGAGAAGACAATAGAAACGTAGCTCGCATGGCAGCTTTGCTCGCTGGACTGCCTTGGTCGGTTCCGGGAGAAACGGTCAACAGACTCTGCGCCTCGGGGATGAGTGCCGCGATTCATGCGCACCGTGCGATCATGGCCGGAGACGGCGACTTTTTCATTGCCGGTGGTGTGGAAAACATGAGCCGTGGTCCGTATGTGGTCAGTAAAAGCCAGAGTGCCTATGGCACAGACAGCAAGATGTACGACAGCTCGTTCGGTTGGCGTTTTGTTAACCCAAAGATGAAGGAGCTCTACGGCACGCATGCGATGGGTGAGACGGCTGAAAATTTGGTGGAGAAATTCGGCATTAGCCGTGAGGACCAAGATGCCTTTGCCTTCTGGTCACAGCAAAAAGCCGCGCGTGCTCAGGAGCGCGGACGTTTCCGTTTGGAAAAATTTGCAGTGGAGATCCCACAGCGCAAGAAGGACCCGATCGTTTTTGTCGAAGATGAATTTATGAAGCCCGGTACGACCCAAGAAGGTTTGGCCGGCTTGCGTGCAGCGTTTAAGAAAGACGGTTCGGTAACCGCTGGGAACAGTTCTGGTTTGAACGACGGCGCAGTGGCCCTTCTTATGGCCAGTGGTGAAGCGGTTGCCCAGCACGGACTGAAGCCGCTTGCTCGTATCGTGAGTTCGGGCGTTGCTGGAGTGGAGCCTCGTATCATGGGAATTGGCCCAGTGGAAGCTTCGAAAAAAGCACTAGCGAAGGCCGGGTTAACGCTCGAGGATATGGACGTGATTGAGATGAATGAGGCGTTTGCTGCCCAAGTTTTGGCGTGTACGCGCGAGCTTGGTTTGGCGGACGACGATCCTCGTATCAACCCGAACGGTGGTGCGATAGCGCTTGGACATCCGCTAGGGGTGACGGGCGGACGCATCCTGCATTCTGCAGCCTTGGAGTTGCAAGAGACGGGTAAAAAATATGCGCTGGTCACGATGTGTATCGGTGTGGGCCAGGGCTATGCTACCATTTTAGAGCGCGCTTAATATGGCTATTTACCAATTCCTAAATTTCATTCCCGTCGTGCACGAAACGGCCTTTGTTCACCCGCAGGCAAATGTCACGGGTGATGTGGTGATCGGCCCGAAATGTTATGTCGGTCCCGGTGCCGTGTTACGTGGGGATTGGGGACGTATCGTTTTAGAAGAAGGTGTGAATGTGCAGGAAAACTGCACGGTACACATGTTTCCTGGGACGGAGACTCGGCTTAAAAAGATGGCCCATGTTGGGCACGGTGCGATCATTCATGGCGGAACGCTGGAGGAGAATGTGCTGATCGGCATGAACGCTGTGGTGATGGATCATTGCACGGTGGGTGCGGGTTCGATCGTCGGAGCTTTGGCTTTTGTGCCTCAAAATACGGTAGTACCAGAGCGCAGTATCTTCGTTGGGAACCCGGGTCGCGTGGTGAAACAGGTGAGCGATGAGATGCTAGCTTGGAAAACGGAGGGTACGGAGCTGTATATGGAATTGGCCCAGCAGTGCATAGATACTGTGAAAGAGGTGGAGCCGCTGCGCGAACTAGAGGCGGATCGACCGACACATAAAGGAACCTATCAAACGCATAAATAGATGAACACAGTTAAGAATTATATCCTTGGGAATTGGGAACAGGGGTCTGGGGTTGAATATACCGCACACCACGCCATTACTGGGGAGGCGTACGCTGAGGTCAGCTCGCAAGGGCTAGATTTCGAGGCGATTTTGAACTATGGGCGCACTGTGGGTGGACCGGCCCTGCGCAAGATGACTTTTCAGGAGCGCGGACGTATGCTTAAAGCATTGGCGTTGCATTTGAACGGCATCAAACGCCAATTTTATGACGTCAGCTGGGCGACCGGTGCGACCAAAATGGACAGCTGGATCGATATCGAAGGTGGGATTGGAAACTTGTTCGCGAACGCATCGTTGCGTCGTCAGTTCCCAGATTTGCCGTATTACGTCGATGGAGAATTGGCGCGATTATCGAAAGAAGGTACGTTCATCGGACACCACATTATGGTTCCTCGTCGCGGTGTAGCAGTACATATTAATGCGTTCAATTTCCCGATCTGGGGAATGCTTGAAAAAATTGCGGTCAACCTCATGGCAGGAATGCCAGCGGTGGTGAAACCGTCAGAATACACCTCATACCTTACCGAGGTCATGGTCAAAGCGATCATCGACAGCAAGATCCTTCCCGAAGGCGCCTTGCAGCTCGTGAGTGGAAAAGGCCACGGCATCATCGACCACGTCGACTTCCAAGACGTGGTAACCTTCACAGGTTCAGCGGCTACCGGACAGATGCTACGCGGCTTGCCACATCTTAACCAGCGCTCGGTTCCGTTCAACCTCGAAGCAGACAGTTTGAATGCGGCAGTGTTAGGGCCAGATGTTACTCCTGAAGACCCTGAGTTTGCACTGTTCGTTCGCGAGATTGCTAGCGAGATGACGGTCAAGGCAGGACAGAAGTGTACGGCCATTCGCCGTGCCATGGTTCCTGAACATTTACTCCCTTCCGTCCAAGATGCACTCATCGCACGCCTACAGAAAACCGTGATCGGCGATCCACAAGCAGAAGGCGTTCGTATGGGAGCGCTTGCTACCCACGAACAGATCGGCCGAGTGGAGGCAGAGATGAACAAGCTCATGGCGGAGCAAGACCTCGTGTACAATCCAGAGGTCAACCCCGTGGGCGCAACGGCTGCAGGTGCGTTCTACACGCCGAAGCTCTTTGTGAATACAGACCCGATGAACAAGACTGCGGTTCACGAAGTCGAGCCTTTCGGTCCTGTAAGCACATTAATGCCATATAAAACGATAGACGAAGCAGTGGAACTTACGGCGAAAGGCCGTGGTTCGCTGGTGACCTCTTTCGTCAGCAAGAACACGTCAGACATCGTCGCCTTCACCACAGAAGCTGCGGCGTTTAACGGTCGAATCCACATCGTCAACGAGAAAATGGCGAAAGAGAGTACGGGTCACGGTTCGCCGATGCCACTGATGAAGCACGGTGGACCAGGTCGTGCTGGAGGTGGTGAAGAGATGGGCGGAAAGCGCGGAGTATTGCACTATTTGCACCGTACTGCTGTTCAGGGCCACCCGGATGATATTACCGCAATCACCTCGCAATATCAGCCAGGTGCGGCACGTCCAGAGGCAGAGCCGCATGTGTTCCGTCAGCACTTTGAAGAGTTGCAGGTCGGCGCCACGGTCTACACAGCGAAGCATACCGTTACGGAAACAGACATTACCAATTTTGCCAACGTCAGCGGCGATAACTTCTACGCGCACATGGATGCGACTTCGCTCGAAGGCACCATCTTCGAAGGGCGCGTAGCGCATGGATATTTCATCTTGAGTAAGGCTGCAGGTCTCTTCGTAGACGCGAAGAAAGGCCCAGTACTTCTGAACTATGGTATCGACGAGGCACGCTTCACCAAGCCGGTATATCCAGGTACGACGATCGGCGTTCGCTTTACGGTGAAAGAGAAGATCGATCAAGAAAAGCGCAGTGAAGACGACGTAGCAAAAGGCATCGTAAAATTCTATGTTGAGGTGTACGACGATACGGACGAAGTGGTCGCTGTAGCCACCATTTTGACCATGGTAAAGAAAATAGATCAAGCGTAATGAATCATCAACGATTTCCCGGCGCTAAGTATGCGAACATCTTCAGTTACCTTGCTGGTAATCAGCATGAAGAATACGAGGAGTTGGGCGAACAAACCCTGGGCTTAGTGGGTGATGTTCCCGGCTATTTGGGCTACGAGAGTGTCAAAAACGATGCGGGCAGAACGATATTTATCAGCTATTGGGAGTCTTTAGAAGCTGTAGATCAGTGGCGTAGAAACAATACCCACGCTGTAGCGAAATCAAAAGGGAAGGACTTTTACAAGGCGTATCACAGCATGTTAACGCGCATCGAGTACTCTTCTGAACACAATACTCAAATACTATAACAGAATATGAATCAGGCTATTAATCAAGGTGGGGTACAGGTTGTTACAGACGAACGTGGACTCGCTACCGTCGAATTTTTTCACCCGTTGTCCAACTCTTTGCCGGGGAAAGTACTGGCAAAGCTCGCGGAGACCATCACAGCGTTAGGCGAAGATGCTGCTGTGAAGCTGATCGTACTGAAGAGTGCGGGTGAGCGTGCTTTTTGTGCTGGGGCATCTTTCGATGAGCTGATCGCGATCGAAGATCTTCCTACGGGGAAAGTGTTCTTTAGCGGATTTGCGAACGTGATTAATGCGATGCGTACCTGTCCAAAGCTGATCATTGGCCGTGTGCAAGGCAAGGCTGTAGGCGGCGGCGTAGGTTTGGCCTCGAGCGTAGATTACTGTTTTGCGACCAAGCATGCTGCGGTGAAACTGAGCGAGCTCGCCGTAGGTATTGGGCCTTTTGTTGTGGGTCCGGCGGTGGAACGAAAATTGGGCCTATCAGGGATGACGGATCTTGCGATCAATGCTACAGAATGGCGCAGTGCACAGTGGGCACACGAGCGCGGTTTGTACAATGACGTATTTGATGATACGCAAGCAATGGATGCTGCGGTAGAAGCCTTAGTTTCGAAGCTGTTAAGCAGTTCTTCTGATGCTATGCGAGGATTAAAGCGTGTGTTTTGGGAAGGTACCGAGCATTGGGACCAACTTTTGGCAGAGCGTGCCGCGGTGAGTGGCGAACTTATCTTGTCACAGGCAGCGAAGGATGCGATTAACGCTTTTAAATCAAAATAATCCCCTTCATTACCCACCCCTAACCTTGTACCAACAGATGAAAACATTGAATTTTTGGGCGCTCGCAGCGGCCCTGCTTACTGCACCCTTATTGCACGGACAATCTACCGAAGACGTGGATGCTGAAGTTGTACCGACCCCCATTTATGTACGGACGGCCTTGTACAGCGCCTCTGGTGCATTCACAGATTTGAACAACTGGAATGCGGGGGGTGAGAACAGCGCTACTGTATCGTTTTTGTTGCGTGAAAATTGGACCAAGAAAGGGGAACAATTCACGACAGTACACCTGCTCGAAGGAAATTATGGACTCTCGCGTCAAGCGGGTGTTTTTACGAAGAACGCGGATAAATTAGAGTTCACAACGACCGTTACGGGTTCGCCGCGCAAGACCGATTGGAATCTTTCCGGTCAGGTAAATGTCCGTACCCAATTCGCTCCTGGATTCGCCGCTGGGGACACCACGGGCACTCCAATCTCTACGTTTGGCGCTCCCATCTATGGCCAATTCTCACTCGGTTTTGGAAACAATTCTTGGGAACATTGGCAAGTTTTTCTTTCGCCACTTGCGGGTAAAAGCACGACCGTTCTGGACCAAGACCTTCGCGACAAAGCGGCCTTTGGGGTAGACACTGGTGCAACTTGGCGTTTGGAGGCGGGGGCAAAAGCCACCGTGAACTACGCACAGCAACTCACCGAGGAGTTCAGTATCAATGCGAAAGCCGATGTCTTTTACAACTATGCAACAGCTCCACGCGCTGTGGATGTCAGCTTGGATCTGATTGCCTTGTACAAAATCAAGGAAGCATTTTCGGTGAACGCCCACTTGCAGCTGTTGCGAGATATTGACCAGGTGGATGCGTGGCAACGTCGCACGGTGTTTGGTGTAGGGCTCGCGTACACGATCAAATAGGGTCGTATTCACAAAACTTTGGCCGTTGCCGTACCCTCTTTTTCGAGAAAATTTCCGAATTTTCTGTCCAACAAAACGCCCTAACTTATGCAAAGATCACATGAAATAGACTACACCATCGAGGGCAATGACATGCAGGTGGTGAGTATCGAATTAGACCCCGGAGAGACGGTTATTGCCGAGGCCGGTAGTATGAATTGGATGGATTCGGGGATTGCTTTTGAGGCGAAGATGGGCGATGGCTCGAACCCGAACGAAGGATTTTTCGGGAAGGTGCTTCAAGCGGGATCGCGCCTGCTTACGGGCGAGCAACTCTTTTTGACCCATTTCACCAACCAAGGCGCCGGTAAGAAACAAGTCGCGTTTGCTGCGCCGTATCCAGGCAGCATCGAGGCGATGGACCTCAGCAAATTCGGAGGCTCACTCTTGTGTCAGCGCGATGCATTTTTGTGTGCGGCGAAGGGTACGAAAGTTTCCATAGCGTTGACGAAAAAAATTGGTGCAGGACTTTTCGGAGGAGAAGGCTTCATCTTACAGCGCCTCGAAGGGGACGGAATGGCCTTCTTGCATGCCGGGGGAACGGTCGTCAAAAAGGAGCTTACTGGTGGCGAAATCTTCGTAGACACCGGATGTTTGGTCGCATTTGACAGCACACTTGACTACAGCATCGAACGTGCAGGATCTATGCGTTCTATGCTCTTCGGTGGGGAAGGACTCTTCTTAGCGAAGATCTCAGGGCACGGTACGGTCTACTTGCAAAGCTTACCCTTCAGCCGACTTGCACATCGTGTATTGCGCCATGCCCCACAAGGCGGTGGTAAGAAAAAGGGAGAAGGCTCGCTGCTTGGCGGTCTCGGTAATCTGATCGACGGGGATAATTTTTAAACTCCGTAGCTAGTGCCTTACTAGGAACTTTGTACGTGCTCCATCCAGGGTGCGGAGGATGTATACGCCGCTCTCTACGCTTTTTGCGGTCCATTCAGAAGGATGTCCTTCGAAGATCAATGTTCCTCGGACATCGTAGATAAAGCAATACTGGTCGCTGTCCCATGAAGGGCGGCGGTAGATAACATCGCTCGTCGGATTCGGGTAGATCATAGTGTTCGGTACCAGCGTCTCGGGCGTTGTGGCAAACACATCGAAAAACAAGGTGCCGATAAAGTCGTTATAGACCGAGTCCATAGGAAAGACCTCAGCGTTGCAATCCAAGCTGTCTGAAAAGAAAAAGCCTGCTCCCCACAAGCCAACAGCTCCGTTCCATGCAGTGGTTACACCAGAAGCGCTAACGTTACTGTTTTCTCCGGCAGTGAAGGTTTCGCCGCGTTTGTACTCGTCGTGAAATTCGAGAAAGGTTACACCTCGGTCCATAAGACTTGTGGAACCGCCTAAGGGGATTTGACCATCAAAAGCGACACCTCCGCGGTTGGTTAACATAAGGACGACTCCTGAATCGGTTGGTGCGATCGGCTGGCGTTGCGCAATTCTGTAGTCTCCAGTAAGGCTCGAGGTGTTCGGGGTTTCCCAAGCGCCCTTGATGACGCCCGCAGTGTCCATTCGAACTAAGAAAAAGTCATAGACCCATTGGCTACCAGCTAAGGTGTCGCTGCCCCAGATTTGCGAGGAGAACAGCTCTCCAGCTAGCCATACATGGCCCGTTTGATCTACCGTGATGTGAGGAAAGGCGTAGTTCAGATCTGTGGAAGATTGAAGCCAAGCTCCATTGCGGTCCGTACCTACTTTTAGTGCATACACGTGCAGGCCTGTTCCGCCGCTGTAATGACTAAAGTTCCCGACTTTAACCGTATCGTAGCTTGAGTAGAGGCCGCTGATGTAGGAATTCCCCCGGTCGTCTAAAGCAAGGTGTCCGGGCAAGGCACCTTCAATATATATGGAGTCAAGCTGCACACCCTGATCTGAGTAGGTGAGTAGTGCAGCGCTATTCGGGTGTGAGGTGAGCACTTTAAACCCGAAGGACGGCGCATAGCAAAAGTCTTGAAGGGAGGTGATGGGTTGGGTCCATGCGATGCTGTCTCCAGAAAGGCTCCAAGAGAGCAGCAGGGTGCTTGGGGTCCATGGGTCTGCGATATCGATCAGGGAATTGGCCACGTAAAGTGAATCTGTGTAGCGGATTCCGACATAAATGTGGTCTGCGTCTCCCGACAATCCTACGATGTGCGATTTAGAGCCAATTTCAAACGCCTCCTGATTCAATCCACCATTCGCATGATCAAAGACCGAAACCGAGAATGATCCATAGTTGCTCAAACTGATTTGTGCGGCATAGGAAGTCATCTGCGCAATGAGGGCAGAATTGGTGCCGTTTTTTCCAAAAACAAACTCCGAACGAAACTCACTTGAAGGCTTCGGAAGAACTGTTCCCCAACGGTGTAAAGCAGTTTGGGCACCTCCAAACCATGGAAGTGCCCAAAAACTAATGAGAAGCGTGTATTTCAATAGGCGCGTGCCCACCTAAACTACTTTACAAATACTTTGATCGAAGCGCTCATGTCACGGCCGTAGCTCGCGTGAACGCCATTTGCAAACTGCATACCTAAGCGAACTTCGCCCATCGGTAAATTCACGGTGTCAGAGGTTTGACCGCCGCCGTAGTGGATGTTTGCTTCATCAGCGGGAACGACTTCGCCTTTCGCTAAAAACGCATTGCCGATCAGAAGGTGGTGGTGACCAGTTCCTTCAACGATCTCTCCTGCAGGACGAACGTCCATGCCTTCTACACCAAACTCGATGTAAACCGGGTTAGCGACGGTATCTCCGTTTTCGAGATTGCCGAAGAACACACGTCCTGTAGCTTCATCTACATCTGCAGGATCCATGCTTTCGTGGTTGTGGTGCTCGTGTCCCTCGTGAGAGGTTTCAGTTGCTGCCGGTTCAGCTTCACCGTTTGCACATGAAGCGAGTAGTGCTGTAGCTGCAACGGCAGCAAATAGGGTAGATTTCATCATGATTCAAATTCTATAAGTACGTTATTCTTTTCAACAGCCTCGCCTACAGAAACGTTCACAGATTTCACAATCCCGCCGTCTTCCGCTTTGAGAACATTTTCCATTTTCATGGCTTCAAGGATGAGTAGACCTTCTCCTTTTGCGACCTCTTGTCCGACTTCCACCATGATTTCGAGGACTTTTCCGGGCATGGGTGCCTTGAGCTTTGATGCCTTAGAACCGCCGAGATTTGCCATGCCCATCTTATCGAGTAGCAAGTCAAAATCGTTCTTTGCCTCGAGGGTGATGAGTGCGCCATTTACCTTTAGGGTAAAGGTTTTGGCCTCTTCATTTCGTTCGATCCATTGCACGTAGTACGAAGCGTTGTCCTTGATGATATGCCACGTATTTCCGTCTATTTTTTCGATGTCGAGCGCATAAAAGTCGCCGTTGATCAACCCTTCTGCTTTCCCTTCACTTGGGGCCACTTCGAAGGCGTTTTTTCCTGTGATTTTGTACATCTGGTGGTTCTTTTACTCGGTTAAAGTTACTGCCTTTAATCCAATTTCGATGCGTAGATCTTCGCCCCTTTCACCTCGGCAACGAGATCGAGTCCCTCCGGCGCTGTAAATGCCGAAGCCTGATCCGTGAAGTTGAATACACCCACAACAAGGTCTTCTCCAGGTACCTCGCGCGAAATCATCGCACTTCCACTAGCGGTGTCTACCTCAAGCTGCATGGCGGCGCCATATTTACCGTTCCACAATGCTGTGTGTTCGTGCTTCAAGGCATACAACGCAGCATAAAAGTCTGCATGGTCTTTGTTCGCAGCCCAGTCGACACCCACGGTGTCTTTGCTAAAGAACGGGAATCGGTACTCAATCCCAGCCTCTTGCCCCGTGTAGAGTAGCGGTATGCTTTGTTCCATCATAAAGCTGAGTGCAAAGTAGGCACGTGCGTGCTCGCCCATACGCTCGATAGCGCTCCCTTGCCAGCTGTTCTCATCGTGGTTCGAAGTGAAGTACAGTTTCATCGCATCGTCCGGGTATACGGTGTCATTCTTTGCGGCATACACAGCGAGATCAGCAACGGTTTTATGCCCTTTTGCAATGTCGTTCATCAGGTGGTGAAATTCCCAGCCGTAGTCCGCGTTGAAAGTGCTCAACAGGTGCGGCTCGCTCCATTCTGCCAGGAAAAATAGCGGTCCGTGTTGTTCGCGAAGGGTAGGAATGGCGTGTTCCCAGAACGCATAAGGTATCATACCGGCCATATCGCAACGGAACCCGTCGATGCCTGTGTTGCGCACCCACCAGTCCATTTCCGCGGTCATGCTGTCGGTAAGTAACGCCGCGTCGTAGTTCAGATCAGCGACATCGGTCCAGCCGGTTTTTCCACCGTCATTGCCCAAAGCTTCTACGGGGTAAGTACCGTCTTCGTCTCGCGAGTAAAAGTCATCATTCGTCTCGACCCACGGATGGTCCCAAGCCGTGTGATTCGCCACCCAGTCTAGGATAACGTGCATGCCTAGTTCATGTGCCTCTTCCACGATTGCTTGAAAATCTTCGAGCGTTCCAAACGCAGGATTTACTGCCGTGTAGTCTGCTATCGAATAATAACTGCCCAATTCTCCTTTGCGGTTCAACTCTCCGATGGGCTGTATCGGCATGAACCAAAGCACGTCCACATTCATCTCTGCGAGTCGCGGAAGGTGTTCAGAAAAGGCCTTCAGCGTACCCTCTGGGGTGAACTGGCGCACATTCACTTCATAGATGTTCGCACTTTTCGCCCATTCAGGCAGCTTCGCATCTTCCCAAGCGGTGCTTGCGGCTTCAGGAGTGGTTTCGGGCGCAGTTTCAGGAGCAGCGCAGCTTGCCACACCTAGGGCCGCTGCGAGAAGTACAGGAATCATTTTCATTCGTTCTCAGTTATGTGTTGATAGGTAAAGTCATCGGCAGGAACGGTGATGTCCCATTTGCCCAAATAGCGGTCCTCTTTCGAGTTGTTGAAGAAGAAGCGCACGGTGTCATCGAGGTAGGTGCGTTCTACGACCAGCACATCTTCGCGCGGTTGGTAGAGGTCGGTAGCGCCATAATTCAGCGCCATAGAGCTCGTACGAAGCTCGATCAGTGCCGCTACACGAGTCCATAGGGCTTGCTCTTGCTCGGTATAGTCGTCGAAGCGCATCATTTTGCGGTTGTCCGGATCGTTCCCGCCGTGCATACCGATCTCGTCGCCGTAGTAAATGATCGGAATTCCAGGAACGGCCATATTAAAGGCATGCATACTGGCCAATTTTCTAAACCCGCGTTCCCCTGCCGGTGGAATCGTACGGGTCCAACCCGCCTTTTTCGAATCCTCGCCCGGGCGCAAATCTCCGCTCGCCACTGAAGCAAAACGCGGCTTGTCTTGGTTGCCCGAAATGTTCCCCATCAGGTGGTGGTGTCCGTAATATTTCAGAGAGCTTTGCAGCGATTTCCGAAGCCTGTCGAACGAGATTCCCTCTTGTGTGAAGGCTTCGAAGGCGGCATCGTAGAGGTTGAAATTGAATTGGGCATCGACCTTACCGCTCCCTACATAGCTTGCGATCAGCTCATCAGAACCGTACGTCTCGCCGATCTGGTAGACGTGCTGATTGCTTCTTTCGCGAATCTTTTTCGTCAATAGTCGCGTGAAATTCATCGGAATGTGCTTGGTTGCATCGTGGCGGAACCCATCGAACGGATAGTCCTCGATCCACACGAGTGCACTGTCGCTCATCCAGTCCGCTACCGTGTCGTTGCGCAGTTCGAGCGTAGGCAAGAACGTATCGAACCAAGTCGTCAGTCGCTCCTCATCCCACAGCTGCGTGTTCAGTCTTCCGTCGTCTGTGTACTTCGGCGTCGCCCACTCGGGGTGGTTTTGGTAGATGGGGTGCTCCTGGTGAATGTGGTTTGCCACGTAGTCCAGCAACACATTTTTATCGCGCGAGTGCGCATCGTTTAAGAAGGCATGTACTTGAGACGGTGTTCCAAAGCGGTAGTCGGGCTTGATCGTGCTCACCGGCCAGTACCCGTGGTATCCGGAGAAGGTGCTCACAGGTCCTCCTTGATTCCAAAGTCCCCAAGTCCCTTCCGGGTTCTGAGTGATCGGGCTGATCCATAGGGTGTTGACTCCGAGCGAGTCAAAATAGCCGTCGTTGATCTTAGCGCGCAGTCCTTCGACGTCCCCGCCTTTGTAGTTGGCACGTGGGTGAACGCTCGTATCCTCTAGTGGGTGATCATTTTCTGTGGTCCCGTTGTGGAATCGATCGATCATGGCGAAGTACATCACGGAAGTGTGCCAGTCGGTGCGGTCGAGTGCGCTGGTCTGTTCTACCACTGCGCCATTTTTCATTGGAATAAGCACATCCGGTGCCAATTTTCCATCGCGCGCACTGTACACACGTACCCAAGATTTTTCGTAGCCCTTCGCTGCTTCTGGAATTTGAACAGTCGTTGCCAGCGGCGAACGGTTCACCTCGAGGGGCGTGTTGTTCCACAGCACTAACAGTTCCTGCTCATCGGGTACGGGTGAAAACATCAGTTGCTGATAATCGTGCGCTATGAACGCTACTGACAATGGCGTTTTCTCCCCTAACGCTCGAACACTAAAGACGTTATTATAGCCGCCCATCCCGTTCGCAACGGTCTTCGTATTGTACACGGTATCCAGCACTTCCTTGCCATCCACCACCAATTTATAGGCATAATCCCCCGGCTCTGCCACTAGCGGCATGGTCCACGCCGTATCGTTCCACGTCAAAAAACTCGCCTCCGCGTTCCAAGCATTGAACTCGCCTTTGACTTTCACATCTTGGCCTTCAAAGCCCTTTACAGAAAAGGACACTGCGCGTTTGCTTCCACGGAAAAACGGAACCTCAAAACTTCCCGTTCTCGAGGAGATTCGTGCCGTTCCTAGGGTAAAATCTGGCGTGCCAAAAATGCTGTACACTCCAGGTTCCTTCTCAAAAGAATACACACCGGCAGGCAGTCCGCTCAGCACCGCACCTTGCTCTAGGGTATAATCCTCAACGTGAAATTCGGAGGTGTCTCCTTGGTGCACATACGGCGACGGCAATGCGGCAGCATTCACTGAAGGGCTGAGTTTCTTCACCTCAGTAGAACAAGAACTCAGCGCGAGGGCGCCGAAAAGAATGGACAAAATAGGTTTCATCGAAGTGGTGGTATTGGGTTGAAATTGGCGCAAAAAAAGACGCCCGGAGACGTCTTTCTAAACTACTAAATATCTACTTATGAGGCTTTTGCTTCATGCCAAACGCCGTCTATTGCAAATTTTGCCGGAGCGCCTCCCATGTGCGTCACCTCCATGCCGTCGGCAGTTAAATGTGCTTTTAGCGTCGCCCCACGCCACAGAATAGAGAAGGTCAATCCCTTCCATTCCTTAGGCAGCTTCGGGGTAAAGTGCAGCTCATTATCGATGATTTTCATCCCACCGAATCCTTGCACCACGCTCATCCACGTGCCCGCCATCGAGGTGATGTGCAAGCCTTCGTGTACTTCGCGGTTGTAGTCGTCGATGTCCAAACGCGAGGTTCTTAAATACATCTCGTACGCCTTCTCGGGGTAGTCGATCTGTGCTGCTAAAATTGCATGAACACAAGGACTTAGCGAACTCTCATGCACCGTTTTCGGCTCGTAGAAGTCAAAATTGCGCTTGATTTCTTCTTCGCTGTAGCGGTCGTTTAGGAAATAATAGCCCTGCAATACGTCCGCTTGCTTGATAAAGATCGAACGCAAGATGCGGTCCCAGCTCCAGTGCTGGTTGATCGGACGCTCCTCCAAGCTAAGGTCGTCTGCGCTCAGCTGCTCCTTATCTAAGAAGCCGTCTTGCTGCAAATACACCCCGTGCTCGGCGCTGTATGGGTAGTACATCTTTTCGATCACCTCTGCCCATTTCGCGAACTCAGCATCCATGTCCAAGCCGGTTTTCTCGGCAATGCGTTCGAGATCAGCGGCGGCATTCGCTTTCAACCAAGCAAACGCTTCGAGCGTATATTCCAAGGTCCACGCCGCCATACGGTTCGTGTACCAGTTGTTGTTTATGTTGTTTTCGTATTCGTTCGGCCCGGTCACCCCAAGCATCACATACGCTTGTTTCTGTTGTGACCAATTCACACGTTGCGCCCAGAACCTACTAATCCCCAACAAGACCTCTGCGCCTGCTTCAGCGAGGTAGCTCCAGTCTTCTGTGTGGCGTACATAGTTGTATACCCCATAGGCAATCGCCGCGTTTCGGTGAATCTCTTCAAAAGTGATTTCCCACTCGTTGTGGCATTCCTCACCGTTCATCGTAACCATCGGGTACAATGCAGCACCGCCGGTGAACCCAAGCTTCTCTGCATTCTCGATCGCTTTGCCGAGCTGCTTGTAACGGTACAAACACAAGTTTTTCGCCACTTCAGGCTGTGCAGTTGCGAGGTAGAACGGCAAACAATACGCTTCGGTGTCCCAATACGTAGAACCGCCGTATTTCTCACCCGTGAATCCTTTCGGACCGATGTTCAAACGGTCGTCCACACCAGTAAACGTCTGGTTCATATGGAAGATGTTGAAACGAATCCCTTGCTGGGCTTCCGCATCGCCTTCAATCTCGATGTCTGAGGTTTCCCATTTGGTCGCCCAGGCGTTTTGCTGCTCCGCCAAAAGTGCATCGTACCCTGCTTCTTGTGCCTTCAAGGCGAGTTGGGTAGCGGATGCGTCTAGATCTCCACTCGCGTGGTTCATGCTAGAGAGCACCGCCACAAATTTGTCGAGGCGCAAGGTTTGTCCTTCCGCGACCGCAGTTTTGGTGCATTCGCTCACGAACATGTGCTTGGCGTCGCTGCTTGCGGTCCATGCGTTGTTTTGGCCGTCCAAAGTCAATGAGTTGCGCATGGCGACACTGACTTCGAAGCCGGTTTTTTTCGTTTTGGCGTGTACGTAGCTGGTGCTATTGAATTGGCCACCGGAAACGGCGTCCCAAAACTTCTCGTCGTAGTTGCTGTCTTCGTTTTTAACGTCGAAATCCAAATGTGGACACAGGGTAATATCGCCGCTAAAGTTGAGTGGGGTCACAGCATAAGAGATGGCACCGATCTCATCGCGAACGATGCTGACAAAGCGCTCTGCGCGTACACGGATTCGCTTGCCTGAGGCTAAAGTGACTTCCATGGTACGGAGCAATACGCCGCGTTGCATGTCGAGCTCGCGGTAGAATTGGTCCACAGAAGAAGCCGTGTTTACATCGACAACTTCGCCGTCAATCGTCACGGTAATTCCGACCCAATCGCACGAGTTCAATACCTTTGCGAAGTACTCCGGATAGCCGTTTTTCCACCAACCGACGCGCGTTTTGTCTGGGTAGTACACCCCTGCGATGTAAGATCCTTGTAGGCTTTCCCCGGTGTAGGTTTCTTCAAAATTTGCGCGCTGTCCCATGCGACCGTTACCGATCGAAAATAGACTTTCACTTTTCGGGTGATTTTCAGCGTTCCAGCCGCGCTCTATGATTTTCCAAGGATCTACCTCGGTGTACTTGTTAAACATGGCAGTTCGAGTGTAATGCGTGTTTTGGTTCTAAAATCTGTCCTGCAGTGCCTGGGGTGTCGTTTCACCGAGTGCCTCAAAATGCACATCTGCGTGAAGTACCTCAGGACTGCCGATGCCTACACAGGGCATGCCTCCAGATTTTGCTGCTTGCACTCCAGCGATGGAGTCTTCAAACACGATACATTCTTCCGGAGCCAAGCCTAAGCTTTCAGCACCTTTCAAAAATACCTCGGGATGCGGCTTGCCGTTTACCACATTGTTCCCATCAATTATCGCGGAGAAGAGTGGCGTTAGGCCCAATTTCTCCAAGATCATCGGTGCATTTTTCGACGCACTTCCCAGCGCAATTTTAATGCCCTGCTTGTGTGCGGTTTGAATGAACTCGAGAGCACCTGGCAAGGCGTCTTTCGGCCCTAGCGACTGAACAAGCTCGAGGTACCAGTCGTTTTTAACTTCCATAAGCTCCTGAAATTCAGCGTCGCTTACTTCTGCTCCGGTCCACTCAATAATTTTCTTCAAAGAATCTACACGACTCACGCCTTTGAGCTCTTCGTTCTGCTCGTGCGTGAAATCGCCGCCGAGCTTCTGGGCGAGTTGACGCCACGCTTGAAAATGAAAAACGGCGGTATCTACGATAACGCCGTCTAAATCAAAAAGAAATCCTTTAATCATCTTAGTTTTGATAAGCCTCTAAAATCTTGAGGTATTCTAAATGGTATTTTATTAGTCCGTCCACTGGCTTGCGCATGATCTGTCCTAATCTCATGTTGCGCTCTTCGAGCACCTCTTTGAGAATGTCTTGGAAAATCGCTCCGACACTACCGACAAAATGCACAGGCACTTCGTGGCAATTTTCGAAACACGCAATGTGGATGTCCGCAAACTTCGCAAAACCTTCGCGAACGATGCCCTTCACGTAGTCGTTTTCCATGTGCTTTCCAGCAAATCGGCTAAAAGACGCGAGGTAGACGTTCGCATTGGGTTTGTTGTACACACTAGTGATGATCTCGTCCTTATCGAGCTGGTAGGTCGCAAAGAAATCTTCCGCCATTTCGGTTGGTAGCTTCTTGTACAAGAAATCGGATACGAGGCGCTTGCCGATAAAACTGGCACTTCCTTCGTCGCCTAACACGTACGCTAATGCCGGTACTTCCTCGCTCACATCATGACCGTCAAAGTAACAGCTGTTTGAGCCTGTTCCTAGGATACAGGTGATGGCAGGTTCTCCAGTGTAGGTCGAATATGCACTGGCTACAAGGTCGTGATCCACGGACACATTGGCGTTGGGTAGCACCAATTTCAGCCCGTCCTTCACCGTGTCTTTCAACGTCTCACTAGATGCGCCCGCTCCGTAGAAGTATACGAACTCTACTTGGTTACGGATTTCAGAAATTACCTGGTTTCCACTCAACTCCTCTTGGATAAAAGAAGCTGAATGAAAATAAGGGTTGAAACCCATGGTAGAAAAACGCTTGTACTCCGCGCCGTCAGAACGCAAAACAACCCAGTCGCATTTCGTGGAACCGCTTTCAGCAATAAGTATCATAGCAGTATGGTATAAACCACAAGTGGAGCACAGGGCCCCACTCGTGGTGATCTATTAATTCAGATTAAGCTAAACGCTCAACGAGGTTCGCCAAACGCGCAGAGTATCCTGCTTCGTTATCGTACCAACCTAAAACTTTCACTAAGTTTCCTTTCGCAGAAGTAACACCAGCATCGAAAATACAGCTGTGCTTGTCACCTACGATGTCAGAGCTTACGATCGGATCTTCTGTGTACATAAGGATGCCTTTCAACGGACCTTCTGCAGCTTCTTTCATTGCAGCGTTGATTTCCTCCGCTGTAGCTTCAGTTTTCAATTGGACCGTAAGATCTGTAGCAGAACCCGTGATGGTAGGAACGCGCATTGCATATCCGTCCAACTTCCCTTTCAACTGTGGCAATACCAAAGCAACCGCTTTCGCAGCACCTGTTGAGGTAGGAATCATGTTCACTGCAGCTGCACGAGCACGACGCTTGTCGCTGTGTGGAGCATCTTGCAAACGCTGGTCAGAAGTGTAGGCGTGGATCGTACACATGAAACCACTTTCGATACCGAACTTCTCGTCCAATACTTTTGCCATAGGAGACAAACAGTTGGTCGTACAAGAAGCGTTGCTCACCATCGTGTCTGCATCGGTCAGTTGATCGTCGTTCACACCCAAAACAATCGTTTTGATATCGCCAGATGCAGGAGCACTAAGTGCTACTTTCTTTGCACCCGCTTTGATGTGCTTACCCATTCCTTCTGCATCGCGGAAGAAACCAGTAGACTCGATCACAACCTCAACACCGATCTCGCCCCATGGAAGGGTTTCAGGATCGCGCTGTGCGTAAACAGTAATCTCTTTACCGTTCACGATCAAGCTGTTCTCTGTGTGGGAAACCGTTCCGTCAAAACGTCCGTGTGCACTGTCATACTTTAGCAAGTGTGCTAGCATGTCCGTTGCAGTCAAGTCATTGATCGCTACGATTTCTACTTTGTCGCTTTTGATAAGGTTGCGGAAAGTCAAACGACCGATACGTCCAAATCCATTAATGGCAATTTTTGTGCTCATACTATGTTTGTGTTGTTGTTATGATGCTAAAATTCTAGCTATGGTTAACATTTCTTCGTCAAGCTCGGTGGTCTTTGAAATAGCTTCTGATAGAGGTGTATAAAGGACCTTCTGATCGATCATTCCGGTCATCACTTTCTCTTTGCCCTCCATCAAACCTTTCACTGCATAGAAGCCCAAAACAGAGGCTAAAACACGGTCGTTGGTCGATGGTGAACCACCGCGCTGGGTGTGTCCTAAAGTGGTGACCTTCACATCAATAGAAGGGAATTCTTTCTTTACTGCTTGCGAAATATCAAAAATATCACCGAGGTGGTTTCCCTCTGCAACCATTATGATGTTCGAAGTCTTTTTATTCGCTTGTGCTTTTTTTAGATCGTCGAAAAGCTCCGCGTAGGTGCCTTTGCGCTCCGGCAAGATGATGCTCAGCGCTCCCGTTGCCAAACCTGTGGAGGCAGCGATGTAGCCGGTGTCCCGCCCCATCACTTCCACCAAAAATAGGCGGTTGTGCGAGGAGGCCGTGTCGCGAATCTTATCCACGCTTTGAATGACTGTATTGGTCGCGGTGTCATAACCGATCGTGAAATCTGTACCGAACAGATCATTGTCGATCGTACCCGGAACTCCGATCACTCGAATGCCGTGTTCCTCGGCCAATTTTAGTGCGCCCGTAAACGAGCCGTCTCCACCGATCACGACCAATGCGTCGACGTTTCTGCTCCTCAGATTAGCGGCAGCTTTTGCGCGGCCTTCTACCGTGCGAAATTCTTGACTGCGGGCACTTTTTAGAAACGTTCCTCCTTGCGCAAGAATGTTCTTTACATTCGCGGTAGTGAGTTCGATCAGGTCATTTTCGATCATCCCCTCGTACCCGCGGTACACGCCGAAGACCTTTTTTTTATGGTACAAGGCTGTTCTTGTAACCGCACGAATGGCGGCGTTCATCCCAGGCGCATCGCCACCTGAGGTTAATACAGCTATATTTTGAATCTCTACAGACATGGTGCAAAGGTAAGAAGTTAGTGTAAATAATACACTTATTAATTTTTTACGCTTTATCTTGAACAGCCACAAGTTTACCTAAAACGAACAGTACAATGCCACAACATTTGGATGTAAATCCGAACATCAGTGTCGATGCCGTGATCTTCGGTTTCGATGGAGAACGACTCAAAGTTTTGCTGATTGAAGAAAAGGACATCGGTCAAGGATTGCTTCGCAAGCGCCTTCCTGGGGATTTGATCCATCGTGGAGAGGGTTTGGACGATGCTGCGAACCGCGTGTTGTTTGAATTGGCTTCGTTGAAAGACGTGACGTTGAAGCAGTTTCACACGTTCGGAGATCCAGGCCGTACGAACCAGGCAAAAGACCGCAAGTGGTTGGAGTTGTACCGCACGAATCCTAAGGAGCGGGTGATTACGGTCGCCTATTATGCGCTCGTGAAAATGGCCGATTTTGTGCCCAATCCTGCGAGTTTTGCGGGCGAAGCTTTGTGGTTGGATATTCAGGAGGTGCCGGAATTGGCTTTTGATCACAACGAGATTGTGGAAATCGCATTGTGGAAGCTTCAGCGCCATTTTGAATTGAACAAGAACGCCTATGAATTATTGCCGCCAAGATTCACACTGAACCAACTGCAGCAGTTGCATGAGGCCATCACTCAAGAGGAGTTTGACAAGCGAAATTTCCGTAAAAAAGTCGTTCGCGAAAATGCCGTAGAGGCTACCGAAGAAAAACAGGAAGGTGTATTGCACAAACCTGCCCGTTTATACCGAATCAAGTCGTAGGCCCGCCTGTTCATTTACCATTCTTTGTACATCTTTCCCGGTTTTGAGATAAAATCGGGGCATAAAGTGCTAACTCGGGTAAGGAACGCACTTTCTTCCAAAAAGTGTATGAGTTACATTTGATGTGCTAACTCTTTAACACAGAAAGATGAAAATCAATGCACGTTTATTTGCATTCGTCCTCGCCCTGTTTGGAAGTACCTACCTAGGTGCTCAGAACCTTTCCGGGGTAGTGGTGGATGAATACAACGAACCCCTTCCTTCGGTAGCGATTACCGTAGAAAATGGCGGGGCGACGATGACCGATTATTCAGGTCAGTACCAGCTCACGCTAAATAAGGGCACCTACAAAGTCAGCTTCGCATTTATCGGTTACGAAACCCAGACGCGATCGATCACGGTCGACGGCAAAAAGGTCGTAAACGTCGTGATGAAGCCTTCGAAAACACAGCTCGACGAAGTAGTGGTTGTAGGTTATGGTGTTTCACGCAAGCGTGATTTGACCGGTTCAGTCGTTTCTTTAAAGACCAAAGAACTTACAGACATCCCGACGCCTTCTTTCGAGAACGCCATCCAAGGTAAAGCCGCAGGGGTACAGGTCATCACAGGTTCTGGTATTGCCGGTTCAGGTTCGATGGTACGTATTCGTGGTGTCGCTTCGATCTCAGCAGGTGGAGACCCGCTCTATGTTGTAGACGGCATTCCTATTACGCAAGATTACTTCTTGAACGGTAACCGCGGTGGTTTCAACACCAACCCGCTAGCTACCATTAACCCGAACGATATTGAGTCGGTGGACATTCTAAAAGATGCAGCGGCAACAGGGATCTACGGTTCACGTGGTTCTAATGGTGTTGTCTTGATCACAACAAAACGTGGGAAGAGCAAGAAACTCGCTTACAACTTTAGTTCGCGCGTAGGTTTCTCTAACCCTACTGCTCTTCCAAACATGATGAATAAGGACCAGTACCTTCAGATGTATGAAGAGGCTTGGGTCAATGACGGAAACGTAGGTGTTCCTGAACTTCCAGGGAACCGAATGAGCTGGGCCGAAGCGCAAGCTTTTGAAGGTACAGACTGGGTGCAGCAAACGATCCAGCAAGGCATCAAGCACGGTTACGATTTCTCCGCATCAAGAGGGTTCAAAGGCGGTAATTTCTACGCCGGTCTTTCCTACAATGACAACAACAGTTATTTGGTGGGTAACTCCTACGAGCGTCTTTCAGGACGTTTCAACGTGGACTTCAACATTACAGACAAATTCAAGCTGGGCGTAAGCACGTCACTTTCTCGCGGTATCAACAATCGCATTGACGCGGCATGGTCGGGTGGTTTTGGTGAGGCGATGTCTCGCGCGCTTCCGATCTACCCGGTACGTTATGCAGAGGACGAGTATGACGACGATGGAAACTTAGTGGCACAAGCAGGTGACTACTGGTTGAAGGGTGGTATCGGACTGAACCCGGTGGCACAACGTGAAATGAAAGATTGGACGGCGATCGAAGACCGTACCATCAACAACATTACCCTCGACTACAAGCTGAGCGACGCGTGGACGTTCCGCGGTCAAGGCGCTGTGGATTACATGAACTTCCAAGACCACATCTGGGAAAAGCCGGGTTACGATCCGACCTATAAGGATGCTGAAGGCAACTTCTTGGGCCGTGCAAACATGTACACGTATGATGTTTGGAACACCTCGGGGAATGCGACGGCCAACTACATTAAGGATTTGGGTGAAAATCACCACATCAACTGGTTGATCGGTTCAGAATACCAGTACAACCGTGTGAAGCGTTGGGACGCATTCTACGACAGTGAAGCGGTAGGCCAGATTCGCGAGACCGGTCAGTACGTGAACGATCCGTTAAGTTACATCGAAGAATATGCTTTTGCTTCTGCGTTTACACGTTTGAACTACAACTACAAGGGGAAATACTATGCGGAAGCATTGATTCGCCGTGACGGTTCTTCGAAGTTTGGACCGAACAATAAATACGGGAATTTCCCAGCGGCTTCTGTGGGCTGGGTGATCTCTGACGAAGACTTTATGGGCGCTGTTCCGAACATCAATTTCTTGAAGTTGAAAGCCTCGGTCGGTAAGAACGGGAACTCTGCGATTCCTTCGTACCAGTGGTTTGGATACTACAACGTGGCTAACAATGGTTACGGCGGCCAAACGTACCGTTACCCGGTGATTCGTGAAAACGCGAATTTGCGTTGGGAGACTTCGACGACGTATGATGTCGGTTTGGAGTACGGCTTCTTCGGGGATCGTATCTCGGGGGAATTGGCTTGGTATAGAAAGCAGACGAACGACATGCTGTTGAATGTAACGCTTCAAGGTTCTACTGGATTCGGTTCTTGGTGGGATAACGTTGGTAGCGTGTACAACACAGGGATAGAATTTGCGATCAAATCACGTAATGTGGTTACGGACAACTTTACTTGGACGACGGACTTTAACATCGCACGTAACACGAACCAGATCACTTCGATCGGGGACTATTCGCCGGACGCAGTGAGTGGGGGTACGAACGATACGCGCGTGGTTGTAGGTATGCCGATTGGGACCAATTACCTCGTGAAATTCTCACACGTTGATCCGCAAAACGGCCGCCCAGTTTACCTAACAAAAGACGGTGAGGAAACCTACACGTGGGACCTTCAAGACCGCGTAGCCCTCGGGAATGTAATGCCTGATGCGATCGGTGGTTTGACCAACACGTTCAACTACAAAAACTTCGAATTTAGTTTCTTGTGGGTATTCACCATCGGTGGTGACATCTACGACAGCTCTTCGAAGCGTCAGATGGGAGTCGTGACCGACTGGAACATGCGTACGGATCTATTCGACAGATGGCAGCAGCCAGGTGACGTAGCGACCTACCCAGTACTAAGCCGCGACTACCGTACCTATGGTGCAAACACAGAGTGGATCAACACCGATCTATGGTTGCACGACGGTTCTTATGCACGTCTTCGCAACGTGAAGTTTAGCTACCGCGTACCTAGCGAAAAGCTAAAGCACGTGAAAGGCTTGACGGTAAACGTTACGGGTACCAACCTTTTGACGTTGACTAATTTCATCGGCCTAGATCCTGAAATTGCTCGTGATTTCGAGAACGCTACGGATCGTAACATGTCACCAAACATCACCTATTTGACGCCGCCGCAAGAGCGCACGTACAACATCGGTGTAAATATTAACTTCTAATCCTAGCAATCATGAAACAACTAGCAGCCTTTTTAGCCGCAGCAGCGATTGTAGTAGGAACTACTTCGTGCGAACGAATCCTAGATTTCCAGGCCAATTCTGACAGCCAGATACCAGCCGACTCTGCCATCCTCACCATCGAAGATGCAGAACAACTTCTAGTCAGCGTGTATGATGTTGCCGCAAATGCATTCGGTGGACGTTACCAAAATATCCCGGAGGTTATGGCCGATAACATCGCCGATCCACTGGGACTGAATGGCGAGTACGCACAAATCTACCGCTGGACCTCTTCGTTCTTTAACGGATCGTTCGGTGGAGAATACCGCGACGCCTACATCGCCATCTACCGTGCGAATACGCTTTTGGAAGAAGTAGCCGACCTCGAAGGCGCCACACCAGCAGCGATCGACCGCATCTCGGCAGAAGCGAAATTTATTCGTGCCCTCTCGCACTACCACGTGGTACGCATCTGGGCCATGCCGTACGGCTACACCACAGACAACAGTCACCTGGGCATTCCGCTCAAGCTCTCTGCAGATCAAACGCCGCAGATGCGTGCAACGGTTGCTGAGGTCTATGCAGCCATTGAAAGTGATCTTTTGGACGCAGAAGCAGCGTTGCCTGCAGACAACAGCATCTTCGCAGACCAAATGGCAGCGAAGGCATTGCTCGCACACGTCTACCTAGAGATGGGGGACTTTGCCGCAGCAAAAGCCAAGGCATCCGAAGTCATCAACTCTGGCTCGTACAGCTTAGAGCAAGACCTCACAGCACGTTTCAACGACCACTTGAACGCAGATTTACCGGAAGAATTCATCTTCACACTAGTCAGCACAAACGAAGTAAGCGCTACGGACACCTTAGTGGATGAGCGCGGAACGGGCTTTGTCGGCAACTACCGCTCGGACGATCCGAACGCGAACCCGGCTTTGAAAGCAAGCGCAGATTTGTATGTCGCGGCTACGGCGGATACCAATGACCTTCGCGGTCATCAGTGGTATGCTACACGCAATGCGGGAACGCCAGATGAGCTGTATGTGATCAGTAAATTTGACGCAAGTTTCATCGATGTTCCCCTGTTGCACCTGACGCAGATGTACCTGATCTACGCAGAGTGTGCGGTACGCCTCGGCGAAGACCAAGCGACTGCTTTAGGATACATCAACGCCCTTCGTCAGCGCGCGAATGTGAGTGACCTGACGGCACTGACGATCGCAGATGTGATGAACGAACGCAGATTAGAATTGGCTTGTGAAGGGGACAGATTGTTCCAACTTAAACGCCAAGGTGTTCTGGGTGAGATTCAAAAAATCCGCGGTGTGGATTGGGATTGTCCAGGAATGGTGTTGCAGTTCCCTAACTTTGAAGGAACAGCGCAAGGATTCATTTATAACGAAGAAGGAGGCTGCGAATAAGCAGTAAACGATATGAAAAGAATAGCACTACTTATCACGGCAGCAGCACTCACCTTGGGTGCGTGTAAGCCAGAAATTCAGCCGATCGGCCCTGCATACGAAGCAGGAGCAGGTATCATCGGTACTTGGGAACTTACTGGGGCGGATCTGACAGATTTGACCTTGCCGGTGCCTGAAACGCGTGACGTCAGCTCATTCTACACGAATGCGAACAGCGCTTGGGTGATCTCGTTTAATGAAGACAGCACGTACGCGGTAACCTCGCAAGGACCCGGTTTTAACGTGTTTGGAGCTGCAGGTACTTGGAGCTACGATGCACCAGAATTCCCTACGGCGTTGCACCTGATGCAGGATACTGTACTCACCGTTCTGCCGTTAGGAAACATGCCGAGAAGCATCGATCAGAACGTAAGTTTTGTCTACGACCGTGAGCGTTGTGACAAGCCAAGTGTCTCGTACAAACTAACTCTTACGCGTAAATAATGAGCCCTATGAAAAAGATCAGCACACTACTAGCACTGGCGTTGAGTGTTTCAGCGAGCGCTCAAATTTCGACGATTCCTGATGAAAATATTGATCCATCAGACAGCTTAGAGATCATCTTCGATCCAGCCGCTATGGACCTTACCGTAGGCCACCAAGATTTGCTCAAGCAAGCAGTGGACAATGGTGAAGACTTGTACATATGGACCTGGAAGCCGGCGGAGCACCCGGATGGTCATCCGTTTGTGAATGGTACCGGTTCTGCACCTTGGAAAAACTCTAACGAGGCGATGAAAATGACCAAAAACGTCGACGGTACGTTCTCTTGGAAAATCGTTCCGACGTTGTTCTACGAGGTTGACGCAACTACGGTGTATAACGAGGACATTCATTTCGTGATCAAAGCCAAAGATGGTGGTGGTTATGGAGATCCAGACGTGAAGACAGACGACCAGACAATAGCGATCGACCCGCCCGCTACAGAGCGCAATGCGTTTTACCACTTCCCATCGAAAGTGATGGCAGACGATATCGTGACGTTGCGTTATGAGAATTGGCGTGAAGAGAAAGCGAGCATGCAAAACCTTGATCCTGAAGATTGTTACATGTATGCGAAGGTGTACTTCACCGACGGTTCTTTTGTACAGATTGAAAACACCTTTAATGTGGGGTCCAACCCAAAATTGAAGATGGATTATGTGGGTGATGGCAACTTTGAGAAGCTGATCGTCCCTGGCCAATTCTTTAACATCCCCGCAGGAAAGACCATCGACTATTGCGAATTCATCGCGATGAGAAAGGTCTTCGCCACGGGTGCGGACCGCGTGACTTTACCGGTGAACGTTCAGATTGAATGTCAATAATCGCCGAATCTTTATACCTTGAGAACCCGGCCAAGCGCCGGGTTTTTAATGTCGACTAACACATCTACTCCCCATGCAGCAAAAACCAAAACTTAGTTTCTGGCAAATCTGGAACATGAGCTTCGGCTTCCTCGGTATCCAGTTCGGTTATGCCCTTCAAGGCGGATTCATGAGCCGTATTTTCGAGACCTTGGGTGCGGATGAACACAGCCTTCCTTTGCTTTGGATTGCAGCACCGCTCACGGGACTTATCGTTCAGCCGATCATCGGACAGATGAGTGACAACACCTGGCACCCGCGCTTTGGCCGTCGCCGTCCGTACTTTTTGATCGGTGCAATACTCGCGTCCCTCACCTTGCTCGTGGTTCCGCACAGCTCCACCCTGTGGATGGCAGCTGGTGGATTATGGATTCTTGATGCGACCATGAACATCTCTATGGAACCTTTCCGTGCATTAGTTGCGGATAAACTGCCCGATTCTCAGCGCAGTTTCGGCTTCGTGGTGCAGACGCTTATCATCGGAGTAAGTACGTGGGTTGCTTCAAATTTACCGCTTTTGATCAGCTCTTTAGGGGTGAGCAATGAGGCGGCACCGGGCGTAGTTCCGATGTCTGTGAAGATTGCTTTTGGGATCGGTGCAGCTATATTTTTACTGGCCATTCTCTACACCGTCTTTACCACGGACGAGTATCCGCCTGAGGACATGGAAGCGTTCCGTATCGAGCAGAAGGCGAAGTCCGGTTTGACAAATACGTTGAAGGAGGTTGCATTGAACATCGGTAACATGCCGTTGACCATGAAAAAATTAGGCGTGGTCCAATTCTTTTCTTGGTTTGCCTTCTTCTGTATGTGGTCCATGGCGAACCCCGCTCTTACCGCACATGTTTATGACGCAGCGAAACCCGCCGCCATCGAATTTGCCACCTCTACGGAGGCCCAGATCGAAGCTTATACTGTAGCGGATCGTGCCTTTAATGACGCCTCGAATCAGGTCGGTTCGTACATGGGGAACTACGGTCTGAGCTCTATGGCCTTTGCTTTGCTGCTCACCTTGTGGACCGCGAAGCGCCGGATTAACCGAAAGTTCGTACACATGTTCTCCTTATTTGCTGGAGCCTATGGTTTTATCAGCATGTATTTTATCACTGAGCCGAGCATGCTCATCGTTTCGTTCGTCTGTATTGGGTTTTCATGGGGATCCATCCTTTCGATGCCGTACGCCATGTTGAGTTCTACACTGGATCCCAACAAAATGGGGGTATACATGGGGATTTTCAATATGTTTATTGTGATTCCCCAGATCGTTGCAGCGACGTCGTTAACCACGATCTATCAGGCCGTTTTCGGTGAGGAGCCGATCAACGCGATGCTGCTTGCAGGAACGTCTTTAGCCATTGCCGGTTTGGCAAATCTGCTGATCACAAACAAGAAAGCTGTTACGTACACTCCGGAGGCGGAAGTTTAGATTCTGTTGCGTTTTCTGAATTCGCGCGGGGAACACCCTTTGATTTTTAAAAACGCGCGGTTGAACGAGGAGCTGGAGTTGAATCCACTTTCTGCGTAGACCTCAGTCATGGGCTTACTGGTGTTGATCAGTAGGTTGCTTGCGACAGTGGTGCGCAGCTGGATGAGATAGTCGATAAAGGTGAGGCCAGAGGTTTGGCGGAACCATCGGCTGAAGCTCTGCTCGGTCATGTTTGCAATGTCCGCTATTTCTGTGAGCGTGATGCTTCTGTGGTAATTGGCTTGAATGTGCTTACTGACCTGTTCCATACGCTGGCTGATCTTTTGACTCATCACATTGCTGTAGGCACTGTTCGTAGCGATCGTATTGAAGTCGGGACGCTCACTGATCATGGCCATCAGATTGAAAAAAGAGCCAATGCTTCGCAGCGGGTTGTTCCCGATGATGGTCTCAAAGGCGGTATGTTCTTCGGGCGTGAATGCGCCAAGGTTTATGCCAAAACTCATGGCTTCGAAGAGTTTGCCGAGCGAAGCACTTTCTTTGAAGGAGTGGAGCCATTCTTTGGTGAATTGGAGTCCCCAGCACTCGCGATCTAAGATGACATCTTCTTCTTCTGTTCCGATGAAATTGTGCGGGAGGTAGGGGCCTAAAAGGAAGGCTTGACCCGGACCGAATTCGACCGTTTTGTTGCCTATAAAAGCGATGCCTTCCCCTTTCACGATGTAGGTGATCTCAATCTCTGGGTGGTAATGCCAGTAGTCGGTGAAGATGGAACGCTTGTAATCGCGGGCGCTTTGCTTTAGCACATAGCTGTGGTAGCTTCGGTCTTTCTCAGCAATACGTATGTTCTCTATGGTTGCCTTCATTCGCTTGTTGTGTAGATTCTTGCCTCCCAGGGCGTGAATTTCTCTTCGCCATTGCCGCTTGAAAAACGCAAGCTCATTCCCTTTTGCGGAAGCCTCGTAGTGCGCTGTTTCGAAGTGGCGTTTAGGACCAATACGTAGGTGTTATCGGCTGTTTTGCGTTCCAGCACCGTCCACCCTTGTTCGGGTGCATATTGCTGAAGTGCACTTTTCCCGGCCCACTCTTTCCTAAGGTAGCCCAATTCTTTACACAAATTTAATAAATCGCCGCCTATTTTGCTATAATCTTGGAACTCCTCTTCAAATCCCGGGAAGTCCTCTCGGATAGCGCCGTGCGATTCATGGCCCTGCAGCCCCAGCTCCGTTCCATAATACAAGGTGGGGATGCCTCGTAAGAAATAGAGTAGGGTCAATGCACTGCGAAGTTTGTTGGTATCGCCGTTGTGCTGTCCTAAAAAGCGTCCGTCGTCGTGGTTGTCCAAAAAGGTCACAAGGGCTTCTGGTCGCGCATAGAGCACATCGCTTGCTAGACGGTAATACAATGCTCCGGCTCCTGTGTTCCATCCGAATTGCGCTTCATCTGAGGCGCCGTACAGTTCGTGGATGCTGCGCCACAGGGTGAAATCGGTCACGGCATCATTACCCGTCACAGCGGTCCCTTGAATCGTATTGGGAGCAAAATAGGCCTGCGACGACTCACTGTAGGCCCACACTTCTCCAAAGACAAAGAGGCCTGGAAAACACGTGGCCAATTCCCGATTCATCCGTTCCAAAAATTGCGGCGCACTAAACGCATAGGTGTCACAGCGCAGCGCATCCACTCGAAACCGCTCCACGTACCAGATCGTCGCCATGCGCATGTACGCAGTACTTACCGGGTGGTCTTGATTAATATCCGGCATGGCCCCTGCAAACCATCCGTTAGCAAACCGGCTACTGTCCGCGGACTTCTTGTGCGGATCGGTCATTGCCGTAAAACGAAAATTGGAATAGGGAACCTGACCTTCCGCCGTAAAGTGTACCATAGATGAATCTACCAGTTCCTTCTGCAAATAATGGCACGATCCCCAGTGGTTGTAGACGACGTCGGCCACATGCTTGAGTCCTGATTTTCCCATCTCCCGTACGAGGTCATCTAGCGCCTTATTTCCTCCATAGCGCGCATCCACCGCGTAGTGATCTGTGATGGCATAGCCGTGGTAACTGTCGCGCTCCATGTCATTTTCCAAAACAGGGTTGATCCAAACTGCCGTAGCACCTAGGCTTTTGATGTGTTCCAAGCGGTGCTGAATCCCCTTCAGGTCACCACCATGCCGCGCATACAGCGCCTTGCGATCTACACCTTGTTCTCGCATTCCAGCCACGACATCGTTCGTGAGATCTCCATTGGCAAACCGATCGGGCGTGATGAGGTACATCAGATCACTTTCATCTAACCCTTTTCGCATAAAAACTTCTCGCTGGTTCAAGGGAAAATCGACGTCGAGGT
>CBFHHO010000004.1:0-91590 GCA_965655695.1 uncultured Schleiferiaceae bacterium | reverse complement strand
TCCCTGACCTGAGGTAATCTTAGCAAGGTAGGTTCCTGTTGCATATGCCGAAGCGTCGATCAATACCTTGGAGTTGCTGCCTTGAAATTGGCCAAGAAGCTTACCGTTTAGATCCAGAATAGAAACGTCAAACGAAGCGACCTCAGCGTTAGTGATAAGCCACTGCGAAGAAGCCGGGTTCGGATAAGCCTCGAAACTCGTCAAAGACAACTCCGGAGTTGCCAAAGGAACGGTTGCATACTTTACATCATCAAAATAAAACGTCGATGCCGCAGAACCGTCTCCTACGTTGGTACTTCCAGCCGTAAAATCAAAAAGGAAAGTCAACGTAGGCATGTCAGCAACCACGCCAGAAAAATCAAAAGATAAAGTCTCCCATTCACCCGATTTCGTCGTTTGAGCGGTACGTTCCTCGCCCCAGAAAGGCTTTTCGGACTTTAAAGTCACATTTGTACCGACAGGCGCGGAGGTCCAAACCTTCATGGTCACTACCGGATGGTTGTCGAAATCTAGATTATTTGCAAAAGTGATTTTACTACCTCCAAAAGGTGCACCTAAATGACGTACTAAACGACCTACGTTAGCACTCATGTTCCCCGTACTTACATCTGGGTTTGGAATGCTTTTAAAAGACGCACTCTCGAAACTGAAGAAATGCTTTGTGTTAGTTCCAGACTCAAAAGTGATAGGCAGGTCCGTGCGCGGCGTAGCGATAACACCCGCAACCTGCTGAATATCATCTACATAAAATGTAGTACCACCGCCTTGGGTATGCGGTTGTGGCATAATCACAAGATCCACACTTCCAGAAGGTGCCGGAATACCGAAATCAAATGTCAACGTTTCCCAAGCACCACTAACCGTAGTTATCGCATCTACCTCTGAGGTATACGGTGTTTCCAATTTCACTTTGATCACTGTCCCAACAGGTTCAGTAGTATACACTTTCATGGAAAGTACGCTGCTCGCAGCACTCGAAAAATCTAGCGAGCTTAGGCCTACAATCTTCCCTCCTGCCCAAAGGTCACCTACGTTGACCTTCACGATCTTTCCGACATTCGCACTCGTATTACCTACAGCTGACGGATTCGTCTCTATCGTAAAGGTGGCACCGTCGTACCCTTGCATCCCAGCGGTTGCAGATTCAAAATCGAAGGGAAAAGATTGCCCGTAGATTGAAGTCATCGCTGCACAAAGCAGCAGTGTCAAATATTTTTTCATGACCGATTTGGTTTGATTAAGACTGAATAGCCTTCCAGTACCTTTACCCGAAGATTCCCCCGCCGTTAAATTATTGGCAGAAGATACATCACAATCGAACAACCACCACAATACCCTCAATACCCTCAATACCCTGTTTAACAGCTTCGTACAGATACGTTTGAGCAGTAATGTTAGTAACTAGAACCACCTCCAAGTTCGAAGCTATCACTTAAAGGCCGATTTTTGTTCTAGCATATTCACAATCTACAAGCACATGCACCCTTTGAAAAAGGACGAATACAAACTGCTGAATCGAATGAAGTTCGAAGCGAAAAACGTGGTAGAGCACCTCAACAAGGTGGCCGATGACCAGCGTCCGATCAATGCAGCAGAAATGGATCGTCGTCTAGAAGAATTGCGCAAGTACTCCCGAGAACTCGCTCAAGTACAAAAAGCCATCGACCAGGAAGTCCTGAAACAACTGTAATTTTTCGAAAAAATCACCCGTTGCTGAACTTTTTTACACCAATATCGTTGTTATAACAACAATCAATTCTATATTTGACCTATGAAAACGATACACCACCCAGCAAACAGCCGCGGAGCAGCGAATCACGGCTGGCTCAACAGCCACCACAGCTTCAGCTTCGCCAACTATTACAACCCGCAAAAAATGAACTTCGGACTTCTGCGCGTCCTCAACGACGACGCTGTAGCACCAGGTAAAGGGTTTGGCAAACATCCGCACGACAACATGGAAATCATTTCCATCCCCTTAGAAGGAAACCTCGAGCACGAGGACAGCATGGGAAACAAGGCCGTGATTAAAGAAGGTGAGATCCAAGTGATGAGTGCAGGGACCGGAATCTTTCACAGCGAATACAACGCTAGTGCTTCAGAAGACGTAAAGTTTCTTCAAATTTGGATTTTCCCCAACCAGCGCGACGTAACTCCTCGTTACGACCAAATCCCCCTACCCGACCTAAATCAAACCAACAAGCTGCACCAAGTACTCAGCCCGAGTGCTCATGATGCAGGAGTTTGGGTCCATCAAAACACCTGGTTTCACATGGGCACCTTCGATGAAAGCGGCAATGAAACCTACCGCATCAAAAACAGCAATAACGGGGTATATGCGTTCGTGATCGATGGCAGCTTCAACGTTGCAGGTCAGGAGCTTGGGAAACGAGACGCGCTGGGCATCTGGGACGCATCAGAATTTCAACTTCATGCAACATCCCCAGGCAGCAGAATTCTCCTTATCGACGTGCCCATGTCCGCATAACGATGCTTTAAAGAGCGTTCAGAACAATCTTTCCACTTGGGCGTTACCTTTGCAACTTAAACAATGCTGCCATGAACCAACCCATCAAAGGATTTTCCAAGCTCAGTAAAGAAGGAAAGTTAGAGTGGTTAACCTCCACCAATTTTGCACGTCCCGAAGAAGCACGTGAAATTTTCTCCACGTACTGGCATGCAGATGCCGAGGTTCAAAAACGCCATGACGAGTTCATAGAGAACACCATGACGAACTACTACATGCCGTACGGTGTGGCGCCAAACTTCAACATCAACGGCCGCTTTTACACTTTACCCATGGCCATCGAAGAAAGTTCGGTCGTTGCAGCAGCAGCGAAGAGCGCTGGGTACTGGCTGGAACGTGGCGGCTTCAAGACAGAGGTGCTTAGCACGGAGAAAATAGGACACGTCCACTTCATGTTCGAAGGCGATGCCTCACCGCTATTCACCGACTTTGCTTCCTTGGAACGCGAGTTACGTGAGCGCACCGCACCATTGACCGCAAATATGGAGGCACGTGGAGGCGGGATCACTTCGATAAAATTGGTCGATAAAACAGCCGACCTCGCAGACTATTACCAGCTCGAAGTGGTGTTTGAAACCTGCGACTCCATGGGGGCCAATTTCATCAACTCCAACCTCGAGGAGATGGCCAAACAACTCGAATCCTTTGCCCAAAACCACCCCCAGATCGACGCAACTAAACTCGAGGTGGTCATGCGCATTTTAAGCAACTACACCCCGAACTGTATCGTTCGCGCTTCTGTTTCTTGTCCCGTAGACCAGCTCGGCAGCGAAGGGGTCAACGGCGAAGACTTTGCTCGCAAATTCAAACGTGCGATCGACATCGCAAATGCAGAACCCTATCGTGCTACTACCCACAACAAGGGCATCATGAACGGGATCGATGCAGTCATCATCGCCACTGGAAACGACTTCCGCGCCGTAGAGGCCGCGTGCCACACACACGCAAGCGCTTCGGGCAGATACAAAAGCCTTACACATTGTAAAGTAGAAGACGGCATATTCACCTTCTGGATTGAGATCCCACTCTCTTTAGGCGTAGTAGGCGGACTTACTAAACTGCATCCCCTCGTAGTTAAGTCGCTCGAAATGCTAGGCAACCCGGGCGCTGAGGAACTCATGGGTATCGTGGCGGTAAGCGGCTTGGCACAAAACTTTGCAGCACTCCGCGCGCTAGTAACCACCGGTATTCAGAAAGGGCACATGAAGATGCACCTGATGAACATCCTCACGCAGCTCGAAGCAACATTAGAAGAGAAAGAGAAAATCGCAGCCTACTTTAAGGATAAGGTACCGCATCATAGGGAAGTTGTGAATTACTTCTGTAATTTGCGAGGCATTCCCGCCCCAAAGGTGGAGAAGTAGACCTCATCCATGCTGAACTACAGAGCCAACGGCAAGCTTTTACTCACCTCTGAATATGCCATCACCCAAGGCGCAAAAGGCCTAGCTATACCCACGCGGTATGGACAGACCTTAAACTACCGTCCGAACCCCACTGACGACTTAATACGCTGGGAAGCTAAATCTCACGACGGTCAGCTTTGGTTTTGGGCTGAGCTAGATTTGGGTCTTAACGTGGTAAGCACATCCCACCACGGCATGGCCACGCGTTTGATAGATCAGCTTCGCGTGATGCAACACCGTACCGCACTGCTCGACCGACCAGGCATCTTCACAACAGAGCTGGAATTCCCTTCAGAATGGGGTTTGGGCTCTTCGAGCACTTTAGGCTCCTTACTTGCACAGTGTACGGGAACAGATCCATTGACCGAATTTCGTAAAGTACACGGCGGCAGCGGCTACGATCTGGCCTGCGGAACCGCAAAAGGTCCCATCATCTACCGCTTGGAAGACGACCAAGCCATCGTAGAACCCACAAAAATTAATTTCGAGTTTACCCACGACATCGGCTTTGTATACAGTGGTAAAAAGCAACTGACTTCAGAAAGCTTACAATTGGTCAAGGAAAAGCCCTTTAGCGATACCCAGATCGACCGTTTCAACACATTGACAGATGCCTTTCTAGCGTCTAAAACTGTATTGGAACTCGAGGATGTCATCGTCGAACACGAATCGCTCATCAGCGAACATTTCGGCCTTCCCAAAGTCAAAGATACCCTATTCCCAGGCTTCCATGGACAAGTAAAAAGTCTGGGCGGATGGGGCGGCGATTTTGTCCTGATTACACGCCTCGCTTCTTCCAAGAAAATGCTACGCAGCGCCGGTTACAAAGCCATATTCCCATTCAAAAGCTTGGCACTTTAATTGCAACTACTTAGACGAATATTTCCCTACATTTAGAGTATGCGCAAATCCCTTCTCACACTACTCATCCTGCTCCTATCTTTCTCCGGAAAGGCAGCGCATTTGGTAGGTGGAGAGATTTCATACCAATGTGTCGGAACCAATTCTAACGGCAACATCTATCAAATACGCCTTACCGTTTACCGAGATTGTAATTCTCAAGGCGCGCCGTTCGATGTTCAAGCCCCCATCACTGTCTACGGTGGAGCCAGCCAAAACCTCGCCATTACAACCATTAATGTGAATCGAGGAGCCATCGTAAATATTCCCGCCGTTGTGGCCAACCCTTGTTTACAGACTCCACCAAACGTTTGTACTGAAAAAGCCACCTACACCACAAACGTCACCTTAGCCCCTAGCACCCACGGTTACACCATCGTTTACCAGCGCTGTTGCCGGAACCAAACCATCAACAACGTCGCAAATTCAGGTACTTGGGGAAATACCTACCACATCACCATTCCACCGCAGGACTCCGTCTGTAACAGCTCCGCACGCTTCATCTCTGATCCACCGATCGTCATGTGTAAAGACGACAGCTTAAATGTGGACTTTTCGGTCAACGAACTAGACGGCGATTCCATATTTTACTCTTTGTGCCAACCGCTTCATGGGGGTTCTCAAAACTCTCCCGCGCCGAACCCGCCTAGCGCTCCCCCTTACAACGCTGTACCCTTTGTATTCCCATATTCTTCAACCTACCCGATGCCGAGCAATCCGCAGATTAGCGTGAACAGCAGCACAGGAATTCTCTCAGGTACTCCTATCGGAACCGGACAGTATGTGTTCGCCGTATGTGCCGAAGAATACGACAGCAATGGCGTCTTACTCTCTACCCTAAGAAGGGATTACCAGTTCAACGTAACCACCTGTCAAAGCAACGTCGTCGCTGACCCTACACCACAGCTCTACCAACCCAACACCTTGTGTAACGGGACCACCATTAGTATCCCGGACTCGTCTTACAATGGGACGGACTACCTCTGGCTATGGAACGACCCGAACAATCCAGGTGCGAGTTCCACCGGACAGAATCCTCAATACACCTACAGCGACACCGGAACCTATACCATCCAGCTCATTCTTAACCCAGGATGGCCGTGTACCGACACTGCTGACGTCACCTACGAGTTGTACAATCCCGTACGCCCTCGTTTCTCCACAAGCGGTCCAGTGTGCTTCGATGAAAACCTCATCACGTTCCAGAACCAGAGTTCCAACGGAGGGCATGCGACTGCAACTTGGGATTTTGGAAACAACGCCTCTTTGGCCACATTTAGCGGCTGGAACCCTCCACCGGTAGTCTTCACGAGCTGGGGCGATCACATCGTTTCCCTTACCGTCGAAGAACAAGGATGTAGCGACACCTACGTAGATACCGTTCGCATCTACAGGCGTCCTGAAACCGACGTTACCGTACAAAACCAGATCGGTTGCGCTCCGTTCACCGTAGAGTTTTGGGACAGCACCATTACAGACGGTCAGGTCATTTATAACTGGGACTTTGGCGATGGCGTTCTTAGCAACGACAGTGCTGCTGTCTACACGTACAACGACCCGGGCACCTATGACGTCTCTTTAACCATTTACTTTATCGAAGGCTGTACCGACACCATTAATGTCTTTTACGAAGACTTTATCACAGTGTACCCTTCTCCGACGAGCGCCTTCACTGCGGACCCCACAACGACCACCATCTATACATCGAACGTAGAGATCATGGACATCGGAGCAGACCCTACGGATGCCATCATTACCGCTATGGGAGACGGAAGTCTATATTACAACCAGCGAACTTTCAACCACTCGTATTCGGACACAGGCTGGTTTGAGGTAGAGCACGTGGTGATTAACGCCTTTGATTGTCCCGATACCTCCACGGCTTTGATCCGTATAAATCCGGAAACACTCATTTTCGTTCCGAACGCATTTTCTCCAGATGGCGACGGTACGAATGAAGTATTTTTTGCCACCGCAGTAGGGATCAAAGACTTTTCTCTTAAGATTTTTGACCGCTGGGGGACGGAGCTCTTTTCCAGTACCGATCCAGATGAAGGCTGGGACGGAAATTATCCAAGCGGCAATGAAGCTTCTTCTGGGGTCTATACCTGGGCCGTCTTTGCCAAAGGCATGAACGACAAACCGGTACAAAAATGGGGTACTTTGTATCTTATTCGATAAGATTTGAACTTATGCTTCATGTGTGTACTGCACATTACATAATTTATCAACCATATGTCGTTCTTTGTGTTCTACAGTACAATCTATCCCCACTATGGTCATCGAAAGACCCAAAAAAATACTCTTTAACACGCTTCAAATCCTAGGCATCCTCGGTTTGACCTTTGCATGTATCGATTATTTTGTGAGCGAAACCTCCACTCATCCGGTCTTTATTGTTGTTCGTATTTCAGGCCTAATCAGTACTGGAGTGTCAATATGGTTGTACAACAAAAGATACATCTCTCATGCCGTCGGTGTCTATGTGGCTACTGGTCTTATACTGTTTAGTTTGGACCACTTTGCCTTTGCCGAAAGTTACCTGTTCTTATTCAGCGCTTCCATCAACTCCATTTTAGCGTTAGTCTTTTTCGAAGCAAGAGAGTTCAAAAAGAAAATCATCACCGGCGTCATCATTTGGGCATATAGCATCATCTTGTTCCAAATCCATAGAAAATTCGTCTTGAACCATCCTGAACTCGTTCAGATCTCTGGCAATGAGGAACTGACGGCACAGTTCGTCTTCCTCGCCATCATTACCATACTAGGCGTCGGCTTTGAAGCTTACACGGTTTATGTCCGCACGAAGCAGCTCGAAGAGCAAACGAAAAACCTAAGGAACGAGCGCGACGAAAAAGAAAATATTCTTCTAATCACCCAGAGCTACATACACGATATCAAGCAACCGTTGAGCCAGATCAGTTTGTTGAATCAGCTGACCGTACTCGATAAAAATCCAGAAACCCTAGAACACCGATCGGAGCAAATTTCCGCAAGCGTGGATCATGTCGGAGAACTGATTCAAGGGGCATTGGACAAAATAAAATGGACGCACGGTACGACAGAAGAACAGGGTACTATGCTTTGCAAGGAAATTCAGGCGCTTCAAGAGTGGTTCGCGCCACAGATGAAAGAGGCAGGTTTAAAGCGTATTCAATGTGAATGCGATGCTTTGGTACCTATGGATCGCAAAGATTTAGAACAAATCCTGAGAAACCTGTTGTCCAACTCACTGAAATACGCAGATACCAATAGAGCCTTAAAGGTTTCATGTTCTTGGGATGCTCAAGCGCAGCGTTTGGTATGGAAAGACAATGGCATGGGAGTGAGCACAGCCACCTTGCCAAAGCTCGGAAGAACAGCAGTTCGTGAAGATGCAAGCATTCAAGGCAGTGGAGTGGGACTTACATTTATCCAGAAGATTGCCAAGAAAAATCTTTTCGAACTCCACTTTGCGCACGGCGCTTCAGATGGAACCGGTCTCGAAGTTATTTTGGAGCGATCCAAAGTATTCGCTCAGCGATAAGGTAAACCACCCCTATTCCGATCACTGTGCTTGCTAGCACATAGGTACAAGCTTCCAAACCGCGACCTTGGTGAAACAGTAGAGCCGTTTCGTAACTGAACGTGCTGAACGTTGACCATCCACCGCACAGCCCTGTGGCAAGTAAAAGCAATACAGCTGGGCGCTCCGCGGCATATTTATACGCCAAGACAAGAGCTATACTCGCCATGAGATTTACGACAAAGGTTGCCCAGTGTCCGCGACCGTTCAGGCTATCGAAACTCAACATCCACTGAGAGCTAGCATACCGCAGCACAGCACCGATGCCACCTCCGAGAAAGACATAAAAAAGAGATACGGTATTCATTACGCGAAATTTTGGTCGATGCGCCCGAGTAATCGGGCACCTAAGAAGCCAAAGATAGCACCTGCGAACAGATCTAAAGGATAGTGTACACCGAGATGCAATCTCGAAAAACTTTGGAGGACCGCCACGACTAGTAAAACCGGGAACCAAGATGGGTGCAGCCAGCGCTTGGTGAGGAAGGCGAGGCCAAAAGAATTGGCAGCGTGGGCAGAGAAAAATCCATAGGGCGAGCAGTGAACGAGAACGCGTAACCCTTCCACCTCATGACAAGGTCGGGGACGAGCGATCCACTCTTTAAAGAGTCCGGAGCCTTGATCCCATAACAAAACACCGGCTACAAGAAGGGCGATTCGAAAGATCCAAACGCTGTGATTTGCGCTCGATTTTATGATTCGCGCAAGCAGAACCACATACAGCGGAACCCAAGTAATGGTTTTGGTAACAGCCAGCCAAAAAGTGTCTGTCGAAGCTGGAAACAGGGTGTTGAAATACCGCAAAAGATCGGTATCCCAAGCTGCTATTTCCAAAGGCAACTGCATCAGAGCGGGGCGTTCAGTTTTTCCCAGATCATGTCTTTGAGCTGCATGATATTTTTGCCCGCTACGGAAGAAATGAAGATGTGTGGGACCTCAGAAGGTAATTGGCTACGGATCTCCTCGGTAAGATCATCGTCCAACATATCGGCCTTCGTGATGGCTAAAATGCGGTCCTTGTCCGACAACTCTGGATTGTATTTGACCAATTCGTTTAACAGGATCTCGTACTCTTTCACATAGTCCTCCGCATCCGCAGGAACCATAAACAAGAGCAAAGAATTTCGTTCTATGTGGCGTAAAAATCGGTAACCTAAGCCCTTCCCTTCAGCAGCACCTTCGATGATACCCGGGATATCGGCCATCACAAAACTCTTGTGTCCACGGTAGTTGACCATCCCTAGATTCGGCACCAGGGTAGTAAATGGATAATTTGCGATTTCAGGCTTTGCAGCGCTCACCACGCTCAACAACGTACTTTTTCCTGCATTTGGAAAACCTACCAAACCTACATCAGCAAGCACTTTCAACTCTAGGATAAACCATCCTTCTACGGGGTCTTCACCCGGCTGGGCAAAACGTGGAGTTTGAAACGTCGAAGATTTAAAGTGAACATTGCCCTGTCCACCGCGACCACCCTTGACCAAAACAACTTCTTGTCCGTGCTCCGTGATTTCAAACAGGGTCTCTCCCGTCTCTTCGTTTTTAGCGATCGTACCCAGCGGTACTTCAACATAACGGTCGGCACCATTCGCACCGGTACGCTCTTGACCGGATCCGTTTTCACCAGAACCCGCCTTGATGTGCTTCGAGTACTTCAAAGGAAGTAAGGTCCACATTTGCTCATTCCCACGAATGATGACGTGGCCACCGCGACCGCCATCGCCGCCGTCAGGTCCTCCCTTAGAGGTCATACGGTTTCTTAGAAGATGCGTAGATCCTCTACCGCCTCTACCGCTTTTACAGTAGATCTTAACGTAATCGATGAAGTTGCTGCCTGACATAATCAAAAAAGAGCCACTCCCGTTAATGGAAGTGAGCTCTGCAAAAGTACGGCGGAAAAATGGGTACCGCTAGATTTAGAAGGAGTCGATGATGGCAGTGAGGCGCGCTGTGATCTCTTCGATCGAACCGACGCCGTCAATCCCACGGTATTTGTCTTGTGCTTCGTAGTAATTCTTCACCGGAGCGGTCTCGTTATTATAGACGTCTATCCTGTTCTGAATCACCTCTGGATTTGCATCGTCTGCGCGGCCAGAAGTCTTTGCACGCTCAGCCAAGCGCACTTTCAACTCATCTTCGTTCACCTCTAATGCGATCATACTAGTGATCGAAGTGTTCTGCCCCTCTAGAAATGCATCTAGAGCCTGGGCTTGAGCATTTGTACGTGGAAATCCGTCAAAAATAAAACCCTTCGCCTCTGGATTCTCGTTCACCGCAGCTTCCAGCATCGAAATGGTTACTGAATCTGGAACAAGCTGACCTTTATCGATGTACGATTTAGCAAGCACACCTAATTCAGTGGCATTTTTAATGTTGTAACGGAACAAATCTCCTGTGGATAGATGGACCAATTCGTAACGATCCACCAAGAAGGCACTCTGTGTACCTTTTCCTGCTCCCGGAGGCCCGAAGAGAACTAGATTTAACATGACTATAGCTTTTAATTCAGACTACGAAGATACCTACCAACCTGAGAATATTGTATTTTTGTATCGAATTTGAGCAACATTCTCATTTTACTTCAACCAACTACCGTTAAGCATGCGCACTCCTTATTGTGTTATTATGGCCGGAGGTATCGGTAGCCGATTTTGGCCGATGTCCACTGAGCAAAGCCCGAAACAATTCTTAGATTTTTTAGGCACCGGCGAAAGCCTCATCCAGCAGACCTACCGCCGCGTTCGTCGCATCTTCGAACCGGAGCACATCTTAGTCGTAACACATGCAAACTACCAGGAGCTCACCACCGAGCATCTGCCGGAGCTTCCACTAGAAAACATCATCCTCGAACCGCTACGTAGAAATACAGCCCCTTGTATCGCATATGCTGCGCTGAAAATTCAGAAACGCGACCCAAAAGCCAACCTTTTCATTACCCCAGCAGATCACCTGATCACGGACGAAGAAAGTTTCGAGAAGCAAGTGCGTAAGGCATTGGAAAAGACGGAGACTTCGGACTGTTATGTAACGATCGGTATCGAGCCGCATAAGCCAGAAACTGGCTATGGATACATCCAGTACAATGCTGCCAAAAAGGAAGGTGACATCTATGGAGTTAAAGCTTTTACCGAAAAACCTGACCTAGAACACGCCAAAAAATTCATTGACAGCGGAGACTTTTTGTGGAACGCGGGGATGTTTATTTGGAACATCGAATCGCTCACAGGCGGTTTAGATAAACACCAGCCGGAGCTCATGAACACGCTTGGCCGAGCTTGGGAGGATTTAGACACGAGCTACGAAAAGGAGAGTATCGAAAAAGTATACGGACTTTGCGACAACATCTCTATCGACTATGGTCTGATGGAACGTGCGGATAACGTATGCGTTCTACCCACGGTGATGGGCTGGTCAGATCTCGGCAACTGGGGAGCCATCTATGAACTTTGCACAAAAGACGAGCAGGGCAACGCAATCGTAGGTGCATCCATCCTAGCGCAGGACTGTGAGGGTTGTTTGATCGTGAACAGCGCACCGGGTAAAGCCCTTGTAATAAACGATCTGAAGGACAAAATCGTGGTTCAAACAGAAAAGACCACCCTGACGTTCCCGATGGGTAACGATCAAGCGATCAAGCAGATTGTACGGGCGGTAAAATTGGAATTGGGCGAAGATTTCGTCTAATAAATTTTACTATGTTTAGTGTTCACACAAAGGTGAACCATGCAGAACGACCCAAACCTAGAACAGCCCACTCACACGCCTTCAGAGCAGTCGCCACAGACCACTCCCACTGCTGAACAAACCGCAGCAGGCTGGAGACAATTCATCGGATTACTTTTCGGCTTCCTGAAAGACCGCTTCTCCATCATCGATATGGCGGATCCTAAAGCCACCATCGAGGGCATCAAAAAGGACGTGGACTTCCGCGGATTTGCACTTTGGATTCTCATATTCAGTGTATTCATCGCTGCGATCGGACTGAACGTGAACTCCACTGCCGTAGTGATCGGAGCCATGCTTATTTCTCCCTTAATGGGACCCATCATGGGGATTGGATTAAGTCTGGGGATTAATGACTTTACCCTACTTTCAAAATCACTCAAAAACTTAGGAGTAGCTGCAGGTATTGCGCTGCTGACCTCAGCATTGTATTTCTTAATATCACCGATCTCTACCCCTTCCAATGAACTATTTGCACGTACGAATCCGACACTTTTAGACGTTCTAGTCGCCTTTTTCGGGGGGCTCGCTGGGATCCTGGCGGGTTCGCGTAAAGAAAAATCAAACGTGATTCCAGGAGTTGCAATCGCTACTGCCTTGATGCCGCCGCTCTGTACAGCCGGGTTTGGCTTGGCACACGGCGACTGGCACTACTTCTTCGGAGCCCTGTATTTGTTCTTGATCAACAGCGTTTTGATCGCGACGGCCACCACCATGGTGACGCGTTACCTCCGCTTTCCGATGGTGGAAATTCTCGATCCGATCCGCAGTAAGAAGACACAGCGCTGGTTCTCGATCGCCATCGTAGTGATCATCGTGCCGTCCATCTGGATTTTCTACCGCACCGTGACCAATTCCCTCAGCCAGGCACGCGTCGAAACCTACGTCGCAGAAACCATTGTATTCCCAGGTACTGAAATCGTAAAAGAGGACATTTCCTTTGACGGAGGTTCTCCGAAAGTGAGTGTCGTACTGTTCGGCGATCTGGTTCCGGAAAATTTAACAAACAAGTGGAAGAAAGAATTCACCACCATCTTTGAGGGGGAGCTCAGCATCGTGCAAGGTGACAATCCGAAAGACGGGCTGTTGGAGATGACAAAATTGGTCAATCTATATTCCGAAGGACGTGCGGAAGCGAAAAACTTTGAGGACCAGATCGGTGCGCTCGAAGCTGAACTCCAAATCCTAGAAAAACAGCTCATCCCTTCGAGTCTTGCGGACGAGATCAAAGTGAATTATCCGGGCATCAGCACCCTTTCTGTGGGAACCGTTCAAGGAGGCATCACTGACTCCACTTCAGGCAGTCGCATACCCGTAGCCTTTGTGACTTGGGCACCAGAACTCAGCCCGTTAGAGGTTCGAGTGAAAAACATGCAACTGCGCCGCTGGCTTGAACTCCGACTTCAAAGCGACACCGTGCTGGTGAAATAAAAAAGCCAGCCTCCCTTTTAAAGGAAACTGGCTCTTGGATGGTTTCGGATTTAAAAAAGCCCTTAGAGCTTTCCGCACATCTGCTCTGGGCGTACCCAAGCATCGAATTCGTCTGCGGTTAGGTAGCCCAAGTTGACCGCTTCCTCTTTCAAAGTGGTACCGTTCTCGTGTGCCGTTTTCGCGATTTTCGCCGCTGCTTCATACCCAATTTTGGTGTTCAACGCCGTCACCAGCATAAGCGAGTTGTTCAAATGGTTTTCGATCGCCTTATAGTTCGGCTCGATTCCCACAGCACAATTCTCATTAAAGCTCACACACGCATCACCGATCAGCTCGGCGCTCTGCAACACATTGTACGCCATTACCGGCTTAAAGACATTCAGTTCATAGTGGCCTTGTGCACCACCGACAGTCACTGCAGTTTGGTTCCCCATGACTTGGGCACATACCATCGTCATCGCTTCCGCCTGAGTAGGGTTCACTTTACCCGGCATGATAGAAGATCCCGGCTCGTTTGCAGGAATGATCAACTCACCGATCCCTGAACGCGGACCTGAGGCCAGCATACGAATGTCGTTTGCAATCTTATTCAAACTCACTGCCAACTGGTTCAGCGCACCGTGCGACTCCACGAGCGCATCATGCGCAGCCAAAGCTTCAAATTTATTCTCCGCAGTACGGAACGGCATCCCCGTAAACTCAGCAATGTATTTTGCAACAGTCTCAGAATATCCTTCCGGCGTGTTGATTCCCGTACCTACCGCAGTTCCTCCTAGAGCCACTTCACTCATATGATCGAGGGTATTACGCAACGCCTTCAACCCATGATTCAACTGACTTACGTACCCCGAAAACTCTTGACCTACCGTAAGTGGAGTAGCATCCATAAGGTGCGTACGTCCGATCTTCACGACATTCCAAAACTCCTTACTTTTCTTCTCAAGGGTATTGCGCAACAGCTCCACTCCTGGGATAGTTACCTCGACCAATTTCTTATAAATCGCAATGTGCATACCTGTCGGGAACGTATCGTTCGAGCTTTGGCTCTTGTTCACATCGTCGTTTGGGTGGATCAGCTTCTCGCCTTCACCCAAGGTTCCTCCAGCCAATACATGCGCACGGTTCGAGATCACCTCATTTGTATTCATATTGCTCTGTGTTCCAGAACCCGTTTGCCACACCACGAGCGGGAACTCATCGTTGTGCTGTCCGGTCAAGATCTCATCACAAACCGCAGCGATCAGGTCGCGTTTCTGCTCTGTAAGTACACCGGCATCGCAGTTTGCATAGGCGGCGGCCTTTTTTAAATACGCGAAACCTTCAATGATTTCAAGCGGCATCGTTCCCGCTGGACCGATCTTAAAGTTGTTTCTTGAACGCTCGGTTTGGGCACCCCAATACTTTGTGGCAGGTACCTTCACCTCACCCATGGTGTCGTGTTCTATTCTGTATTCCATGCTCGTATGATTTTTATAATAAGGTTGATCTGAGTCATTTGCTCCGCAAATTTAGGGCACAGATTCCCTCCTCCCGTATTTTCTTCTGCTATCTTGATAGCCATAAAAAAATCATCGGGGATGTAGCCACTAAAACGAAGCAGTGCTTATCTTTGACCGGTATTAAAAGACATCGATCATGAAATTTGTAGGATTTTTACTCTTCTTGGCTGTAGCACTTATGGGCTTTTCAATGTTGGCTTTCTTAGGCCTTTTTGTAGGGTACTGGCTAACGCTAGTCGGTCTTGAGTCGATCAATCCGAAACTTGCTCATGCACTCATCGGACACAAAGAAGAAAAAGCTGCTGAATAAATTCACAGACTTAGAATTATAGAAAAAGCCGCTCTCGAAAAACGAAAGCGGCTTTTTTATGCGTTACATTTTTTTTAAAGGCTATTCTCTTTAAAGTACTTCTTCCATTTTTTCAGCAGGACGGGCAACCACGGCCTTACTTCCATTGACAATAATCGGGCGCTCCATGAGTTTGGGGTGTTCGATCATCGCAAGGATCACTTCTTCTTCATCCAGCTCGAGGCCTTTAAACTCCTCTTTCCAAAGCGTTTCTTGTACCCGAACGAGATCCTCTGCATCCATATCTAGTGCTTCGAGCACTTGCTCAAACTCATCCATGGACATGCTCTCCTCGTCCTTCATGTACAGGCGTACGGTGTGATCTACACCTTTTTCTTCGAGCATTTTCAATGCTTCCCGTGATTTCTGACAGCGTGGATTGTGGTATATAGTCACCATAGTTAATAGGTAATGTGTAGGGTTCCTTCTTGTTGAATGTCCGAGCAAATGTTCCTTGCTTGGACTTGGTAAAAATACACTCCAGGCGCTAAAGTTTGTCCGTCATAATCTGCCCCCCAATCGAAAGTGGGCGCACGGGTTTCAAATACTTTTACGCCCCATCGATTGAATAAAATAATGTGGAATTCATCCCAATCCGTTGCTCCCGTCAGGCGCCAAGTGTCGTTCAGCCCATCCGAGTTTGGCGTGATCACATTCGGAACGGAAAGCGTCGTATCTGCACCGACCAAATCTACTTCAATCACAGCACTGTCCGAAGTACCGCACGCGTTATCATAGGCCACTAAAATGATTTCATAGTTCCCCGTTTGAGAAAGCTCAAGGTTGCCCGCCCCTGCCAAAGAATCGCCATTGATGAACCAGGCGAAGGTATCGGTATTGTACAACGGGGTAAACTCAGCAGGATCCGTAGAGGTACATACGGGAATGTCGCTCAATATACCGGCAGCCGGTGGGCGCTTAAATTCTATATCGTAGAAGAACTGTTGGGTGATTCCACAAGTAGGATCGTACACGGAAACCGACAATACGTTGCTACCTGTTTGGCCTAAGGGGTTTGAAAATTGGGTACCGGTATCAAAATAACTGGAGCCTGATGAAGTGGTATACTGCCAGTTGACATCGTAACTGGTCAATGATGAATCCTGTAAGGAGCGAACTTCGGCGAACAAAAAATTGGTTCCTGATAAACCATAGGCACAAGAATCGTAATCCAACGCTACAAAAACACTATCAAAGGGTGGTAGCACATCGACCGACAGCGCTGTGGTATCCCAAGTGTCGCACGTAGTATCTTGACCGATCAAAACCAAGTCATAAGTACCCGGCGCAGGGTAAAAATGTCCACCCAGAGCGGTATCATTTAGGCTGAACTGGCCATCGCCCCAAAACACATCCCAGACATCGACATTCTCAGAGGAATCGGTCAACGCTAGGCCATTTGGAAGACAAAACTCTAAAGGTGCACTGACCGAGGTCGAGGCTTGCTGTACATCAAGATCGATCACCGTTACAGCCAGATTACAATTCACACTATTGTTCGTGGTGCTGTACGCTGTAGTAGGGAAGGCAGGGTAGCTCGAGGTTCCACCACAACCGGCACATACTGCTTGAAAGATTCGACCGCGTGAATCAAAGCGCGAGGTTCCGCCGTCGACGTGTTCTCTACCGGAGCCGCCCCAGAAGGTGGCTATTTCTGCCGCTTTCCAGTCCTTTCGCAGCACGATAAAGTAAAAATCTTGACCGTCCGTCGTGGTTTGAGGTGCATCTGGGCTCGTCCATAAATCCTGAGTACTCCCCTCATAGTTTGGCGATCCGCCCCATCCGCTGAAGTAAAGATTGCCGCAATAATCCACCAGCAACGCCGTGGGACTCACGTCTATTTCATTAGTCTGACCACTTCCCCAAACGGCAGTTCGTACACGGTCAAAACCCAAAGTGAACGGATTGTATTTGTACTGGCTGAAGTATTGCGCACTTCCCGACTGCCCCCACAACAAAGTATCGCTAGCTAAAAGACCGCCTTTGCTTTGCCCCATGACTGTAACTAAACTGGCCGTATCGCTGGGGTGATTCACTTCTACAAAATAATGCTGGTCGTACCCGGCATCAAAGGTCGCATCTGCAGCGAGAAGCTGAAGTCCGGAGTCGTAGGCTGCCGCCAAGAGTAAACCGCTGTGACCACCGATGACATTAATCTGTATGGAATCTTCTCCGAGAAAAACGAAACTAGAATCTGTAAGTACGCCACCGGCGATGAAGATGCGGCTTGAAGCATCTGCATTCCCCTGCTTTTCGGCAATGCCTATACTGTAAAGCGCGTCATCGCCTTTGGTACCTACATAGGAGCTCGAATACACAGAATCTAATGATCGAGAGAGGACTGAAAGTACACCGTCTTGTCCGCCGAGATACCCTTGTCCGTCAGCAGTGACGGGATATCCTGGGCCAGACGACGAGGAGACTAGATACAGCGGTCCTCCACCGCGTTGCACCTCTATCTCTCCTCGGAAACTATCGCCATAGTTAAACGCCAATTCTTCGTTACATCCATCATTAGCGCTCCCGCCGAGGTAGGTAGACCCTACCAACGAGTCGCCTGCTGCCGTGATCGCCGCAACGAAAACATCCGTACCGTTCGAAAAGCTCAAAAAGTCTAACAGCTGGGCGGTTCCTCCACCAAAACTGGTATCGTACGCATCTGGAGTTACCCCAAAGTCTGAACTCCCTGTAACGCCAAACACATACAGATTGCCGTTCTCATCACATTCCAAGCTGTGCGGCTGATCCAGATCGCTTCCGCCCAAGTATGTGGACCAAAGCAGCTGTGAACCGTCTGAAGAAAATTTACTGATCGCCACGTCGAAAATACCTCCTGCAAAGCTGGTGTCCACAGCTCCCAAAGTCACTGGATACCCAGCGCCGAAAACAATCCCCCCGCCGAAGGCATTGCCTTGATCATCGAAGGTGGAGGTATACCCAAAATTGTCCGCAGTAGAACCGCTGTAGGTGCTAAAAACATACACTGGATCTATCACGAGCATTTGCGTAGTATCGTAGGACTCCACGCTGATTTTCGCCGTAAAATCGCCCGTTTGCTTATAATCTGCTTGGACATCTGTATCGCCTTGATAGGCACGAGGGAGCTCCTCTTTAAAGGTGCTACGAGTGGTTTGCAGAACCAATTTCTTTCTGCCCACACGCAGCTTTTCGACCCCAGAATAACGCACCTCAACCTGACCCGCATCACCACCCGGACGCACTATCCAGTCGTATTTCAATCCGTCTTTTAAGGGGTACACGCGAAGGTCGATGTTGGGATACACATCCTTAGCGACCAGGGCGCCATAGCTGGACACCTCAGTTCTCCACCGATCGCGGGGTCCGACAAAATAATGCTGCTGATCGCTGATTTTCTCAACGCCCTCCCATCGAAACCTTTGGTTGGTGGTGGTCTGTAAAGAGAAGCTCTCGAAGGTGATTTCGGAACCGTAGAAATGTGGATGGCCCGAATGATCCGCGCCATGGCTGTCCTCTTGGAGGATCGAAAAAACTATGGAATCTGGGGTGAAGAATATAGAATTAGCCCCGAAACGGTAGACGAAATCTGATGGGTCATCCCACTGCCCATCGTTTTGCACAAAGCCTTGCTGAGCGAACAAGCCGCAGAAAGACAAGGTAAACATGGCAACGAGGAGTTTTCGCATAACAGCAAGATAGCTTCTATTTTAACCACCTTCACTGCATTTTGTGCACGGAATACGCCCGTTTACTAATTAATACTCGTCGGCATTCGCACTCTCGCCCTGTTTCATCAAGAAGGCTTTAAGAAATCGCTCGATATTTCCATTCATCACGCCATCGACATCGGAAGTTTCCTCTGCCGTGCGCACATCTTTGACCAATTTATACGGGTGCATCACATAGTTACGGATCTGCGACCCCCACTCGATCTTCTTTTTACCCGCCTCAATCTCAGCACGTTTCGCATTGCGCGCTTCGATCTCCATCTCGTAGAGTTGAGATTTCAAAAGCTGAATGGCCTTCTCCTTATTCCCTAACTGCGAGCGCGTTTCTGTATTTTCAATGATAATGCCTGTCGGTTTATGTCGTAATCGGACACCGGTCTCCACTTTATTCACATTCTGACCACCTGCTCCAGAAGAACGGAACGTATCCCAAGTAATGTCACTCATGTTGATCTTAATATCGATCGTGTCGTCCACTAATGGGAATACATACACCGAAACGAAACTGGTATGACGCTTGGCATTCGAATCAAACGGTGAAATACGCACGAGTCGATGCACGCCATTTTCGCCTTTCAAAAAGCCAAATGCAAAATCACCTTCAACCTCGATGGTCACGGTTTTAATCCCCGCAACATCACCTTCTTGAAGCACCAATTCCTTCGTCTTGAACCCTTGCTTTTCCGCATACATCAGATACATACGCATAAGCATACTCGCCCAATCACAACTCTCAGTTCCGCCTGCTCCAGCGGTAATCTGCAACACCGCACTTAGCTTATCTTCTTCGCCGCTGAGCATGTTCTTGAACTCCAATTCTTCGATCCAATCCTCGCAAGCCTGATACGCTTTTTGAACGTCATCTTCTTCGAGCTCGCCTTCTTTGAAAAACTCCAAACTCAGCTCCGCCTCACCGAACATGTTCTCTGCCTTTTCGTAGCCCTCTACCCAAAACTTCACGCCGCGCAATGCCTTTAAGGTCACTTCCGCTTTTTTCGGATCGTCCCAAAACTCTGGAGAAGCGGTCTTCTCCTCCTCATTTATAATGTGAATTCTCTTTTGCTCGAGGTTGAGATAACTCTGTAAGCGCTCCAAACGCTCTCCCAAGGCTTTGATCTGTTCTGCTGTAACCATAAGCTACAAAGTTAAGCATCCCTTCTTATCTTCACGAACGATCTAAAGAATGCATTTATGTTTACCGTTGACCTCCGCAGCGACACTGTTACCCGTCCTAGCGACGCCATGAAAAAAGCCATGATAGAGAGTCCCGTAGGTGATGATGTCCTAGGCGACGACCCTACTGTACAACGACTTGAATCCATGATGGCCGAGCGCTTCGGCATGGACGGAGCACTCTTCTGCGTCTCTGGAACACAAGCCAACCAGATCGCACTCATGTCGCATTTGAGTCCCGGTGACCAAGTCATTTGCCACCCCTACGCCCACATCTACAACTACGAAGGCGGCGGTATCGCAGCTAACGCACACGCTTCAGTGGCTTTCACGGGTGACGATCGCGGCATTATGCACCCACAAGGCGTTCTTTCCTGCATCAAAGCAGACGACATTCACTTCCCGCGCACTCGAGTTCTTGCGGTAGAAAACACCTCAAACAAAGGCGGCGGAACCTGCTACGAATGGGAAGAGATCGAGGCATTGCGTGCAGTTGCCAGCAAACATGGACTGCTCTTCCACCTCGATGGCGCTCGACTCTACAACGCACTCGTTGCTAAGGGACACAGCGAAAGCGACTACGGAGCTGCCTTTGACTCCATATCGATCTGTTTATCAAAGGGTCTGGGCGCACCTGTCGGCTCGATTCTTTTAGGGAATGACGCCTTTATCGCACATGCAAAACGCATTCGCAAACGTATCGGAGGTGGATGGAGACAGGCCGGCTTCTTAGCGGGCGCTGCACTCTATGCCATGGAGCACAACGTCGAACGTTTGGTAGAGGATCACGCAGCAGCTCGAGATATGGCAGAGTTCCTTCAAACGTTGCCTTATGTAAATACAGTCATTGCACCAGAAACCAATGTGCTGATATTCGGGCTTAAAGAAGAAATGAGTCAGGATGATTTCATCGCAGGGTTAGCAGCGAAAGGAATTGGCATCAGTCAGATGGGACCTGGAAAATGTAGAATGGTGTTCCACCTCGACGTAACTGCGGAACACATAGCTACCGTAAAGTCCGTTTTAAAGTCCCGATAATCAACAACCATGGGAAAAGCAAAACTCTGCCCGAACTGCAACAAGGAACATAGCGTGATGTTCCGCGTACAGTACAAACCGGATAAGACGTGGTATTTCCTCTGCGAAGCATGCGTCCTAGAAGTGAAACCGGGTAATGCCAGTTATCGCTACGGCGGTACTTGGAAGGGTTAAAGCATCGGACTTAACTCTGCTCCCGGCCGACCTTTTCATAAGTCGAACTGATCATTTCGTAGTCATACCCACGGCGCTGTAAAGCGGAGGTAAGTTGCGCTTTGGTTTTAGATGCATACCAGCGTTCTGTGAGGTACAATGCGTTTGCTTCAACCACGCCCGGATCGACTTGTCCTAAAATTCGATCGATCGTCACTCTAGGAATTCTGTGCTCCTGAAGTCCCATTCGTATGCGCATCGGAGCCCACTGCTTTTGGTTCAATTTCCCTCTAGTAAACGCCTCCGCAAAGCGATACTCGTCTAAAAAATTATCTGCCATAAGCTGAGCGACTACCTCCTCGTGTCGATCACGAGGCAAGCCCAACTGCTGTAACTTTCGCTCCACCTCGAACGGGCTTCGCTCCTGATACGCGCAATAACGCTGTAGTTTTTGTAATGCTTCCGAAGTTGTCATGCTATCAAATAACAAAAAAACCCGAAGCTATCCTACTGATGGCCTCGGGTTATTCTTTAATCCTGTATTCCTCGTTTAAAGGGATTTGTTGTCCTTATCCATCACCGCCCACTCTAACATGGTATAGGCATCTCTAGGAACAACTACGATCTTTTTCTTAAAGCGTTTCTGCCAAGTTTTCTTGACACTGTTAAAAAGACCTTTCGTCAGGTACGCCTCAATGAACGGATGCACATGAATGAACACCTCGCGCTCTTTGACCGCCGAAACCTTACTCTCGATCGTATCAATCACCTGGATCGGAGCCTCAACAAGATTGTCAGGGTTCTCCTCACGGGTAACAATATTAGTTTCAGGACGAACGCGCTGGCGAGTGAGCTCCATCAAACCAAACCTAGAAATAGGCAAGATTTTATGGCGTGCACGATCACGCTGCATTTCATCCCTCATTTTCTCATAAACGGCACGGCGATTCTCCGCACTGTTCATATCGATGAAGTCAATCACAACAATACCTCCCATGTCACGAAGACGAAGCTGACGAGCAACCTCCTCTGCAGCAAGTAGATTCACCTGTAAGGCATTCGCCTCTTGGTTTTCTGCGGTATTCGTCCTGTTCCCGGAATTCACATCTACAACATGCAACGCTTCGGTGTGCTCAATGATAAGATAAGCACCCTTCGGCATGCTGACACTTGTTCCAAAAGCGCCTTTGATTTGTCGATCGACGTTGGCAAACTGGAACAACGGCATCTGACCGTTGTAGTATTTCACCATTTTTGAAGAACCCGGTTGGAACCCTTCGAGATAATCTTTCACTTCATCAAACAACTCCTGGTTGTCTATCGTGATGGAAGCGAAACTTTCGTTAAATACGTCACGCAAAAATGCGCTCGCACGATTCATTTCGCGGAAGATTCTATACGGCTTGTTTTCTCTTTTGATCCCCTTGTGGACTTGCTTCCACTTGCGCATCAAATTATCTAAATCTGCCTGTAGCTCTTCTGCGCTCTGTCCTTTAGCGACAGTACGTATGATGACACCAAAGCCCTTGGGCTTGATGCTTCTGACCAATTTTTTCAGCCTGTCTTTCTCCTCACGTTCGCGAATCTTCTGACTCACGCTTACGCGATTAGAGAAAGGCACAAGCACTACAAAGCGCCCAGCAATGCTTAGCTCAGCTGTGATTCTCGGCCCTTTCGTAGAAATAGGCTCCTTGGTTATCTGAACCAAGATTTGATCACCTTGCTTAAGCACATCACCAATATTGCCTTCTTTCTCGATGTTCGAGGAAGTTTCAAAATTGGTAATATTCGCTTGCTGTTTGCCCTTTAAAGTGCGGCGCAAGAACGTTTGCCAGGAATTTATCTGCGGCCCGAGATCGTGGTAGTGTAAGAAGGCATCCTTCTCATAACCCACATTTACGAAGGCAGCGTTTAGGCCTGTGGCCAATTTTTTGACGGTCCCTAAATAGACATCGCCAACAGAGAAACTATCGTCTCCCTTTTCCTTTATAAGTTCTTGTAATCGCCCGTCCTCAAGTAGTGCAATGTCTGCTCGGTCAGAATCAGCACTAATGACTAATTCTGTTCGCATACACTAGAAGATTACTTCTTCTTGTGACGATTCTTTCTTAGACGCTTCTTACGCTTGTGCGTAGCAATCTTATGTCTTTTACGTTTTTTTCCGCTTGGCATAATGCTAAGTTTTTAGTGTTATTAATGTTATAAACCTTCTGCGAAGTCTTTGACTCTCTCCGCTTCAGGGTAGTTATTTATGTACTCATTTGCTGTGCTCAGCGCACGGGTAGTGTCCCCGGTTTGCATAAGCGCTTGAACCTTGTTCAGTGTGTAAATCTCTACTTCCGGACGAAGCTGACTCAACTGGTGAAAACGATCTACTGCCTTCTCCCACTGTCCACTCATCATAGAAAAATTACCTAACCAAAGTAAGGCTTTCTCGTGATTCGGATCTTCTTTTAAAACGTCCAACAACATACCGATCGCCTGCATAGGAGCACCTTCACCATTTTGAATGATGGCTACCGCTTCATCGACTTTGGCATCTAGTACTGAGGTACCTTCCACTTCTTCGATCACCTCCGCCTCGTAAGGGGTTCTTGGCAACGAGATGATGAGTACCGCAGCAACTACTGCTACAACTAACGCTATGAGTTGATTACGCTTCAAACTAGTCGACTACTTCTACGTTTTCTTTTACGCCATCAACGAATACTTTCGCTGGCTTGAAAGCAGGAATATAGTGTGCTGGAATGACGATCGTCGTGTTCTTCGAGATGTTACGACCAGTTTTCTGTGCACGTTTCTTCACGATGAACGAACCGAACCCGCGTAGGTATACATTGTTACCGTCCTCGAGGCTGTGCTTGATTTCCTTCATGAAGCTCTCTACAACAGCTTGCACATCTCCTCTTTCCATTCCTGTTTTATCAGAAATCTTTGTAACGATATCTGCTTTAGTCATTTGCTCTTTATTTTGTGGTCCCGGAGGACTTAGTTATTGAGGGGCGCAAATATACGTGTAGAATCCTTATTCTGAGTACCTAATGAATATTTTTATCGCAAAACAGAACAACCCACTTGGACAGATTTAACCGCTTTAGAATCAGCATAGAAGAGTACTACGCAACCCACAAGCGCGTTCTGCCGTGGCGTAAGGAAAAGCCCGTCCCTTATGAAGTATGGCTCTCTGAAATCATTTTGCAACAGACCAGAGTAGCGCAAGGGACGCCCTACTTTGAGAAGATTTTGGAAGCATTCCCTACCGTAAATGCCCTGGCTGCGGCACCTGAAGACCAGTTACTCTCGCTTTGGACGGGGCTTGGCTACTACAATAGGGCGCGTAATTTACAACGCGGCGCGCGGCAAGTCGTTGAGGAATATGGAGGCGAATTACCGACTACTTCGGCGGAATTATTGAAGATTCGCGGGATCGGACCCTATACAGCTGCGGCGATTGCGAGCATCTGTTACGGTGAAAAAATAGGCGTGGTGGACGGCAATGTGTACCGCGTGCTTGCTCGATATTTTGGTGTAGATACCCCCACCAATTCTACGGCGGGGATAAAGGCGTTTCAAGAATTGGCCAATGCTTGTATTGAGGGGACTTCGGACCCAAAAAGCTACAATCAGGGCATTATGGAGTTTGGCGCGTTGCATTGTACACCAAAAAAACCTGCGTGCATGCTTTGCGACCTTCAAACAAGTTGCGAGGCTTTTCAGAGCGGTAAGGTGAGTGTGCTGCCGGTAAAAATCAAAAAAGGCAAACGCACTGCGGAGGAATTGCATTTTGCTGTGGTGGAATCGGCCAGTGGGTGGATGTTAAAAAAGAGAGACACCGCAGGCATTTGGGCGGGTTTATATGAATTCCCACAGCTTGAGAAAGCTCCCGAAAACGGTCAGCTTTTGGCGGATCCACTGCTGCACAAACTCTCGCACAAAGATCTTACTTGTCACTTTTGGCGGGCTGAAGCTGAGGCAGTTTCGGAGCCCGGTGCATTTTATACTAAAGAGGAGATGAAGGATTTAGGCTTGCCTATCGTGATCGCAAATTTTGTTACGAGCAAGCTTTAAAATCGGTTCTTAAAATCCCTAACTTTGATAGATACATTTAAATCAATAGTACATCGCCATGGCCGGAACACTCAATAAAGTAATGCTCATCGGAAACCTCGGAAAAGACCCTGAGATCATGCACTTCGACAACGGAGGTTCGCTCGTTAAGTTTCCGATCGCCACCTCTGAAACCTACACGAACAGAGAAGGTCAACGCATCACAAATACGGAATGGCACAACGTGGTTATCAACGCCAAAGGCTTGGTAGACGTTGCACACAAATACCTCAAAAAGGGACATAAAGTCTATCTCGAAGGGCGCATCAAAACGCGCAAATGGCAGGATCAAGCCGGTGCCGATCGCTACACCACAGAGATTCAAGCCAACCAGATGACCATGCTGACTTCTCGCGCAGAAGGTGAAGGCGCTGCAAACGAAGGTGCCTCGAACTATGGCAATCCGCAGTACAGTTCACCAGCTGCTGCACCAGCTCCAGCGCCGACGCCTGCACCTGCTGCTCCCATGAACAATGCGAGCCAGGAAGAAGACGATCTGCCCTTCTAAGTTTCACTAACAACTAAGATTTGGAAACAGAGCCCGACCCAGTCGCCATTTTTCATTTTCTGGACCTTTCCGCAGTTCCTGTAGGTGCCATCATTTCTTTGATCGTCCTCGGGGTCTTATTGCTACTTTCCGCGCTGATCTCTGGATCCGAGGTGGCCTTTTTCTCATTTTCAGCAGCGGATCTTGAAGCACTTGAGGAGGAAGGACATAACCATGATACCATCAACACGCTGCGTTCTAATCCAGAGGAACTTTTGGGCACCATTCTCATTGCGAACAACTTTGTAAACGTAGGAATCGTCATTCTATCCACCTTCTTACTGAATGCTGTATTCACCCCTGAAAGTTGGAGCCCGCTGGTAAAATTTGCCGTTGAGATTCTAGCCATCACAGGGATGTTGCTCATCTTCGGGGAAATCTTGCCAAAGGTGTATGCAAATGCTGCTCGCCTAGATTTCGCGCGTAAAACGAGCCCCTTACTGGCTGGAATTCACAAAATGCTCAAGCCTTTGTCTCGAAGAATGAGTAAGGCCGTAAACCGATTAAACATCGAAGGTCGAGGACCCAGTTTAAGTGTGGATGATTTAGAGCAAGCCTTGGAATTGACCTCCGATGAAAGTACCACTGAAGACGAACAGCGCATCTTACAAGGGATCGTTCGCTTCGGCTCAACTGCTGTTAAAGAGGTGATGACTCCGAGAACTTCTGTCGTCGCGATGGACATCAAAGCGAAGTACCTAGAAACCTTGGAACACATCACCGAAAGTGGGTACTCCCGAATCCCAGTCTACGAAGAAAGTTTGGATCAAATCAAAGGTCTACTCTATGTAAAAGATCTTCTACCTTATATGGATGCCAGCGAAAACTTCGGTTGGCAAGACTTAGTGCGGACGCCGTTTTTTGTTCCTGAAAGCAAGAAGATTGACGATTTACTGAAAGAGTTTCAGCAGCGCAGGATTCATTTGGCGATAGTCGTGGATGAATTTGGAGGAACCTCTGGGGTGATTTCTTTAGAAGATGTGATTGAAGAGATCGTCGGTGAAATTTCAGATGAGTTTGATGACGATGATTTGGTCTACAGCAAGCTCGATGAATACAACTTCGTCTTTGAGGCGCAGACCCCACTGATCGATTTTTGCCGTGTGATCAACCAGCCAAAAGATCGCTTCGATGCGGTGGATGGCGAAAGCGACACCTTGGCCGGCTTGGTGCTAGAGCTTGCGGGAAAATTCCTCAGCAAACACGAAACGGTGGAACACGAAGAATTTACTTTTACCGTGGAGAGTGTGGACCAGCGCAAACTGATCCGAATCAAAGTAACGATAGACCCTAGCAAATTATGAGACTTCTTGTCCTAACGCTCACCCTTTTCGCCCTAGTTTCCTGTGGTGACGACCCGACTGCACGACCGGTAGGCTACATGCGGATTGAACTTCCAGTGAGCGACAGCGCGACGACTTTAGCACCGAAGCATTGTGGTTTTAATGCGGATTACAATTCCAAGGCCGTTTGGCGTTATAAAGACACCACAAACTGTTTCATCGACCTGTTGTATCCGAGCATTATGAGCACCGTACAATTGACCTATAAGCCTGTCGAGGACAACCTGGAGGCGTTGGTGATTGATGCCCAAAAATTGGCGTATAAGCATACGGTAAAGGCTTCTGGAATGCGTGAACGCTTCTTTAGCTACCCCGAGAAAAAGGTCTATGGCATGTATTATGAAATGTCGGGCGCCTCTGCCACCACGACCCAATTCTATGCCACCGACAGCGCTCATCATTTTTTGCGCGGTGTGCTCTACCATTACAGCGCTCCAAACCCTGACAGCTTAGCTCCCGTGACCAATTTCATGCGCGAGGAAATTCAAACACTCATCAGTACAGTCCATTGGAATGAGCAGCACTAGGAAATTACTATACGTCGCCTCCACGCCCACTGAAGCGAGCCTCATCGCAGCTTATCTAGAGGGGCAGAGCATTCGTGTGGAATTAGAACACCTCACGATGGCCTCCGTACTTCCCGTAGGCGGAAATTTATCCGTGAAAATCTATGTGTTCACTGCCCAATGGGAACGAGCAGTCGAGGAGCTTACCGCTTACGCATCGCGAGAAAGAGAGGATAGCTAACCGAAGTCAAAATCGCGATGGCTAGCACCAAATGCACCGGTTGCATCGCTTTAGGCAAGCCCAAAAAGTAGAGAACAAAACCTACCATCCATTCTAGGGCTACACCAAACATCAGCGCTGAGAATCCGGGAATATCAACCTTCTTTGCACGGCGCAAGTACCACAGCACACTCGTCAAGACCAAGACCAACCAAGCAAAGGACCGGTGAATCTCAGGCATCGCCGACTGAATCCCAGGGATGATGGACATGCGATCTTCCAATGTTCCATGATGACTATACGCATCGACCAATTCTCTGGTCTGCGTTCCCAAGAAAATTTGCACGACCATCACCAGTAAAAGCGCCAGCAATGCACCTAAAACAGGTCGAGGCAGCTCTGGCGATTCTTCCGTATTTCGTGCACGCAAGGCCAAAAGCAACAACACAATCGCCACGGAACCCATCATATGAATGGTGATAGAGTTCGGTACAAGATTGCCATCCACGACCAATTTCCCGAGCCATGCTTCAAAACCTAGAAGGAACAACACAAGTACGGAAAGTACCGCATTCCACGGGTTACTGCGAAGCTTAGACACGGCAACGACCATCAAGATGAGGATCGGCAGACCACTTAAGGCGCCTATCAAACGGTTGATGAATTCGATCCAAGTATGTACTGGGTTAAATATGTTGTAGTCGTGACGATCAAACACCGTCCATTTCGAAGCGTCAAATGCCGTACCTGTGGTGAGGTCGGCTTGCGCAACCCAGAATTGGTCATCAAGCAAGATCATCTGACCCTTTTCAAAAACTTTACCGGCACGCCAGGTCAAGGTCTCCACATCTGTCGGTGGGATATTGTATCCAAAACACTGCGGCCAGTCCGGACAGCCCATCCCAGAGCCCGTGGCACGAACCACAGAACCGGCAAGAATCACTAGAAAAATACAGACCAGTGAAACTGTTGCGAGCTTTCTTACGAGCGCACTACGCATTATTCAGCGAGCAAAGTAGCCTGATACAAACCGCCACCAGCAACGCCATCTACCGTTGCCAAGATTTCTTCTTGAGAAATCATCGTAGAATCAAAAGATACAACGGCAGTGCTGTCTTCAAACGTAATAGCAAACGAGGCAACGCCTTCTGTCGCGTTCAATTTCTTTTCAATAGCACCTTTACAGCCCATCACGCAGGTCATTCCAGAAACGAACATTTTCGAGCTTGCATTTGCAACTACAGGCGCAACCACTTCTTTCGTGGTAGGGATTTCAATCACTTCCGGCTCTTGATTTGTACAAGAAACCAAAGCTACAAGTGCGGCAAATACTACGAACTGTTTCATACTAGATAAGATTTTCTACAAAATTACATACTAACCCGAGATTCATTCGTCTTATTGTCAGAATTTTGCCGGATGAACAAAAGCACATCCCACCACCCCGCACTTCCTTGGATCATGTTTATCGCACTCGCCATGATTTGGGGCTCTTCCTTCATTCTGATGAAACGCGGATTGCAAAGTTTCACCTATACTCAAGTGGGCACTATGCGCGTAAGTATCGCAGCGCTATTCATGACAGTCGTCGGCTTTCGCCACTTCAAACACTTTCGAAAAAAAGACCTCGTGGCTCTGGCCATCGTAGGATTCTTAGGCAACGCGATTCCATACGTACTCTTTCCGCTTGCTGTGAACCATCTCGACAGTGGAGTCGTCGGCATCATCAACTCGCTTGTCCCGCTTTTTACAGTACTTATCGGAGGCTGGTTTTTCGGACAAAAAGCAACAGGCACACAATGGCAGGGGGTTGCCGTCGGACTCATCGGAGCTGCCGTGCTGATCCTTCCGGTCAAAAGCATGCTCAATGGTGCATTCCAGATTGAAGGCGAGCTCGGCTATGGACTCTTTGGAGTACTTGCCACACTGATGTATGGCACCTCGGTAAACACCCTTAAAATGAAACTACCACATCTGAAAGCAGTCACCGTCACTACATTGTCCCTTGCAACCGCTGCTCCCTTTACTATAGGGGTGAGTTTGGCTAGTGGAGTTACTGATGTGCTCGCTCAAGATCCGGACGCATGGACGAATCTAGGCTACGTAGCCATCTTAGGCGTAGTAGGAAGCGGCGTTGCTGTGATTTTATTCAACCGATTGATTCAAATGACCACTGCCTTATTTTCCTCATCCGTCACCTACGCTATTCCCGTAGTCGCCATTCTCTGGGGCATCTGGGATGGGGAGCAGATTCTATGGAACCACCTGCTCGGACTTGGGATTATCGTCACAGGGATTTACCTTGTAAATAAGCGCAAATAGGCATAAAAAAATCCCCACCGCTCTAAAGCAGTGGGGATTTGTTATTTCCGTAGTGTTCGGATACGGGCTTATTTAAAAACCGATCCTTTTACTTCGTCATTGAGTTTGATGCTTTCCACTGTGATTGTGAACGCCTGCGGTCCAGCACTTTGCTCAACCACTTTCTGGAACTTCACACCGTCAATCTCCTGCCACTCGCGAACGGTAGTAGCTACTGCCATCTCACCTTGTGGTGTTTCTTGCGTTTCTGTGCTCTTAAAGAACAATCCTGTAGCTACATCAAAGTAGTAGGTTTTGTCTTCTTTAGAAACTTGGTACACATCCTTACCGTCGATCAACGTTTGACCGTCAAAAGTGAACTCTTCTAAGTTTTCTAACCAAGCCAATTCATCCACAACGAATGCCGCTTGCTCTTTCAACTCTTCCAATTCATCACCTTCCACAGCTCCCGCGCCTTGCATACCACTGCGCTCGCCTTTGCCGTCTTTATAGACCATTTTCATCACGGTCATTCCTTGCATAGACTGCTCCATCATGAACTTATTTGGAGTCATTTTTGCCGTACGCATGCTTAAGTTACCCGGCATACCTGGAATAGCAATACTCGCTTGCTGGTCGATCGCTGTCAACGCCTTGAGCTTCTCAACACCACCTAGTGCCTCGAAGTATCCGTTCAATACACTTTCAAGAGTCACACCTTCTGGTGTAAACAAGAAGGTCGGTGCATCAGTCGCATTACCATCCTTATCGAAATATTCTACTTCACCAAACGCGCTTAGCTTGCTTGCTACATCTTGTGCTTTACCAACCACAGTGATCGTGACATTTTCAGTACGCATGTACTCTTTTGCAACACGCATCACATCATCTGCCGTTACCGCTTCAAGACGGCTCAAATAGTTGTTGTAGTAGTCAGAAGGCAATCCGTAGCGTGCAATGTTCAATGCGAATGTTGCTGCACTTGCAGTGCTTTCGAGAGAGCGTCCGAAAGAACCGCTCAAACTAGCTTTTGCAGCGATCAAATCTTCTTCCGTTACTGCCTCTGTGCGCATGCGATTCAGTTCGTACATGAATTCAACGATCGCAGAATCTGTTACATTATTACGAACCTTGGCCGAAGCTCCGAACGTCGAGTTCAACTCGTCCACACCGAAGCTCGAGTATGCGCCATAAGTAAAGGCCTTGTCCTCACGTAGGTTTGTAAACAAACGACCTGACATACCGCCACCAAGGATCTGATTTGCAACACGGAGTGCCTCGATATCCTTGTGTCCTTGCGGTAGATCGATGACGTTACCCAACCATACTACCGACTGAACCGCAGAAGGCTTGTCCACCATTACGATGCGCGAGCTTTCAGGAAGTGCAGTTTTCTCGTAGTCGTGCGAAGGCACTTCTTTCGATTCCCACTTCTTCAAGGCTTTGTTGAGTTTCTTCTTCGCATCTTTCACGGTGATATCACCGATCACTACCATATAAGCCACGTTTGGACGGAAGTACGTCTCAAAGTATTGCTTACAGTCCTCTAGAGTTACTGCTTCCACAGTAGCCTCTGTCATGCTCTCTCCATATGGGTGGTCTAAACCGTACAATACAGATCCTTTAAGCGTACCTGAGATCGCATCTGGATCATCAGCATTTGCTTGCAAGCCAGAAAGCATTTGAGATTTCAATTTCTCAAACTCTTCCTCAGGGAAAGTCGGGTTCAAAACCGCATCTGAAAGGAGCGCGATAAGATCATCCGTGTATTTGCTCAAACCTCCCAAAGAGATGCCATTTGCAGACGTCGAAAAACGTGCACCCATGAAATCCACTTCTTCATCAAGCTGTGCTTTGGTTTTAGTCGACGTACCTGCACCGATCAAATCACCTGCGATACTCACGTAACCTGCCTTTGCACCTTCTACGATCGGATCACGATCAATGATCAGTGACATCGACACGCGCGGAAGTTTGTGGTCTTCTACAACAAAAACTTTCAAACCATTTTTGAGTTCGAAGCTTTCATAAGACGCAATCTCTGGAGTTCTAGCCGGACCAGGAGTCGGTGCGGTAGAACGATCAATAGTGCCTTGTGCAGCCATAGTGAAGGCTGCGAACAGGGCGATAAAAGAATAGATATACTTTTTCATGTGCTCTGCTTATTCTGCTGATGCAGTTGGTTCTTCACTCTTAGGAAGGTAGCGCAATACCACGCGGTTGTCCTTCACTAAATATTTCTTTGCTACGCGCTGAATATCTTCACGCGTCACTTTGCGGTAACGATCGATCTCTGTGTTGATCAGATTTGCATCGCCGTAGTACGTGTGGTAATCGGCTAAGGATTCTGCGATACCCGCCATCTTAGAATTGGACTGGATGAAGCTACTCTCCATCTGGTTTTGAATTTTCTGGAACTCGCGCTCTGAAATCAATTCATTTTGAAGGTTAGCGATTTCTTCTTCCAAGGCAGGAACCATATCGTCGATCGTCTTCCCTGCGTTTGCCAAAGAGAATGTGATGAAGGCACCACCTTGCTCCAAAGAAAATGGGAAAGAGAATACCTGCAAGGCCGTTTGATCTTGATCTACTAAACGCTTATACATTCTAGAAGATGGACCGCCGCTCAATACAGAGCTGGCCATTTGCAATGCGTATGCATCGTCTGAAGTTTGCGGAGGCATACGGTACCCCATCATAATAGCCGGCAACTGGATGTTGTCGTAGATGGTCGCTGTTTTCTCTGCACCTAATGCAGGCTCCTTAACGGTAGGCTGAACAACATCAGCACCGCGAGGTACATTACCGAAGTAGGCTTCTATCAATTTCTTCGTCTCCTCAACGTCGATGTCTCCGGCAATGCTCAAGGTAGCATTGTTCGGTACATAGAATTTTTTGTAGAAGTCCATGAATTCTGACAATTGGGCAGCATTCAAATGCTCCATAGACCCGATCGGGACCCAATTATAAGGATGCTCGGTGTACAGACGTTTCATCATATTCTCTAACCACGACCCGTAAGGCTGGTTATCCACACGCTGGCGTTTCTCTTCTTTAACTACTTCACGCTGCGTTTCCACACCGATCTGCTGGATGTTCGCGTGCAACATGCGCTCGCTTTCTAACCACAATCCAAGCTCCATCTGGTTCGACGGTAAAAGCTCGTAGTAGAACGTACGATCCTGAGAAGTATTCGCGTTGAGCGCACCTCCTGCGTTTGTTACATAGCTATCGAATTCACCGCGCTCGATGTTTTCAGAACCTTCAAAGAGCAAGTGCTCGAAGAAGTGAGCGAAACCGGTGCGGTTCGTATCTTCATTTTTACTTCCGACATGGTACAATACGGTGACTGCCGCGATCGGAGTGCTGTGGTCTTCGTGAAGAATAACATGGAGTCCATTGTCCAAGTCGTATTCCTCAAACTGAATCTGATTTTGAGCGCTCAAAGCTCCGGAGAGCAGCAGTGCACCCAACATGATCTGTTTTTTCATGCTTCGTTTTTTTGGGATATCTTGCCAAATATACAAGGTCTTCAGCGCGAATTAGGCATCCTATTAAAGACAATTTTGAAAACTAGTGTCTTTTAACGCTTTGTTATTAAAACACTTGTTCTATATTTGCACCCCATTAAAATCAAGTATAATGTACGCAATTGTAGAGATAGCAGGGCTTCAATACAAAGTTGAGAAAGACCAGCGCTTGTACGTAAACCGCTTGAACGTTGAGGAAGGAAAGAAGGTTAAGTTTGACCGCGTTCTTTTGATCGACGACAACGGTAAAGTTCAGGTTGGCGCCCCAGTTATAGACGGAGCTAAAGTAGAAGCTACTGTCAATGGTGAAGTAAAAAGCGATAAAGTTCTTGTTTTCAAGAAGAAGCGCAGAAAAGGGTACCAGAAGATGAATGGTCACCGTCAAATCTTCACATCCATTACTATTAACAAAATCACCGGTAAGAAAGCACCAGCTAAGAAGGCAGCGCCTAAAAAAGCTGAAGCAGACTCTGCCGAATAAAAACGAATAGAAGATGGCTCACAAAAAAGGTGTCGGTAGTTCGAAAAACGGACGTGAATCAGCAAGTAAGCGCTTGGGTATCAAAATTTTTGGTGGTCAAGAAGCAATCGCAGGAAACATTATCGTACGTCAGCGTGGTACAAAACACAATGCTGGTGAGAACGTAGGTGTAGGTAAAGACCACACACTCTTCGCTCTTACAGACGGTAAAGTAGAATTCCGCAAGAAAAAAGACAACAAGTCCTACGTAAGCGTTGTACCTAACGCATAAGTAGATTGTTTAGACTCTATTGAGAAACCCGCATCTTTATTAAGGTGCGGGTTTTTTGTGTGCCCTATCCTATTGGTGAAACAAAGCGGCTCTCAAAAGATGTTTTGCAGAAATCCTCCGCAAGCATTAACCGTCGAATCCACATCGCGGTAGCCTGAGGCAAGCTGCTGTGCTCCTGTTGCTCCATCGTAGCGGGTTCTCGAATAAAGCATGATGCGCATTTGAGGTGTGAAGTACTTTCCGATGACCGGGAATTTTGCCAGGAAACCCAAGCTGCGCATGCGTTCGAGCCAAGGATCACGAGGAAGGAATCTAAACGTGCGCTGTACACCTATGGCCGCTGCCATTTTTTCCTGCAATTCTTGAAAGGTGACCGTAGCAGCTACAGCTACCGCAGGACCTTCGATGCGCTCGTGGTGCATTTTTACAGCGATCTCGGCAACGTCACGCACATCGACCACACCGGTCATTCCGTCGGTGGTGAGCGGTAGTTTGTTGTCGTGAATACGGCGCCAAAGCTCTTGAGGAATCGCCTGTTTTGCGCCGATACCTAGGATCACTCCTGGACGAACAATGCTGATGCTTTGACCGCTCGAAGCTGCACGCCATACGGCGAGTTCGCTGCCCATCTTGCCGAGCGCATAAGCGCTGACACTGGAAGTAGAACGGTTCGGCTGAAAGTGTTCGGGTTGTAACGTCTCCTCTTCACCAAGCGGCTCAACGCCTCCCATCACCGCGATGGAGCTGATGTGGGTGAAATGCTCTGCAGTGAGCAGCTCCGCAAGAAGCAGCATTTCGTTGACCAGTTTTACATTAGAGACACTAGGCCCACTGGCCGCGGGGCTGATGTTAATGTTTGCCGCGGCGTGGAGGATCGTACTAGGGAGCGGGAGATGATGTGCGGTGCAATAGTCTTGGAGTTCTTCGCGAGAGTGGATACCATCGCTGAGGTCGAGATTCAGGAAATGCACCTGTGGATGGGTGGTTAAGACCTCAGCTTCTATTCCGAGGAATTCGGCAGTGAGGTGCAGCTGCCGAAAGGAGCTTTCAGGACGTTTTGAGCAGAATATGGGCCCTGAAAATGCGGGATTTGTACCATATCCAAGGAATTCTGCGAGGATGAACGAACCTAATTGGCCCGTGGCCCCTGTTAAAAGCAAGCTTGTGGTAGAATCCATAACATTTGAACGTTCCGTGAAAGTAGTGGTTATTATTTTTGCAATTCAATTCTTTCCAAATGAAAAAATCTGACATCCAGTCCGCACTCGAAAGCGTCGGCAATAGTACTGAGAAGAACATCGTGGCGGCAGGCCTTGTTCGGAACATTCAAATCTTCGGAGATGAAGTGATTGTGGATGCTGAAAGCATTAGCCCGACGCTTCAGGCGAAAAAGAAATTGGAGGTCGATATCATGAAGGCCATCCACGATGAAGTGCACGAAAAAGCGAAGGTGACTGTGAATGTGACCGTCAGCGAAAAGAAGGCGAAAGAGGTGGCGGATAATGTCATTAAAGGAGCAGCGATTCCTGGCGTTCAGAACATCATCGCTGTGGCTTCAGGTAAAGGCGGTGTAGGAAAGAGTACTGTAACGGCTAACCTCGCAGTGACTTTGCACAAGATGGGATTCAAGGTCGGTTTGATCGATGCGGATATTTATGGACCGTCTGCACCAATCATGTTTGACATCCAGCACGCAAAACCGATCACTGTTCATGTGGACGGTAAGAATATGATGGGTCCAGTAGAAGGATATGGCGTGAAAGTGATGTCGATCGGGTTCTTCGCAAATATGGACCAAGCAGTGGTTTGGCGAGGAGCGATGGCGACCAAGGCACTCACGCAGATGATTCACGATACGCACTGGGGAGAATTGGACTTTTTGTTGATCGATCTTCCTCCAGGAACGGGTGACATTCACCTGAGTATGGTGCAAAATGTGCCCGTGACGGGTGCCGTGGTAGTAAGTACACCACAAAAGGTTGCCTTGGCCGATGCGCGTAAGGGAGTAGCGATGTTCAAGATGGATCAAATCAACGTTCCGGTTTTGGGAATTTTGGAGAACATGAGCTATTTCACACCTCCGGAGTTGCCTGAGAATAAATACTACCTCTTCGGCAAAGAAGGAGCTCGTCAGCTGGCCAAGACCATGGATGTGCCGTTCCTCGGTGAGCTTCCACTCGTACAAAGCATTCGTGAAGCTGGAGATGTAGGCCGTCCAGCGGCGCTGCAAGATGGAACAGCAATACCGTTGGCTTTTGAAGAAATCGCTCGTAATATTGTAAGCGAAGTTGCTGATCGCAACGAGAACCTCCCTCCTACCGAATTTGTGAGAATCACAACGATGGCAGGATGTTCGCCTAAAAAGAAATAACGCGTGAGCACACTACAAGAACGAATAGAAAAAGCACTCGATGAGGTGCGTCCTTTTCTCGCTAATGACGGCGGGGACGTAAGCCTAGAGCGTATCGATGGAGCCACCGTAGAGGTGAAGTTTCACGGGGCTTGTGTCGGGTGTAAGGTCAGTGACTTTACGCTCAAAGGAGGTATTGAAACGACCGTTATAAAATATGCGCCCGAGATCGAGCGCGTGATCGCCATTTAAAGGCCTAAACCCACAAGAGAACACGTACCATGCTGCAAATCCAGCGAATTAGAACAGCGCCCGAAGAAATCATTGAAGGCTTGAAAAAAAGAGGGATTGATGCTACTGAAACAGTGCAAGCATTGATCGCTATAGATGCCGACCGTAGAAAAATCCGCCACGAGATGGAGGAGCGCCAAGCGAAGAGCAATGGGTTGGCAAAAGAAATTGGCCAATTATTCAAAAGCGGGAAAGGTGCCGAGGCACAAGCGCTGAAAGAACAGACGGGCATTCTAAAACAGGAAATCAAGGAGCTCGCCGAGCAGGTTAGCGCCTTTGAAGAGAAGGAAAACGAGTTGCTTTTAAGTTTACCGAACGTTCCTCATGCCAGTGTCAAAGCTGGAAAGGACGAGAAGGACAATGAAGAGGTGGACCGCAAAGGAGAAATCCCAAGTTTGCATGATGGTGCGAAGCCGCACTGGGAATTGGCAGATGAGTATAATCTGATCAACTTTGAGCTCGGTGTGAAAATCACAGGAGCGGGATTCCCCGTTTATGTCAACCAAGGAGCGCGCTTGCAACGCGCCATGATCAACTTTTTCCTCGATGAAAACCGCGCTGCCGGATACACCGAATACCAAGTACCGCACTTTGTAAATGCAGACTCTGGTTATGGAACAGGACAGCTTCCTGACAAAGAGGGCCAGATGTACGAAATGCCGATCGATGGACTCTACGCCATCCCTACTGCCGAGGTGCCTGTAACCAACATGTTCAGAGGAGAGATCGTCAACGCGAAGGACTTCCCTATTCAAAGCACCGGTTACACGCCGTGTTTCCGCCGTGAAGCAGGTTCGTATGGTAAAGACGTTCGTGGACTGAACCGATTGCACCAGTTTGACAAAGTTGAGATCGTAAATATTACCGACGCCGATTCTTCGTATGCCCTTCTTGATGAAATGGTTGCACACGTGGCAAGCCTTTTAGACAAGCTGGAATTGCCGTACCGTATTCTCCGATTATGTGGAGGCGATGCTGGATTTACTTCAGCATTAACCTACGATTTCGAAGTGTACAGTGCCGCCCAAGAACGCTGGCTCGAAGTGAGTTCTGTGTCCAATTTTGAAACGTTCCAGGCCAATCGCTTAAAACTCCGTTACCGCGATGCCGATGGCAAAACGCAACTGTGTCACACCCTGAACGGATCAGCAATGGCATTGCCACGCGTATTGGCCTCACTGTTGGAAAACCACCAAACTGCTGAGGGCATTAAGATTCCCGCAGCATTAGTGCCGTATACCGGCTTTGATTGGATAAAAAAATAAGCGCATGAGAACCCCGCTCCTTTTTGCAGCACTTGCACTCGGCCTATTTTCTTGCAACCGCTCCGAGCCGTGGCAAGCAGAGATGACGAGCCGTCTAGACTCCATGATTTCCTTGAGCGAAAGCCACATCGACGTCGTGGAAGGATTAGAGCAAGAGCGTGTCGAAGAGGCGTACGAAGAGATGGGGGCATTCCAAGTGTTTTTTATGGACCATTCCAACGATCTGATCGAGCTTGAGATTCCGAAAAAAATGTTTACTGGTCCGCTGTACCAGATGGAACAATGCACGAAGTACTACGGACGTGTGGTCGGTTCTTTCGCGAAGGATGTAGACATCACCTACAACACAGCGCAACTAGAAACCTTACGAGAAGATGTGGCAAATGGCCTACTAGACAGCACACAAGCCGTGGACTACTTCAATGACGAAGCCTTTGTGCTGAACGATGCCAACAAAAGAATCAACAAGAGCTACGGCGCTTGTTTCACTTGTCTTCGCAAGCATGATGACCTCATCGCTACGCTCGACTCGCTAAAGAATTATATGTTAGCGACGAATGTACCGACTGAATAAATACCTTCTATTCGCCTTGTTTCCTGTGGTCCTCCTGGCACAGGAAAAGACAAAACCTCGCTCCATAGCTATCTGCGATTCTCTATTCTCAGCAGGAGCACTGGAAGAAGCGATCGAATGCTACCAAGCATTATACGAGAGAAATAACACCGGCAAAGCCTACAAAAAGTATGTCGACGCATTGCTGGTCTCTGGAGATTCCATAGGCGCGTGGCGCTTGACCAAAAAGCAAAGTAAAAAGTACGGTGCCCAGCGCCCGCAATACGATGTAGACTTTTACTACCTCAGTAAGGCCATCGGGAAGAAAGGCCCTGAGAAGGAAGACATCAAAACTCGCGTTACTGAAAACCCCTTTAGCGTACGTGGTGTCGCTATGACTTTAGAGCGCTATGGAGAGCTAGAGTTTGCCGTTGCGCTCTACGAACATGCCGAGGCGCTTCGCCCAAACCTTCGGCTCGCCTTCGAGCGTGCACAGATCTATGCACAGCTCGGACGCTTTGACGAACAATACGAAGCGTACCTGCTGGCTGTGGAACAAAACGGCAGCTACCAGAATGCTGTGCGACAACGCATCTCACAAAACATCAGTACAGATCCTGAGGACGTGCATAATGTTGCCGTTAAAAAAGCACTACTCGCTCAACTAGCGAATGGCGGTGCCCCCGTTTTTGAAAATTTGCTGCTGTATGTGTACCGTCAAGAGCAAAACTTTCCGCTGGCCTTCGACTTTCTTCAAGGCAAGGCAAAAAGAGGCGACTTCCGTCCCGGCGAGTTGCTCGCTTTAGGGCGCAGTGCCTTCGAAGCGCAACAGGTGGAGCGGTCCCATGAAATATTGACTTTTTTGATTGCTGAACGCCGGAAAGCACCAGTGATGGGCTGGCTAGAAAATGCCTTGCGTTTGATGCTGGAAGTGAAGCAGGAATATGGCGGTTTGGAGGATGCACGCGCCTTTGCCGGGAAATTTTCGAGCGGCAGCTGCTACCCCTGTTTTTACTGGGAACTCACCCGGGACCAATTTCTTTTTCAATCCACCCTCGACACCAATGACGAAGCACTGGATCGCTTCGACGAAAAGCTCGTGCAAATGCGCTCGAGGTATCCTTCAAAGATGGAACGAGGCATGACCTACCAGGCGTTCGGCGATGCACTGCTGTCTAGTGGGTATTACGAGGATGCCATGCTGGAGTTTGGACGTGCTGAGTCGATGCTGGGCGACTCCGAACAGGGCGATCAGAGCAGGTTGAGCCGCGCAATGTGCGCGTTTTATTCAGGCGATTTGCCTTGGGCAAAAACCCAACTCGAGGTGCTGCTGCAGTCAACGAGCAAGTCGATCGCGAATGATGCGATGGAGCACGCATTGCTGATCGCGGCGAATACGGTGGAGGACACGGCTTATGAGGGGCTGCTGCTATTGCGCTCACCCATGCTTGCGGAAACAAGGGGAAAGTGGGAAGATGCCTTGGAGCAATACACGCGTTTGGCGTCGGTACTTATCGCGAATGAACTGTACGACGATGTGCTGTTTCGGAAAGGGAAAGTCGAAATGAAATTGGCAAAATATGCAGAGGCGGCGACGACGTTTATTGCCCTACAAGCTGCTGCCGGCGAGGGAATGTGGAAGGAAGAGGCCTTTTATTTTTCTGCTTTGGCCCAATTCAAAGCAGGGCAAGCTGACGCGAAAAATGCACTCGAAGCCTATTTGATTTCCTACCCAAGTGGCCTGTACACGGAACAAGCAAGACAGTTCTACCGTACCTTCGCGCCATGAGTGTACATATTTACAACGTCACGGTCGTAGTCGACCAAAGCATCGTGGAACGCTGGGTGGAGTGGATGAAGCAAGAGCACATCCCTGAAGTGATGAATACAGGCATGTTTACCTCGTATATGTTTACGGAAGTTTTCCCGGAGCAAGAGCAGGACCAGCCGAGTTTCAGTATTCAGTACCGCGCGAAAGATTTGGAGAGCATCAAACTGTACATGCAGATGTATGCGCCCGAGCTGAAAAGCAAAAGTGCGAAAGCCTGGGGCACACACGCCTTAGCATTTAGAACCTTGTTAGAGGTATTGGACGAACAATGATGAAAGAGACCGCAGTATTTGAATTGGCCAATGGCCTACAATGTGCCTTCGTACCCAAAAAGAGTACGGTTGCGCATATCGCCGTCGCCATTCGTGCGGGATCTAGAGATGAGCTTGAGCACCAGCAAGGGCTCGCACATTTCATCGAACACAACCTGTTCAAAGGCACCACCAAACGCAAAGCCTACCACATCCTTTCCCGTCTGGACGATGTCGGCGGTGAGCTCAACGCGTATACCACGAAAGAAGAAACCATCATTCACGCAAGTTTCCTGAAGGCCGATATGCGCCGCGCGATGGAATTGCTCAGTGATGTGATGGTCCAAAGCACGTTCCCAGAGCGTGAATTAGAGAAAGAAAAAGACGTCATTAAAGACGAAATCTACAGCTACAAAGACAGCCCAAGCGAGCAAATCTTTGACGATTTCGAAGATTTGATTTTTGCCGGCGATCCACTAGGACGAAATATCCTAGGTACTCCAGACAGTGTCGATGGACTGGGGCGTGAGGACATTCTAGAATTTATCGGCAGGACCTACAGCGCGGAACGCATCAAAATTTCGATTTCTGGAGCATTTACCCGTGAGCGTGTCGAGCGCATGTGCGGGGAGTTTTTCGGGCATTGGCAGCTTGCGCCGAACGGTTGGACCAACTCTTTTCAAGGCAACTCTACCCCTACCAAACGTGTCGATCCTGTGGCCCAATTCCAGGACCACTACATGATCGGCTGGCGTACACCTGGCATACACGATGAAAACCGTAGACCCCTGCTACTGCTCAACAACATTTTGGGCGGCCCTGCGATGAACAGCAGACTGGGATTGAATATTCGTGAAAAGCACGGCATCGCCTACAACATCGAAAGCTACATGAACCTCTACAGCGACATCGGCATGCTCGGGATTTACCTCGGTTGTGATTCTTCGCAAACGGCAAAAGCGTCGCATCTGGTGATGAAGGAAGTAGAGAAATTCCAACAGAAAAAGTTGGGCACCTTGCAGCTGTCTAAGGCTAAAAACCAATTCTTGGGCCAGATGGCTCTTTCCGAAGAAAACGGCCTGAACACCGCTATAGGGGCAGCGCGCGCATTGCTCCATTTTGGAAAAGTAAACAGCTTTGAAGGGGTGGCAGAAAAAATCCGCAGCATCAGCGCGGAAGAAGTGATGGCCGCAGCGAACGACTATTTGACGGCGGAGAGCGCCTATGAATTGGTCTACAAGAAAATTTAAATACCCATGGAATACCTCAGCGACGAACTGCACCGCTACATCAGCGATCACACCTCAGAGGCTCCGGAATATTTAAACGAGCTCGAGCGCGAAACTTGGGTAAAGATTGTCATGCCCCGCATGCTCAGCGGGCACGTTCAAGGGCACATTCTTAAAATGTTCTCCCTGATGCAACGCCCAAAGCACATCCTCGAGGTGGGCACTTTCACGGGCTATGCATCGCATTTCTTGGTAGAGGGACTGCAACCTCAAGGTGAGTTCCATGCAGTAGAAATCAACGAGGAGCTAGAAACTATCATCAAAAAGTATTGGGCAAAAAGTCCTTTCTTTGATCAGATGCACCTGCACATCGGACCAGCAAAAGATGTTTTATCCACCCTACACAGGCCTTGGGATCTCATTTTTCTCGATGCCGACAAGAAGGGACTCTTGACCTACTACGAACAGCTCATTCCTCACATGCCCACCGGATCAATCATGCTGATTGACAACATCTTATGGTCAGGAAAGGTAGCAGACAAAGTCGCCTCTAACGATAAAGACACACAGGCGATTGTAGCCTTGAACCGACACGTTGCGGACGATCCTCGCGTCGAACAGGTGATTTTAAGCGTTCGCGATGGAATAATGATGGTGCGGAAGCTTTAGTATATGTTAGATTAATGTATCTTAGAAGGCATTAAACTAACTTAAAGATTCTATGAAAAAAGTTTTACTCCTTGCGGCAGTAGCTCTAGGTTTCAACGCGATCGGTCAAGAGGCAGCTACCTCTAAGCTTTTGCAAAACGAAATTACTCCTAACGCTGCAGCTAAAGAAAAAGTAGAGAACATCATCTCTAAAAAAGGTGGCGCTGTTGCCGGTCAGTTCGATTACACTGACTTCTTGTACCAGTTCTACAGCTCTGATCTCGTATTGGGTGCAGTAGGAACGACTCCTGATTCCACTACTGTATTTATCTACAGTGACGGTACACCAGGCTACTCATACAACCACGCTGCAGGTGCTTTATACGACTTCAACTACTACGGTTGGGGAGCGAATGAGTTCAATGAAACAGATGCAATCACTGTAGATTCACTGCACGTGATCGGTGGTTACGATATCTTGAATGGTAACAATTCAGATAAACTTCGTTTTACTGTATTCAAAGGCGCGAATGGTTTTGCAGCACCATTCTCTGGTGTTCAGTACAATGCAGCTACATATGCAGCATTAGATCCAACGGTACAGCCTACGGCTAAGACGATGGACTACGCTGGTAGCGCATTAAACGGAGACCAAGGTGGTCCAACATCAGCTAACGCAACAGTGATCGAGTACGATCTAACTGTAGCTGATTCAGGTGTTGCTCAGGTAAGTGTTGAAATCCCAGGTGGTTTGAGCATGATGGGTGACGAGCTTTTGGGTGTATTCATCGAATTCATTCCAGGTGGCTTGACAACTTCTGATACGATCAACTACCAAACGATGACTGGTGATATCAACTCATTCGCATTCTACTACTACAGAGAAGGCAACACGTCTGCTCCACAAGGATACTTCATCCAGGATTACGACAGTACTTCTACAAACTGTTCTAACTTCTTGTTCAGCGAAACTCGTTACGCTGCATGGCAATCTCCTTCTGATTGGAGAAACGACCAAACAAGCATCAACATGAGCTTCTCTCACCTGATCTGGGTAACTGCTTCAGGTAACTCTACGATTGGTGTAAACGAAGCAGATCTCACTTCAGTAGCTGTATTCCCGAACCCATCTAACGGTGTTGTAAACGTAGAGCTTGATGCAACTACGGACGCAACGGTAACTGTTGTAGATGTTTTGGGTCAGGTAGTTTACGCTGCGAACGAAAGCTTCGTAGCAGGTGAGCGCAAAGTGATCGACCTCAGCAACAACGCAAAAGGAATGTACATTCTTTCTGTTGAAGGCGAAGGTGTAAACACTGTAGAGCGCATTACAATCAAGTAATCCTCACACGCTTAACACAACCCATAAAAGCCCGGATGCGAAAGTATCCGGGTTTTTTTATGCCCCAATTTTTAGAGGCAGCCTAGAAAATGTAGTTGTCAGTAGGGTTCGCAGTTATTTGCGAAGGGCCTGGCGAACCTGTTTGAAGAGCTTGCTTTTGAAGACGTAATCCTCAACATCCGCATTTGTACTGCTAAGTACCTCATCGTTCGTTCCTTCCCATACCTTATGGCCTTCTTTCATGAAGATCACGTGGTCGCCAATCTCTAAAACAGAATTCATATCGTGGGTATTGACGATGGTGGTCATTTCAAACTCGTGGGTGATTTCCTGGATCAATTGATCAATAACAATCGCCGTTTCTGGATCAAGTCCCGAGTTCGGTTCATCACAAAAGAGGTAATGGGGACTCATCGAAATGGCGCGTGCGATAGATACACGCTTTTGCATCCCCCCTGAAATTTCACTAGGATATTTCGCGTCGGCACCTTCTAGACGAACACGATCCATGACAAATTTTACGCGGGCATCTTTTTCTTTTTCCGTCATGTTCGAGAACATCTCCAACGGAAAGCGAATATTTTCTGCAACGCTCATACTGTCGAACAGTGCCCCACCCTGGAAGACCATACCGATCTCCTGGTGCAGCAACTTCCGACGCTCTTTGCTCATGGTGCCTAGACGCTCTTCATTGTAGTAGATGTCGCCCTCTTCCGGATCAAACAAGCCGAGTATGGTCTTTAGAAAAACGGTCTTCCCGGAGCCTGAACGGCCAATGATCAGATTCGTTTTTCCTTTGTAAAAGTCTACGTCAACGCCCTTGAGTACCTGATTCTCTCCAAAGCTCTTGTGTATGTTCTCTGCGCGAATCATAGGCTAGGTTAAAATCATATCAGTAAGCAAAAAGTTCGCTAGGATGATGGCCAAACAAGAGCGCACTACGGCATTTGTGCTGGCCACACCTACCTCGACAGCTCCACCCTTCACGGAATATCCGCTGTAGGCACTAACACTACCGATGATAAAGGCAAAAACGGTCGCTTTGATGAGTCCGTATACGGCGTTTTCAAAGACGATGAATTCTAATCGGTATCCCATGACACTTTCTTCGAAGGGAACAAGTCCGAGCAAATCGCCCGCCATTGCACCACCCCAAAGACCTAAGAATAGGGACATGATGATGAGTATGGGATTAAAAACTAACAAGGCAACGACCTTGGGAAGTATCAAGAAACTCGCGCTGTTCACCCCCATGACTTCTAGGGCATCGATCTGCTCGCTAACGCGCATGGTGCCCAGTGATGAGGCAATGTTGGAGCCTACTTTTCCTGCTAGAATAAGGCTGACCACTGTAGGACTGAACTCTAGAGTAATGGACTCGCGCGTAGCCATTGCGATGTAATAGGTCGGGATGAGCGGATCATCGCTGAGCTGAAAAGCGGTTTGGATGGTAACCACCGCACCCATAAAAACGGATAAAATCACCACAATTCCGATGGAGTCGAGCCCCAAGAGTTGAATTTCTTTGGTGAGCGATTTGAAAAACAAGCGCCAACGGTCGGGCCTCCTAAAGACTTTCGTCATGAGGATCGCGTAGGCTCCAATTCCTTCAAAAAAGTTCGTGATCATGTGGCTAATTTACAGTTTCTTTGAAGGATAAACTCCTTTACGATGAAGAGAATTGCCCTATTTTCCACGCTACTCTTAGCGCTCGCCTTGAGTAGCTGTGGTGCCCGCAAAGACTGTGACTGCCCATCTTTCAGCCAGATTGAAGCTCCTGCAGAACGCGCGTAACGGATGGATCTAGAACCCCTGCGCGGATATTTGCCACCCGGCATGAGTCTGGAGCTTTTTGAGCGTTGGCTGAGCGAAGAACCGTGCGCTTTGAAAATCAAGGCGCCGCGAAGTACGAAGCTTGGAGATTTTCGCCCGCCACGTCCTGGAGCGCTGCCGGGGATTACGCTCAACAGCGATTTACGTCCGTACCAATTTCTGACGACCTTCGTCCATGAGATCGCCCACCTAATCACTTGGAACGCTTTCGGACGCAAGGCCGCGCCGCATGGGGCCGCTTGGAAATCACAGTTTGGGGAGATGCTGAGGGAATTGGCCACAGATGCTAGTTTGGATGAGCGTTATCGGACCGCAATTCTGCGCCACGCCGAGCGACCAAAATCGCACACAGGGGCGGATTTGAACCTCTACAGCACCATTCTTGAGCTGGACCACCAAAGCGTTCCTCTTCTATTGAAGGACCTCTCCCCGGGTGAAGATTTCCGTTTTCGCCAACGTGAATTTTCGTTTATCGAGCTGCGGCGAACACGTGCACTCGTGAGTGAAAAAGGCAGTGGTAAACAGTTCACCATTCCCCTGTTAGCGGAGGTCGAGCGCTGTTAGAACGCTCCGTTTACCTACCTTTGCGATGAAATCACGAATCCATGGCAAAGAATATATTTTCAACGGACTACACTTTGGGTATTTTAGGCGGCGGTCAGCTGGGCAAAATGATGCTGTACACCACGCGTAAATTTGACATTCGTACGAAAGTGCTCGATCCTAGTCCTGATGCTCCTGGCCAATTCGGAGCCCACGAGTTCCAAGTAGGTTCCCTCCAAGACTACGATACGGTCATGGAATTTGCTAAAGATTGTGATACGGTGTGTATCGAAATTGAGGCCGTTAACGTCCAAGCCCTGCGCGACCTGCGTGCCCAAGGAAAAAAAGTACACCCCAACCCGGACAGCCTAGAGCTCATCCAAGACAAAACCAAGCAAAAGCAGTTTTACGCCGACCACCACATCCCTACTTCAAGGTTCGAGATGCTCGGTAGCCGTGCCGACTTTGATGCTGCACGCAAGCGCTGGCCACTCCCCTTTGTTTGGAAAGCCGCTACCGGCGGTTACGATGGATTCGGAGTAGTGGTGTGTCGCGAAGAAGCAGATACCACAAACATTCCGGACGCTCCAGGTATGCTCGAGGCCTTCGTGGATTTTGAGCTGGAAGTTAGCGTGATTGTCGCCCGCAACGAAAGCGGTGAAGTGAAAACTTTCCCCGTAGCAGATCAAGAATTCCACCCGACCGCTAACCAAGTAGAGTATGTCCTCTGTCCTACGGTGCTCTCTCAAGAGATGCAGCAAAAAGCAGAAGCCATCGCCAAGAAAACTGCCGAAGCCTATGACATCTGTGGTCTTCTCGCTGTGGAGCTGTTCGTTACCAAGGACGGTGAGATTCTCGTGAACGAGGTAGCACCACGTCCCCACAACAGCGGCCACCATACCATCGAGGCGTGTTATACGAGTCAGTTTGAACAGCACGTGCGTGCAGTACTGGACCTGCCTTTAGGCTCTACTGAGCTCAAAACAGCTGGGGTCATGGCGAATCTTGTAGGCGCAGAAGGCTTTACAGGTGATGTCGTGTACGATGGCTACGATGAGCTGCTCAGCGAACCCGGCGTGAACATTCACATTTATGGAAAAGCGCAAACGCGTCCGTTCCGCAAAATGGGACACGTGACCGTAGTTGCAAAAGATAGAGATGAAGCCCGCAAACGCGCGGAGTGGGCAAAGAATAGTATATTGGTCAAAAGCAAATAAGTATGATCGGAATCATTATGGGCAGCACTTCAGATCTGCCAGTTATGCAGCAAGCAATAGACGTCTTAGACGAACTAGGCATTTCTTACGAAGTGGATATTGTCAGTGCCCACCGCACGCCCGAGAAACTTATGGACTACGGTCAGAATGCGCACAAGCGTGGTCTGAAAGCAGTGATTGCCGGTGCTGGTGGTGCTGCGCATTTGCCAGGGATGATCGCTTCAGTTAGCCCGTTGCCGGTGATCGGCGTTCCAGTGCACAGCTCAAACTCGATCGACGGCTGGGACAGCGTACTTTCCATTTTGCAGATGCCTGGAGGTGTTCCCGTAGCGACCGTTGCACTAGACGGTGCGAAAAACGCAGGAATACTTGCTGCGCAGATTGTAGGCTCTTCTGATGCTGCCGTTCAGCAACGCGTGATCGATTTTAAAGAAGGACTCAAGGCGAAAGTGCTGAAAGGCGCGGAAGAAGTACAGGCGAAATACGCGAAGTAATTTGCTTTATTCGGCGGGTTTGTCGTCCGCTATTTCAGAGGACACGAGGATGGACAACACCTTTGCCCCGAGCGGCACATAGCTCAGCCAAAGTAGCGTTAGGGCGGCGAGGGACTGGATGAAATTGGTCCCAGTGAACACGCCACCTTGAAGCGCATAGTTTAGGCCTACTGCCCCTAAGAAAAATGCCGGTAAAACCAGGACATATACGCTGCTGGACCGCCAATAAAATTTTAGTATTGAAACGAGCGAGAAATCTACGCTCGTTTTTTTGTTGCGGATGTGTCGTTGCAGCCAAAAGAGATACGGCAATGACCCTACGCCCGCAAACCCACAGCTCGTCAGCAATACAATGCCAAGCTCGTCAGTGTGTCGTGTGCCGTTTGGCAGATTGACCGCTAAGAAGGCGATTAGAGTGATGAGGATACTTCCGCCGAGGGTAGAAGCGAGGTAGTAGATCAAGGTACGCTTTGGATGCACCCTACAAACTTTTAAGGTGCTGCACGAGGACTTCCTTTTTGCGGTTGCTCACAGGAACGGTCGAGCCTTCGATCAGCAACAGGTAGCCGCCGTCTGCACTGACATATTTTGCAATCATTTCTAGATTGACAAGGTGGCTTTTATGCACGCGTTCAAAGCCGGCAGGACGAAGCAATGTCTCGTACTCCTTCATGGTTTTTGAGGCGAGCACCGAGGTTTTGTCGCTGAGGAAGAATTGGGTGTAGTTCGAGCTGCTTTCACAACGTACGATGTCTTCCACATTCAAAATATGCATGCCCTCCGTGGTTGGGATGACCAATTTTTTCGGCGCGCCCTTCGATGCTTCTTTTACCACTGACTGGCGATCCACACCCACTTTTTCACCGGCCTTGCGTACGGCTTTGACGAGCTCCTCGGCGTCGATAGGCTTGAGCAAATAGTCGAGCGCTGCGTGCTTGATGGCCTGAACGGCAAACTCATCGTGGGCTGTCGTGAAAATGAGCGAAGGCAATTCTTCACCGTCCCATTTTTCGATCAAATCGAACCCGGACTCTCCCGAAAGGTTGACATCTAGAAAGACGATGTCGATGTCTTCTGAGCGTAATTGGGCCAAAGCATCGTCCACTTTTTGACAAAGAGCCACCACCTGAACTTCGGGGCAAAACAGGTTCAATTTTCCTTGAAGGGCCTCTAAAACAGGCTGTTCATCGTCGAGAAGTAGTGCTTTCATAGGGCAAATAGGTGTGTAGAGATAAATCTACCTTTTAATCTAACGCGTCGGTGCTCAAAATGAGTGAAATGGTTGTTCCAGAACGTGAAGGGTCCGCAACATCGGAGTGTATGGCGACCTCGAAGGGGCGGTTGTATTTTGTGCTCAGCAGTGCAAGGCGCTCTTTCAAGATGGCCAAGCCGTGGGAAGATGAGGTGACTGAATGCACGTCAAATCCTGGCCCGTTGTCGGTGATAGTGACTTTGATGCCGCCTTCCATAGCACCAATTTCAACCTTGATCTCACCCGCCTTTTCCTCGCGTAGGTTAGGACGCACTGCGTGCTGCACGGCATTTTCTAACAGCGGCTGCAAGAGCATGGGCGGGAGATGGATGTCGTAGGTATCGAGGGAGTCGTCGATGTTGAATTGGGTCTGGAAACTTCCATAACGCAGCTCGCACAGGTCCACATATTGCTTCAACAGATCGAGCTCATCCGCTAAGACCATCGTGCTTGAACGCGTCGTATCCAGGGTCAAACGCATGAGTTTCGCGAGCTTGCCCATGTACATGACCGCGTCCTTCGGCTGATTTTTGAAAATGAAATTGGAAATGGCATCCAGCGCATTGAACAGGAAATGCGGGTTCATCTGATTCCGCTTACTGGCCAATTCCGCCTCCGCCAAACGCTCCTGCAAGACTAACTTTTCCGCCGTCTTCAGGCGTTCCCGCCGTTGCCAAGCAATCACGATCCCTGCGAGCATTGCCACGAGCAGCACCCACACCCAAGGGCGTTTGTACCAGTGGGCCCGAACTACATATTCAACGCGCGTGGTGGCCGCATCTTGAAAGTTCAAATACGCACTGACCTCCGCCTCCAAGGTATACTTTCCCGGCGCCGGATGATCGAACAACACCCCCTTCTCCAACGACCATTCCTGCCACTGCTCACCGTTAATGCGGTAACGCGCGTTCAGCTTAGAAGCCCCCTCATAGGTAACCTCAGCACGGAACGCGATGGACTGTGGAGCCGCAGAAAGTGCATCCCAAGAAGTCGCTAAACCGTCCTGAAAATAATCCCAACGCACTTGCGCTACAGGGTTCGGACGACCTGCATTCCCTAATGTATATAAACCCTGCGGCGTGGCGACCCACAAATCCTTCCCGATCATTGCCACGTCATAGTTGCCCGGTCGTAGGCTCGGCAGCCCTCTCGAGCGGTCGATCACGAACGCCACTCCTTCTGCATCTAACACCTCCAACCCCTTGGTTCCGAAGGCATAACGCATATTTCCAACAGTATCGATATCGTAGTGTTCCGGGTGCGATTCGCGCAGCACCTCCATCTCTTCCACATCCGCTATGGACCAATTCCCTCGAATCAATTTCGCCGTAGGCACTGCGCCGATCGGTGTCCGTGCACGGTCTCCGTCAAACGCAAAAATGGGCAAACCCGTTCCGATCTTGTGCCAGTGTCCTCGCCATTGGTAGTAACCACCCTCGGTGCTCAAAAGGAGTCCTTCTGAGGTATACGCAAGGTCGAAGATCAGTCCTAAAAATTGGGTCTCGTCGATCAGCGTACCCTCCGGTGAGAACGTTTGCAAGCTCGAGCCAGAACGCACGAAAACCGCACCAGCATCTAGTGCCTCCAGCGGCAAGGCATCAAAGCGCCAGATGCCAGAAGCTTCACGGGAACGCATGCGCGCGACATCACTATATTTCACTTCTAGCAGACCGTCGGTGAGGACAAAAGCCGTACCCATGGCGTTCGTTACTTCGATGGGATACGGTTGTAATTGGCCTGAAGTCTTCGGAGTTAAAGCACCATCTACCACCTCGAAACCATAGATCGAAGCCGTGGCTACTTCCGCAAAATTCTCTGCAGGCACAATACGCCCTGAACGCAGCGTATATACCCCGCCGCCCTGCGTCCCGAGATACAACGCACCCTCGTGGTACGCTGCGCTAATCACCGGATCCGAAGGAAATCCCTTAGAAGGTCCAAACGTTTGCGCATGCGCGTGAAACAACAGGAAAAGTGCGGGTAGTAGCAGACGTATCTTCATACCACAATGTTAGCGAAAAGAACGTTAGAATCCCCCGATAATCGATCCGTACCAAGGGATACCGATAATAATATTCACGGGAAAAGTAATGGCCAGGGCCATCGGAGTATAAAGTCCAGGATTTGCCTCCGGTATAGCCAATTTCATCGAGGCCGGAACCGCGATATACGAAGCGCTGGCCACTAAAACCGTGAGTAAGAGCTTATCGCCGAGCGGTATAGAGAGCAGTGTCGTTAAAAAAGCCAAACTCGTTCCAAGCATGAGCGGAGCGATCACCGCGAACAACACAGGAGTCGGACCCTTCGCCCAAAGCCCACTGATCTGCTTCCCACTCTTGATGCCCATATCCAAGAGGAACACCACCAAAAACCCCTTAAAAATATCCGTTGTAAAAGGAGCTATACCCTGGGCTTGCTGCTCATTGACTAGAAAACCGATCAACGTCGATCCCAACAGCAGGAATACCGATCCGTTCGTTACGGCATGCGCTACTAATGAAGTTAATTTTTGCTGAACACCTTCCTTCGCAAAGGTGCGCATTAGAGTAACCCCGACGATAATCGCGGGCGCCTCCATCATCGCCATCAAGGCTACCATATGCCCACCAAAATCCCAATTCTTTTGATCTAAAAAGGCAACAGCGGTTATAAAGGTCACTGCACTTACAGAACCATAAGCCGCCGAAATTGCCGCTGCATTTGCGGTAGACAACTTGCGCTTTAACAAGAAGAAGGTCAAAATAGGAACTACCACAGCGCTTAACAGTCCGATACCAATCACCAGCAGCATATCGCCATCTATACTTCCGTGCGATAGTTCTTGACCTCCCTTAAAGCCAATCGAAAAGAGCAGGTAGATCGAAATAAATCTGGATGTACCCTCCGGAATGGACAGCGTGGATTTCACTTTTACAGATAGAATTCCTAGCGCAAAAAACAGCAGCGCAGGATTCGTTAGATTTTCTAAAACTGAAGCGAACGTCATTGTATTTGTTTTTATCGCCACAAAGCTCGTACTTCGCTTGTATAAATTTTTATTTATTCTTCTCATGCCGTTTATAAACTAAACAGTATACTAAATGAACTATACGTTACGCCAACTTCAAGTGTATCAAGCGGTAGGAAAGCAGCTGAGTTTTACCAAGGCCGCGGAATATTTGCACCTCTCTCAACCCGCTGTGAGTATCCAGTTCAAAGCGTTTGCAGAACAGTTTGAATTTTCACTCATCGAATACCAAGGCAAGCAGATGGTCTTGACGGAATTGGGCCAAGAAGTGTTTGAACGTGTTCAGCATATTTTAGAGCAAACCTCCGCCCTCAATGCGATGAATAAGAGCATCAAAGGCAAACTATACGGCACACTTAATATCTCTGTGGTAAGTACTGGAAAATACATCATGCCCTATTTCCTTGCCGAATTCTTAGAGCAGCACCCCGAAGTCGATCTGGTGATGGATGTCACGAATAAATCCAAAGTGATTGAAAGTTTGGAAGACAATAAGGTGGATTTTTCCTTGGTAAGTACGCTGCCGGCAAAATTGAAGATTGAAAAATTGGAATTGCTCACGAACGAGCTCTATCTCGTGGGAAACCCGCGACTTGCCGAAGCCATCGAAATAGATAAAAACGAAGTCACCTACCTATTTCGGGAAGCCGGATCTGCAACGCGTCTTGCGATGGAACAGTTCCTTTCAGACCTCGATGTCACCCCGTATAAGAAAGTAGAACTCACTTCAAATGAAGCCGTTAAACACAGCGTAATGGCCGGCTTAGGCGTTTCCGTGATGCCACTCATAGGCATGGCCAGCGAGCTGGCAAATGGACAGCTCAAAGTCATTCCACACAAGAACCTTCCTATAGTGACTGAGTGGAATTTCATCTGGAGAGCACATAAACACCTCAGTCCGGTAGCCGCAGCCTACCTCGAATTTTTGCAACACCACAAAACGCGTATCATCAACGCTTTCAATGCGTAACTTTACGCCCATGAAAAATTTCCTTTTACTTGCCGTTGCGGCCTTTTTGATGACTTCATGCGTTTCTGACGAGCGCAGACTAGAACGTGAACTTGCGGATATCGATGCCTACATCGAATCTACGGGACTCGACTTTCAGCCCACCGGTACTGGGCTTTATTACCACATCGAAAAAGAAGGAAATCAGAACCGCATTCCAGACTCGACGAATCTTGTGAAATTTAAGCACATCGGCTACCTGCTCGACTCCACCATCTTCTCGAGCGGTTGGTACGTGTCCGGAGATATTCCCCTTCCTGCACTCGTTCAAGGCTTTCAAGAAGGCTTGCAGATTGTAGGCGAAGGCGGGCGCGCAGTGATCGTATTCCCTTCAAATCTAGGGTACGGCGAAGAGGGCGCATCTACGGTTCCTGAATACAGCCCACTCGCGTTCAAAGTCGAATTGGTTTCCTACTACTAATTGTGGATAACAAGTAGTTCTTCACATTTTTAGGAAGCGCACGTTTTCTTGACCAATTTCTTAGGAAACCCCTTGGTCATGATCTCTAAGTTTCCGCTACTGTTCTACCTCTTCCACCTTGCCCCTTGGCACGTCCCGTCCGAGAAATGTATCGTCGGGATGCAAAGTACCTATGTCCCTGGCGCCGGCCGAGCGACGCTGTTCGTGAACCACAAATACCTCCACGGCAGCTATACCCAGACCATCGGTCCAGGCCTCACGTTGCGCGAGAGCTCCTTGTACGCGCCCGTAGCTCTAGCAAAAAACACGACGCTACTTACCGGGCTCACTTACCGGCAAAATCACGTTTCCTGGGACACACAAGGCACCATAAGTGCGGGCAGCAGCGTACTTCACCACCACAAAGAATCGACTGCCTTACTTCGGTTTCAGCTCCAGCTCACGGGAAGCGACCTTGCACCACAGTGGCAGTTTCGCGAGTTGTACCGGGTGAACGAGAATTGGTCACTGGGTGCAGGATGGGACTACCTACCACTACGCCCCGATCCGCTCACCTTGCAATGCATCTACACGCACGAGAATCTGCAGCTCGTCGCCGAGATTCAAGGACAGCGCACAGCACTGGGCGTCACATTCCGTAAAAACAACCTCTACCTTCAACTCTCCGTCGCCTCCGGTGTCATTTCCCCGAGCACCACCATGCTCTTTGCACGATGAGACGCCTCCTACTCGCTTGTCTCTTTCCACAACTGCTCTGCGGCCAATTCCTCTTGGACCAGCAACAGCTCGAGTGGGCCGAAAACACGGATTCACTCGCGCTCAACACCATCGCACCTACCACCCTCTGGAGCAACTTCCACATTCCAAAAAACGCCGTATTCAGCCTCATCGAATACCGCTCCGCCATGGGCTACATCGATCATTACGACGAGCTGTACACTTTGCAACACTGGGACAGCACCCTAGTTGCATTCCTGCAAGAACAGCTACCGCTAAGCCAGCCGACCGCTAAGCGTAAAACCCAAATCAAATCGTATGCGCGTTTTTCTCCAGGGCGCTGGACCTTGCAAAGCTCCTTGCATTACAGTACGGGCACTTCCGCTGCCATCATCCACCGAAGAATCTCGGAAAGCGGCACCACCTCACCCGCTACCGTCACCCATACCTACGATCTAGGGGGCCGTCGAACGGTCTATGGGCTGATCGGTACGCATAAAATCACTGCGGGACAAGGTTTGGTACTGGGCGCTTCATCCTTCCCGTCGCTGAGCTCCTCTGAAGTGTTCGCCCGCGGCATTCAGCCTAAAACCGGCGCTGGGATCTATGCGTATGAAGGCACGGGTGCTGCGGTAGGACTTAGACTGGGCCGCTCCTTTCTGAACTACAGCTATACCAGCGAGCACCGCCATCGGGGTTCTATGTATGTTAAAAATTCGTTCGGACTCATCGGCATAGCAGCAGACAGCTCGGACCAAAGTCTGTACTACAAGCTCCATAAAAACAACCTCCGATGGTTTGCGGAGCACACGTTAACCGCTCACACCATGGGGGTTAATGTGTTTGTGAGCGATGTGCTTTTTGAATACAACCTGTACTGGAAAGAGCAAGAGCTGGATGCACGCTTTCACATGAGCTGGAGGGATCGCAGCGGAAGTTATTTCATCAAACGAGAGGCGAAGAAAATTCGCGGCGTGTACCAAGGAAGGCAACTCGGTGTTTTTGTGAGTCAACATTTGGACGAAGAACGTTCCAGTTTTAGGTGGCGAATGCAATGGGCTTTATCCCGGACGCGAACCTTGGAAATGCACTATCACCAAGGAACTCGAGGGGTGGCAGTGCGGGAAAAATGGACGTTTAAGAATTGGGCACTAGAAGGCACATTGGCCTTGATCGAATACGAACAACATCCGGTTTGGATCTCCCATCCGATCGCTTCCGGAAACATTGGAGCAACGGGGATTTTTAAGGACTACGCAGGGATTCATGTTCGAATCAAACAACAATGGTTCGACCTCAGCGCGCACTGGAATGCACTAACTCCGGGTACTCCGCAGCTTAAAATAAGTAGTACGCTACGACTGTGACCTTGTTGCTTTGGCCCAGTGATCCCAGAATTCAGGATAGCTCTTGGCCACCACCTCTGCAGCTGTTATACCGACGGGAAGATGTAAAGAAAGTGGTGCTAACGACATGGCTGCTCGGTGGTCCTGCTCAGTATCTATCGGCCCCAATTCAGCCACTGACGCCTTCGGATAATTCAACATCCGTACCGACGAAGGGGTCGTTTCTAACGCCATTCCTAATCCACTTGCTACCTTCTTCAACCACGCCACTCGATCTGTTTCTTTGCCCTGCAACGTGGACAAACCGTTTACTTCGAACGGAATACGCTTCATTAACAAAGTGAGTACTAACGCTTGTGCGAGATCCGGCTCCCCGATAAGATTGTACGTCAGCTGGCCTGGGGGGAGAACGGATTTTTTACGAAGGCGCAACCCTTCAGGTTCAAACGTTGCTCGAACTCCGAGCGGTTCGAAATAATGGATGACCTTGCTATCCCCTTGCAATGCATCCTCCTGAAATCCCTCGAGCAAGAGATCTGCATCCTCGCTTAACGCAACGGCTTCACACCAAAAACCCACTGCCGACCAGTCGGGTTCCATGTGCAACTGTTTGCGATCGGGAGTTTGTCCTGCGGGTATGTGGACTCCGCTCGTAGAAAGCTGCACTTCAAACCCCGCCTCACGCAAAAGTGCTGCCGTCATCACGACATAAGGCCGAGAGGGCAAGCTGTACCATTCGAGCGTTAGCCCTTGTGCTAAGGAAGGCCCGATGAGCATGAGCGCAGTCACAAATTGTGAACTTTGAACGTGACCCAGATGAATGCTGCCGCCCTCCATCTTTCGACCGACAATGTTCAACGGCCCTTGCCCTTGTTCTTTGATATAGGTAATCTCCGCACCAAGTGCTTTCAAGGCATCCACTAACGGTGCAATAGGTCGTGCATTCAAACGATCCGTTCCGCTCAAAACGACCGTCTGCCCGGGCTGAGTCGCCCAAAAAGCAGCGGCAAAACGTAGTGTCGTACCGCCTTCGCCTACAAACACCTCATCGCCGTCGGTAGCCCCAAGCGTCTCGCGTAAAAACACACTGTCTTTAGCGCTCGACATCCCGCTCAACGTAAGTTCGGGCCACAGCGCCGCAAGCAGCAGCGCACGATTCACCATACTCTTCGAAAGTGGGAGCTGAAACCTACCTCGTAATGTGCGTCCTCTGGCATCGAGAAAAAGCGGATCACCCATTTGACTGAGCATTTAATGCGACGATCTGTCGTTCCCAAAGCGCACGGTCTACCGCCTGGTCTTCCACAGGATCACCGAGCGAATTCAGCAGCACAAAACGCACCTCGCCCGCCTGATTCTTTTTATCTGCCAACTGCAATTCCCACAGCGCATCGAAATATTTGTCTTCAACTTTTTTCCAAGGATACACCTGTGCGAGCAGCGCTTGTAGTGCCCATTCCTCACTCAACATCAGCGCCAAATGGAGGCCTTGCACCACGGCAAATCCGTGTGGAATCTCATTTCCCTGTCCATAATGAAGACTCTCCCAAGCGTGACCGAATGTGTGCCCAAAATTCAGCACCTTTCTTCGTCCACTCTCTTTAAAATCTTCACGAACCACGCCCAATTTCACCTCGACCGAACGCGCGATCGAAGCAGCATCTATGGCTCCAGGCTCCAGCTGCAGCACCTGCGGCCAATCCTTTCCCGAGATGAGACTGTGCTTGATCATTTCTCCATGACCGCTTTGCCATTCTACCTGAGGCAAACTCAACAAGTGATCGGGATCGATGACCACCACGTCGGGCTGTTGGAACACGCCGATTTGGTTTTTCAGGCCGCCGAAATTGACACCATTCTTACCGCCGACAGAAGCATCGACCATGGCCAATAAAGAAGTTGGAATTTGCGCGAAGGGAATCCCACGTTTAAACGTGGAAGCCACAAATGCGCCGAGATCACATACCATGCCTCCGCCGATATTCAGCAGAATGCTGTGCCGGTCCGCGCCATACTCTAACATCGCATGCCACAGCTGTGCCGCAATCTCAAGGGACTTACTCTCCTCACCTGGATCCACCTCAAGCACTTCATAGTCTGCATCGAGATGGGGCAACTGTTGCACCACTTTAGGTAAGCAAACCGCTGTGTTTGAGTCGATCAGCAGAAAAGTTTTGGACGGCTGCACGGTAGCGAGCCAGCGGTCCAGATCTGCATAGCCTTCAAGGCCATAAACGGGGGTAGAGTTCGATATATTCACCCTTCAAAAATAACACTTCTAGGCACTATATTTGAATTTCCTAACACAGCGTGCAATGATTGATTTTTCTAACACGGAGACGGCCTTCAAGATGAAGACGAACATGGATTTGAAACAGAGCCAGTTGCTCTTTTCAACGTTGAGTTCGCCTTCAGTGGTCCACCTTCTTAAGTCGCTCACCATGGCGTCTCTGAAGCTTCGACTCCCCATCAAAGGGATCGTCAAAGCCACCGTTTTTAGACAATTCTGTGGCGGTGAATCCGTGAAAGAATGTGACGCTCAAATCCGCCGTTTGGCCCAAGGAAAAGTCGGTGCCATCCTCGACTACAGTGTCGAAGGCAAGGCGCAAGAGGCAGATTTCGACCGAACGCTCGAGATGACCTTGCAGACCCTAGACCACGCAAAAACACATCCCTTCATCCCATTTGCCGTGTTTAAGCCAACCGGTTTAGGCAGCATCGATCTCTACGAGAAAGTCAGCAAGAATGAAGTACTGACTGCCGAAGAACAGGCCGCTTGGGATCGGGTTACGAAACGCTGGAAAACGATTTTTGATAAGGCAGATACCTTACGCGTTCGCGTGATGGTGGATGCGGAAGAAAGTTGGATTCAACCAGCGGTAGATGAACTCGTCATACATTTCATGCGCCAGCACAACCGCAATGCCGCGATCGTGCACAACACGGCACAGATGTACCGTCACGACCGCTTGAAGCAACTGGAGGATGCGCTAGAATTGGCCAAAGATGAAGGGTTTAAATACGGTGTGAAGATTGTTCGTGGCGCTTACATGGAAAAGGAACGCGCACGTGCAGCTGCGATGGGCTATGAAGATCCTATACAACCGGACAAGGCAGCTTCGGACCGCGATTATAATGCCGCACTGCACATGGCCATCACGAATCTTGAGCACATGGCGGTCGTCATTGGAACGCACAACGAAGAGAGCGTTGAACTTGCCGCTTCACTGATGAAAAAATTGATGATCAAGCTCAATGACGAGCGCATCTATATCGCGCAACTCTTCGGGATGAGCGACCACATCAGCTTCAACGCTGCGGCCTCTGGGATGAATGTGGCGAAGTATTTGCCGTTCGGACCCGTTAAAGACGTGCTTCCCTACCTGTTTAGAAGGGCGGAAGAAAACACGAGTGTCGAGGGGCAAACCGGAAGAGAATTGGGCCTCATCCAGAGCGAACTGCAGCGCAGAAAGGGTTGACCCTTTAGTCCTGAACGCGAACCACATCCAAAACGCGTACCGTGTCTTTGCAATTTTCGAGGGTTAATTCGTACGGAAAGCTTTCAAAAGAGACGAAGAGAATGTACTCCCCACAAGGTTCTTTTCGGGTATCACTTTTCCCAAAACGCACCTTGCCCTCACGGACTGCACGGTAATACAAGCTGTCTTGACTCAGGTCCAGTACTTCGTGAACCAGCGTAGTAGAATCCACTGCCTTTGTACGGAACAATTTTTTAACGCGTGCTTGCGGTCCATACGCATAGTCCAGATCGCGATCGCCGAAAAAAGCAAATACGATCAGCACACCGAGGCCGATACCGATGATGTAAAATAAAAGTCTGCGTAAAAAAGCCATACTCCGGTTTAGAATCTAAAAAGCGTTACAGCGTACCGAACAGCAGGGAATCATTGGAAAACGGCAAATCAAAATGCTCGCCCAGATGACGCTTGGTCAGTAAACCGCGGTAAAGATAAAGTCCCGCTCGAATGTTTAGATCAAAATGCAAGCATTCTTGTACACCACCGCCAGCTGCCATTTCCCCCAGCATAGGAGCCACAAAATTACTCATCGCAATGCTCGCAGTATGCCCCACAGCACTTGCAATGTTTGGAACACAGTAATGCACTACTCCTTCGTGCACAAAAGTAGGTGCATCATGCGAAGTGATTTCCGATGTTTCAAAGCAGCCGCCGTGATCGATACTGATGTCGATGACTACACTTCCAGCGCTCATCTGCTCCACCATATCCTCTGTGACCACCACTGGTGTTCTACCTTCTACGGGAGCTAATGCACCGATAACGATATCTGCTTCGTTTAATCTTTTCGAGAGTACTACATCCTGGAGCACTTCTGTACTGATGGAATATTCGAGCTGTTCAGTAACGCCACGAAGGCGATGTACGCTCGCATCCATAAGCACTACAGAGGCGCCCATTCCGAGGGCCGCACGTGCTGCTGCCGTGCCCGAAACACCTGCGCCTATAACCACAACATTTGCTGGAGCTACACCAGGAACACCGCTGATAAGCTTGCCTTTACCTGCACCCGAGGCGCCCTCTGCGAGTAGGCTTGCCCCTAGACGCGCCGCCATCTGACCGGCAATCTCGCTCATCGCTATACGCAGGGCACTTTGATCGTCGCCGTTGCGCACTTCTTCGAGCGCCAAGGCCGTTATTTTTTTATCGGCAAGTGCTTTAAAATAGTCGCGATTCCGCGTTCGTAGCTGCAAGGCGCTGATCAGTGTCTGACCGCCGCGCATCATGGCTATTTCCGAGAGCGTGGGTGGTGCAACTTTGGCAATGACCGCACATTCAAAGACTTCTTGAGGACCGCGAACGATGGAGGCACCGGCTTCGGCATACATCGCATCGGTAAAGCCGGCTGAGCTCCCGGCACCTTGTTCTAAGCGGATTTCGTGCCCATTGCGAACCAAAACTTCCACACTTTCCGGCGTGAGCAGGATGCGGTGTTCGTTCATCTCGCGTTCTTTGGGAATGCCGATGTGCAGCTGCGCATCTTTCGTCGCTACTGCCAGGCGTTCTTCTTGAGTTGCGAAAGCGGTTTCCGACCAGCTAATATATTCACTCATGGTTCCAAGGTATTTCGGCTGCGGTCACTTCAGGGTAAAACAGGATGTTTCGAAGCGAATTATCCTGAGCAGTAATCACAACCCGTCCTACGGTGTAAGGTAAGAAAGATTGCACACGTTCCGCCCACTCGATCCAAACCGGACAACTTTCATCCACGTATTCTTCAAAACCCAAACCATAGGCTTCGTCCTCGTCTTCAATCCGGTAGGCATCCACATGATAGAGGGTTCCTTGGGGTCCGGAATGCTCCTCGATGAGCGCAAATGTCGGAGAAGATCCAGCATCTTCACTCCCCCATGCTTTGACCAATTCAGCACACAGCGTAGTTTTCCCACTGCCCATAGGCGCATCGAGCACATTCACAGCGCATTTTTGAGCTTCGAGAATCTTGCGTGCGACCTCCGGCAGATCGGCCAGAGCAACATCTAAAAATTGGATACAGCTATTTTGCTTCGAGAATTGCATACGGGATAATCAACTCCTCCAAAGATACGCCACCGTGCTGATAGGTGTTTCGATAATACTGCACGTAGTGGTTGTAGTTGTTCGGATAGGCATAAAACTGATCGTTCAATGCAAAAATAAATTCATCAGCGATGTGACTTTTCGGCAGTCCGACGCGCGTAGGATCCTTCACCACAAGACTGTGCTTGTTTTGATAGCTCATCCCGTTGCCGTTCTTAAATCGCAGGTTCGTCGTCAGGTCGCGCGTACCCACCACTTTGGTCGCTTTATTCACATTCACGGTCCCATGATCGGTCGTTACCACCACGGTAAATCCTTGTTTAGCAGCCCACTGCATTGCTTTTCGCAGCGGAGAACCTTCAAACCAAGTCGCGGTCAACCTCCGATAGGCACTGTCATTTGAAGCCAATTCTCGGATCACCTCCACATCCGTTCGTGCATGCGAAAGAGTGTCCACGAAGTTGTACACCAAAGCCACAACATCGGCGTCTTTGTTCTTGTGAATGCTGTCCACAAACTTCGTTGCACCGCGCAAATTCACCACTTTATGATAGCGCATTTGTTTCGATTCCAATCCCAGCGCATGCAATTGCTCCTGAAACAGTTCCCCTTCAAATGCGTTTTTCGAACCTTCTTCGTGCTCTTCTTTCCAGTACTGCGGAAATTTCTTTTTGATCTCCATCGGCAACATTCCCGCAAACAACGCATTCCGCGCATACTGCGTCGCCGAAGGTAAAATGGAGCTGTACAGCCCTTCTTCCTTGATGCTAAAATCTTCGTTGATCGCCGGAGCGATGGCCTTCCACTGGTCGTAACGCAAGTTATCGACCACTACAAAAAACACCTTCTCCCCTTTGCGCAACCTCGGACCCACGACTTGCCCCACCACTTCGTGCGACAGCATCGGGCGCTCGTCGGAGGAAAACCAATCTTCGTATTCGTTCGAAATGAAGCGGCAAAAGAGCTCATTCGCCTCTTTTTTCTGAGTCGTAAGTACCCCTTTCAAGCCTTCTTCCTTCCCTTGATCCAGCTCCAATTCCCATCGCAGCAGCTCCCGATAAAACGAGGACCATTCGTCCCAACTCCGCAGCCCTTGCATGTCCATGGTCAACTTCCCAAAAACCTGCTGGTACCCACGCGTGGTCGCCTGCGTCACCAATTCGCGCCCTTTCAAAATCTTCTTCAGACTCAAAAGCACCTGGTTCGGATTCACCGGCTTGATCAAATAATCCGCAATTTTCGACCCGATCGCCATCTCCATGATGCGTTCTTCCTCACTTTTGGTGATCATCACAATCGGCATTTCTGGCCGGACCAATTTCATCTTCTCCAACGTCTCCAAACCGCTCAAACCCGGCATGTTTTCGTCCAAGAACACTGCGTCAAACGCCTGCTCAGAAATTACATCCAGTGCATCCGAGCCGTTGTTGCACGTCTCAAACGTATAGCCTTTGGCTTCCAGGAACATCAAATGCCCTTTGAGCATATCTATTTCATCGTCTACCCATAAAATATTTGGCATAATTGGTCGTTTAAGTCTTGTTAAAAGTAATACGCTTCAAGGCCTGAACCCTAAGCAGCGTGCAGTATTTTTACGGATTCAGGTAAAGCACTACACATTGAGTACAAAGAACAAAATCATTAACGACCCCATCTACGGGTTTATTACCATCAAAGACGAGCTCATTTTCAAGCTCATCGACCACCCCTCGTTCCAGCGTTTACGACGCATCTCTCAACTAGGCCTCACCTACCTCGTGTATCCCGGTGCCTACCACACTAGATTCCACCATGCGATCGGCGCCATGCACCTGATGGGCCGCGCCATCTACACCTTGCGTCAAAAAGGACACGAGATCACCCCCGAAGAAGAGCGCGGTGTACTCGTTGCCATCCTTTTGCACGATGTCGGCCACGGACCCTTTTCGCACGCCCTAGAACACACCTTGATCCCCGGAGTCAGCCACGAAGCGCTGAGCCTCAAGATCATGGAAGATTTGAACCAAGAATTTGACGGCGCCCTCGGCCTAGCCATCGACATCTTCACGAATAACTACCCAAAAGCCTTCCTTCACCAGCTCATCTCCTCACAGCTCGACATGGACCGCTTGGACTACCTGCGCCGCGACTCCTTCTATTCTGGAGTCACCGAAGGCAGTGTCAATTCCGAACGCCTGCTCACCATGCTCAACGTGAAAGACGATCAGCTCGTGGTCGATGCAAAGGGCATCTACAGCGTTGAGAAATTCCTAGTAGCACGACGCCTCATGTACTGGCAAGTCTACATGCACAAAACCGTGCTCAGCGCAGAATTTATGCTCGTTAACATCCTCAAGCGAGCAAAATACCTCGCCAGCAAAGGCATCGCCCTGCCCGGCACCCAAGCCTTACAGCATTTCTTGAAAGCCGACTACACCTGGAACGACTTTGAAGAAAACCCAGAGATCATCGCAAAATTTTTGCTCCTCGACGACTTTGACGTGATGAGCGCGATCAAGGACTGGGCCCTACACGAAGATTTGATTCTCAGCGACCTCAGCCGACGCATCGTGCATCGCAAGCTGTTGAAAATACGTCTTCAAGCGGCACCCTTCGACGAAGCGCTGCCAGAGAAATTGGCCCAAGGTATCCGGGAACAATACGGCTTTGAACACGGCGAAGAAGACTACATGCTCATCGTTGCTAAAGTCAAAAACCACGCCTACAACAACAAAAAGGGACACATCAACCTCCTGTACAAGGACGGCACCACCAGCGACATCAGTCAGGCCGCGGATCAGATGACCATTCAAGCCCTCAGCGAACCCGTTGAGCGCCATTTCATCTGCTACCCGCGTGAACTAAAACATCTGTTATGAGGCACGAAGCACTCTCTTTAGCCGAAATTGCGGCCACCCTCGGACTCACGCCAAAACTGGGCTGGGAAGATCGCATGATCACGGGTGTCGCTACACTTTCAGAGGCAGAGGAAGGCGATCTGTCGTTCCTCGCTAACCCAAAATACATCGAGCAAGCGGTCAGCTCTAAGGCCAGCGCCATCATCGCTGCACCAGGAACCCGTCTGGAAAATGAAGCGATTCTGCTCGAAACGGATGAGGCGTACATGCTTTTTGCGAAACATCTGCATGTGCTCGAACAGCGATTCGTTTCTAGAACACCCGCCGAGTCGAACCACGCAGCAGACTCCACTATTGACCCAACCGCTGTAGTAAGCCCCACGGCTATCGTCGAATCTGGCGTAGAGATCGGTCCAAGAACGGAGATTCGCGCCGGAGCAAAGATCTTGCGCGGTACCCAGATCGGGGCAGACTGCATCGTAGACGCCGGCGCCGTATTAGGGGGTGAAGGATTCGGCTGGGCACCGGATGAAAATGGTCACTACCACCGCATTCCACAGCTCGGAAATGTCGTTTTAGAAGATCATGTCTACATCGGGGCAAATACCACCGTGGATCGTGCAGCGCTTGGAAGCACCCGAATAGGGGAAGGATCAAAAGTGGACAATTTGTGCATGATTGCGCATAATGTACACATAGGTAAACACACTGTAATCGCCGCCCAGACTGGGATAGCAGGCTCTACCACGATAGGAAATCACTGCGTTTTAGCGGGCCAAGTAGGCATCGCCGGACACCTGAAAATTGGCGATAAAGTCACCATCTTGGCGCAAAGCGGCGTCATGTCTGATGTTAGCGACAATACGACTATCTTTGGCACGCCTGCCTTAAACCACCGACACTATTTAAAATCGTTTGCCGCCTTCAAAAAACAAGGCGAATAAATTATGATGCAAAAGACACTTGCTAACACCGTTTCATTTCACGGAAACGCGCTTCACACCGGTGAAGATGTCCAGGTTACCTTAGTCCCCGCAGCGGTCAACACTGGTATCGTTTTCGTACGCACAGATGCTGATTCTACCGAAATCCCAGCACTTGCAAAGCACATCAACCGCACCAACCGCCAAACCATCCTTCAAAAGGGTGAGATCAGTGTAGGTACCGTAGAGCATTTGATGGCCAGCCTTTATGCGCTCGGCATCGACAACCTACGTATCGAGCTTGACGGCAGCGAGGTCCCCATTTTAGACGGATCTGCCGCTCCTATCGTAGATTTGATCAACGGTGCAGGCATCGAAGAACAAAGCGAAGAAAAGAACTACTATACCCTAGAGGAGCCGTTCATCTTTAAAGACGAAGACGGTTCAGAAATCATGGCCTTACCGAGCGAAGACTTCGAAGTAAGCGCACTGATCGACTACGGCAGCTCCGTTTTAGGGCCACAGCACGCTCAGCTAAACAAAATGACCGATTTCCGCGAAGAAATCGCCAGTGCTCGTACGTTTAGCTTCTTGAGAGAATTGGTTCCATTACTCGACCAAGGCCTCATCAAAGGCGGCGATCTGAACAACGCGATTGTCTATGTAGATCAAGAGATTGCCCCTGAGACCCTAGAAAAACTTAAAAAAGCATTCGACCGCGACGATGTAGACGTCACCTCTTTCGGAACGCTCAACAACATCGAACTACGATTTTCAAACGAAGCTGCGCGCCATAAATTGCTTGATGTCGTCGGCGATATCGCGCTATTAGGCCGCCCGCTCAAAGCGCGCATCATCGCAACCAAGCCAGGCCACGGTGTAAACGCCGAATTTACCAAGGCGCTCGCGGCAAAAATCAAAAAACAAGAAAGTCGCCCTCAGGCGCCGAAATACGATCCAAACCTTCCACCGCTCAAAACTGTGGAAGACATCATGGAACTCATCCCGCACCGCTCACCATTCCTCCTTGTCGACAAGATCATCACGTTGACTGAAGACCACGTGGTCGGAGTAAAAGCGGTAACGATGAACGAACCCTTCTTCGTGGGCCACTTCCCCGGCGCTCCTGTCATGCCCGGTGTGCTACAGATCGAAGCCATGGCACAATGTGGCGGCATCTTAGCGCTTAGCTCTGTGCCCGATCCTGAAAACTATTTGACGTACTTCATGAAGATGGATAACGTAAAATTTAAGCAGAAGGTAGTTCCTGGCGACACGCTCATTTTCGATTTGAAACTCATCAGCCCTATCCGAAGAGGAATCGTTCACATGCTCGGAAGAGCTTTCGTCGGTAACACCTTAGTAAGTGAAGCTGAACTCATGGCACAGATTACTAAATAGATGATTCACCAATTCTCTAGCGTACATCCAGAAGCCCGTATCGGCGACAACGTCGAAATAGGCCCCTTCACCAGCATCGATGCAGATGTAGAGATCGGCGCAGGAAGTTGGATCGGACCCAACGTAACCATCATGAATGGTGCGCGCATCGGAGAAAACTGTCGCATCTTCCCAGGTGCCGTCATCTCAGCCATCCCTCAAGATCTCAAATTTGACGGTGAAGAAACCCTTGTAGAGATTGGTAACGACACCACCATCCGCGAATGTGTCACCATCAACCGCGGTACCAAGGCCTACGGCAAGACCGTTATCGGTTCGCACTGCCTGATCATGGCGTATGTACACATCGCCCACGATTGTATCCTCGGCGACCATGTCATCTTAGTAAATTCCGTGGCCCTAGCAGGACATGTCGAGATCGGCGAATGGGCCATCATTTCAGGCCTTTCTGCCGTGCACCAGTTTGTGAAAATTGGTCCCCACGTCATGGTCGGAGGCGGCGCCATGGTACGCAAAGACGTGCCACCATTCATCACCGCAGCGGGTGATCCGCTGACCTACTCTGGAGTAAACAGTGTCGGACTCAAGCGCCGCGGTTTCTCCAACGAAGACATCAAACTCATCCAAGACATCTTCCGCACCCTCTACCAAAGTGGAAAAAACATATCGCAAGCCGTAGAAGTGGTCAAAAAGGAAATTCCTGCCTCCCCTCACCGCTCCATGGTACTGGATTTTATCGCAAACAGCTCCCGCGGGCTCATCCGCAAATAAACCCCTCCCATGATCGCAGTCACAGGGTTACAAAAAAAGTACGGCAAGCAACACATCCTTAGAGATGTCAGCTTCCAGCTCTCACCTGGAGACGCAGCCGTAGTTTTAGGCGCTAACGGCTCTGGAAAATCTACCTTAATCAAAATCCTCAGCGGCGCTCTAGAAGCCACCGATCACCCTCCTCAATATCAGATAAACGGTACTACTATCGAAGCACGCGAAGCTGGAAGACTCTGCGGTATCGCCGCGCCCTATGTAGCGCTTAACCCGATGTTCACCCTCACCGAAACCATGGACTTCCACCAGAAGATGTGTGGCTTTTCAACGGCATTCGAACGCACCATTTGGCTAGAACGTGCTGGACTGCAAGAACACACCGGCAAACGACTATCAACTTTTTCCTCCGGCATGCAGCAACGCGTGCGCCTACTGCTCGCTATAGCAAACGATCGCCCACTCCTGTTGCTCGATGAGCCTACCAGTAATCTAGATCAAAACGGCGTCGAGTTTTACAAAGACCTTATCCAACACTTTAGAGGAAATAAAACCGTGGTGGTTGCTTCGAATTTCGTCAAACACGAATACGATTTTTGCACGCAGGAAATCAGTCTAAACAAGCACTACTAGCCTCTTTCAAGAAGCTAGGGCAAAGCCATCCTTTTGCGTTATATTTGGGACAAATTTTAAAAGAGCTATGGCAAGTACTTCGGATATCAAGAACGGAATGTGTATCAAATTCAATGGTCAACCTTTCCAAATCATCGAATTCTTACACGTAAAACCAGGTAAGGGTGCAGCATTCGTTCGCACGAAAATCAAAAACCTTGAAACCGGTCGCGTTCTTGACAATACTTTCCCTGCGGGTTCTAAAATCGAAACTATCGATATCGAAACACGCCAGTACCAGTTCCTCTACAACGATGGAACGGACTACCACTTCATGAATACTGAGAATTACGAGCAACTCACCTTTGAGAAGGGTCTGATCAACGCTCCGCAATTCCTCGTCGACGGCATGATGTGTTTCGTACTCTTCCATGCCACTGAGAACAGAGCAATGACCGTAGAACTTCCACGTACGGTAAATCTCAAAGTAACCTACGCAGAGCCTGCAGTAAAAGGAAACACCTCAACCAATGCCTTTAAAACGGTTACCGTAGAAGGTGGCGCCGAAGTACAGGTTCCACTATTCATCAAAACGGACGAAGAGATCGTCATCAATACGGAGGACGGTTCTTACAAAGAGCGCGCGAAATAAAGAATGCTTGATAGAAAAGTATCAAATAAGAGCCATCTCTCCACAGAGGTGGCTTTTTTTATGCCGCCAATTCCTTCTTAGACAAAATACGCTTGCGCTAAGGTGTAGAGTATCATAAAAATAAAGAACGCCCACATTGCCACAGCGAGTTTGCCCCAAGGCACCTCTTTGCCTTTTTCTAAGGCCCCTACAATGCGTTCTTCTAACTCCCCAAGGCTTAGCGTGTCTTCGACCACCCCAGTGCTTTTAGGAGCATATTCTAACGCGCTATTCGAAAGAACATAACCGTCTGCGTCCTCCTCTTCTACCCAACCTTCATCGATCAAAGCATCTAACGAAGATCCAATTCCCGCTTCTTCAGCGAAAACCTTGTAGTCCTCTACTGTGAAGGTGTCTTCCGAGAAATGTGCGCGGAGCTTTTGAATGTGGTCTTGCATGGTGTAGCTAAAAATTGAGCACGTTAAAGGTTAAAAAAAATGGGCGCAAAAAAAACCGGCACCCTCAAAGAAGGTACCGGCTCTTATATCTAATCAAACCAGTTGATTACATGTCCCAGAATACTTTCGTGAACATATCATCACCGTTGAACTTAGCCGCAGCTGCGTCAACGTTTGCTGTGTTTAGAGAGTACTCATCGATCGGGTACGAGAAACGATCCGGAGTTACAGTACCTGCACCAGCAGCAACGTTCATAGGAACATTGTACTGACGAACAGCATTGTAAGCTTCAGGAGAGTTGCTGTACATCGCGATCCACTTCTGCATACCGATCTGTGCAGCAGCAGTAGAAGCATCGAATGCAACACCTGCTTGTGCTAGATAAGCATCAGCAGCAGCTTGATCACCACCCCACTCGATAACTGATGCAGAAACTGCATTGTTATAGTGTGTTGCAGCATCGCCTGTACCTGCCCAACCAGCAACAGCTGCGTGTGCAAGCAAGAACTCTACTTCTACGTAATCGATAGCAGCGTGAGACCACGTTGGATCTTCAAGCGCTGTTCCTGGCTGTGAGAACTGGTAGTAGTCAGACTGAAGACCGTGCGGAGCACCGATCACAGAATCTGAACCGCCCAAGTTCTTGAAGAAACCAGCACGACGTGGATCATTGTACATGTTCAACGCGTCAGCCAAAGTACCTGAAGCGATGAAATCTGTACGACCACTCTGAACTAGAGTTTCCCACATAGGGTGCGTGTGTGGAGGAGCAGAAGAGTAGAACAAACGCATGTCGTCCGCTGTAGAAGCGAATACACCACCTGCGATTGCTTTCTCACCATACGTCTTCGCTGCTGCTGGATCTGCATCGATGATACGGATCGCAAGACGCAACATCAAAGAGTTGGCTGCTTTGTTCCATGCAGCTGCGTCACCACCATAGATGATGTCCGAGCTACCGAATGCACTCATACCGCTCAATTTGTCGGTAGCAGCATCCAAACGAGCAAGTAGATCCATATAGATCGCTGCATCGTCATCGTATGCTGGAGTGTTTGTTTCAGTCAACGCTTCAGAGTAAGGTACATCTCCGAAAAGATCGACCAAGAACGTGTATGCCAAAACTTCAACCACTTCAATAGCAGCATCTGCCGCTTGGATTTCTGCATCAGCAGCAACAACATCTGCCAAGGCAGCGCGTGCTTCTTCACAGTCACGAATAACCGTAGTGTACATACGAGTGTATGAACTACCGTTTACGTCACGTTCTGTCAACTCAAAGTTTGACTCGTCTACGTACGTAGTCTGCGTCCACTGCTGAGACCACAAACGTAGGTTGTTTTGGTTCACATTCTGTACTGAAACGAAGTCGTAGTAGCCCATAGTTGCGTTTGCAAATAGAGCTCCTGCTGGAACTTTTTCAGGTGCCTTTCCGTTCGCGTTAAGATCGGTAAGGTCCCCAGTACAAGAAGTGATGGCTAGTGCAGCTGAAGCTGCGAATAATAACTTTTTCATTTCTCGTAATTCTTAGAATTTAACTCTCAAGTTCACACCAACTTCACGCAAAGATGGGTAAGCACCAGACTGGTATCCTTGAACGTTACCTGCCGCAAGACCTGCCTCTGGATCAGAGTAAGGAGTGTTCTTGTACAGAATAGCAAGGTTGCGACCTATCAAGCTTACATCTACACCAGCGATCGGCAAGTCGGCCAAAGCACTTGTTGGTACACGGTAAGTCAAAGCAACTTCACGTAGCTTCACGAAAGATGCATCGTATACGTGCAATTCGTTTGGACCACCTAGTGCCCAACCTAATGGATTAGCGTAATCGTTCATCCACATTTTCGTAGTATTCTCAGTACCTACTGGGTTGCCGTCAGCATCCACAGTTACACCGTCCCACTGCATAGGAGTTTCGATGCCAATGTGCGCAACTTCATCCCAAGATAAACCACCACCATCTTCGATGTTAGAGCGGATTGGGTTTCCGTCAGCGTTTGTACCTGCACTAAAGTCATAAACACCTGTTCCGTAACCGTACCATGTATCTAGAGAGAAGAAGTCTCCACCCATTTGCATGTCGATCAATGCAGAAAGTGTAATGTTTTTGTAAGAGAATGCGTTGTTCACACCACCTCTCCAGTCTGCCTGGATGTTACCGATCACACCTACATCACCTACGTGGTAACGAGCACCACCGCGTGAGTTAGTTGTCCAATCGTACACCAAAGGAGCGCCAGAAGCACCGTCACGAACGAAAGAAGTTCCTTCTAGTGTACCGTACGCTTCGCCTACACGAGCAGTAACGTTTACACCACCTTGAACAGAAGCCAAGAGAAGGGTTTGTGAATCTCCGAAGAGCTCAACTACTTTGTTGCGGTTTCTAGACCAGTTTACGTTGATGTCCCAAGAGAAATCATCCGTTTGTACTGGCGTGAAGTAAGCGCTAATCTCAACACCATTGTTATCGATCTGACCAGCGTTCACATACTTAAAGTAGGTACCGGTTGCGGTAGATACTTGAGCAGGAAGGATCTGGTTGAACGTAGAACTTTGGTAAACACTAAAGTCTAAACCAGCACGGTTCTTCAAGAACTTCAATTCGAGACCTGCTTCGATAGAAGAAGTGTTCTCAGGAAGTAAGCTTGCATTGTTCTGCGTAGAAGGAGCAGAAGCAAGAGTCACACCATTAAATGGCGTACCGATACCGTATACATCACTAAGTGCTTGAGCAGGAGCATCAGAACCTACGTTAGCCCAGTTCAAACGAACTTTACCGAAATCAAATCCGTCTACGTCAACAAATTCAGAGAAGATGAAACTCAATGTAGCTGATGGGTAGAAGAACGAATTGTTACCTGCTGGAAGCGTAGAACTTACGTCACGACGAGCAGTAAGATCTACATACATGAAGTTCTTGTAACCGAACGATGCTTGACCGTAAAGACCATCAACACCCAACTGGTAAGCAGTTTCACCTGGTGCCGCTGGAGCAGCCACAGAGTTGCTCAAAGCATAGATACCTGGTACTACCAAACCGCCGTTTGTACCGGCAGAAATAGACTGGAATTCTGTGCGACGCTGGTTGTAACCTACAACCCCTGCGAAGCTAATCTCACCTTCGTTACCGAAGTATTTGTTCCAGTTTAAGTACAAGTCATTGTTACGCTCAGTGAATGAACGGTTGTTACGAGTGTACTTACTAACATCAACAGAACCCACTGCGATACGTTCTTCACGTAATTCAGAGTATGTATCTGCAGACATACGACCAGTTAGTTTCAACCAATCGTTGATCTGGTACTCAGCCATGATGTTACCGATCAAACGGTTACGTGTATCCGTAGAGAAGTTCTCTAGTGCTGAGAAGTAGAAGTTATCAAAGTAGTGCGGCTTGGTAGGGTTCGCTGCACCATAACCGTATGCATTCCAAGAGTAGTTTTTCTGACCGTAGTTCATGTACGCATCTTTCTGAGCGCTCATGTCGGTTAGAACGTTGTACCACTGACGGAACGACTGGTTCGGGTTACGAGCATCGTATCCTGTACCGTAACGACCTTTACCGTTTTGCTTCACGTAGTTCGCTTTAGCGCTCACGGTTAGTTTTTCAGAAGCTTTGAATTTACCACTGAAAGCAACGTTATCACGACCGATGTTCGATCCTGGAACGATACCTGTTTGGTTAAAATTCGTAGCAGATAGACGGAACGTAGAGTTCTCACCACCACCGTCAATAGCGAAGTTGTTGTTACGCGTAATGCTCTGCTGCCAGAAGCTCATTGCACCATTTTCAGGAGCAGCGTGGCTCTTAGGCTGACCGTAAGTAGGCAATTCTGGGAAGATAGACTCCCAACCGTATACGTTCAAAGAAGGGTCTACTGCTAGACCGAAAGAAGCATCCTCACCGAAAGGAAGAGCGATGTCTGTGTTACCATCACCATCAACGTCAACTGCTTGTGCACGACCATCAGTGAAAGTAGAATCGCCTGGAGCAGTAGTGATATAGCTACCACCGTAGTAACGACCGTAACCAGGACCGTACTGATTTTGGTGACGTACGAACGTGTTAGCGTTCACAGTACCCACTGTAATACCTGTACTAGCAGTAATACCTAAAGTCTTTTTGCCACCAGAAGCTTTTCCGCTTTTCGTTGTGACAAGAACCACACCGTTTGCTGCACGTGAACCGTACAACGCTGTAGCAGCCGCACCTTTCAATACCGAAATGTTCTCGATATCCTCAGGGTTGATATCCATTGCAGCGTTACCGTAGTCATATCCACCACGACCAGAAGCAACGTTTGAGCTGTTACCAGTAGAGTTAGAGATCGGCACACCATCCACAACGAATAATGCTTGGTTGTTACCTGTCAAAGACTTGTAACCACGGATTACGATATTCGAAGAACCACCTAGCGTACCAGAGCTCTGAATATTTACACCCGCTACCTTACCACTCAAAGAGTTGACAAAGTTGGCGTCTTTCACAGTAGTAACTGCTGCACCATCAACTTCTTGAGTCGCATAACCCAAAGACTTCTTCTCACGAGAAATACCAAGAGCTGTTACAACTACTTCGTCAAGCTGACTTGAAGCAGAATTTAAAGAAACTTGTAGGAAATCAGAAGTTACTGCAACTTCTTTTGTTTCCATACCCATAGATGAGAACACCAATGTAGAACCCTTCTCAGCCGTGATAGTAAACTTACCATCAAAATCTGTGAGTTCTGCATTGTTGGTTCCCTTCTTCGCAACCGCTACCCCTGGTAGTGGTTCTCCTGAAGCAGCATCACTTACTACCCCTGATACAGATTGCGCGAACGCAAAATTTACAGAGAGTACCAAGATGAGTACTGACCACAGTGACAATTTGTTTTTCATTGTACCTGTTTTTGTGTTAAACGTATGTTAAGCGTTGCTAAAGTCTATCATTTTGAATTGAGATGCAAGAGCGTTTTGAATTATTTGCACCTATTAAGGGATATTTTTAGCTGCGACACAAAAAAAGGTCGGTTTTACATCGACATTCTCAACAGAGGTAACTCGTTCAAATTCAGCGTGTAGAACTAGAGAAAAAAGGGTATTAGCGCCCTTAATTACTGGTATAGCGAATGCTTATAGAGAAGGGCCTGAGGGCAGGAATTCCGTCCTTTTAGATGCTAGTTGTCCTTAGTAGTCTCATTTTGAGACAATGAGAGGACGGCAATAAGTGCAGTGAAGCCCCAAAAAGGTGCGCTGGCCTTGTCCATATCGAGGAAATTATTGAGGAATCCGTGGAGGTAATATGTGATTAAACCTAAGAATGCGGTTCGGAGTAGCCCCTTTGAGCGCGGATCTGTTAGGCGCTGGTAGGCGCGGATGGAAGTTGTTACGACCGTGAGTAGGATGCCTAGGAATGTCAGCAGGCCTAAAGTTCCCGATTCTGCAAGGGGACTGAGGTATTCGCTATGGGCGTTTCCGCGATTTCCGGCGTTGGTGGAAATGATGGTTTTCTCATAGGGTTTTTGATACGGCGCGTAGAGGAACATATAGGTGCCGGGGCCGTGACCGAGAATTGGTCGATCCTGATACATACGAATGGCGCACATCCAGCGGTTAATACGCTCGAGGTTGGACGCATCGGTACTCACGTTCGTCACGGAAGCAACGTGTTCGTTAAAATTGTCCGAAGAATCGGTTCGGTTACGCTCAAATTTAGAGCTGATCGTATCGAAATTTAAGGCTGCTATCAAGAGTACTACGCCGATCAGAGACCAGACCGTGGCGCGTGACATTTTGAATGCATACACCAAATATACTGCCCCTGCCCCTACCAAAGAAAGCCAAGCTGCACGGGTATAACTGAGCACGGTTGCGGCGGTTAGCAAGAGTAGCAAGACACCGGCAATCGCATTGAATCCCCAAGACGATTTGCGAAAGGTCAGGTACAACGCTGCCGGATAGAACATCGCGAGTACTGCGCCGTAGGAGGTATGCTCCTTGAACAGCGGGAACATCACCCAGGTAGAGGTCTTTTTGGTAAAACCGTATTGGCTATGAATAACCATCGTGTACAGGCAGGCCACGATCAGCGGGATGAGGAACAACCACAGGAACACAGTTCGGTTGCGTTCGCTTTTCAGAAACAGGTGGCCTAGTACGAAATAGTACGGAACGATGAACCACACCCGGGTAATCCACTGCTTGATGGAAACCAGTGGAAGTTCAGAAGTCACCACTGTAAGTAGCATCCAAGCGAGATACACGTAGATGGCAATGGATATGGGGTGTGTGATCAGCCGTTTGTCGTATTCTGCAAAGAAGAAAAACTTGACCAAAGTGATGGCGGTAACCAGGACCAGCAGTGGTTCTGTGGGTAAGGAGAGCCCGGAGCCGCCCGTGAGGTCGTTTAAAGTGACGCTCACAGGAGTGGCGAAAACGATAAGCCACATGGCCCAGTCCAGTCGATACATCGTAAGCCAAACGGTGAGTAGACCTACGGGAATGAAAAGGGCCTCCCACCACTCCTTCGCCACGATAACAGCGATGAGCGGTACCAGAACTGCTCCTAAATAGAGCAATGCTTTACGACTAAAACTGGGGGCCAGAATCACTAGTTATGCTTTTTCGCGTAGTTCTAGGACAGTTCCACGCACCAGTAGAATGAAGACCACGAGGATGAAGGTGGCTAGACCAACAGCGAGGATGAGCACACTGCGTTTTGGATAGGTCTTGCGCTCTGCGGCGAAGGCTTCATCTACTTTAAAGGTGGCAGGAAGGATTTGGTTGACGTCTACTTTCGCTTGGTCAAACTTAGTACGCAATTTCACCTCTTCCTCTTTCAAAAGCTGGAGCTCATCGCGGATTGCTACATATTTACCTCCGTATTTCGCGAGTGTGTCGAGACGGCGTTCAAGCTGTTTGATGACGCTTTGTTTCGCACTCTCAGCGATGGCGATGGCGTATTGCTCGTTGAATACCGCACTTTGGCTTTCGTAGTCGTGCACACCTTTGTAACGGAGTTGTGTGATTTTATCCTCCATGAGTTGGATTTCTGCTTGGAGATTGTGGTATTCTGAACGGACGATGTCCAAACCGATCTGCGCACGGTTCTTTTGCACACGACGCTTTACCTGATCCACGAGGTAGGAGATGTAGTTTGCGATGTCAGCCGCGGTTTGTGGGTCAGTATCGAGGACGTTGATTTCTACTGACATGAATTGGGTGCGGGCGTACTCAATTTTAGACGCGTACTCTTTGAACAGTTTGGTACGCTTGTATTTGGTGTCTTCGTCGATCTCGTAGTGGTTCATCAGATCGAACTTTTTAATCACAGAATCCCGGATCTCGCCAGAGTTTAGGATTTGGAGGAGTTGTTCGGCCTGTTGCTCGTCACCGAACTCGAGGATATCCTGATCGCTGTAGCCGTTTTGCTGCGGCAGCAGGGCTTTTGAAACCGAGTTCGTGGTCGAAGGAAAGAGGATCACCTGCGCTTCGAAGAGTGGTTTGATGAAATTGGGCCCACTGAAGGCGACGGCAACGACCATCGAGATGAAGGGAATGACGATTAATTGCTTCCAATTTTTGTAGAAGAACGCAATCAAATTTGCACTACTATATTCCATAATTAATTTATTTCCAGTGTTTTAAATCTATGTTTAAGAGCTTTTGGAGCTTTTTATTTTCTGCTGCAAAGTAATGAACTAAAAACGAGCGGGCATCGCTATCGATCGAATGGGGTGTGCTAAACAATATGCGCTTACCCAGACGCTTTAACGTGGGTGGGATACGGTCCTTCAAATGGCCGCTAAATGCACCGGCAATCGCACCCATAGATTTTGAGCGAGGGACCTCAGCTTTGTTCTTCGCATCGGGCATACCGCCTTGAAAGGGCTCGAGATCGAGAAACGTTGCGATGCGTGCCAAAGCGACTTCGGGACGGTGCTTGAGGTCCTCATGAAACAGGATCAAAATCTGACTCGGATCGAACACGTCGAAATAACGTTGCAACTGATCGGCGTATTTGCCCAATTCTAAATAGCATTCATCAACCCCCCACTGCGCGCGTTCAAGCGTACTTTCTGCAGCAAATGCGTCCAATTCCATGCGCTGCTCCATGCCATATTTACGAGCCATGTTGTAATGCGAGTAGGCACGAGAGATAGGATTGCGTAAGGTAACGATGATTTTGGCTTGAGGATGGGCGGCATGGATTTCGGCAGCTGCTGTAGTGCTGTAGAGATAGGCCGTAGATGCATCTAGAACGTAGCGGGCTTCGGGCTGCTCTCTAGCGGACTGCAGCTGGAGTTTGCGGTAATTTTCGGCAGAAGCAACAAAGGCGATGTGGCGCTGAGACAGGGTTGATTGCTGGAAATAGCGGGCTTCGTCAAAGGCCAAAAGTTTGGTGTAGGCTTCAGAAAACTGCGTTTCATGGAGATCACGGCAATAGTGGCCCGGTTCTTTAATGGCGAGCTCAGCGATGCCGGGGTGCGCAGCTAGTGCCATGGCAAGGCTGGTGGTACCTGCTTTTGCGGCGCCGACTAAGAAGAGGGGTTGGTGCTGCGTCATTTTTTGATGTGTGTTAAAAATGGCACTGCGACTACGCCGTGGTATTTGTAGACCAGCAAGGCGGCCCAAACGTTCCAACCGACCATAGTTAGGGTGGTAGAAATGGCGGCGCCCAGTGGTCCGAAGGCGGGGATGAAGAGCAGGTTCAAGAGGAAATTTAAGACGACAACCACCAGCATGGTGTTGCGGGCAGATTTCTCGTAGCCGGTCATGTTGAGGATGTTCAGGCCGGGGCCAGCGAAGGCATTTATTAATTGGCCAAAGGCTAGAATGAGGAGCCATGGATAAGCGGAAGAGGCTGTAGAAACGCCGAACATGCTGATGAGCCAGGGCCCAAGGAGGACGATACCGATAAAGATGGGGCCGGCGGTGAGGAGGTTGAGTCGTGCTACTTTAGTGGTCAACTCATCGAGCGCAGTGCCTTTCTCGTGGAGGGCGCTGACCATAGGGGCTACGACGGTGTTTAAAGCGAATTGGGCAAAGGTGATTAACGTGGCGATTTTAAAGACAATTCGATACACACCCACGCGATCCTCGGTCAGGTAATAGCCCAGCATTAAGGTATCCGACCAGCTGATCACGAGGAACAGCGAGGAGGAGATGAGCATCGGGGTGGCCATCTTGTAGAGCTTTCCGCGCCAATTGGGTACGTGCCCCTCTTCCCTTTTCCGGGTAATCGACAAAATATAAATCGTAGAAATAGCGAAGAACAGCGCCGAAATTCCCAGCAAGAGCATTAATGCGATCTGCGCACTGTCCGAAGCATCCATCCCCGCTGGAAAAGGAATGATCCACAGCAATACCGCCATACTTATATACACGCTGCCGTGCTGGTTGAGTGAAAACAACAGTGGTTTGCCCAAGGCGCGAAACACCTCAGCGTTCAGCAGCATCATCGTAAACGGTACTGTGGCGATCGCTGCAGTAGCCAGCACCTCGCTCGGCGTGTTCTGAAAAAACACCTCAGTGAGCATTGCCGCCAGCACAAAGGCCAATAAGGCAACCCCGACTACCATAAGCAGCACGCGGGAAAACACGGCCAAATACAGCGTTCTTGAAGGTGCACCGTCCAAAGCTTCGCGCGACATTTCTTTCACGACGACCGTATCCAAACCCCAGCGACCGATGGTCGAGCCGATCAGCACCAGCGTAAAGGCCACTTCGTAGACGCCCACAGACAACTCACCCCCGGCTTGCGCCAAGGAAAACAGCAAAATATAGCCGCCCAGGGCACCGATCACCTTAAAAATCAGTACCACGAGGCCGCCCTTTGCCAAGGCTGCTCCGGAGGGATCGCTAATAAAATTTTTGACCTTAGTCCACATTGCTCGCGGGTACACGCTGAATTAAGCTGCGAATATACCGCTTTACTAACGCTTCAGATGTGGGGTTTTGTACATTTGGAGGGATGAAAGTGGTCGTAAATGCAAGATGGCTCCTCCCGGGGAAACTAGAAGGTACAGGAATGTACACCTTGCGCATGCTCGAACATATCACAGCGCAGAAGAGCGATATCGAATTTGTGCTGCTTTACGACCGACCTAGCGCTGCGAAGCATCCGCTGCTACAAGGGGATAACATAAAGCACCGAGTGGTTTTCCCTCCAGCAAGACATCCACTGCTTTGGCACCTGTGGAACCGATGGGCTGTTCCTAGGGCACTCTGGAAGGAACGCGCCGATCTCTACTGGTCCCCCGATGGGCTGCCGGCACGAACCAGTGCCGAGCAATGGGTCACTATTCACGACCTGAACTTTGAGCACCATCCAGAATGGCTGAAGTCCAATGTTGCGCGGTACTACCAGCGGGAAATTAGACGTGCAGCCCTAGAAGCCCAGCTGCTGTTTACCGTAAGTGAATGGAGTCATAAGGACATCGCCAAGCGCTATGGAGTACCATTCGAACGAATCCTACTGACGCCAAACGCGAGTGGTCGCGAGTTTCAGCCAGGCCCTGTAGAGCGCCAGCCGTATTTCTGTGCCGTAGGTGCGATGACCCCACGTAAAAACCTTCAGACTTTGCTACGCGCTTTTGATCAGTTTAAATCCCGCCCTGGGATGGACCGGTATACGTTAAAAATTGCCGGAGAAGCGCACTTTAAAGATGCTGCACTCGAGTCGGTGTATGCAGGAATGGCGCATGGAGGTAGTGTTGAATTTTTAGGACGCCTTTCTGAGCGGAAGCTCGAATCTTTATACCAAAACGCGACTGCATTTTGCATGCCGAGCGCCATGGAAGGCTTTGGCATTCCCGTGATCGAGGCGATGCAATGCGGAACTGCAGTCATTAGTGCGGACAATAGCGCGCTGTCCGAAGTCGTGGAAGGAGCAGGCGTGCTTGTGGATACATACGATGTAGCGGCTTGGGCCGAGGCTATGGCTGAAATGACCACGGGCTTTAAACGCTGGCGAGAAGTAGGAATAGCGAGAAGTACTGAATACAGCTGGAAGCAAAGCGCAGAGCAGCTGGTGGCACAACTCGCACTTAAACAAGGGCGCCGATGAAGTTGCAGCACAGTGCATTGTCCGTTTTAGAAGCGGGTACAGATGAAGCCGGTCGTGGTTGTTTGTGTGGACCCGTGACAGCCGCGGCAGTGATTTTGCCGCCCGATTTTAAGAACGAACTCTTGAACGATTCCAAGCAGTTGACTGAAAAACAACGCAATAGGCTTCGGCCGATCATAGAGCAGGAGGCCCTTGCCTGGTCGGTAGCGCATGTGAGCCCTCAGGAGATTGACGAGATTAATATTCTGAACGCGAGCATTTTAGCGATGCATCGGAGTGTGGACGGGATGGAATTGGTCCCGGAATTTATAGCGGTGGATGGGAACCGATTCAAACCCTACGGCGAGATCCCCTACCACTGCCAAGTCAAGGGCGACGCGACGTACATGAATATTGCGGCGGCTTCCATTTTAGCGAAAACGTACCGCGATGAGCGGATGCGCGAACTTGCCGAGGAGTATCCGGAGTATGGCTGGGAACGCAATGCGGGTTACCCGACGAAAGCGCACCGAGCGGCGATCAAGGCGCACGGTCCGACCCCGCACCACCGCATGAGTTTTCAGCTGTTACCGCGACAGCTGAACCTCTTCGATTTGTGAAAAACTAACCCGTCTCCCCTCCCGTTTACCGCACCAATTCTCGGTAGCTTTATGGAAAATTTTCAAGTCCATGAAGTTTCTAAAATTCAGCCTCGTTTTTAGTCTCGCCCTGCTTTTCGGCAGCTGTACAAACACGGTCAAAGAACATACAGAAACCTCCCTAGTGCCGCTTGGCGCCTCCGTGATCCTCAAGGTGAATTCCACCGAGCGTGCGGCCTTGCTGGCAGACTCCTCGGGCATCGACGCCCTACAAGAGTTGCCTTTTGAGCAGTTGAATCGTTATCCTGGCGCGGTATGGATCGGCGCTTTGGTGCCTTCTGGTGCGGACAAAATGGATTGGGTGTGGTCCACCTCTTTTGATGGGGACGTCACCGGTTGGACAGCCATTGAAGAGCATATCATCGCACCGTGGGACAGCGTTTACCTCGTTCGCGAAGGCAACACCATCGCCTGGAGCCAGAACCAAGGGCTCCTGCAAGACCTCTTGAACCAGTACAACAACGGCACCGACATTCAGCAAAACTTGGCTTTTAGAAAACTTTGGACGAACGCTTCAAACAGTGACGAACTGAATGTTTTCCTCCAACACAGCGAACTGGAGCTGGTCGGGGACCAATTCTTTCAAACCGACCTCAGCTGGGCGAGACATCTTGCCAGCTGGAGCGAGATGGACGTGACCCTGCGTAAAAACAGCCTGATCATAAATTCGGTCAGTTTAAGCAGCGACAGCTCGAACACCTTTTTAAGCACCTTTAACCAAAGTGCATCGGCCGCATCTTACAGCAATGCCATAGCCTCTTCCGCCTCTTATGCCCTCACGATGAACGTGGGGAAACCAACCGAGTGGATGCGCGACTTTAACCGCTACAGAGGAAAGAAGCAACGTCTTAAAAAGGCCACTTCCCTGCTTGAAGCAGCGGGCATCGACGCCATGCGGGCCACCACATTGGTTTCCGGAGGTATGTTTCGCGCCGGCTATGGTGAAGAATCGGTCCTCGGGATTGCATTGAGTGATGCTGAAGGGATGAAAGCCGTTCTAGAGCAGATCAGTAGCCGCACGAGCGTTTGGCAAGGCATGTCGCGCGGTACCCTGCAAGAGAAGCACAAATTTATCTTCAGCAGTTTGTTTGGCTGGTTCTTTAGTGACCTGGGCACGCCTTCCTGGATGATTCACGGAGACTGGCTGCTGATTGCAAGTGAGGGGAACACCTTGGAAGTCTATGCCGGAGAGTTGCGTCTGGGCAAAACCTGGGGCAACACCGAGCGTTTGGAAGCTTTTGGAAAACACATCGATGAGAAAGCCCATTTTAGCCTCGCGCTCCCTTTGGCGTTGGCCGAAGAGAAAGGCTTGATCAGTGGGGTTGAAAAAGGAAATTGGTCACGGATGAATGTATTTGCGGCCTTGGACGTGAAAGACGATTTGGCTTTTGGAAATGTTTCGCTGCTCCCTCAAGAGGAAAAAGTACAAGAAAACAGTACCTATTTATGGTCTACCGCGCTTGAGGCGGAAGTTGCGGCAGGACCTTGGCTGGTGAAAAACCACCGCAGTGGGAAGAACAACGTCATCGTGCAGGACGCACAACACACGGTGTATTGGATCGATGATTTGGGGGCAATTTCTTGGAAAACGACCGTTGACGGCCCTATTCAAGGGGAGTTAACGCAAGTGGATCTGTTTAAAAACAATAAGTTTCAATTGCTCTTCGCAACTCAAAATCAGTTGCATTGTATCGACCTGTTGGGTAGAAATGTAGAAGACTATCCTATTACACTCCCTGCGTCCACGTCGCTCGGTGTAGCGGTGATGGACTACGATAAAAATAGAAATTATCGCTTCGTGGTGCCGTGTGGCGCCGCGCTCTACAACTTCACAAGTGACGGGAAGCTCGTGAGCGGATGGAAGACCGATGCTGCTGCCTCTACGATCATTCAGTTGCCGTTCCTGTTCCAGAAAAACGGGAAAGACTACATCATCACCTCGACTGAAACTCAGGCGCTCGTGCTCAACAGACGTGGGGAGACGAGAATCAAAACTTCGGCCTTCGAGGCGAGCCGTCACCCATGGATGGTGGTCGATGGATCTATACCAGCAATCGTACGATTAGGAAGCGGAACACAACTCCAGAAACAGGGATGGGACGGCTCATTCTCTTTTGAAGAATTAGCACTTTCGGAACCGATCGGTTATCGTATCGAGAATTATGGGCAGATCAGCTGGTCACGTGAAGAAATTTCGGTGACTACAGATGCTAATATCACTGATATTCAGGTAGATAACATCTCTAAACTGGACAGCTACCCGGGTGGAACGGGCGTAATCTACACCGAAGAGGGCATCATCAAAGTGCAGCATCTTGTTAACAATGAATCCATTAGCACCTTTAGCGGAACGCACGCCAAAGCAGGCAGGCTCAGCGACACGGGACGTCCGGTGATCGTAATAGGTCAGAGCAATGCACTCATCTGCTACCAATTATAAGTATTGTTCACTTTTTAAGTATTTAATACGAGTTTTTGCTTGGTTCTTAAAACTCGGCAATGAATACCACTAGTGCACTCACCTACCGCTTTACGTTGGCCGTTTTACTGCTCGTAGCAGCGCGTGGACTTTACCATACCGTGAACATCTTTCTGGATGGCGGTGTTCACATTCGACTGATTGACGACGGAATAGGCATGAATTGGGAAATGCTTGAAAAATTTGGCACGCGTACCACTTCAAAATCTGGGGGCAGTGGTATAGGCGTGCACTAGTCCATCAAACTGCTGCAAGAAGCTGAATATTAGATCAAAGTGCAGAGCATCGAACATCAAGACACAGCCATAGACATCTATCAGAACGGAAATCTAGACCTTTTGCAGCACGCCGCGCGCAACACAAAAATGTTTTACTAACCCCCTATTTCTGACGGAAGAAAATCTCGATAGGTGCTCCGTGGAAGTCGAATGCTTTACGCATTTTGTTTTCCAAGAAACGCTTGTAGGGTTCCTTAACGTACTGCGGTAGATTCGCGAAAAAGGCGAACTGCGGGGTACGGGTAGGAAGCTGCGTACAAAATTTGATCTTCACGTATTTCCCCTTCACTGCCGGTGGTGGGTAGCTCTTGATGATTTCCAACATCGTATCGTTCAGCTGCGAAGTGCTGATCTTTTGCTTGCGACGTTCGTACACCTTCACCCCTTCCTCAAAGGCTTTAAGTACACGCTGCTTGGTAAGTGCACTGGTAAAGATGATCGGGAAATCTGTAAATGGCTCCAATTTCTTACGAATGTGTGCCTCTGCATCGCGAACGGTATTGGTCTCTTTATTGACCAAATCCCATTTATTCACGACCATGACGAGTCCCTTTTTATTTTTTTCAGCCAACGATACGATCGCCATGTCTTGCGCTTCAAAACCGCGCGTAGCATCAACAATCATCATACATACATCGGCGTGTTCGATCGCACGCACAGAGCGCATGTTCGAGTAAAACTCGAGGTTCTCGTGGACCTTGCCCTTTTTGCGCAAACCGGCGGTGTCCAGGAGCATAAAGTCAAAGCCAAACTTATTAAAGCGGGTATTTACGGTGTCGCGCGTCGTACCTGCGATGTCCGTTACAATATTGCGTTCCTCGCCGAATAGGGCGTTCACGATCGATGATTTTCCGGCATTCGGACGACCGATGATGGCCATCTTTGGAAGGTCTTCAAAGTCATCTACCGGGTTTTCATCCATGTGCTCGACGAGCTCATCCAATAAATCTCCAGTACCTCCACCGTTCACTGCGGAGATGGTGTGGTAGCGCTCGATGCCTAGACCGTAAAATTCGGTGGCTTCGAGTTCCAACATGCTGTTATCGACTTTATTTACCGCGTAGACTACGGGTTTTTCCGTTTTGCGCAACAGATCAGCGATGATCTTGTCAAATTCGGTAAGTCCAGCTTGCAAGTCCAATACGAACAAAATGACAGAGGCTTCGTCCAAAGCAAGCTCTACCTGCTCGCGGATTTCTCCTTCAAAAACGTCTTCAGATCCTTCGATGTATCCACCAGTGTCGATAACGGAAAACTCCTTACCGTTCCAGTCACTCTTTCCATAGTGACGGTCACGCGTAACCCCCGCTGTGCTGTCCACAATGGCATCACGACGTCTGATTAAACGATTAAAAAGGGTGCTTTTCCCAACATTCGGGCGACCCACGATAGCAACGATATTGCTCATACTCTTACTGTTTGTAACCAAAGCGCTTCAACTGCATATCGTTGTCGCGCCAATTTTTCTTCACTTTCACAAAGGTCTCCAAGTGGATCTTCTTCGAAAAGAAAGCTTCAAGTTGTTTTCTAGCTCCAATGCCTACTCTTTTCAGCATCGAGCCCTTATGTCCAATGATGATTCCCTTTTGCGATTCGCGCGCTACGTAAATCACCGTGCGTATGCGAATGATGTCCTCATCTTCTTTAAAATCCTCCACGTCTACTTCGACGCTGTAGGGGATTTCCTTCTTATAGTTGAGCAATATCTGCTCACGAACGATCTCACTCACAAAGAATCGCTCGGTTTTGTCGGTTAGGGCCTCCTTGTCAAAATACGGGGGGCTTGGCGGCATTAATTGGACCAAACGCTCCACTAAATAGCTCGTGTTTGCCTTCTCCAATGCCGAAATAGGAATGATCTCAGCGTTCGGTAAGGTTTCCTTCCAATACGCCACTTCTTCTTCCAATTTCTCCTGATCCGTCGTATCTATCTTATTGATAATCAACAATACCGGTAGATCTGTCGTTTCCAATTTTTGGAAAAACCCTTGATCCTTCAGCGCTCGATCACCCGGCTCTACTAAATACAAGAACACGTCCGCGTCTTCGAAGGCCTCCGACACAAATTTCATCATGTGCTCTTGCATCTTGTACGCCGGTTGAATGACACCCGGGGTATCTGAAAATACGATCTGGTAGTCTGGCTCGTTCAAGATCCCAAAAATGCGGTGACGGGTCGTCTGCGCCTTCGGGGTGATGATACTAAGTCGCTCACCCACAAGGGCATTCATAAGCGTACTCTTCCCGACATTGGGATTTCCGATGATATTGACAAAACCGCTTTTGTGTTCCATTTTGCAAAGATGCAACTAAATCACGCAGTTATAGCCAAAAAACGGGGCCCTGTGTAATGTTTCTGATCTTACTGTGGAAAAAGGGATTGAACCGGTGGGAAGCCATCAAATACCACGCGGTGGAAGACACGCAAGGATCTGTAGATGCACTGGCCCACAGCTCGTCTGCTCCGTAGGCCGTACCGTGATTCGCGGCGTAGGGCAATCCTCGATGTCCGGAGGCATTTGTGATCCAGCCTTTGCGTAGTTCAGTGAGCAACTCAGTAGCGGCTACGGGATCATTTGCTGCCCAATGCATCACGGCTACTTGGGCCGTTCCCTCGAACCACAAAGCATCCTGGTCTTCATCGAAACAGTATCCCGTGATGGATTCGCCCGTTGCAGTGCTGGTGGTGGTGAGTTCGTATTTGTTAAGCGCACTACGGGCCGATTCTGGGAAGTCTGGAAACGCACAATAGCTCCACGTATTGCAGTCCAAGGCATATTTATACGCTGGATTAGTGGGCCAAGCCATGAGATTGCCGTCCAGTGGATCCCATTTCTCGGCTTCCAAATGACGCAGAATACTGGCTCGAACAGCCGCGTCAGAAATCACGGCAAACGCATCGATATTGCCTTCCGTAATTTTATGAATGGTGTCTCCGTTTGCGCGGTAACCGCCGTACAGACCGTCACCATATGGATCTTCTAAAGCAACGAGCCACCAGTACAATGAACCTTCAAGGGCATGGTATTTAAAAGGCATGGCCGTATTCGCGGAAGCGTGGTAGATGCGTACCGCTTGTAAGAGCCAAGCATTGTCCCCCATCCAGCGGTTACCTGTAGGCTCGCCGGCGGGTGAACGGAATTGGTAAAAACCACCGAGTCCCTGTTCTAGTTCTATAGTGCGTCGAGCATCGAAAAAGTCCAAAGTCTTTTCAGCAGCCTCCAAGTTGCCGCTGAGGCAATAGGCGATGATCGCTAAGGCCTGATCGTAAGTGCTGATCACGGTGCCGCCCTCGATCGAAGGAACTAAACCATTGGGGAGCTGGAGGTCTGTGAGAAAGTCGATGGCTGCTAGATCAAAAGAGTCTCGCTGCTTTTGGGCTGAAAATTCATAAACGAATACTTCAGAGTATGTCTCGAGGCGGCTACGCGAAAAGGTAAAATCAGGATCCTCCACCCACAGTGAATCTGTTTCATAAAGACGAGGAACGGTAAAGAAACCTTGTTCATCCGTTCTCCCTACGATAGAGTCGTTCACGAGCACTGCGATATCCTGTACACCCCAAGCGTCTACGTTTGAAAAGACTACCCGGAGTTCCACGTTTTCATGAGAAATGGGTTGGCGAACACACTGGAGTAAACCAAGAAGAAGGGCCACAAAAAGAACGATCTTGCGCATAGTGCGAATCAAGATACGCTTAAAATTTCAGCTGCTCGTTTTTATCCCAAAGTCCCCAAGAGGCACCTACCTCGCCTTCCGCTGCGATCTTCCAAGATTCGTCGAACGAAGAGAAATAGAACATATCGATCTGGGCGTCTTTGCTCCACTGCTGGGCGTTGATAAAGTAGCGTAGGCTGTTTTCAAAGGATGCATGCGCTCCGCCGATGCTTTGACCATAAGAAGGCCACCCCGTTTCGGTGATGAGCACTTTTTTGCCTTGAGCTGCGTCGAGCGCTTCCTGGTACATTTGCTTCATGTACATCAAAGAGTATTCGAGGGAACAGCCTTCCCAGTATGGGTAACAATTGGCCAAGATGATCTCACAAGCTTCTGCAACCTCTGGATAGGAAGTGAATTCGTAGTAGGCATCGACGTATCCGACTGGCACATCCGTAACTGCGGCCTTTACCGTTTCGATGTACTGCACGAGCGCTTCAGGGGTCAATTCTTCACGGTACAGGACTTCATTTCCGACCGCTGCCACATCTACCACTCCTTCTGCACAACAGTCGATCAAGCCTTGAATTTCAATGGCATTTTTCTCCAAATCATCGCTCAACCAAGCACCCACTAGGGTTTGTATGCCCAATTCTCTTGCGACGCGCGGGATGATTTCATTCCCCTCCGTACACGAAAACGTACGGACCCATTTGATGTGGGGCTTCAATATGGTCAGCTTGCGACGAATCTGATCTTCGCTCAGCTGATCGCCCGGCTCCTGCCCCTCATCATAGGCGCTGAAACAGATGCCGTGAATGCCCTCATTCAAAATACCGCGACTCATAGCTTTGAGCTGATCCACGGTGTAATCATGGGCGTTAATGCCCGCTAGCGACAAAAATTTCTCTCTACGAAAGGACATATGACTTCGAGTTTACGTGTGGTTATTGTGCTTTTTTAGCGTCCAATTTTGCGCGAATATCACGTGCGTACGCTTCATCTACCTTGTAGGTACTCATCACAAACATGGCGATAAGGGTACAAACGATCGGCAGTCCAGAGAATACTAAACGTAGGCTGTCTACAGCACCTTCGGGCTGTGCAACGGCGCCGCTTTGGTAGTCGACTAAAGTGAGAATCAAGCCGCTTAATGCCCCTGCGAATGCGAAGCCCAGCTTCACCATCCACCAGTAGATCGCTCCAAACACACCTTCACGGCGTTTGCCGGTCTCAAGCTCATCGATATCGAGCACGTCAGAGGTCATCGACATCATGATCGTAAAGAGGCTACCGATCCCGAACGAGTGGAACGGAAGTGCGAAGAGGAATAAATACGGTTTGCCAGGCACCATTAGGAACCACAACATGATGTAGCCGATAATGGAGATGCCTTGCGAAACGATGAAAGCTTTGCGCTTGCCCATCACTTTGGCCATGCGCGCAACAAGTGGAATCACGAGGAACGTGGTAACGATCGCGCCGACACTACCGAACAAGGTGGGCCAAACGCCGACAGCAGAAGCATCGTCGTTGAACAAGTGGCTTTTTATGATGAAGAACGTAAAACTAGCGATGGTGTTGAAGCCATTAAAGATCAGGAAGGTAGAGATGCACAATTTTCTAAAGGGTGCAGAAGAAAATGCTTCTTTGAAACTTTGAACGATCTGACCTAAGGCGTTGTATACGCCGCGGAATCCGAGGGGTTCATAGTCTTTATCGAGGGTGGATTCAGAATTGATAAAAAAGGCAGGAACCATCGCACACAACATAAAGACGATACCGACCCAAAATGCAAGGGTTCGTGTGGCGACATCAGCGGTAGGAAACCAATCCGGATCGTACATGATGACCCAGAACCACGGTGCGATCACCCAAGCCCATTGTCCGATCCACTGTGCGGTGGCCATAACGGAAGTGCGCTCGTGAAAATCGTCGCTCATCTCGTAGCCCATACTCACGTAGGGCACGCCAAAAATGGTGAGGCCCAAATAGAAAATGAACGACCAGACCATGAAATACGTAAAGTTGTAGGTCAAGGAATTTTCGCGGTGCAACTGCCACAACAAGATAAAGGAAACTCCCATCAGCAATGCGCCGATGAATACGTACTGGCGGCGTCTACCCCAGCGCGAACGGGTGTTGTCCGAAATGAATCCCATGATCGGGTCTAGAATGGCGTCAAAGGCTCGTGGCGCAAAGAAAATCACCCCCCACATCCAGCCGGGAAAGCCCAAATCCTGAACGAGTACGACCATAAAAATGCTCATGGCTGCTGGGAACATTTGGTTGGCCAACATGCCTACTCCGAAAGCCACTTTCTGGCCCATGGAAACTTTTGATCGTACTGCTGTGCTCATGGTTATTCTGTCTTAGGTTCGATAATAATCGTTTGTAATGTTTGTGCGCCTACCTCAACGAAAGTAGTGGTTTCACCTACTTTCAAGGCTACGGGATGCGCATCGTACCCCTCGTTGAAAATCACGACTGCGATGGACCCATCTGGGTTTTGTGCAGCAGTAGTCATCAACGCTTTATTTTCGTTCTGAACGGGAAAAACTCGTGCTCCCGGACGGATGAATTTACTAAAATGCTGAAGCACATAATACAGAGGAGTGAAATAGACCTCATCTTCCGCTGGATCAACAATCACTGGTGCGATACACCAATTCTGTTTCCAGTTCGGTCCGCCCTCTCGATCAAGCACCATGTTCCAGTCTACCCAGCCGTCTACCCAGTGGTTCAAACAACCGATGATGTCGCGCGCGTAGCGGTTGACCGGCGCATATTTCGGGTGCAAGTATTTCTTCGACTCCTCACGCCAAGTGTATCCCCAATCCGTTGCTTCCTTTTTCCAGTACCACGCATCGTCCTTCCAAACCGGCACTTGTGCATCCACACACGCCTCGGTTTGAATCAAATATTTGTCCGGTGCTTTTTCATGTGCATAGTCCAATTCAGTTGGAAAATACTCCACGGTGCTTTCATACCAGTGCACCGCCGTACCTCCGAAGTAACGCGAAGAGTTTTCGTCACGGTACATCTCGTCGACCCACTCACGCAGCCCTTCTCTGTTCTGATCGTACCCTAAAATCACCAAGTCACCCTTGCCGTCTTTCTCCAAAACTGGCCCGAGGTGGTGCTCCACGAAATCTGTCATTTCTTTAGGCGAGTAGAGCATACTTTCCCAATTGTTCCCATTTCCGTGCGGCTCATTTTCAACCGTGAAACCCCAAATATCAATCCCTTCAGCGCGGTATGCATCCACATATTTCGCGAAAAAACGTGCCCAAGTATCGTAGTATTCCGGCAGTAGTTTTCCACCGACCCAGCTGTTGTTGTCCTTCATCCAAGGCGCCGCAGTCCAAGGCGAACCGAACAAACGGAATCCTTCTTTACTGGCTTTTTGGGCGCTTTGAATCATCGGAATCAAATCTGCACGGTCCTCATCGATCGAAAAGTGCTCCAAGGCAGTATCTCCCTCAACGGGGGTGTAGCTGTAGTTCGACAACGAGAAATCGCACGAATTCATGTGCGTTCTCATCAGGGAATAACGCGAGCCCTCCTCACCGAAGTAGCCCTCTATAATGCCTTGTGCTTGCGGCTCTGAAAGTCGATTCAAAAGCGAAGCCGAGGCTTCCGTAAATGCCCCACCGAAACCAGAAATCTCCTGACGCGGCTGTGAAAAATCCACTTCTAAAACCGTAGGGTTTTCGAGCATCGCAGACGGTGTTACCTCAGCGCACAGATTCCCGGCTTCTGAGGTCTCATAAATACGTACCATAGTCGTGTCGGTTTGGGTGCAACTTGCGAATAGCAACGCGGTAGCGCTTACCCAAAATGCTTTCTTAGTGTTCATATTCCGTTTTTTTGATGCCGTTAAAGTGCTCAGCAATCACATCAAACACCTCTTTTTTATTGCG
>CBFHHO010000003.1:0-94289 GCA_965655695.1 uncultured Schleiferiaceae bacterium | reverse complement strand
TCAGGGGCAGTCGTACACCTGCTCTGCGGCGGCAGTCGGGGGCAATAATGTACCACTAGTTGCCGAGATGGAAGTTATGGTTCGAGATGCAAATGGCGCAGTGGTGGACCGCCCAAAGGTGGAAGCAGCACTGCGGGGATTCTCATGGAACCTTGGTTTTACTACTCCGGGACGCTATTCGCTGCAGATTGTTGCGAGTATTGGAGGGACTTCTTTGACTACTTCACGCAGTTTTGAAGTTGCTGCCTTGGATGTAGAGTCCGTTCGCGGATTTAATTCGAGGCTTTGGGATCGTGCAGAGGAGGCAGGCATGACTGCTTTTTATGGAGAAGAGCAGTGGGAGCCAAGTGAGGTAGATTGGACATTTCACACGGTAGAAAGCGTCAAAAAAAATCCCCAGCACAACAGATGGTGGTACTGGGGATTTGTATTGATTTGTGCTGCTACGGAATGGTTGCTCCGTCGCCGACAAGGAATGGTTTAGAGGTTTTCAGCAAGGAATGTTCCGAGCGCCTCAGGTTCCATATTTTTCCCTACGATAATGCCGTTGTCGTCTAGCAAGAGGTTTTGAGGAATGAATTGGATGCCGTAGAACATGGAGATTTCGTTTTGCCATCCGCCTAAATCGCTCATCTGTGGCCAAGGCAGTCCGTCTGCTTTAATCCCCTCAACCCATTTCGCGCCGTCATTGTCTAAGCTAATGCCCACGATGTTAAAGCCTTGCTCGTTGTAGGTGTTGTAGAGTTCGACGAGCGCTGGATTCGCTGCGCGACAAGGTCCACACCACGACGCCCAGAAATCTACCAATACATAGGTTCCTTCAACGCCAAGTACACTGATGGTATCGCCTTCAGGAGTTGCTTGAGAGAAGTCGGTGAAAGTCGCGCCGATCGCACTTTTGCCCATCACTTCCATTTTCTCTGAAAGTTTCTTGAAGTCAGGACTGTCTTGCTGTTCTGCTGGTATTTGGTCTGCAACTGCTTTGTAGTCCTCGTACGTCAAGTCCGAAGCATTCGAGCTTAGAATGATTGCCGCGCCTAGTACACCATTGCGTTTTGCAAAGGCAAGGGTAGCACTGCTCTGTGCTGCGAGCATGCTCATGGCTTCACTGCGAATGGCTTCTTGGGTCACGGTGTCTTTGAGCTGCATGGCTTCGCCGTATTTTGCTTGCAAGACTTGCATCGTTTGACCGAAGGTTTCAGAAACGGCTGTAAAGGCATCGGCAGAATCGTTCATTACACCCGCCTCGATGGAATATCCGCTAAGGGTATCAAAAGAAACGCTTACTGCGGCACCGTCGTGGTAATACACTGCTGGCTGGCCCAATTCAGCGATTTCGACCATGGCGAATTGGTTTGGAAAATCCGGAATATGCGTGGCCAATTTTCCGTCATTCAAAGTGCCTTCAAATAAGATCTCGTTATTTTCAATGGATACTTTTACGGGGCTATTTCCTGCTGCAGGTGCATCTATTTTCAGCTCAAAGCCTTCTTGATCGCTCGTACAAGCGAAAAGAGCGGCAGAAGCGAGGACACCTAATACTAATTTCTTCATTGCTATTGTTTAAGTTTACACTTCGCAAAATACAATAGTCCCATGAAGAAACTCCTACTACTGTTCACATTAATCGCTTCGGTGACCTATTCCTCCGCAAAAGAGGGCATGTGGATTCCGATGCTCCTGAATAATAACATTGCCGAGATGCAAGCGATGGGCTGTGAGCTCAGTGCTGAAGATATTTACAGTGTAAACAACAGCTCCCTAAAGGATGCCATCGTAAGCTTCGGTGGATTCTGTACGGGCGAATTCATTTCTTCCAAAGGTCTGGTGTTGACGAATCATCACTGCGGCTACGGCCAGATTCAGAAACAAAGTACGATGGAACACAACTACCTGAAGGACGGTTTTTGGGCACGTTCGATGGACGAGGAGCTTAAAAATCCAGGGCTGTTCGTGGAACAATTGGTCTACATGGAGGATGTGACTAATACACTTATAGGTTCAGGTGACCAGTTCAAAGTTCTTGAAGCAGAGGTTATTGCGGCAAAGAAGGCTGAAAATCCAGATTTGTTGTACAAGGTCGTTCCGTTTTTCGGCAACAACCAATTTTTCCTACTCGCCACCATTAAATACAACGACGTACGACTCGTCGGCGCTCCGCCAAGCTCTATCGGAAAGTTCGGGGCAGATACCGATAATTGGGTATTCCCACGCCACACAGGTGACTTTAGTCTTTTCCGCGTGTACGATCAGCAAGGCATGCCCATGACCCCTGCACAGCACTTAAAAATAAATACTGCACCGCGCACTCCAGGAGAGTTCACCATGGTATTCGGCTATCCAGGCCGCACTCAGGAATATCTAACAGCGGTAGAAATGGACCAGCTGGTGAATGTAGAAAATGCCCGCCGCGTAGAGATCCGAGACGTTTTGCTCTCGATCATGGATGCTGAGATGCGCGCAGATGCGCAAGTGCAGCTCAAATACGCCTCGAAATATGCCCGCATCGCGAACGGTTGGAAAAAATGGATCGGTCAGATTGAAGGGGTTAAATTTTCCAAAGGAATTGACCGTAAACGCAGATTGGAGGCGGAGTTCACGGCACGTCTCGCAGCAGATGCAGATCTGTGGGACAAATACAGCGGTGTATTGAATGAAATCGCTGTAACAAAGACGCAACTCGCTCAGGCGCAGTACAAACGCAACGAATTCATCGAAACTATCTACTACGGCATGGAGTGGTTTTCTTTGATCAATAAGGTGAAACGCATGGGCTCGAACGAGGCTGTCATTGCCGCGGTTTTAGATTTCAAAACCAATTACAGCCGTACGGTAAGCGAAAAAACATCGACCGCCATGTTAGCGCTTGCTTTACAAACGTTCCCAGAACTGATCGGACAGCAGACGGCATCAGAAACACTTGACGGAATTCATGACGAGATCGACGCGCTGTTCTTCGCCGCGGAAAACGACCAAGAGATAGATCTAGACGCGCTGGCTCCTCTAGCTTCAGCATTCCACACCGCTGCGTTCGACGGATTCAGAGCGGTTTCACCTGATAACGCTGCGATGAAACGTGCTACGGAGCTTTCAGCTACCTACATGCGCGCCTTGATGGAAGTATTCCCGGAGCGTAATTTCTACCCAGACGCGAACAGCACCCTGCGCGTCACCTATGGAAAACTAGAAGGGGTAAGTCCTCGCGATGCGGTGAACTACGGAACCACCACCTACCTCGAGGGCGCCATGGCTAAATACAAGCCCGGCGACTACGAGTTTGATCTACCGTCTAAACTGGTCGAGCTCTACGACACTAAGGATTATGGCCCTTATGCTGAAAATGGTAAGCTGCCGGTTTGTAACATCGCATCGAACCATACCACGGGCGGTAACAGCGGTTCTCCTGTTCTGAATGCACGTGGAGAGCTGATCGGCTTGAACTTTGATCGGATCTGGGAGGGTACGATGAGTGATGTAAATTTTGATGCTGATATCTGTCGTAACATCATGGTGGATAGCCGTTATGTCCTATTTACTATCGACAAATTCGCCGGACAAAAATGGTTGATCGATGAATTGGATTTAATCACCGAGTAATACGTTTTTTTAGGCGCCCCTCATATGCACTATCGACTCTTCGTTTTGGCCCTCAGTGTTTTCGCACTCTCCTGCGATAGAACACCATTGCCTGCTGGAGAGATGCCTGCAGTAACCTCCGTTTTCGGTGACAAGGTCCCTTTTGATCCGCCGCTGTCCTATGCATCGAATGCACCGGACTATATTCTAAAAGATCAACGCCTAGGTGAGGATGTTGACGATCGTTTAGCCACCCTGGGGCGGGTGTTGTTCTACGACACCTTATTAAGTCTAAACAACAGCATAGCCTGTGCTAATTGCCACCAGAGGGCCCATGGCTTTGGTGATCCCACAGCTCAAAGCACGGGTCTTGACGGTGGACGTACGAGCAGACAAAGCATGCGTTTAGTCAACATACGTTACGGCAGTGATCTACCCATGTTTTGGGACGAGCGCGCAGAAGACTTGAACGACCAAGTCACTCAGCCGATCCAAGACCATATAGAAATGGGCTTCAGCGGTGCTGGCGATCAGCCAAACATCGACAGTTTGGAGCGCAAGCTTGCTACGGTTTCTTACTACCAAGAGCTGTTTACTTGGGCCTTTGATGCAAACACGGCCATTACAGAGACAGAAATAGCCAAGGCGCTAGAAGCCTTTGTATTTTCCATAGAAAGCTTTGATTCGCGCTTCGATCAAGGACGTGCGGATGCCCCAGGAAACGCTGCTCCTTTCTCAAATTTTACAGATAGCGAGAATAGGGGAAAGACGCTGTTTATAGATCCACCTCAGGTCGGTCTGCTGGGCGTGCGTACAGGGGGTGGTGCAGGATGTGCTGGATGTCACCGTCCGCCGGAGTTTGACATAGCACCAAACTCGGGCAATAACGGCGTAGATCATGAGGCAGGAAATCCTGCGGGGTTCGATACGACCAACACCAGGTCTCCTTCGTTGCGCGATGTGTTAAACGCTCAGGGGCAACCACATACGCCAATGATGCATACGGGAGATTTTATAGAGTTTACTACAGTCTTGGAGCACTATAATGAGGTGATACCGGATGTGAATAACGTGACGGTCGATCCAAAATTGGTACGGGGAAATAACCGGGTACAACTAGAGCTAACTTCCACAGAACGAGAGGACTTAGAGAATTTTATCAAAACGCTTACCGGGGCAAATTTATATGTGGATAAACGGTGGTCGGATCCCTTCGAATAGGCGCCAATTCTTCCCTCAAATCTCGAGTCTACGTAGTAATTTTGTGGTTTAAGAAAATGTACCATGAGAGATACCAAGATTTTCGACCTTATCACAAAGGAACACCAGCGCCAGATCAATGGCATCGAGCTTATCGCCTCTGAAAACTTTGCCTCTGAGCAAGTGATGGAAGCGCAAGGTTCAGTTTTGACCAACAAATACGCAGAAGGCTACCCAGGAAAGCGCTATTACGGCGGATGTGAAGTGGTAGATATCGTTGAAGATCTCGCGCGCGATCGTGCAAAGGAACTCTACGGTGCAGCCTACGTGAATGTGCAGCCACACTCAGGTTCTCAGGCGAATGCAGCAGTTTACCTCGCTGTAATGAAGCCGGGTGATACCGTTCTAGGGTTTGATCTAAGCCACGGTGGACACTTGACACACGGTTCTCCGGTCAATTTCTCAGGAAAGACCTACAATGCGGAATTTTATGGGGTAGACGAAGAAACAGGCTTATTGAATTACGATAAGATTGAAGAGAAAGCCAAGCAGGTGAAACCTCGCATGATCATCGCAGGTGCATCCGCATATTCGCGTGACATCGACTTCGAGCGTTTCCGTGAGATCGCTGATGAAGTAGGTGCGATTCTGTTAGCAGACATCTCTCATCCCTCAGGAATGATTGCAAAAGGCATTTTAAATGATCCTATGCCACACTGTCATATTGTGACCACAACTACGCACAAAACATTGCGCGGTCCACGTGGAGGTATGATTATGATGGGAGCCGACTTCCCGAACCCATGGGGCGAGACGAACATGAAGGGCGAGATTAAGATGATGTCAAATGTATTGGACATGGCAATCTTTCCAGGAATCCAAGGTGGTCCTCTAGAACACGTGATTGCAGCGAAGGCAGTAGCGTACGGCGAGGCACTCACGGATGAGTTCTTCCACTACCAGTTGCAGGTTAAAAAGAACGCTGCTGCCATGGCGCAGTCGTTTGTAGATAGAGGATATAACATCATCTCAGGAGGTACTGATAACCATTTGATGCTGATCGATCTTCGTAACAAAGGGGTCACTGGTAAAGCTACAGAGCAAGCTCTAGTTCGTGCGCACATCACAGCGAACAAGAACATGGTACCGTTTGACGATAAGAGTCCATTCACCACTTCAGGGATTCGCCTTGGTGCTCCAGCAATCACAACACGTGGTTTGAAAGAAACAGATATGGACCGCATCGCAGATTTGATCGACCGTGTAGTGATGAATATCGACTCAGATACCCACATCAAAGAAGTAGGGGACGAGGTTGTTAAAATGATGCAAGACCGCCCATTGTTTACTTGGGAGTAAATGGGTTATATTTGAGTAACCAAACAACAAGCTACTCAAAATGACTAAGAATTTTGTAAAGCGCTGTGCCATATTGGTTTCAGCGCTTTTTTTTGCACAACACGGAACCGCTCAGATTGCATTTGAAGGGCGTTATGAAGATGGGAAATTGGGCCGATTCGGCATTGTAAAAAACACCATTTTAACCATCGACGATGACTTTAAAGCAATCGTGAATAGACCGCTAAAGAATGATAAGCTCATTCTAAATGGCGTAAAGCTGTTCTCGCTCATCGCTACGGATTACCAAACGACGAAATTTTTTCAAGACCACATCGAGCCGCTTGACGTGTATGTTCGCGACGCGATCTCGTTTCCAAGTCTGTATCCAAATGTTCCTGTGCTCGGCAGATGGGGCGGTGGGGTAGACGGCTACATGTACACTGGCGTTACAGCGATGTACGCCGCGGGTGTGCTGATCGGTAATGAGAAAATGCAAGAAGCGGGTGCCCTAACCGTTAAAGCAGTGGTGGAGAGCTACGTTGTGAGCCATATCGTATTAAAAACGTTGGTCGCACGTCACAGGCCAGCACGTCCGTTAGGGGATTACTCGCAGATGGATGGCGATAGCCAGTATCCTTTTGTCCATAGTCCATTAGATTTTTTCAATTTCCACGTGCCCTATCTGCACTCTGACGCCTATGGAACGGGTTTCCCGAGCTACCATGCCACCATGTTCTTTGCCTTTGCGAGTGTCAACAGCAAAGTTTTTGATAACAGCTGGGTGCCTTATGCGCTAGCGGGTACGGCATTGTTGTACGACATTCGAGGCCATAACCACTGGGTGAGTGAATTGGTCGCGGGCGCAGTGATTGGAGAATTCATAGGAAAGGTGGTTTATCAGAATTACCACAACCGCAGAAGATCAGTGCTGACGACCAAGCAGGCAACGGCTAGTAGATTCAAGACGAATTGGGGCGTCGGGCAAACTTTTGGAGTTGCAGGGCCAAGTTTCACAGTTTCGTGGTAAATTCGGCGCAGTATTTGCTTTTAACCTCTCCCATAAACTCGGCAGAGCATTCATTCGATGAGAAAACAAATTATTGCACTTTTAGCACTCGCTAGCATCGCCTTCACCTCGTGTGAAACAGGTACTTCGACAGAAACGAATACAGCCCGTTTCTATGCTTCAGATTGGAATGTTGAAATAGAGCGCAGTCATCCGGAAGTCGGTGCTGTACCTGCGGCAGAGGAATTCTACTCTAGCGTAGCCCAGCTCAGTAAAGACGGTAGTTTTCACATACCTGTAGATTCATTACGCCACCACAGCAATCAACATTGGGGCTACTCGTGGACTACGGATCATTTCTATATGAATTGGTCGCCTTGCATCGACTGGCACATCAACGAGGCAGCGGATTCGATGTATTTGCACTACCAATACGACGATTATGACCCAAATACAGGAGTGAACTTCTACTGGGACTACAAACTGTTAATGACCAAATAAAAAAAACCGGCCTAGGCCGGTTTTTTTAGCGGTTTACTTTTTCTTTCAGTGCAACGACTTCCTTAGCGAGAGCATCGATCACTCTGAAGGTAATGAATGCTGTAGCGATCAAGCCGACAGCTAGAATGTAGACTAGCGTTTCCATAGTGTTTGTGATTTTAGCTATATAACCCTGTAGCGCTTAAAGGGTTTGTAACGATTGGAAATTTCTTTTGCAGCCCCCATTTCACTTGAAATCAGTGGGCTACCAACATCTTTTGTTTTTCTGTGCATTATCGCTTTTAAAATCCCAATCTCTGTTTATATTTGCACCCCATCAATGGCGAGGTAGCTCAGCTGGTTAGAGCGTCGGATTCATAACCCGGAGGTCGGGGGATCGTGCCCCCCTCTCGCTACAGAAGAAAACCCCGGTTCTTTTTAGAGCTGGGGTTTTTCTTTGCGGCAGATTTTCAAGAAAAGGTTGTGATTTATCCGCAAGATGTTATATTGCAAAAACTAATAAACACGCCACTAGATGGAAAAAGTAAAATTTGAGTTGGAGTTTCCGCTACGCGCGTCTCCTAAGATGCTCTTCCCTTTTCTGAGCACTCCTTCAGGACTCAGCGAATGGTTTTGCGACGACGTCAACTCAAGAACCGAGATATTTACGTTCTTTTGGGACGGTTCAGAAGAACAAGCTCGTCTGTTGAAAAAACAGCAAGATAAAATGGTTCGTTTTCGTTGGATCAATGACGAAGAAGAAGGCATCGATTCGTACTTCGAATTCCGCATTGAGGTAGACGCTTTAACGAATGACACTTCGATCATGGTTACAGATTATGCCGAAGAAGATGAAGTAGAAGAGGCGAAGCAACTTTGGGACAGCCAAATCCACGAATTACAACACATTATTGGGGCTTGATGAAGCAACACACCTATTTTTTTATTCCCGCAGTTCTCTTTTTAGCGAGTTGCGGGATTTTTTTATCCGTACACCCTGATAAGACCGCCGCGCAACTCGCCTTACACCATTTTTGGTACAGCGAAACTGGAGCCATGATCATGCAACTGATCACCCAGTGGGGCGAAGCCTACCTTTTTCTCGCGGTGATCGCCTTGGGGGTGTACCATAAGCGGTGGATGTTTAGTGCAAGTTTTGCGGTTACGGGAATACTGACCTCGGTGGTGGTTCAGGTTCTTAAAAAAGCAGTGTTTGCGCCATCGCCACGTCCTATGGCCGTGCTTACGCTGGATCAAACCTTGCTGACAACGACGGCGGATCTGCCCATGGCTTTTGCATTTCCTTCAGGACATACTACAGCTGCATTTGCTCTATTTACCCTGCTGGCTTTGCATTACAATCGCCCAGCTATTCAAATTACCGCAGCAGTAGCGGCCTGCTTGGTAGCTGTTTCCAGAGTCTATTTGATGGTGCATTGGCTTACGGATGTGATGGCCGGGGCAGTAGTGGGGATGACTTTGGCCGTTCTGGTCCATTCCCTGGCAAAGGTTTGGGTCAAAAAAAAGGCCACCTAAAATAGGCAGCCTTTTGTACTTTCAATAAGCGGGGGATTAGAGTCCCAATTTCTTTTTCAATGCCTTTGGAAGTGCGTCTTTGTGCATCATTACGCTGATCGTTTTTAGACGAACATAGCTGTCTGACGCGTAGAGGTAGCCTGGCTTGTAGTCGTTTGGAATATCACCCCAAGAGTTCTTTACGATGAAGAATTGGTTTCCTTCCTGATCCTTTACAATCCCTTGCAGTACCATCCCGTGATCGTCTTGGGTAAGGTAGTTGTCGTACTGTTCTTGACGCATCTCTTGAGACACTTCACCCTCAGCATGTGGGCCAGAGTACACAGCTTGCGCCTCTTCGTCGCTCATCTCTTTCCAGCTTTGGTTAGGCATTACTGCAATACCGTTACGGATCGAAAATCCTTTATCGCTTACATCACAAGCCCAAGCAACCGGAAAGCCGCCTTTAAGTGCACCTTCGGTAACTTCCATCATTTCATCTAACGGCAAGTTGTAGCTGCCGCCCCAAGTCCAGTTGTCTGGAACCTGAATCTCACACTCTTCGTAGAACGGGTGGTGCGTCCAAGAGGTGATTTGTACATAGTCGTCCGGATTCACTCCAACAACCTCGTCGGCAAAAGTACGCGGCGTGTAGGTTTTTCCTTCGAAACCAAACTGCGCAGGCTCATCACCCAAATAAGCGTCGAGAACTCCATTGAAACCAGTCTTCCAACTCGTGCTCAATTTTCCATTCTTGTTTTCAATCACTGCGTCGAGGATACCCTTGAGTGCACCTTCCATCTCGCCATGACGGTTGATCTCTGTACCGTAGTTCAAACCGCTGTACGCTTCTTGCGGAACGGCACCATATTTTTTGATGACATACATCACATCGGGTAGGGCTCCACCTTGGGCGAAGTTCAAATACCCGTGAAGGCGAACGTATTTTTCACCCTTGTCTTCGTAGACCTTACGGACGGTAAACATTTCACTAAGATCGATCGGAGCTTTGCCCATACGAATCATTTCGCTTTCCACGAACGATGTGGTAGCATACGACCAGCAAGTACCTGAAGCACCTTGGTTCTTGACTGGAGTTGCTTCGATATCCGCAACTACTTCCCATTCGTACCCCAAAGGCGCGTCTGCACCATTGTCTTTTACTTTATTGATGAGATCGACTTGTCCGAAAGATTGGAAACCGATCAGCAGCGCCGCTGCAACTATCTGTGTTTTCATAGTATATAAGTAGATTATGTTGTTTTTAAGAGAATTGGCCACTAACCACGGCATTCTTAGGACCGTTCGCGTAGTTGTAGAATCCTTCGCCCGATTTCACGCCCAGTTTACCGGCAGTAACCATATTAACGAGTAGGGGACATGGTGCATATTTCGGGTTGCCTAAGCCTTCGTAAAGGACATTCATGATGCTCAAACAAACATCTAGACCGATAAAATCTGCGAGTTGCAAAGGCCCCATTGGGTGCGCCATACCGAGCTTCATGATCGTATCAATCTCGCTCACCCCAGCAACACCTTCATGCAGAGAAATGATGGCTTCGTTAATCATAGGCATAAGAATGCGGTTGGCGACAAAACCAGGGTAATCGTTACAGTCCACAGGAACTTTACCTAGTGCCGTGCTCATCTCTACCACAGACTTCATGGTCTCGTCCGAGGTGCTGTAGCCGCGAATGATCTCGACGAGCTTCATCACTGGAACGGGATTCATAAAGTGCATGCCGATCACTTTGTCTGGACGATTCGTTTGCGCCGCAATTTTTGTAATGCTGATCGAAGAGGTGTTCGAACTGAGGATACAATGTGCCGGAGCGAGTGCGTCTAGGTCTTTGAAGAGTTGGAATTTTATGGTTGTATTTTCCGTAGCCGCTTCTACCACGAGATCTGCTTGAGCGACGGCTTTGGCAAGGTCAGTGCCCGTATGGAGTCGACCCATAGCAGCTTCTTTGTCTTCAGCGCTCATGCGTTCTTTAGCGATTTGACGGTCCATGTTCTTTGCAATGGTTTGCGTTGCACGTTCGAGTGCATCCGCCGAGATGTCGAAGAGTTCGACGTTAAAACCGCTTTGTGCAAAAACGTGCGCAATCCCATTTCCCATGGTTCCTGCGCCAATAACTGTGATGTTCTTCATGTTGTTGTTTGGGTTGTTTGTGGTTCTTTATTTGCCTCTGCCTTGTAAAACGATGACTAAGGTATAGAAGAGGATTTTGATATCGCTGAGCAAGGTGATGTTTTCGGTGTAGATCAAGTCGTAACGGGCGCGTTCAAGCATTTCATCCACATTCTCCGCATAGCCATATTTGACCATGCCCCAGGAAGTGATTCCGGGTTTTACACGAAGCAGGTATTTGTATTGCGGCGCTGCATCGATGATTTGATCGAAGAAAAACTTACGTTCCGGTCGCGGACCCACAATCCCCATGTCGCCTTTAAGTACGTTCAGGAATTGGGGCAATTCATCCAAGCGGTATTTGCGCATGGTGCGTCCCCAGCGAGTGATGCGGGGATCGTCCTCGCTACTGAGTTGCGGTCCGCCTGCCTCGGCATTGACGTGCATGCTGCGTAGTTTGATGATTTTAAAAGGCTTTCCATTTTTGCCCAAGCGCTCTTGCAGGTAGAAGATCGGTCCTTTGGAAGTGAAGGCTACCATAGCGATAGAAAACAGCAGCACAGGGCTAAAGAGCGCAAGTAAAAGTGCGGCAACTACAAAGTCAAAACTGCGTTTGATAAAGGCAACGTGCGGCTTCATGAGTTCGCGTTTGACTTCGATCAGGGAACGTCCAAGACTTTCCATTTTTACTTGGCCACTGAGAATGCTGAAGAGGTTGGGCAGCACGTGGACGCGCACGTCTTGGTCTTCGATGGAGCTGACTAGGCGGCCGATTCCTTCATTGTGACCGGTTCCGAGTGCAATAATGATGTCTTCTACGTGGTTGTCGTGAATGATATCGCGAAGCTGATGTGCTGCGCCGAGTTGCGGCATTTCTGAGAGGCGCGGGTCGAGGTGTTCGCCCTCCATGGTGAGTAGTCCCAAAAACTGGTAACCCTTAGATCTTCCTTTGCGAAAGGCATCTAAAAGGTCAGCGGCTTCTTTACCGCTTCCGATGAGTAGGGTTGGAAAGAACAATTGGCCACGGTCGATACGTCTGCGAGTACTTGTCGCTAATGCGAAACGAAAGATTCCTGAACTCAACATTAATGCAGTCGTGTAAGCACCTAAGGTGAGGTAATACTGGTTGTAGCTTTTGACGTAATCGTCCAAGAAAATGGCGAAAAACAGGACCAATGCGGTGAGCACGGCACCACTGACCGTATTAAAGGCTTGCTGAAGTCGGCTCTTGCGCGTTAAATCATGATAGACACCGCTGAGCGCGGAGATCCCCAAGAATACTGCAGCTGTGCATGCTAGGGCAATAAAAAATCGATCGTCCCATTTGATGGCGACTTCATGTCCGAATCGCTTAGGCTCCACATAAATTTTACGAACGATGTGCAGGGACGTATACGCCGCTGCAGCTGCGACTAGATCTAGTAGCAAGTAGATTCTTAGCAGGCGAGTAGCAACATGTTTGGAGGTTTTCAATACAGCAACTTTATGTTATCTACAAATACGGTGGCAGTATCGTCTGTAGTGTTGATCGCGCCGAAAAATAGGTTGTAATCCACAGCATTCGGGTAGCCACTCACCTCTGTAACGAGGTTGATGTAGACCTTATTCCACGCTTCATTTGAAAAGAGGGTCACTACCGGTGCTTGAATACTTTGCAAGGGTTCGTTTGCGACCACTCCGAAGGTCAACGGAATGTCAGTTTTGTAGTTCACCTCTAGCCAGACATTCGCAGCGAACTGCGGCAATTCAAACGACTGAAGTGTTTTAAATTCCGCTCTACTGATCGGCTTCATCACTATTTTTCCGCTCTTATTCGGCATCTCGCCCTGGTGTACAAAAATCTCATCAGGCGCTGTGGTGATTAAAAGATTCGTATCGCTCTTGTCCGAGCGCAAGAAGTTGAGTCCTACGGCGTCAAAGTCTTCGAGCACCTCGATCGTGTAGTTCGTATTGTAGCTAAAGGTGGTCGCCGCAGGCGCAAAGTTGCGGGTTTCTCCTTGCGCTAAATCTAGAGTAAAGGTTCGCGGCGAAAGCATCTCGTACTGGTTGCGTTGTGCGAAACTTCCGTTAATGTTGATGCCAGGAATCAGTCGAATGCTCTGGTTTTGACCGGCAAGCACAGGAACGAGACTAGGCGGGGTAAATGCACCAATCTGCTGTCCGTTTTGCTCGACCCAAAAAGTGGAAAGTGCGGAACTGCTCGTGCCTTGTGCACCGATCGCATTGACTTGTAACGTATCGATCTGTATATAAGCAACTTCAGGTGCCGGCGCGTTGTCACAACTCGTGACCAGCAGAAGGGAGGTTGCCGTAAAAAGGGTGAAAAAGAAAATTTTACTCATGTGGACTCAAAGGTAGGCAATAGTCCAAAACCAATTTTGTTAAAAACCCAAAGATATAAATCGAGTCAAGCCGCGGTTTACAAGGTATTTTGGAGGTGTGATAGTCAAAGATTCAAACATATTTCAAGGCCAGCGATTACAAATGTGTAACGCACTTTTGGACAAGGGTTTAGCCGGTCAGACCGTAATCAATGCCATGATGCAAATACCGCGTCATGCATTTCTCGAGAGCGGATTCCACCAGCATGCCTACATGGACAAAGCGTTTCCGATCGCTGCCGGCCAAACGATTTCACACCCCAGCACCGTGGCGTGGCAGAGTCAGCTGCTCGAGCTAGAGCGGGGCATGAAAGTGTTAGAAATAGGAACCGGATGTGGCTATCAAGCGGCCGTATTGTGCGAATTAGGCGTCAAACTCTTTACGATTGAGCGTCAAAAGGAGCTGTTTGACTTTTCCAAAACGATACTAAAAGATTTGGGGTATCGTGCCGAGCAAAAGTTTGGGGACGGTTTCAAGGGCATGCCCATTTTCGCGCCTTTCGACCGCATCGTGGTCACCTGTGGAGCCCCTTATGTGCCTAAGGCGTTGTTGAACCAATTAAAAATTGGCGGCATCATGATCATTCCCGTCGGAGAGGGTACCCAAAAGATGGTTCGAATCGTAAAAAACGCAGACGGCACCTTTGCTCAGAAGGTATTGGGAGATGCAGCCTTCGTTCCTATGCTCAAAGACCGAGAGTAACGTACCTTTGCACCGTGAAGTCTATAGAAATCAAAAATAAAAGAGCGAAGTTCGACTACGAGTGGTTGGACACCTACACGGCTGGAATGCAGCTGCTCGGTACTGAAGTTAAATCAGTACGCATGGGTAAAGCATCCATTGCTGAGGGGTATTGTTATTTTAAAGACAACGAGCTCTATATCCGAAACATGAATATTGCCGAGTGGTCACACGGTAATATATTCAATCATGATCCCATTCGCGAGCGCAAGTTGTTGTTGTCGAAAAGGGAATTGGAAAAAATCATGAAATCCACTATAGATCAAGGGATTACAGTGATTCCTACGAAGTTGTTTCTAAGTGAAAAAGGTTGGGTAAAACTCAACATTGCAGTGGCGCGTGGTAAGAAAAATTACGACAAACGCCAGTCTCTAAAAGATAAAGATGCCAAGCGTGATTTGGCAAGATTAAAGCGCTATTAAGCCATGTACAAGAGTGTTCTACGTCCGTTGTTGTTCAAAATGAATGCCGAGCAGGCACATCATTTCACCTTCAAGACCATCAAATCCACCTTTAAGATACCAGGCGTTCAGGCGCTGGTAAATGCGGGTTTCGGTTCATTGAAAGGCAAAGAAACGACAGTCATGGGATTAACCTTTAAAAACCCGATCGGCTTAGCGGCAGGTTTTGATAAGGATGCCAAACTGTACAATGAGCTCGCTGCCTTTGGTTTTGGTTTCATCGAGATCGGCACCTTAACACCACAGCCACAAGACGGTAACCCGAAGCCGCGTTTGTTCCGTTTGGTAGAAGATGAAGCGGTGATCAACCGTATGGGCTTCAACAACGGTGGACTTGACCTAGCGAAAGAACGCTTAAAGGCGAAGAAAACGGATCTCATCATCGGTGGTAACATCGGGAAGAACAAAGTAACTCCGAACGATCTAGCTACAGAGGATTACCTCAAAGGGGTAGAGGCCTTGCACGATGTGGTCGATTATTTCGTAGTGAATGTGAGTTCTCCAAACACTCCTGGATTGCGTGAATTGCAAGAGAAAGGACCGCTGATGGAACTGTTAGCGGCGGTGCAAAAGCGCAATAATGAATTGGGCGCAAAACCGTTGCTGTTGAAAATAGCACCGGACCTCACCGAAGGTCAGTTGAACGACATCATTGACATTATTAATACACTCAAGCTTAGCGGTGTAGTAGCCACCAATACTACCATTTCTAGGGACGGTCTCCAAGCGGATAACGCGAAGGTTGAGGCGATCGGAGCGGGCGGTCTCAGTGGTAAAATTCTACGTGAACGCAGCACAGAAGTGGTCAAATACCTCAGAACGCACTTGGATCCTTCCATTGCGATTATCGCAGTGGGTGGTGTGTTTACAGGAGCGGATGCAAAAGAAAAATTGGACGCGGGTGCAGACCTCGTTCAGGTGTGGACAGGTTTCTTATATGAAGGCCCGTCTATGGTACGTAGAATGCTTCGTTCTTTGTAAATTCACGGGTAGAACCTTTTACCCAAGAACCCAATGACCACCATCGATATTGTAGAGTGTCCCCGCGACGCTTGGCAAGGATTTCACGACTTTATACCCACCTCAGAAAAGATTCAGCACATTCAAACGCTGATGCGCTGCGGCTTCCATACCATCGACGCAGGAAGTTTTGTCTCTCCACGTGCCATGCCGCAAATGGCAGATGCGAAAGCGCTCTTTTCGGCGCTAGCTGCCGAGCGTGAACAGAGTCCTACAAAGCTATTATCTATTGTGGCGAGTGAAGGAGGGGCACGCCGAGCTACAGAATTTGACTGCATAGATGCTTGGGGTTATCCTTTTAGCGTTAGCGAAGTTTTTCAACAGCGCAATTCTAGAAAAGACATTCCCGGTGCCATCGACGACTTAAAACGCGTGAAGGATTTGGCAGATGCACACGGGGTAGAACTTGTAGTATACCTCAGCATGGCTTTTGGCAATCCTTATGAGGAAGCCTATAATGTAGATATGGTTTTGGAGCGCTTGTCTCAAGCTGTTGACTGCGGTGCGGATCTTATTTCTTTGTCAGATACGACCGGGCAAGGCACCTTAGAGAAAGTCACAGCACTGTGTAAAACTATGGAGGAGCAGTGCGCACTGCCTTGGGGCGCGCACATGCACAGTACCTATGAAGAGGCATCAGCCAAAGCAAGTGCTGCGATAGAAGCCGGCTGCCGTCGCATAGATACGGCCCTACGCGGTTTTGGCGGTTGCCCATTCGCTTCAGACGCCTTGATCGGGAATATGCCAACCGAAAAAGTACTAACTGCATTGGAGTCCTCAGCATATGCGCACGAGTTAGATCCTTTAATGATCGAATCTGCCTATAATAGTGCCCTCTCTGTATTTACAGGTAGAGAATAGGGTATATTTGTACTGCTTATGGTCCTTTCGTGGAAGCGAGGGATAAAAAGGAACCCGGTTGTAGTCCGGGGCTGTGCCAGCAGCTGTAATTCATATGGAGCGTTGTTTGAAAATACCACTGTCAAAGGCGGGAAGGTGAACGGCGGGAGTGAAGAGCCAGAAGACTTGCCATAGGTAGAAGGAACGAATTGTACGCTCTGGGTCAAGCGTTTACCTGTATTATGAAACAACTCACATCGCTGGGGCTGTTGCTGGTATCGCTATTTGCGACTGCGCAGTCTACAGATACATTACGCACGACGACTGTTGTCGACCGCTATCTCAGGGTCGATGACGAAAGAACGGCTGCAGATTCTTTGCAGTTGCTGGTGCGATCCGCAGCCGATTATTTAACCAAAGACGCTCGCTACCAGCTTCGGCAATATGCGCCAGGCTCTGTAGTTACGTCCAATTTTGGCGGTGCAAACCCGGCCCAATCCGCAGTATTGTGGGACGGTATCGACATCGGGAGCAGCGCTTCAGGAGTACTAGACCTCAGTCTCGTTCCAGCAGCACTGTTGAAAAGCGACGCCATTTTAGAAGGATCAGCCGCGGGCGCCACGGGAACGAATGCGATTTCAGGCGCACTGAACCTCAGTCTCGAAGCCAGCGGTAATCGCGAATTCACCACGCTGCTCTCTACAGATAATATCGGCGGTTTGGGCATCGGCGTTCTAAACGGGGGACATTTTGGAAAGGTCAACTACCGCAGTTACCTCTTCACCCAGCAGTCGGATAATGTGTATCCGTACACCCTTGGTAATCAGCGTCTACAGATGGAGGGAATGGCCTATAGCCAATTAAACTTCATGCAACGCTACCAGGGCAACTTTCGACGTTCCTCGTGGTCAAGCGATGTTTGGTACACCTCGGGCGAGAAATTTAATCGGGGCAGTATTCTCAACGCGCCCATCCCAAGTCTTCTCGAAGACAGGTCCTTACGCGCGAAATACACTTGGGAAAAGCGCAAAAACAAGCTCACGGTATTTGCAGGCCGCGAGTGGCAGAGCTACACGGATACCTTAAATGCGATCGACCTTCGCGATACCAATACCTACGACCAAATCAGCATTCAATACCGCCGTACTGGTGAATTTACCGCAACGACCCTAGACGCCAACTACTACCGCGCGGGAGGCACTTCTCGAAATGCGAGTTTGCCCTCATTGACCTACCGTCAGTTTGTACAATGGACGCCAAGCTGGTCCTCTAGAGCCCGATTAGGCTTATTTAGAGGTCAATTATACCCCGCAGCTCAAATCATTTGGCGCCAAAACGTTCAACGCATCCCGATCGAGTGGGCCACAGGTAGTTTTTACCGAGTGCCGACCATGAATGAACTTTTCTGGACCCCTGGCGGCAACCCGGACCTTTCGCCAGAACGCTCATACGGCACGAAGTTAACGGCTTCGTTCAAAGGTGAGCATTGGTCACTCACAGCAAACAGCGATCAGTTACTCGTGAATGGCCTAATCCAGTGGGTTCCACAAAGCGGCACCGTTTGGTCTCCGGTCAACTTCAAACAGGTATTCCTCTCTACACAGACGGCTACGCTTCACTACAAAAAGTACGGCTTTCTAAGCACTACTTCGCTCAACCAGCAGTACACGCGTGTAGTCAATGTGAGTGGAGGGAGTACGGCGGATATCGGTAAATCGCTGATCTACCGACCTAATCTTCAGGCTGTTCAAACCTTTGCCTATCGCAACAAGCAGAGCGTGGTTCAGCTGAGATCTCATTATTTAGGCGCTCGACATACGCTTCGCGACAATGATCCTACGGGCGTAATGGGCGCTGAGTTGTGGGCCGACCTTACTTGGATTCAGGAATTTATAGACGGTCAAATCACCACGAGCGTGACCGTTCACAACCTGACCAATACAAACAGAACCTATTTCCCGTACTTTCCCATGCCGGGAAGGTATTTTTCAATTCAATTAAAACTAACCTCGAAAAAATGAAATTGAATCTACTAACAGCGGGCCTCTGTGCCACAGCACTTTTTGGGTGTACTCCGAACACAACCACCGAACCATCCATCTACGACGGCGCTAAGCTCATTTTGAATGAAGGTGCTTTTACGGGTGGAACAGCTACCATAACCGCACTCAACACGGATACAACGATAGCCCAAGCCTTCCTCACTGAAAACGGCGTTCCTTTAGGAAACATCGGTCAGCACCTTTTAAGAAACGATTCACTCTTGTACCTCACGGTGAACAACGGAAACAAGGTGCGTGGGATCAGCGCTGCTACCATGCAATCAAAGTTTGAAACCACTGTGGCCGCACCGCGATATCTCGGAGCTGCAGACGGCAAGGTGTATGTAACGAATTGGGCTTCAGACTTCATCAAGGTCCTAGACGATACTGACGGTATGCTCTTAGATTCCATCGAGGTGTACGGATCTAGTGAGGCAATCTACATCGACTACCCGTTAGCTTATGTGGCACTCAACGGCGGTTTTCAAAACGACCACCGAATCGCAGTGGTCGATCTGACCACCAAAGCGGTTGATACCCTTGTCGTAGGCGATAAACCTAATTCTTTCGCTGTCGTTTCGGGTACCTTGTATGTACTCTGTGAGGGCTACCAAGACTGGTCGGGAGGAGGATCCACACCTGCAAGCTTGTGGTCACTTACTTCTACTACTGCAACCGAGATTCTAGCAGCGCCTACAGTGAATGATCATGCGATCGCTTTACGTACCGATAGAAATGCGCTCTACTTCTTGAATGCGACCTACAACGGAGCGGTAGTTTCGTTAAGCCCTAATGCGGCAACAGCGTGGCCAACAAACACGTTAAGCGCAGGGGTAGGGTACAACCTAGATATCATTAATGACACAATGTACGTACACAACGCTAAAGATTTTGCAAGCGCAGGTGTGATTTACGTGTGTGATCTACAAGGAACTGTGCTAGACAGCATTGCTGCAGGAGTCATTCCTCGTCAAATCATCCAATAAGAAAATAGGTATTAGGCTTTTGCGGTGCGTGTAGCCCAGCTATGCGCACCGTAAGCCAATGCTGAAAACGCTGCAGTAGATACTACTTCTGGAGCGTAAAAAGGAATCGCTGCAATGTAAGTGGCCACCAAACCGACTGCTTGGTTCGGGTACAACGCATTTGTGGTCATCCACACCCCGAAATTACTGATCACAAAGAAAGCGATTGATCCACCGATCAGTGCAAGAGCCGCTTTTGTGCCTTGCCCTGCGTAACGTCCTAAAACGCTATAAGCAGCAAAACCGAGGTACGTAAAGAGTGAACCGGCATACATCAGCGTGAAGCTGCCAGTAGGATATACAATGTTGTTTATGATCAGATCAGAAATCATCAAGGTTCCGACCATTGCAGCTAGGGACATGCCTAGTTTACGTGTAGACAAAGCGCCGTAAAAAGCCAGCGCTCCCATTGCGGTAAAGTTCGGGTAGTGCGGCATCACACGAGTGAGCAGTGCAACAATGATTAAACCTACAAATACTTTCGTTCTAGCTGTCATAATAAGGGTATTACCACGCAAATATAAGGTGTGTTACTCTTCTTTGGTAAAGGAATCGAAGGTTCCGTCAATTTTTAGAACAATCAGACGTTCTTTGACCACTTCACCAGCGACCTCTTTGGTCCTTACCATCTCCGATGGCTGGGGTGGGGAAGGTGCTACTTCATTGACTTCTAGTGGTAAAGCATCCGAGCTCTCCGTTTTAGACCTGGTTCCAGTGAGCAATTCACGCAGATCTAACTCTTGATCGTACTGGGCAATGTTTAGCACGAACTGTAAGGAAGGTTTGTTTCTCCCGTTCAGCATGTGTACGACAGAGGAGCGATTCATATCAAGCGCTTTTGCAAGTTCAGCGGGGGTCATGCCCGATTTTTGACGCCAACGCTCTATTCGAGTTACAATTTCTTCCATGTTTCAAATGTAAACACATCATTTTTCATCTAAAAACGAGTAGGTACATTTATTTCAACAGTGACGAATATTGTTGGGTCAGCCACGGGCCGGTTTTAGGTATCGGTTCAGAGTGCTAGAAAAGGTGCAGTCAGACGGAAACTAAGAGTGAGAACTATCGGTTTACTAGTAGTCTATTAACAAACTGAAAAACAGAAGTTTACCTAAATGTTTTTGTATGTTTCACGCCACTCGAAAATCACATTGCCTTCTGCATCAATCAGCTTCATTTCAGCAGCGATGGCTTTCCCATTTTCGTGAGTCAGGCTCAAAGTTCCGAAGTGATTTACTGCTGTAGTTCCTTCGTGCAAGCGCGTTTCATTTGCTTCATCGTGGTGCGGAAAGCTTTGTGCAGTGAGCGGACTTGCAGTGGCTTCAAGGATGGGGTGAAACTCCGTGTCTAGCCTGCTCAACTCCCCGTGGTGGCGATCTCCAGTGAGTACGATAGGGGCGCTAGTGGTACTCGAGAGTAGACGAATCAGTAGTTCTCTGTCGGCAGGGAAGCGACTTACGTTTTCGAAAACTTGGGCGGTAGTAAGGAATTGGCCGCCCATGAGTAGGATTTTAAAAGGTGCCTGAGATGTAGTGTAAGCGTCTTCGAGCCATTGCAGCTGCGCCTCACCAAACACGGTAGCATTCGCGCTGTCGTGGTGTGTTCTAAAGCTCCTATTGTCTAAAAAGAACAAGTCCACTGCGCCATCTGAAAGGCTGGTAGTGCCGTAATAGGACGTGCTGTCAGGCATAGGGTAGGTGGGGTTCCAAAACTGTTTGAACGCCTGCATGGTGGCTGACATACCTTTAAATGATTGATCACAATCGTTCGGACCGGCGTCATGATCGTCCCAAATGGCATAATGTGTTCCTGTTTGTAACAAGGTTGCCAGCGCAGGGGTAGCGAAGGTTTCCTGGTATTTGCCAAGCGCAGCTTCTGTGCTTGCCCAGTCTTTTTTCTTCAAGTATACGTTGTCTCCAAGCCAGATGTAGGTAGGGATGGTATCAAGCGCAGCCTGCAGTGTAGGTAGGACATCCAGGTTCTTGCTGGGGTCATTGCAGGAAGAAAACGCAAGGGTAGTGGTTGAGGGTTCGTTTGAAACACATGAAAGATTCAAAAGAAACGCCAAGAAGAAAAAGTTATGATTCATTTGTAACATTGTTGAATGCCATGCAAAATGTACAATTTCAGTGGTAACTTGGTCCTGTTGAATCATATTTTAAGGTTAAATGTCTCCATTCAGTTACAGTCACAAAGACAATCCATACATCCCCTACAATGAGCTAATCAGCATGTATAACTGGGATATACTGGGGTATTCATCCGAAGAACGTCCCATTTTATCGTGTGAATTGGGCACAGGAGATCGTTCTATTTGTATTTGGGCCGGCATGCATGGGAATGAAACTACTGGAATACATATCATTCTGGAAATCTTGGAGATGTTTCAAAAGAAACTGCTTACTATAGAGGGGTATACGCTACACATCATACCGGTTATTAACCCCGATGCTTACGTTCGGTACACCAGGAGAAGTGGGATGGGAGTGGATTTGAATCGTGACTTCAGAGCGTTTCAAACGGTAGAAAGCGCTAAACTTATCGGATGGATCAAAATGCATGAGCCCGAATTGTGTTTTAATCTCCATGATCAGAGAACGATATTTCATGTGAACGGCCGAAGTGCTTACACATCGCTTTTAGTGCCCTCTGCAGATGCCTCTCGAGCGGTAACTGAGGCAAGACAGCAACTGATTGGCAGATTGGGCCATGCGTTAGATGGCATGGGCGATCTCTCGGGAATCGGTCGGTATACGGATGAGTATTATCCGACAGCGGTAGGGGATTATTTGATGGCGCAGGATATTCCTAATATTTTGATTGAAAGCGGCGTCGATACTGGGGACTTAGAACGCAACAAAGCGCGTGAATTCGCCGTGAGATTATTGCTGAAGGTCTTGGAGTCTGAATCTGCAGCATCGAATACCTATTGGGAGCTACCGGAAAACAAGCAAGGCCAGCTGGAATGGGTCTTTACGAATGTCTTGTATGCACACATGCGTGTTGACATCGCTATAAAGCGTGTAGAGGCGATGAACGGTCACCAAAAGGCGACGATTTATTTGGTCGACGACTTAGGGGATTTGCAATCAAGACCGCGGTTGTATGATATGGATGGGACTCAGATCGCTTTGGCAGAAGCGCTACTGCCGGATCGTCCTGTAACGGGTGTTTTTGGTGATGTGGTATTTGACAACGGTCAAATCCTAGTAGGGCAGCTTCCGAACTAAAAAACCTTCTACCTAAAAGCACATCGTAGCGCATTAAGTAGAAGGAATTTCGTTCTCGTCGGTCAGATCGCGTTAATCTGCTTTTTTGCCGCCAAGCATCAGCATGTCTTTCGCAATGACTTCGGTAAAGTAGCGCTTGATGCCCTCCTCATTTTCATAACTGCGCGTTACGAGCCTGCCGCTAATGCCGACTTTGTCACCTTTCTTTAAGAACTGTTCCATAGTTGTTGCTAAACCACCCCATGCGACGATGTTGTGCCAGTCGGTGAGCGTCTTTTTGTTACCGTCGCTGTCTTTGTATACGGTGTTGGTAGCAATGGTAAAGGAGGTCTTTACCGAATCGTTGATTTGTTTTGCCTCAGGGTCCATACCTAAACGGCCGATGAGCTGAACTTGATTTTCCATAATAATGGGTTTTAGGTTATCGTTCCTAATAAATTGGGAACAGCCGCTGACACCTCCAAAAATTGTGGAAAAGTAAAAGTTATTTACACCGGCTTTTTGACCGTATTGATCACTGCAAACGCTGCGTTCACATCGTTGCTATGTACGATAAACGTGGCTTCGTTCGAAGTGGATATAATCTCTTGAATAGGCACTCCTGCTGAGGCGATGTGCTTGAAGAAGTAGTAATACAGACCGATCACCTCAGAACTGCTGTTGGGCAATTGCAGTGTGATGGCGCTTAGGTTTTTGTGGGAACCGATCAATTTCTCGCCTTTCATCGCCGTTTCCAGCGCATCTAAAGCATTTTCGCTGATCACGATAGTAGTTTCCTCCATGCCGCCTGTAAAGCTGTGAAATCCCTTGTAATCTGATCCTAACGCTTTTAGAAAAGCCGATTGTTTTTCGGGCAGTCGGTTTGTTTTTTCAAAGGTTAATGCGACCAAATTTGAACGTACGATGATATCGCCCAGACTTGCAATGAACTGCTGAAGGCGGTGTTGCATCTTTAATCGAAGCTTCGGTTCCCGTCTTCGAATGGCCATGACAATAGCACTCTCTTTGACTTCATTTCCCATGAATTCGGAGATCGTAGGCTGCAAGACACGCGCAAGGGAGCTAAGATTGATTAAATCTTCTTGCAGGGCTTCTTCTAAAAAGGGGCGCTGTCTAAGGCATTCTTCGAGCGCTTCACGTAAATTCATAGTACTACTATTTGTTAGCAAAAGTACTTCTTTGTGAGATTTGTAACAAGTTGTTCCTGTACCCAATTCCTTGTGCCCACCAATTCTATCGTATTTTTGCCCTATGAGCGAACACATTGTAATCATCGGAGGCGGTGCGGCGGGCTTTTATGCAGCCATTGCCTGTGCCGAAGCTAATCCGGAGCTGAAAGTCACCATCCTTGAAAAAGGGAAGGAGGTGCTTGGAAAAGTACTGATCAGCGGCGGTGGCCGTTGCAATGTCACGCACGCTTGTTTCGACCCGAGAGAATTGGCCACGCATTATCCTAGAGGGGAGCGCGAGTTATTAGGACCGTTTCACAAATTTCAACCGGGCGATACGATGGAGTGGTTTGCCGACCGCGGCGTGGAACTAAAAATAGAGTCCGACAATCGCGTATTTCCTGTGACAGATTCCTCGCACACCATTGCGGATTGTTTGTTGGACATGGCTGCAGCGGCGAATATTGACGTTCGCAAAAGCTGTGGTGTAAAGTCGTTTCAGCAGCTAGAGGACGGCACTTGGTCCATCTCAACGACCCGTGGCGAGGAGCTTACGGCGGATAAGTTGATGGTCGCGCCAGGTTCTTCAAAGGCGATGTTGGACCAATTAAAAAAATTGGGCCACAGAATCGTCCCAACCGTACCTTCCTTGTTCACATTCAACATCAAAGACCCTAGAATCAAAGGGTTAAGTGGCATCAGCTTGCCAAATGCCACCATCCAAGTCGCCGCATCAGATTTAGAAGCTTCGGGCCCACTGCTGATCACGCATTGGGGAATGTCCGGGCCTGCAATCTTGCGTTTGAGCGCCTGGGGTGCCCGCGAATTAAACGACCGATTCTATCGTTTTCCCATCCTGGTGAATTGGATCGGAAAAGAGCTCGATGACGTGCTCGCCGACTTTCAGCAGGAAAAGAAGCTTTCGGGCAAAAAACGCATCGGAAACCACGCGCATTACGGCGTACCACTTCGCCTTTGGAAATCCATGGTAGAAGGCGCCGGCATCAAACCCACCGCAACTTGGGGCGATCTTTCGGGAAAACAAGTCAAAGCGCTTGCCGCTGAACTTAGTGCTTCGGTCTTCCAAGTCACCGGAAAAAGCACGTTCAAGGAAGAGTTTGTTACTGCTGGAGGTGTAGATTTAAAAGATGTGGACTTCAAAAACTTCGCTTCGCGCATTGTTCCCAACCTCTACTTTGCTGGCGAAATCCTGGACATCGACGGCATCACCGGAGGTTTCAACTTTCAAGCCGCTTGGACGGGCGGTTGGCTGGCCGGAAATGCCATGGCTGGATATCCTATAGACTAGATTAGGCCTGCCTTTACGAGGTCTTTTCGCACATGTCTAGCGCGCGCTTTTAACCCCGGATTTGCATGCTCGAGCACCATTTCGATGCTTTCATCGAGCTCCGTCGCCAATTCTGGATACCGCAACACCAGCCTGTACAACACACTCATCCCATAGACACGTGGCGCTTGTGCCACACTCGGAGTCATCATCTTCTCGAAGCAGAAATCGATCAAATAGCTTTCCGTTTCCTCGTCTTTTGGCAAGGTATATTTCGAGAGGTAACGCAAGATGAACCGCATCTCAGCATCCGTTTTCGTTTGGCTTAATTGGTCCACCATCCGAGGCAAATAGGGGATGAACACCTCCGGATTTCGATCGCTCACGTGGTGTAAAATCCAATTTGCCCTTTTGCGCTCACGCTCATTCCCTCCAAACGCCTTTTCCATCACTTCTTCCAGCGCCTCTGACTCGCTGCACGCACGTCGTATCCAGCCGTCATACACGTAGTCCTTATCTATAGTATGCTCGTTCAGTGCGGTTTCAAGGTCCATCTCAAAAAAAATAAATCAACAAATGATGAAATTATTAGAAATCTAATTAAATTAGCATTGTAAAACAAGAGCGCTCTACATGCCCTTAAGCGCTACCTAAAGATACGTTGTTATGAACTATGTAAAGAACAATCTGAAGTTCCTCCGGAAAAAGGAAGGTCTAACCCAAGAGCAACTCGCCACAAAAATCGGTGTCAAGCGTGCTATGATTGGTGCCTACGAAGAAGGTCGAGCAGAGCCTCGTTTACATACGCTTCAGCACATTGCAGGCTATTTTCAGGTCCGTCTCGATGACTTTGTGAACCGAGACCTCTCCGGGGCTTCATCGATACCAAAGGCCGACGTCAGCGGTGCACAGCTTCGCATTCTACCCGTTGTCGTAGACGGTACAGAAGAGAAAGAGCTGGGCACACTCGTTCCAGTAAAAGCTTCTGCAGGGTACCTAAGTGGCTACGGCGATGCAGATTACATCGGCGCACTTCCGCGTTTTTCAATGCCTTTCCCTGAACTGCCTCAAGACCGTACCTACCGCGTATTTCAGATCCGTGGGGAAAGCATGTTGCCCATCAAACCAGGCTCTTATGTCATCACGGAATACATTCAAGACTGGAAGTCCATTCGCAACGACGAATGCTACGTACTGATCACCAAAGATGAAGGTGTCGTTTACAAGCGTGTAATCAACAACTTACACATCGGCGAACTCTTGTTAAAGTCGGATAATCCACAGTTTGCGCCGTACACCGTACCTGTCGATCGCATGGTCGAGGTCTGGAAGGCAGTAGGCTATACCAGCTTTGAGTTGCCCTCTGCTGGAAATAATCAAGACATGTCTCAACTCATGCACATGATGGCTGATCTCAAAAAAGAAATGAATCAGCTGAAAGACAGTTAAATAGATCAACACAAATACCTAGAATCACCTTGTATTGAGCGGCCTTTGAGCCGCTCGACTTGCCTGTACTATGCCCATTTTCAACTAGCTACTAAACGACAATCACCTATGGATCGCTCTATTTTACATATGGACCTGGATACCTTTTTCGTATCTGTGGAGCGCCTTATGGACTCACGGCTTGACGGCCGTCCCATTCTTATCGGAGGTACGGGTGATCGCGGTGTGGTAGCAGCGTGCAGTTATGAAACCCGAAAATTTGGTGTACACTCGGCCATGCCCATGCGCATGGCCCGCGAGCTTTGCCCAGAAGCCATCATAATTCGTGGCAATTCGGCCAACTATTCAAAGTACTCAAACCTAGTTACCGATGTGATCAAAGAGCAGGTCCCCGTCTATGAAAAGACTTCGGTAGATGAATTCTATGCCGATCTTACCGGAATGGACCGCTTTTTTGGGAGCTTCAAATTCTCAAGCGAGCTCCGCGATCGTGTCATCCGTGAGACAGGACTGCCCATCAGTTTTGGGCTTTCCGGCAATAAAACCGTCAGTAAAGTCGCTACTGGAGAAGCCAAACCAAACAATAAGATCTTTATTCAGAAGGGATTAGAGCGTCCCTTTTTAGCGCCACTGTCAGTACGTAAAATCCCAATGGTGGGCGAGAAGACCTACCAAACTCTTCGGAACCTCGGCGTACGTCGCATTCAAACCCTGCAAGAGATGCCGCTCGAGATGATGCAAAGTGTGATGGGCAAGCAGGGAAGTGCAATATGGCATAAAGCACAAGGAGTCGACCAGAGTCCGGTCTTGCCGTATCAAGAACGAAAGAGCATCTCAACGGAGCGCACCTTCGCGAAGGATACAATAGACGTAGTGAAGCTTGAGGGGATCATCGTGGCCATGACTGAAAACCTGGCATATCAGTTGCGACGCGGCGATAAACTCACCTCGTGCATCACCGTAAAAATCAGATATTCAGACTTTAACACACATACACTTCAAGCGCGCATTCCATATACTGCAGCGGATCATGTCCTGATTCCCAAGGTCAAGGAGCTCTTTAAGCGACTCTTCGAGCGTCGTTTACTCGTACGCTTAGTAGGTGTCCGCTTTTCTCATCTTGTAGGAGGCGGTTATCAAATGAACATGTTTGAAGAAAGCGAGGAACTCACTAGACTTTATGGTGCTATGGACCACATCCGACAGCGCTTTGGTGACCGCTCTGTTGTACGTGCCGTATCCCTTGGCGCCAAAACCATAGGCCGCTCCAACCCATTCAACGGAGAACCACCGCCGTTATTAGCAAACAGACACAGTTAAACAGAACCCATTTTTAATCAAGGAGCAAAGCAGTATGTGTGGCAGGTATGTAAATGTCAGTAAAATAAAGGCCGTGGAGAAGCGCTTCAGTGCACTCGTAGAACGTCCTGAGCTATATGCACCCAATACAAACATAGGAATAGGGAGCCTAGCACCGGTGATCACTCAAGAGCACCCGGATCGGATCAAGCATTACAAGTTTGGCTTTACCCCGTATTGGGCAAAAAAGCCTTTCCATCTTTTCAATGCGCGTTCAGAAGGCGACTACAATAAGGACAATGCGATGCATTATAGGGGAGCCAAAGGAATCACCACTAAGCCTGCTTTCCGTCAAAGTATACGCTCAAAACGCTGCTTAGTACTGGCCGATGCCTTCATCGAGGGACCGCAAAAAGAACGTCTCTCTAAGCCTTACGTGATGTACAAACGAGACGGCAGCCCCTTTGCCTTTGCGGGCATCTACGACAGCTGGGTCAACCCCGATACTGGTGAAATACTCGATACGTTTGCCGTCATCACCACTGTAAGTAACAAGATTACGGCTGCCATAGACCACCACCGATCACCGGTGATTTTACACGAAGAAGATGAGAGCATGTGGCTAGATGGGAGCACACCGCTGGCAGAAGTCACGGATGTACTCACTCCGTATCCTGCTGAGGAACTGAACGCTTACCCCATATCTGCCGCCATCAAGAATCCACGAAGCAATGGCCCCGAGCTGCTAAAGCCCATAGGTCAGCGGCTTGTTGCGGAATACGACTACGAGATTTACAACCATCTCGGGCTGCAAGGAATGGGCATGACCACCGCGCGTCAGCGAAAATTAGATCTAGGTTTTTAACCACAGCGCCTCGAACCGACCTACCGATATGTTACTCAACACGCACAGTTATTACAGTTTGCGCTATGGCACCTTGTCCCCAAAAGATTGGGTAGATTTTTTTAAATCACAGCCGTGGAAGCAGATGGCACTTACCGACATCAACAGCACCTCTGCCTGTATGACTGTACTGCATTTGCTGAAGGGGGACGCAGCCAAGCGTCCAGTGGTTGGGGTAGATTTCCGCAATGGGATCGACCAGTGCTATGTGTTGCTCGCTAAAAATTGGGACGGTGTTTGCCAAATCAACGATCATTTGTCATGGCATTTAGAGCGCAAGGTGCGCTTTTCGCAGCGTGCACCTATCGAGCAACTCAAAGACGTTTGGGTCATCTATCCGATGTCTGCAAACTTGCCTCTAGCGACATTGAAAAACCAAGAACTGATCGGTGTACCCCCTAAACCTCTACAGTCGTTACACATTTCAGGTTGGGATGAGTTTAAACACAAGCTGGTCGCAATGCCCACTGCGACATTCCGAGGTAAACGCGATTTTAATGCGCACAGGCTACTACGGGCCATCGATGAGAATACGCTCTTAAGTAAGCTTGAGCAAAACCAGCAAGCGCCACAAGATCAGTGCTACATGCATAATGAGCAGTTGCTAGATACCTATAAAGCGCATCCGTATTTGCTTCGTAATGCCACCCAGGTGTTGGAAAGTTGCCAGGTCGTACTGCCAGAAGATCCGGCGCTGAACCTGCAGACCTACACGGGGTCTAAGGCGAAGGACATGAAGCTGCTGCGCAAACTAGCCTACGACGGGATTAGATACCGTTATCCTGAGCTGAATCACAAGGTAAAGGAGCGTATAGAGAAAGAGCTAGAACTGATCGAGAAGAAGAACTTTGTCTCGTATTTCTTGATCAATTGGGACATTGTAAACTACGCTCAAAAACGCGGTTACTTCTACGTGGGTAGGGGGAGCGGTGCGAATAGTATTGTGGCCTATCTGTTGAAAATCACAGATGTAGATCCCATAGAGCTGGATCTGTATTTCGAGCGTTTTATCAACCTGTACCGAACGTCACCACCCGATTTTGATTTGGATTTCTCCTGGCGCGATCGCGACGATGTGACAAAGTACATCTTCAAACGCTTCCCTCATACGGCACTGCTGGCAACCTATAATACTTTTCAGTACCGCGCTGTGATACGCGAGCTAGGAAAGGTGTTCGGTCTGCCGAAACACGAGATCGATAAGCTCAGTTCAGGGAAGTTCAACAGCAATGAATTGGACCACTTATCGCACCTGGTACTTCGCTACAGTACCTATATTCAAGGGTTTCCTAGTCATTTGAGCATTCATGCAGGAGGGATTCTCATCGCCGATCAAAGTATTCATTACCGAAGCGCCACCTTCATGCCGCCAAAAGGCTTCCCAACGACACAGTTTGATATGGTCGTAGCGGAGGACATCGGTTTGCATAAGTTTGACATTCTTAGTCAGCGCGGCTTAAGTAAAATCCAAGATGCACTAGCGATCGTACGGAAGAACCATCCTGAAAACCAACCTATTGATATTCGAAACCTACAGCTCTTTAAGCAAGATGAAGGCGTCAAGGAGCTCTTGCGCAATGGATTGGCGATGGGGTGCTTTTATGTGGAATCCCCAGCGATGCGGATGCTGCTCACTAAACTCAAAGTAGACAGCTATTTAGGATTAGTTGCTGCAAGCTCGATCATTCGTCCCGGTGTTAGCAATAGCGGAATGATGCGCGAGTATATTCTACGTTTCACAGATCCTTCAAAACGTAAGAATGCCCATCCGGTGATGCTGGAGATCATGCCAGAAACCTTTGGAGTGATGGTCTACCAGGAAGATGTCATTAAAGTAGCACACTATTTTGCCGGTTTGAGTTTAGGGGAAGCAGACGTTTTACGGCGCGGTATGTCGGGTAAATTTCGATCAAGGGAAGAGTTTAAAAGGGTAGAAGAGCGGTACTTCGAAAATTGTCGGGAGCGTGGCTACAGCACAGAATTGGCCACAGAGATTTGGAGGCAGATAGAAAGCTTCGCAGGGTATGCCTTCGCGAAGGGGCACAGTGCTTCGTACGCTGTGGAAAGTTACCAGAGTTTGTATTTAAAGGCGCATTATCCGCTCGAATACATGGTGGCCGTGATCAATAATTTTGGCGGCTTTTACCGTACCGAATTTTACGTTCATGAAGCGCGCAAGAATGGTGGAATCATAGAGTCACCTTGCGTTCAGCACGGCGATTTCCCTACAGTAATCCAAGGAAAGAGCATCTACCTAGGGTTTGTTCTCGTACACGGTGTGGATGAACACATAGGCGTTTCGATCGGTAAGATCAGACAGGAGGGAGGTCCCTTTGAAGATTTGGCCGATTTCATCGATCGTGTCCCCATAGGTATCGAACAGATTTCATTACTTATCCGCATAGGTGCATTGCGTTTCACGGGAATAGACAAGCAAACATTGCTCTGGGAAGCCCATCATATGCTCAAAGGACGTAACACGAAACAAGTGATTGCTACACCGCCAAGCTTATTCAAAGGCACTGTTCAAGCTCACGATTACAAGGTACCGTTGTTGGAACAAACGAATCTTGAGGCAGCGTTTGATCAAATTGAACTACTGGGATTTCCCCTTTGCGATCCATTTGATTTAGCGGATGAGCCGCTAGAACTAGGCACTGCAGCGAAGGAATTATCTTCAAAACTGGGGCATTTTGTAGTGGCTTACGGCTATTTGGTTACCGTGAAAGAAACAAAGACGGCAAAAGGAGAGCGAATGAATTTTGCGACATTCATCGATCAACACGGCGACTTCTTAGACAGCGTACATTTCCCAAACGTCGCTGCACAATTTCCATTTCGCGGCAAAGGCCTGTATAAGATTCAAGGTCGGGTTGCCGAGGAGTTTGGCTTTTTTAGCATTGAAGCATCCGCAGTGTACAAGGTAGATATGATTCCAGATCCAAGGTATGAGGATACCATGGCGCGGTCTAAAGACAATTACAGTAAATCGAGACGATCGATGAAACGCGGAAAAAATAGCACAGCTTCATCATAGGGTAGTTTTATCTGTGTTGTGAAATAACTATTTAACATAATGTATATTATAGCCTAAAAGATCATGAGCAATAAAAAAGCCCTGAGTCGTTAGATTCAGGGCTCTTTGTAGTTTTTAAAGCAATCGATGATTACTCACCAGCTGCTTCTAGAACTTTCTTCATGTCCATAGACTTCTGGTAATCGCCAGTCTTACGGTACACTTCCATTAGCGCACGAACGATATCCATATCATCAGGCTTCATTTCGTAAGCACCTTCAAAGTATCCTTGGCTTTCCAAGAATACATCTTTTTGCTTCTTCTTGAGTGCGTCATATTTACGCGTTTCGTTCAAGCCTAGACCGTTCATCTCTTCAGAGATTTTATTTGCACGATCGATGTACACTAGACCACACATGTACATTGCGTCACTCATGCTTGGATCGATCGCTAACGCTGCCTTGTATTCTTCAAGTGCTTTGTCCAAGTCTTTTAGTTCCGTTTGAAGGATATTTCCTTTAACGAAACGGTAAATTCCTTTCTCCGGGTTTTTAGCGATTGCCTCGTCAAGGTTTGCTAAAGCACCATCGTAATCCTTTTTATCTAAGAACGCCTGCAACTGGATATCTAGCAAGTCCTTATTCTCTGGATACATTGAACGCGCTTCAGTGAGCGTAGCATCGTACATTTCTGAGTTCTCAAGCTTCTTGTAAGCGTTGATTAGACTGATGTATAAACTTGGACGCACATCTTCACCAACTACTGGATCTGAAGCCAATCCTAGCTCAATCTCACGCTCCATTTGCGCCTTGTTTTGGTACTGCTTTGGAGCACCTGTCGCAACATATGTAGCGGTGTAGGTAATGCCCTTGTAGCCCAAATCTAAGCACTTACGGAATGCAGCAACACCAGACTCGTCGTCACCTGCCATACCTGCAATGATACCAGCGTTGAACAACAAGCCCGTATCTAACTGAGCGAAGTCACCTAGAAGTTCATTGCTCTTTAGTTCGAACGCGCTCATGTAGCCGTTGTAAGCGGCTGTGTAATCAGCTGCTTCATAGGCTGCACCTGCAGACACTAGGTAGTTGTAAGCGATTGTTGGAACCTCACGTTTCGCATCTTCGGTGTAACGTGGTTTTTTCAACGTGCTTTCAAATTTGATCAAATCCAGCAAGCTAGAAGCCGCAACATCGTTCGCATTCTCAGCGAGCGCTTTTACTGCTGCATCTGGCGAACCCGCGATTTTAGCGTAGATGAGTGCCTTGTTGTAGTGGAATTTCGACAAGATCTTCTCTTTGATCTCGCTTTGATTCTTACCATCGATGATCGATGAAGCCTCGTCGATAAAACCTTTCGCTTCTACGAGCTCATTTCCTCTTAATGCGATAATCGCACTGGTTACTTTTGGAGCTTCTTGGGCAGTTACAGCAAGGGCTGAAAGTGCAAATACAGCTACAATTAACTTTTTCATTGTTTTGTCTGCTTTATTAAGTGGTGCAAATGTAATTGTCCTCAAAAGAACAAACACCGCGCCAATTTCATTTTTTCGTTACGATTCAGTGCTATCCGTATCTTCTGAAGTCGTATCTGGAGCCTCATTCGAAGTCCCCTCCTCTCCTTCTGAAACAACGATCACGTTGCCATCAGCATCCAATACCTCTTCCTCTTCATCCGATGCAGGTACTTTAGCGATCGATGCAATCTCGTCGTTCGAACGAAGGTTGATCAAACGTACACCTTGTGTAGCACGTCCCATCACACGCAGCGTATCCACACCCATGCGAATCATCGTACCTTTCTTGGTGATGATCATCAAATCGTCTTCATTATTCACGGCTTTCAACGAAACGAGTTCCCCCGTTTTGTCAGTTACAGTAATGGTTTTGACCCCTTTACCTCCACGGTTCGTGATGCGGTAATCTTCCAAAGAGGAACGCTTGCCGTATCCTTTTTCACTGACTACCATAACGTCGTAACCGTCGCCTTCTTTGACCACGATCATTCCCACTACTTCGTCGTTCTCTGAGTCTACCGTAATGGCACGAACACCAGAAGCGCTGCGGCCCATAGAGCGTACTTTATCTTCAGGGAAGCGAATCGCCTTACCGCTGCGCACAGCGAGCATGATGTCTTGTTCACCATTGGTCAATTTAGCTTCGAGCAGCGTGTCTCCTTCACGAATCGTAATGGCGTTAATCCCATTCACACGTGGACGGCTGTAGGCCTCAAGCGGTGTCTTTTTGATGACACCATGCTTGGTCACCATCACAATAAAGTGGTTGTTGATGTATTCTTCGTCCTTGAGGTTCAGTACATTAATAAAGGCCAAGACTTTATCATCCTGTGGAAGGTTGATCAAGTTTTGAATCGCTCTACCCTTGCTTTGACGGGTACCTTCAGGAATCTCGTAAACACGCATCCAGAAACAACGACCCTGCTCCGTAAAGAACAACATGTACTGGTGATTGGTCGCAACGAATACATTTTCGATAAAGTCTTTATCTCGCGTACTTGCTCCTTTGCTACCTACTCCACCTCTATTTTGCTTTTTGTATTCGCTCAGTGGAGTGCGTTTGATGTAACCGGCATGTGAAATGGTAATAACCACTTCCGTATCAGGAATCATATCCTCGATACTTACGTCGCCACCAGCAAACTCGATGTCCGTACGGCGCTCATCACCATATTTTTCTTTGATTTCAAGCATCTCGTCCTTGATGATCTGCATTCTAAGGACCTTGTCTCCTAAAATACTCTTCAAGTAGTCGATGGTTTTCATCAAATCCTCGTATTCAGCTTTGATTTTATCTCTTTCGAGACCGGTCAATTTCTGAAGACGCATGTCAAGAATGGCCTTGGCTTGAATCTCACTAAGTTTGAACTCTGTGATCAAACCGTTTCTCGCTTCCTCTGGTGTTGCCGAGCCGCGAATCAGCTTGATGACTGCATCAAGATTATCGATAGCAATCAACAATCCTTCAAGAACGTGCGCACGTTTCTCCGCCTGACGGAGTTCGTATTCCGTTCTACGCACAACTACTTCGTGACGGTGATCGACAAAGTGCTTGATCATGTCCTTGAGATTCAACATCTCTGGACGGCCCTTTACAAGAGCAATGTTATTTACTGAGAACGAGCTTTGTAGCTGCGTGTACTTGTATAGTTTGTTTAGGACTACGTTTGGCACTGCATCACGCTTCAAGACATACACAACGCGCATACCCTTGCGATCACTTTCATCGCGAATATCCGCAATGCCTTCGATCTTCTTATCGTTAACCAGGTCAGCGGTTTTCTTGATCATTTCAGCCTTGTTCACCTGATACGGAATCTCCGTTACGATGATACATTCGCGTCCACGAACTTCTTCGATGGTTGCCTTTCCACGCAGTACGATTCTACCTCGGCCGGTATGGAATGCGTCACGAACACCCTCGTAGCCGTAGATCGTACCTCCTGTAGGGAAGTCAGGGGCTGTGACGTGTTGCATGAGTCCATCGATCTCAATGTCTGAGTCGTCGATGTATGCGTTGATGGCGTTGATGGATTCAGTGAGGTTGTGCGGAGGCATATTCGTTGCCATCCCCACAGCAATACCGGAAGCACCGTTCACTAGAAGACCTGGGATACGCGTAGGAAGTACGGTAGGTTCTTTTAGTGAGTCGTCAAAGTTAAGTTGCCATTCAACAGTATCTTTTTCTATGTCAATGAGCATGTCCTCAGCGATCTTACGCATGCGCACCTCGGTGTAACGCATAGCCGCCGGACTATCTCCATCGATAGAACCAAAGTTACCCTGTCCATCAACGAGCATGTACCTCAGGGACCACTCTTGTGCCATACGCACCATAGTGTCGTATACAGAGCTATCGCCGTGTGGGTGATACTTACCTAAAACGTCCCCAACAACCCTTGCGGATTTTTTGTACGACTTGGTACTGGTCACTCCCATGTCATGCATTCCGTAGAGCACACGACGGTGAACGGGTTTCAATCCGTCACGTACATCAGGCAGAGCACGAGATACAATGACCGACATCGAATAATCGATGTAGGAGCTTTTCATTTGCTCCTCAATATTTACGGGAATAATGCGTTCTCCCTGCGCCATATTGTCAGTATTTAGTGCGGCCGAAGCCGGGTTTTTTCGTAATTTTCAAATATAGCTTTTCGTGAGCATTGGTCTAAGTTGAAGGCTCTTTTACTTTAGACATTTATCCACATCTGGATGTTAACAAAACCTTCTTATCAACTGCCGTGTTGTCTTAAAAGATGCTCGGAGTTTTAATAATATAGCATTGGCACACAATGTGCAGTACCCTTACATGTAATACCCTACTACTATGGAAGAAAATTTCAGCCCACGTGTTCGAGACGTCATCACCTACAGCAAAGAGGAGGCGATGCGTTTGGGGCACGATTATATAGGAACCGAACACTTGCTTCTCGGCATTTTGCGTGAGGGTGAGAGTACGGCAATTAAGATTTTAAATGACCTCGGTCTTGATTCGGCTAATGTTCGCGCCAAAATCGAGGGCATCGCAGCGCCGTATGCTACAAATGTTCCTGGTACGGCCAAGAATTTGCCACTGACCAGGCAGGCAGAGAAAGCACTCAAGACAACCTTTTTAGAGGCGAAGCTGTTCCAGAGTCCAGTCATTCGTACGCCGCACCTATTGCTATGTATTTTGAGAAATGACAACGACCCGATCAGTAGTGTTATGGCACAGATGGGTGCTTCTTACGATGCTGTGAAGAGTGAATACCAGCAAAACTATATCGACACGGATTCGGACAAGTCGAAAGACGCTCCTTCGATGAGTTTTGAAGACGGTGGAGATTTGGATGAGCCTACTAGCGGTTCTCGTCGCTCAGGCGGATCGGCAGGTGCTAAGAAGGATAAATCTAAGACACCCGTGTTGGATAACTTTGGGAAAGATTTGACCAAGGCCGCTGAGCAAGATCGTTTGGACCCGGTGGTTGGACGTGAGAAGGAGATCGAGCGTGTGAGCCAGATTCTAAGCCGTAGAAAGAAAAACAATCCCTTACTTATCGGGGAGCCCGGTGTAGGTAAAAGTGCGATTGCAGAGGGGTTAGCCCTGCGCATCGTGAATAAGCAAGTGAGTCGTGTGCTGTTTGACAAGCGCGTGATCAGTTTAGACCTGGCCTCGCTCGTAGCGGGGACTAAATACCGTGGACAGTTCGAGGAGCGCATGAAAGCGTTAATGAATGAATTGGAAAAGAACGATGATATCATCCTCTTTATCGATGAGCTTCATACGATCGTAGGTGCCGGTGGCGCGACGGGAAGTTTGGATGCTTCCAACATGTTTAAGCCAGCATTAGCGAGAGGTGAGATTCAATGTATTGGTGCTACGACGCTCGATGAATACCGTCAGTTTATTGAAAAAGACGGTGCCTTGGAGCGTAGATTCCAAAAGGTAACTGTAGATCCTACTTCACCTGAGGAAACGGTTCAGATTTTAAATAACATCAAGGACAAATACGAGGACCACCACAATGTAATCTATACGGATGAAGCTTTGGAGGCGTGTGTAAAGCTTACCCAACGCTACATTTCTGACCGTCACTTGCCGGACAAGGCGATCGATGCGCTGGATGAAGCGGGATCGCGTGTGCACATCACAAATATAGAGGTACCGGAAGAGATCAAGACCTTGGAATCTCGTTTGGAGAGCATCAAGGAGGAAAAGGTCCAAGTGGTTAAGAGCCAGCGTTATGAGGAGGCTGCAAGGTTGCGCGACGATGAGAAAAAAATCGAAGCGGAATTGGAAACGGCTCGCATGTCTTGGGAGGACAGCATTAAGCTGAACCGCAAACAAGTAGACGAAGCGGAAGTTGCCGAAGTAGTTGCAATGATGACGGGCGTTCCGGTACAACGAGTGGCGCAGCAAGAGCTGGATAAATTGGCCCAGATGGAAGATTTGCTGAAAGGCAATGTGATCGGGCAAGACGATGCAGTGAAAAAGATTGTGCGTGCCATTCAAAGAAACCGTGCGGGGTTGAAAGATCCGAAGAAACCGATCGGTTCGTTTATCTTCTTAGGCCCTACTGGAGTCGGTAAAACGCAATTGGCGAAGGAATTGACCAAGCTTTTGTTTGATAGTGAAGACAATATGATTCGTATCGACATGAGCGAATACATGGAAAAGTTTGCCATTTCACGTCTTGTGGGAGCGCCTCCAGGATATGTTGGATACGAGGAAGGCGGTCAGCTTACAGAACGCGTACGTCGCAAGCCGTATTCAGTGATTTTGCTCGATGAGATTGAAAAAGCACACCCTGATGTATTCAACCTCTTGCTTCAAGCGCTTGACGACGGTCAGATCACAGATTCTCTCGGGAGAAAGGTGGACTTTAAGAACACCATCATTATTATGACCTCTAATCTAGGTTCTCGCCAGCTTAAGGACTTTGGAACCGGAGTAGGTTTCGGTACAAGTTCTCGTGAACAAACGAAGTCTGATTTGGAAAAGAGCGTCATTCAAAGTGCATTAAAGAAGGCGTTTGCGCCGGAATTTTTGAATAGAATCGATGATGTGGTCTTGTTCAATTCATTGACCAAAGAGAACATCCACAAGATCATTGATATTGAATTGCGCTCGTTGTTCGGACGTATTGAGGATCTCGGTTACGGGATTGTGTTAAGTGATGAAGCGAAAAGCTTTGTTGCAGATGAAGGTTTCGACGAAGCCTTCGGTGCACGTCCGTTAGCGCGTGCCCTTCAGAAATTGATCGAAGATCCGCTCGCAGAGCACATCATCGGTAAAAAGCTCGAGGAAGGCGATAAAGTGGTGATCGGTCTCAAGGACAAAGAACTCGTGTTTGACATCGAGAAAGGGGTGCTGTTGGGTGCCGCGGATGCTTCAAAGCTGCTTACAGAAAATGATGCGACCGCGTCTGAGCAAGCTACTTCTGAAGAAGACTCAAATACTACAGCAGAATAACGTTATCGGGGTGTTGCTCAGCGAGCTTCATCCCGATGGCATTGATCGTGGGTGATGGACTAATGGTAAAAAATTGGTCTCTCACCCACGCTTCGTTATGGAGGAAGTCGTCTCCTGGATAGATGCCAAGTACGTTGCCTGAATCGATAAAAACGGCTCCAGTCTGTTCACGTAGATCCACTAAGAGCTTCTGCGAATTTGCGCCCTTCAAAAGTGCCAATGCTTCCGCATCCGTGCGCTCTTCTCGGCGCATAGTGTTCATGAAATCTGCCAACCATTGTTGCCCAGAGGTGTAGGAGCCAAACTTGCGTAGCGCTCCGGAGCCTATGGATTTTTGCACGACCCATTTGAGCTCTCCTCTACCATTTTCATAGGCGTAGAGGCCAAATTTTAAACTTTGCTTTTTCTGTGCCTTATTCAATGGTGGCCAGTGCTGACGTATCAAATGGTCCTCATAAATCAAACTCAGCGTTTCGTTCGGCCATTCCGTGTATTTAATGTGGTGACACTCCTTCATCAGGCGCTGGTATTTCGTACTCTGCTGCTCTGTGCTGAAGTGTTGTGTTATGCGCTGCTTGATGTTGTTTGCTTTTCCGATATAAAGCGGCATTCCGAAAGCGTCATGAAACTCGTATACCCCATGTGTTTTCGGGAGCTCGTCAAAGATTACGGCATCGAGATGATCGGGCATTTGAATTCTTTTCAGCAGGCCCAATTTCGGATCCGACAATAACTTCTCGTCGTAATCGGCATGCTGGCAATGAATCAAGACCTCCGCTGCACATAGGGCATCGCTTAGCGCACGGTGTGGATTGTCATTCTCAACCGCCAATTCTCTTGCAAGATTCGCCAATGAATACCGTCCAAACTCTGGAAACGCAGCACGTGCATACTTCACCGTACACAGCTTTGCCATCCGCCAGGGAGTGCCCGCTTCTTTGAATGCCCGTTCGATGAAACTGTAATCGAAATTCACGCTGTGTGCCACGAAAACATCCCCTGCTAACTGTTCTAACAGCTCTGGGATCAGCTCCTCAAACGTAGGTGCGTCTGCCACCATGTCATCCGTTATACCGGTGAGCATTTGAATGTTATAGGGAATAGAACGGTCCGGACGCACAAAGCTGGACCACTGGTGGGTGATCTTTTTGTGTTCCACATGGGCAATACCGATCTCGGTAATGTCATTCCCACTGGGCTTCCCTCCCGTGGTTTCGATATCTACAACTACATATTTCACAGGCATGAAATTAGTCAAAACACCCGCCGCTTCTCCCCTGCACATTGTATATTTATCCTCATGGAAGTACTCATCTGGATTTTACTGATCGCCGGGCTTGTGGGAGCGGTTGTTCCCGCGTTACCGGGACCAATTTTTTCCGCCATCGCCTTAGCCCTTGCGCTCTACACGGATCCCTCCAACCAAGCGAATTGGGGTTGGGTCGTTTTAGGGCTTGTGATATTCATCATCGACTACCTCTTGCCTTCCTACCTCACGAAAAAAGGAGGAGCCTCCCCTCGTGCATCAAAGGGTGCACTGATCGGCATGTTACTGGGGTTGTTTACAGGTCCCGGCATGCTCTTATCCGGAGCAATTGGTGCATTTTTAGGGGAATACAGCGTCACAAAAGAGGCAAGTAAAAGCCTGAAAGCGGCACTATTCGCCATGCTTGGTGTGGTTTCAGGAATTGTCGTCAAAGTCATCTACTGTGCAGGAATGATTGTTCTGTATTCGATCGAATGGGTACTATGATCATAACACTTGGAACCCATACCATTACGTACCCAGAGATGGATGTATCTCCAGGATTAACCCTTGTTGTAGGACCTTCAGGCGCAGGAAAAACTACGTTACTACGTGCACTTCACGCTACGCTAGAGGGAAGTATTGATGGACCGCTCCCTCTGGAGTCGGATCAAACCTCGCTCATGCCGCAGCAACACAGCTGGGTACCCTATTTCACCCTAAGCGAGCACATGAAACTTACATCGGGAGTATCAGAACAGGCCTTAGACCAGCTAGGACTTAGAGGCCTTGAAGACAAATTTCCGCATCAGCTCAGCGTAGGTCAATTGCAACGATTTTCACTACTCATCAGTCTCTCTGTACCGGCAGAACTGTATTTGTTAGACGAGCCTTCGAGCGCATTAGATACCGATCTAGCCGAGCGGAGTTTCCGCTATTTAGAGCAACATATCCAGGCCCATCCCAACAGTTATTATGTTGCCGTAACGCATGACGATCGTATGATGCGCGCGTTTTCATCGGCTAAAACCATCGAATTATGAGGTTGATTGTACTGTTTTGGCGGGCACAACTTCGTAGAAAGACCGCACCATTGTTGATTATCGCGTTTTTATCATTGCTCACGGCGCTCCTGGTCCAAGTTCCCTCGATGACCTCGTCTTACGTGTATTCGAAATGGCGTGAAAGTGCGCAATACGCAGATGTCGTGGTAGGCTACAAGGGCTCTCCCCTACAAATTGTTGCAAATACAATGTACCGTCTAGAGAATCCGACCGGTAATTTACCGCAGGAGAGTGTGACGTACTGGAAGAAACACCCGATGGTCTCCGAAAGTTGCCCTGTGGCGTTGGGAGACAATATCGACGGCTATCCCATAGTAGGTACCGATACTAATTACTTTCGCTGGATGAACATCGCCCTGCTCCACGGGCGCTGGCCGAGCGCAAGTACGGAGGTTGTGCTTTCTGCAGAATTGGCCAGGCGTTTAGAAATTTCGATCGGTGACCATCTGCACAGCTCCCATGGAAGTGATGCCAAGGGCGAGGCGCACGACCACCACCATCTTGAGGTAGTTGGGCTGACCCATGGGAAACGTGCAGCAGATAACGAGGTGTTCTTTGTTCCCGTTGAGGCCTATTACGACATGCACCACGGCCAAGGAGCTGGTGCAGTGACGGCCCTTATGCTTCGACTAAAATCCAAATCGGCGCTTGTGATGTTGCCGCGAGTGTTTGATGCACGAGCGAACGAACAAGGGGCATTTCCGGTCTTTATTTTTGCCGGGCTGCAGAAACAATGGGCACCTACCCTTGCAAAACTTGAAACATGGGGCATGCTGCTTCCAGCTGCAGTGGCGTTGTTGTTTATCGCATTCCTTTACTTTTTAGCTCGGGGTGAACGCGAAGCTCGTTTGTATTTGCAGCATCTTAAAACATCGCCGCTCGAGCGTTATTTAGCACTCTATGGTCTGCCTCTGATCAGCGCGCTTAGCGGATTTTTACTGCACGTGCTCCTGTTATGGGGCTTTGGATGCTCTATTGCGACAATGGGCGCAGGGGTAGCTTTACTGCCTATTGGAATCGCAGCTTTACTTTTTATACGCATTCGTTCATGAAAAAACTACTGATTTGCATCGCAATGGTGCTAGGAAGCTCGAGCCTATGGGGGCAGCAGGTGATCCCCTGGGATCTACTCGCAGTGCCCTACTCTACCACGCCAGACGGATTGTACCAGCCGACCTTTCCATCGTGGTTGGACAAATACAAGAACACGGAGGTGGTGATTCAAGGTTATTTGGTACCGGTGGATGTCGAAGGCAACCAGTACGCGCTGAGTCGTTACGCTTTTTCCTCGTGTTTTTTCTGCGGAAATGCTGCGCCGAATACGGTGGTGGAATTGGTGTTTAAAGAGCGTCCAGATGCGTTCATCACGGACCAATTCGTAGTCATCAAAGGCACCCTTGTATTCAATGAAAAAGATCCATTCCGATTGTTCTTCATTCTTCAAAACGCTAGTCTACACGGGTGATGAGAAATTTATGCATGCTACTTTCTTTATGTACAACCCTCGGGCTATTCGCGCAAGAACGACTCACTTGGAGTACGTTCGAACGTCTGCAATTCGAGGAAGTATTTGACGAGGCGTCTTCTACCTGGTTGCAACAGGCCGAATGGACCGAAGACTTGCAGCGCTGGGACGGCAAAGCAGTGAAAGTTACCGGGTATGTTATCGCACTTGATACCGAGTCCGAAGAATATGCACTCAGCGCTTTTCCCTTTGCTTCGTGTTTTTTCTGTGGCGCTGCTGGGCCAGAGACAGTGCTTGAATTGGTTTTAGAAGAGGAAAAAGCATTCACAACCGATGATATTGTGACCTTTACGGGCAACCTTCAGCTAAATTCGGACCCGCTTAAATTTCCCCTCACCCTGGTAAACGCAGTGGTACAATGAAGGTAACCAACCCGCTAATACTTTGGGGACTCCTCGCCATTTTGGTGCCGATTGTCATTCACCTTTTCGGAAGAAAAGCGCGAAAAACAGCTCTAATTCCCTCGCTAATGTGGGTGAAGGAACTCAAGACTTCCCAGCGCAGAAAACAGTGGGTAAAGGATTGGCTCGTGCTGCTTCTGAGAATCTTGACCATTATTTTTGTAGTGCTTTCATTGCTTGATTGGCGCTCGCAAGGACAAATCAAAGAAGTCGTTGTTGATCATCATCCTGCCGGTTGGGAAACTGGATGGTACCGCTCTGCCGTAAACCAACTCGCCCCAGAGACCTATCGGATCTATTTAAAAGACGGTTCCTATCTCGGGGACTGGGATAAATCTGCATTGCAAGACGTGTTAAAAGGAGTTGATCCGCAAATCACGGACTGGCAATCCTTTCCTGAAGCGACCTTGCTGAGCTTCGGATTTGACTCCATCCCAGCGACCTTTTCAAAAGTTACCTTACCCCAACGTAATCCGCTAGACAACCATCGTTTAGAGGAGTACACGGACGATCAGCGATTTGAATGGCGTAGCAGTTCAGCGGTTTCTTTGCCTTGGGAAATTCGTAAAAACGGTACGTTATATGCGACAACTTCAGGGACGAGTGTAGGACTGAATTGGTCCAATGTATTGCCAAATGATACGTTTGAAATCATCTCATTAGCCGATTCACTGCGCGCCGATAATACCACGGTTGTGTACCAACGTCCTGCCCTACAGATTCTAGCAATCACCCCGGAGGCTACTACACCGTGGTCTACAAACTACGTGGATCTTGACAGCGCTGTAACCCGAAATTCAGTGAATGCAGCACTTGTAGATTCTTATGATGTCTGCATACTCGAAGGGTTCGATTACATTCCACAAGCTTTTGAGGGGTTCCAAGGAGTATTGCTGCATTTGTTCCCTACAACGGACTCTAAGAGCAGCAGAACGATTCCTGTCTTGGATCATCCTTTTTTTAGTAGGTATTTTTTCGGGCCTTCCATGCAAAATGCATGGCCTCAAGCAGCGGCTACAGGGTCCGTATCAGATACGTTAACCCCTTTGCTCCAGAATGCTCAACAACAGAACATTGCAGGGATAGCGGAGCGCGGCTCATTCAGGTACTACCAGCAATCTTTTTTCCCACAGCAGCAAGACCATCCCTATTATCATGCCTTGTTCCAATGGGCGGGTGCGCTGCGTAGCGTGCATGTCGAGACGCCCCAATTCCTAGGCAAGGACTACTACACTTCCAACGCCGCATTGCCACAGGCCGTACGTTACGATGAGCGCGCAAATTCAACCACTCTATCGGATGAATTTTGGACCCGCGAAAAAATTGCCTTAGCCCTAGCATTGCTTTCAGCACTATTAGCGCTTATTTTTGCTAAAATTTAATCTGATGAAGCTGCTCTTCAAAAACGCGTACATCGTAGATGCGCAAAGCCCTTACCACCTTCAAACTGTCGATGTTTTAGTGAACGGGGAAACGATAGAAAGTATCGGTGAGATCGCCGAATCAGAGAATATTTCAGTCATCGATCTCAATGGAGATACGCTCACAACTGGTTTTGCGGAACTGCACAGTGACCTTGGAGAACTCGGAAACGACGAGAGTGAGACACTTCAAACCGGTGCCGCTGCTGCGGCTGCTGGCGGATTTACAGCTATAGGTGTGGTCAGTAATGGCAGTCCCTATGTGGATCAAAAAACGGGTGTAGAATTTCTACTAAGTAAAGGTGAGAGTGTTCCTGTACACATCATACCGATTGGTACACTCAGTAAAGAGCGCAAAGGCGAAGAGCTGAGTGAGATGTTTGAAATGAGTAATTACGGTACACAGGTTTTTGCGGACTACAAACAAGGCGTAGGTAACGCGAATCTTTTGAAATTGGCGCTACTCTACACTAAGCCTTTTGGAACGATCATGGTACACCCTGAAGATCATAGTTTGAGCGCAGGCGGAATGATGCATGAAGGTGCCACAAGTACCTACGTCGGTTTAAAGGGCATTCCGGAGATTTCTGAAACGGTTCAGATCCATCGTGACTTGAGTATTTTGGAATACACAGAAGGCAACCTGCACATTGCAAGCGTTTCCACAGTACCTGGTATTCAAGCGATTCGTGAAGCGAAAAGCAAAGGGCTGAATGTCACTTGCAGCGTGAATCTGCACCACCTGCTCTTTACAGATGAAGATTTAACGACTTACAATACGGCCTTAAAAGTGAGCCCTCCTATCCGTACCGATGTGGAGCGTGCCGTGCTTTGGGAAGCGGTCTTAGACGGTACTGTAGATTGTCTGGCAGTAGATCATTTGCCGAAAGATATCGAACAGAAACAATGTGAATTCGATAATGCAGCACTTGGAATGGCAGGCTTTGAAGGTGCTTTGAGTGCTTTCTTGGACCGCTACGAGCTCGGTCCGGAACGTCTTCAAGAGCTCTTGAGCACCCAACCTAGAAAATTACTGGGTCTTCCTGAATTGCGCATCGCTGAAGGTGAGGTTGCAGAATTCACCATTCTAGGTACTGCTGAAGGGCAAGTGACCGCCTTTGCCTCTAAGGCATTCAATAATCCATTTAAGGGACTGGATACAAAGAGTTCTATTCGAGGAGTTTACGTAAAAGAAAACTACCTGTCGCTCGAGGCGTAGTTAAATTCCACACGAAGCCCGTCGTACGATAGGAACATGTGCTCCGGCAGTTGCTGCTGGGTGTCAGCATGCGTACCCATATAGTGGCTCATATGTATGAAATACGTCTTTTTTGCACCAATTTTTTGTGCCACTTCTACGGCCTCTTCTAGGGTATAATGACTGTAGTGTACTTTGTGATGAAGTGCGTCTAAAAACAAGACATCTAAATGTTGTAATTGGTCTTTAATGACGCTTTCCTCTATGTGATTTACATCGGTAATGTAGGCGAGCGTTCCAATCCGATAACCGAGAATGGGCAGCTTCCCATGCAACACGGGAATTGGATGAATTTCGACACCTTCTATGGTAAAGGGAAGCGAGGCTTCAATCACATGCGAATCTATTCTGGGGGCACCCGGATATGGTTGCGGCTCAAAAGCATAATGAAATGCTTTTTTGATGCGGTCTAAGACGCGCTGCTGACCAAAAATCTTCATCGCGTTTCCCGTTCTAAAAATCATAGGACGGACATCGTCTAATCCCGCGATATGGTCTTGGTGTTCATGAGTGAAAAGTACGGCATCCACCTCCCCTAATTCTTCACGGAGCATTTGCGTTCTGAAATCAGGACCTGTATCAATCTGTAGATGAAGACCGTCTAACTGCAGATGTACGGAGCTTCTCGTGCGTTTATCCTTGGCATCCATACTTCTACAGACCTCACAATCACAACCGATCACAGGGATTCCTTGAGAGGTTCCCGAGCCCATGACAATCAATTCTCCTTTTTGGTCCATTCTTTGTATATAATTTACCGCCTTTTTCCTCGCTTACCACAACAGGAAACTTAAATTTGTAATCAAGTACAACCTACACATACGCTCATGAAGGATAGAGTTATCCTAACTACCGCCCAAAAGGCCCTTAAAATTAACCTAAACTCGGACATCTACGGTACGTTCGCAGAAATAGGTGCAGGACAAGAAACGGTTCGTGAATTTTTTCGTGCTGGAGCGGCTTCTGGTACTATAGCAAAAGCCATGAGCGCCTATGATAAGGCCTTTTCAGATGATATCTATGGCATAGAAGAAGATGGCCGTTACGTGACTCAGAGCCGTCTTAGAAAGATGCTCAAACACGAGTACAATCTCATCGAAAAGCGCCTGGACCGTAACCTCCATCCCGAGAAGACCTATTTTGCGTATGCGAACACCGTAGCCACGGTGAACTTTACCAAGACTTTTAAAGGCCACGGATGGATGGGTATCCGTTTTCAGACTGCAGCACATAAAGAAACGAATGACATTATCATTCACTTTCGTTTGCACGAGAATGAAGCAAAACACCAGCAAGAAACGGTTGGTCGCTTAGGAACAAATCTGATTCACGGTGCCTATAAGCTGTACGAGGACCCTAAGGTGTTTTTACAAAGTCTCTACGACAACATTGACCATGCGGCGATAGAGATCGACTTGATCAATTTTGCCGGTCCTGATTTCGAGACCGTAGACAACCGCCTCATGTCATTGCAGCTCATCAAAAATGGGTACACAGATGCAGTAATCTTTGGCCCAGAAGGTGACAATATGCTACCGGCTGAACTGCTCTATAAAAAGCACATCTTGGCCATGCGCGGAAGTTTCCGTCCGGTAACTAAGGTGAATATGGACATGATCAAACGCGGATACGACATGTTCGTGTCCGATAAAAAGGTAGATACTGAACGTACCGTGGTGCTTTGGGAAATAACGTTGAACAACCTCTTATCCGATGGCGAGTTGGACGAACAAGATTTCTTGGATCGAGCAGAGATTCTCTGTTCATTAGGTCAAACGGTACTCATCTCAAACTTTAAAGAATATTACAAGCTCGTAGACTACTTCGGTCGTTTCTCTAAAAAGCGCCAAGGTCTTGTCATGGGGGTGAATAATCTTACCGAATTGTTTAACGACAAATACTACCGCAACCTTCAAGGTGGTATTCTAGAAGCCTTTGGTAGAATATTCTCCAAGGACCTTAAAATACTGGTATACCCGTTCCAAGAAGGGCAAGCGAAACGCATTATGCGTAAGGAGGACGCTATTATCCACCCTCGTTTCCGTCCAATCATTGACTACCTCATCTTCCACAATAGAATTTTAGATATTGTTGAATTCGACGAGGACATTACCAACATCTTCTCGCGTGAAGTCCTACGTCAGATCAGATGTGGAGAAGCAGGATGGGAAGAGTGTCTTCCGAAGTATGTAGATTCGGTAATCAAAGACAAACAGCTTTTCGGATATTCAGAACAAGAAGCCTAAACAAAAGCATTCAAATAAAAAGCCCCGCACATAGCGGGGCTGTTTTATGCATTAGAAAGTGCTTCTTTATACGTGGCTAGACAACGTTCTCTTGCCCATTTGTGCTCAACGATCGGCTCTGGATAGGAAGACGTGCCCCACTCAGGCACCCACTTGCGAATATAGCTTCGGTCCTTATCAAACTTTTCCATCTGAGAAGTAGGATTGAACACCCGGAAGTAAGGTGCTGCATCCAAGCCACTACCACTCGCCCACTGCCAGCCACCGATGTTGCTTGCAAGATCAAAGTCTAATAGCTTTTCGGCAAAATAGGCCTCGCCTAAGCGCCAATCCATCAGTAAGTGCTTGGTAAGGAAACTTGCCACGATCATACGAACTCGATTGTGCATATATCCAGTGGTATTCAATTCTCGCATTCCCGCATCTACAATAGGATAACCGGTGGTCCCGTTACACCAAGCGTCGAATTGGTTTTGATCGAACTCCCATGGAATTCGATCGTATTTTGGTTTGATGGACTTCGACCTGCTTTCTGGGAAATAGAATAAAGCCATCTGGAAAAAGTCTCTCCAGATCAGTTCGCTCACGAAGGTCTCGTTCAAAGTAAGTGCTCTACGCAACAGTGCGCGAATACTTAAGGTACCGAACCTAAGGTGAAGCCCTAGACGCGTGGTACTTTGTTCATTCGCTGGAAAGTTCCTAGTCGTATCGTAGGTTTTGATAATGTCCTCACGCACCTTTTCTGACGGGAGCGCAACTTTCGTGAGCTCAAAGCCCATGTCTGATAAGGACGGTATTGCGAATGCTGGAGCACTTAGAAATTGGTCCGAATAGGCATGATTGGGATACGCCTTACCGTGGTATGTGGTCAATTTCTTACGCCACGCCTTAGCATAAGGACTGTACACCAAATACGCCGTGCCATCCGCTTTAACCACCTCATTCTTTTCGAAAATGACATGATCTTTTGCGCCTATGACATCCACGCCTCGCTCCGACCAAAACTGAGCTACCGCCGCATCGCGCTCTCTTGCATACGGCTCATAATCTCGGTTCAAATAGAGCCCTCGTACATCGTATTCCTGTGAAAGCTCAACCATCACCTCCTCGGGGGTACTATAAAATACGCGAAGACTGCTGCCAAGAGCTTCCAACTCTTTTTGAAGACGAAGTATGGTCTGGTGCAAGAAGGACACACGTGCATCGCTTTTGTCCTGCAATCGATCCAAGATATGACGATCGAATATGAATATAGGCAGTACAGGATGACCCGATTTTAGCGCCTTCCATAAACCGGCATTATCCTCGAGCCTCAGGTCTCTACGAAACCAGAATACACTTACTGCTTCCATACCTTATTTCGCCGCCTCTAAAAAAGCACGCTTGGTTTGTTCGTCCTGGAAGGAACCGTGGAAAGCCATGGTTACCGTAGAGCTGTGGTCATCCTCAATACCACGTGTTTTCACACACATATGGTCTGCCTCGAGATAAACTGCAACATGCTGCGTACCTAAACCGTCCATAAGTGCTTCCGCGATCTGACGCGTTAAACGCTCTTGTACCTGTGGACGTTTCGCGTAATGACGGACGATTCTGTTGAGCTTGGAAAGTCCTACTACCTTGCCATTAGGAATATAGGCGACATGACACTTGCCGATGATCGGTACAAAGTGGTGCTCACAGTGTGAGTGTACTTTGATGTCACGTTCTACGAGCATTTCACTGTAACCGTATTTATTTTCAAAGAGCTTCATCTCAGGCTCATTGTCAGGATTCAGGCCTGCAAACGCTTCCTTCACGTACATTTTTGCAACGCGTAATGGAGTTCCACGGAGGCTATCATCCGTAAGATCCAGTCCTAAGATGTCCATGATATCTGTAAACTTCTCTGCAATCAGTGCAACCTTCTCATCGTCAGAACGATCAAAGGCACCTTCACGCATGGGCGTGTCGATAGAAGTCCCCATATGTGCTTCCACTAGAGCGTCAATCTGCTCGGTGGTTAATGAATTTTCATGCTTTGTCATAACTATTCGCCGCTGTACTCTACGAAATTCCTTGGAGTCTCGTAGAGTGTGATTTTTAAATCCAATTCTGTCGGTAAAACACGCTTCAGCCTGTGATAAATCACATAAGCGATGTGCTCTGCAGTAGGGTTCATCGTTTTGAACTCTTCAACTTGTTCATTCAAATTTTTATGATCTAGGTGCTCTTCTACTTCAGACTTGATGAAATCTGACAAGACCTTCATATCGATCAAATACCCCGTCTTTGGGTCTACCTCTCCAGTCACTCCAACGATAAGCTCGTAGTTGTGTCCGTGGTAGTATGGGTTGTTGCACTTTCCGAATACCTCTTCGTTTTGCGTATCGCTAAGGCTTGGATTGTGCAACCTGTGGGCTGCATTAAAATGCGCCTTTCTATAAACCGTGATCCTCATTGTGCCAATAGGTTAGGAATCGGTCATAGATGATTTTGAACCACTCAGTATATTTTTCAGGATGCGCTTTCATGTCCTGCGCAACCCAGTCTACAGACCTCCAGTCAAAACTCTCAACCTCTTCGGGGTTAACATTTGGATCTTCGTTGTAGCGAGCTATCAACACATGGTCGAGCTCGTGTTCTGTAAGATCATTGTCCAATTCTGCTTTGTAGATAAAGCTGAAAATGCGTTTCACATCGCAAGTGAAGCCCATCTCCTCCATCAAACGTCTACGAGCAGCTGCTTCTACGCTTTCCCCGTCTCTCGGGTGCGAGCAGCACGTGTTCGTCCACAATCCACCACTGTGGTATTTGTGCAAGGCACGACGTTGTAGTAAAATTTCGTTGTTGTCGTTCATGGCAAAAACAGAAAACGCTCGGTGCAATTTTGCTTGGCGATGCGCTTCCATTTTCTCCATCAGTCCGATCGGCTCGTCCGCCTCGTTGACCAGGATAACTTGTTCCGGCATGGTATTTATTTTAGATCCAATTAATGGTGTGTCTCACATATGAGCTCAAAAATAGCCCGTACTTACGTTTGTTAGAAATTCTCACGCGTTGATTTAAAATGATATCGGCGTGCGTTTTGCGAATTTTATTGAACAGGCTATAGTAGTATACATAGGCGATATACACGCCAAACCGAGCTCCTTTGGGCAGCTGTTTGATGCCTTCAAAGCCGGCCATGAAATCGATCTCGATATCCGCCTCAATCTCTGCCTTAGTTTTTTCATTGAATTCGCCCATGTCCACTCCAGGGAAATAGGTTCTTCCTAAACTGTGGTAATCTGCGTGTAGATCGCGCAAAAAATTGATCTTTTGAAAAGCACTTCCGAGCTGCATTGCAGGCTTTTTGAGCTCCAAATAACGCTTCTGATCGCCGTCAACAAAGACTTTTAAACACATCAAACCAACCACTTCAGCGCTGCCAAGAATGTAGTTTTTGTAGCCTTCTTCATCGTACTCATGCTCGTACAAATCCATTTCCATGGACTTCAGGAAGGTCTCGATCAAATCGTGATCAATCTCGAATGCATTGACTACTTGCTGGAAGCTATTCAAAATAGGATTCAAGCTGATTTTCTGTTCGATGGCCTCATAAGTATCCTTCCAAAACTTCGCCAGCAACTCCTTTTGAGGATATCCCTCGAACGTATCTACGATTTCATCTGCGAAGCGCACAAATCCGTAAATGGCATATATAGGATCGTGGTACTTCTTGTCTAAACCTAAAATGCCCAAGGAAAACGATGTACTATAGGCTTTGGTCGTCATGCGCGAGGTGCGAATGCTTACACTGTCGAATAATGCTTTCATACGGCTTTTTTGATTTTAAAGTCCTTACCTATCTCCTTGCTAACGACTTCACCTGAGATTAAACTCGGTGGTACGCCCGGCCCAGGAGTGGTGAGTTGACCGGCGAAATACAAATTATCTACCTTCTTACTTTTTAATCGCGGTTTGAAGATTGCCGTTTGATCGAGCGTGTTTGCCAAGCCATAAGCATTGCCTTTAAAGCTGTTGTAGACACTCTTGAAATCTGAATATGCGAAAGAACGTTTCACCACTACTCGATCACGAATGGTCGTACCGGCGTAGGCCTCGAGACGGTCCATCATCAGATGGTAGTACTTCTCACGCACTTCTTCGGTGTCTCCGTCCATACCAGGCGCTGTCGGCATCAAGAGGAACAGGTTTTCACATCCCTCAGGTGCTATGCTTTTATCCGTTTTGGTCGGAGCACTTGCGTAAAACAGCGGCTTAGTAGGCCATTGAGGATCGGTATAAATTTCGTGTGCGTGCTGATCCAGTTCATGGTCGAAGAACAGGTTATGGTGCAGCACATTAGGTACTTCTCCTTTGATCCCTAGGTAAAACAGTAAAGAGGACGGCGCCATCTTACGCTTCTCCCAATATTTTTCGGTGTACTCCCGGTATTCTGGAGCACTTATTTTTTGGTCGATGTGGTGGTAGTCCGCGCCACCCACAATGATGTCCGCTTGGAACAATCCATTTGTGGTAACCGCCGCTGTAATGCGGTCGTTCTCGTATTCAAAACCGGTCACCTCCGTGTTGGTGTGGAACTGTACGCCTTGATCTTTGGCGACTTTTACCATCCCCTGAATGATTTTATTCATTCCTCCCATTGGATACCAAGTACCCAAGGACATGTCAGCATAGTTCATTAAGCTGTATAAGGCCGGTGTATTTTGAGGAAGAGCTCCCAAGAAAAGCACAGGGAACTCAAGAATTGCTTTGAGCTTTGGATGACTGCTTACTTCAGCAACGTGCTTACGAATGTCTTTCAGCATATCTAGCTGGAACAATCCCTTAGCGATGCGGAAATCAGCAAATTCTAAAAGTGAGCGACCCGGTTTGAAAACGAGGTCTTTGATACCCACCTCGTATTTGTATTTGCCTTGGGCTAAGAACTTGCGAAGTCTTAGGCCGGAACCTGGATCGAGGCGATCAAACATCGCTTCGAGCTCCTCCATGTTGGGGCTCTGATCTTCGTGATCGTTCTCTCCAAAGACTACTCTGTAGGAAGGATCGAGTCGAACGAGATCGTACAACTCCTCTATTTTAACTCCGAATTCGTTGAAGTAACGTTCGAATACATCTGGCATCCAATACCAGCTTGGACCCATGTCAAAAGTGAATCCATCTTTCTCCCAGACGTGAGCACGTCCTCCGAGTTGATCGTTTTTCTCTACGACAGTTACATTGTAGCCATCTCTGGCAAGGAAACTAGCCGCACTGAGGCCGGCAAATCCTGATCCTATTACTAGTACAGATTTCATATGGTGGTGGCGATTTTAGGTATTTTTAGTGTCTTTGGTCGGCAAGCTTCTCCATCATTTTCTTACGAGCGAGGAAGATTCTTGATTTAACCGTCCCTAGCGGGATATTAAAGTGCTCTGCAATCTCTTCATACTTGTATCCTTCATAATGCATAAAGAACGCTTCTGTATAATGCTTTTCGATGGTGCCTATTTGCTCCATGATGTAAGCATTATCGACATTAGCGTCAGTGTAAGTGGTCTTGCTTGCTTCCTTAGAATTCAGGAAGTACTGGCTTTCCGTTTCGTCAACAAAGGTGTTTTGTTGCTTCTTGCGGCGATAGTTATTAATGAAGGTATTTTTCATGATGGTATACAACCACCCTTTCAAATTCGTACCCGTCGCGAACTTGTCTTTGTTCTTCAGCGCTTTAAAGTAGGTATCTTGTATAAGATCCTGCGCGTCGTCCTGTCTCTTCGTAAGCTTCATTGCAAGTTGGTGCAAAAAATCGTGCTCGCGATCAATTAGTTCTCCAAATTCTGCCGTAGACATAACTACAATTGTTTAACGTTACCGTTGTAAAGTTAAACAATGTGTTGTAACAATTTGTAGAACGTTTGAAAGAATTTATTAAACAAAGTGTAAATTGGATTTATACCGACTCGCTTAACTCTCTTAAGTCCTTGTAAATGTGTGTGTTGGGAAGATTTTCAGGGAGCTCTTGACCTACGAATTGATAGCCAGTTAGGTGTGCTTTTACCCCTCTTTTGTCGATTAACTCCTCTAAATCGATCAAAAATTCAGGCAGATCTTCCTTTTCAGGATAGGTCGTAAAGGCAGAAATGAGGAAATCCACCTTTTTGTTGTCCAATAGATCGGATAGATATTCTTTTGGAAGACTTTGTCCAAGGTAAAAAACGTGTTCTCCACGCTCTTTTAATACGTATGCGAGGTACAAAATGCCAATCTCGTGCAATTCGTTCGCGGGCAAGAATAAGGCATACGTACCCGTTTTTGGTTGGTCCGGTACTTCAAGTTCATCGATGGCCGCGAAGAGCTTCTGACGGATCAGCGAACTAACAAAATGCTCTTGACTAATGCTGACACATCCGCTGAGCCATAGTTTACCTAGCTCTTGGATGTAATCGCCGATGATTTCCCGGAATGTTTTGTGGATGCCGTGCTTTTCGATGCAATACGCCATGATGGCTTCGAATCTGCCTAAATCAAAAGCAAGTGTGCTGATTTTCAGCTCGTTCAACTCATGAGTAAAGCTGCCTAGATAAGGACTTGCCTCTAAGGCTTGCATGGCAATTTCTTGAGGATCAAGTTTAGCAACTTGTCCAATTTTCATTCCATGCTCCAATAAAAGCGCCACATTAAGCACAACACGCAAGTCATCATCCGCGTAATAACGAATGTTTGTAGAGGTGCGTTTTGGAATTATAAGCTTATGGCGTTGCTCCCAAGCCCTAATGGTGTGGGCCTTGATGCCGCTAAGCTGTTCTAAATCTTTTATGGAGTATCGTGTAGTCACTGGAATATAACCTCAGTGTAGGCAAATTGTTTCGTTTCGTGCAAGTATAATTATTTACCAATTCATAAGGAAACACATATATGTATATTTGCGCCATAATTACGATTCAATGTCCTTACAAAGCGAAATTAGCAAAAGACGAACTTTTGGTATTATCTCTCACCCGGATGCCGGGAAAACTACCCTAACTGAGAAACTTCTACTTTTTGGGGGCGCAATTCAAGAAGCCGGTGCTGTAAAGAGCAATAAGGTGAAGAAATCTGCAACCTCGGATTTCATGGAGATAGAAAAGCAACGTGGGATTTCTGTTGCGACCTCGGTTATGGGGTTCTATTATAAGGATAAGAAAATCAACATTCTCGATACGCCGGGTCACCAAGATTTCGCCGAAGATACCTACCGCACCCTTACTGCATGTGACAGTGTTATTGTAGTGATCGATGTAGCGAAAGGTGTGGAAGCACAGACGGAGAAATTGGTTAAGGTGTGTCGTATGCGTGACACTCCGATCATCGTCTTTATCAATAAGCTAGACCGCGAAGGAAAAGATGCGTTTGATTTGGTGGATGAAGTCGAGCAAAAATTAGGATTGAACCTCTGTCCCCTTTCATGGCCCATCGGTATGGGACAAAGATTTCAAGGGGTGTACAGCATGTGGGAGCGCAACCTGAACTTGTACAGTGCCGATAATAAGCAGAAAATTTCGGAGGGTACTTCATTTGAAGACATCTCAAATCCAGAATTGAATGCGTTTGTCGGTGATGAGGCGGCCGAAGAACTTCGTGGAGACCTTGAGCTGTTAGATGCGGTTTACCCGAAGTTTGATCGTGATGCTTATCTAAAAGGAGAACTGTGTCCCGTGCTATTCGGGTCAGCCTTGAATAATTTCGGTGTGCGTGAATTGTTAGATTGTTTTCAGGATATCGCACCGGAGCCTCAGCCTAAGGAGGCCGATGAACGTTTGGTTCTTCCGCAAGAAGATGCCTTCTCTGGATTCGTTTTTAAAATTCACGCGAACATCGATCCGAACCACCGCAACAGGATTGCCTTTTTGAAAGTGGTTAGCGGGAAATTCGAACGCAACAAAAACTACACCCACACGAGAACGGGAAAGACGTTCCGCGTTAGTGCTCCGACGGCCTTTATGGCATCGAAGAAAAGCACGATTGATGAGGCGTTTCCTGGAGACATCATAGGGGTTCCAGACAATGGGAGCTTCAGAATTGGTGATACAGTTACGCTTAAGGAAAACTTGCATTACACCGGTATTCCATCCTTCTCACCGGAACATTTTAGATTCATAAACAATGCAGATCCGCTAAAGGCGAAGCAGTTGAATAAAGGGATTGACCAGTTGATGGATGAAGGGGTTGCACAGTTGTTCACCCTGAAACAGAACAATAGAAAGATCATCGGTACCGTGGGTGCGCTCCAGTATGAGGTCATCCAGTATAGACTGGAACACGAATACAATGCGAAATGTTCGTACGAGAACTTCCCTGCATTCAAAGCCTGTTGGATCGAATCGCACGACGATGCGCAGCTCGCCGAATTCAGCACCTTGAAACAGCGCTATCTTGCTGAGGATAAGTTCGGTAGACTAGTGTTCTTGGCCGATTCTCAATTCTCCCTTCAAATGGCCCAGGATAAATTCGATAAAATCACCTTCCACCTAAAGAGTGAATTTTAGATGAGCCACATCATTAATTACCGTTTGAATCAGTTTTCATGGGCCATAGCGGCATTGTTGCTACTCCCTTTGCTCTTCACTAAGGGTATGTTCTTCGATGGACTAACCTATGCCACGATCGCAGCGAACTTGAATGACGGCGTGGGCACCTTTTGGCAGCCCAGCTACACACCTTACATCCACCCTGAATTCTACGAGCACCCACCATTTTCCTTTGGGCTACACTCCATATTCTATCGCTTATTCGGGGACCAATTTTGGGTGGATCGCATTTATCCTTACACCATGTATGGACTCAGCGTTCTTATGCTTCGCCGCATTTGGGTATTGTTCATGCCCGAAGGACACCGCGCTTGGATCCCGCAATTATTATGGACCCTCACCCCTACTGTGATTTGGGTGCATCAAAACAACCTCTTAGAAGCACCATTAAGTGCCGCCATTCTTTGCGTGGTATGGTTGCTCTTCGAAGGAACCTTGAAACGTAATTATTTCTGGAGTGCTCTTGCTGGAATCTTACTCTTGATCGGCATTACCATCAAGGGGCCTGTTGCGCTTTTCCCTCTGATGACACTACCCATCATGGCTGTTCTGTTTCCAGAGCACCGCAAGGCAGCCATACTGTCTATGGTGACGATGGTATTTTCTTTCAGTGCTGTCTTCAGTTACCTTTACCTCTATCAAGAAAGCTTTTCGGCATTCTTTGAAGGGTATCTAGATCGTCAGCTGCTTCCAACGCTTCTTGGGGAACGTGAGCAAGCTGGCGGGATATGGTCAAGCCTTTTTGAAGTGGGTAAACAACTGCTGTTACCTGTCGTAGTTCTGATTGTACTTCGTATCCGTGCAAAAGCCTCTTACGCACTGCGCCGTGAAAGCGTGTTTTTCTTCTTACTCGCTATTTGTGGTACGCTACCGTTCTTTTTCATGGACCGCCAGCACCATTACTACTTTATGCCGTCCATGGCATTTTGGATGTTAGGCTTTGCTATGCTTCTAGAACAGCGACCTTATCCTTGGTCGATCCAACGTAAGAAGTGGGTGAAGGTACTGTCGTTGAGCAATTTCGGCATGTGGTTTCTTGCTGTGGCGCTTAGCCTATTTTTCAGCAAAAGTCCTTCTCGAGACCGCAGAATGATCAGGGCTGTGGAAGCCATTCACGAAGCATACCCTGGACAACCTGTGCAAGTAACTGCACTGCCCGAGTACTGGAAGATGTCTGCAGTAGCTGCTCGCTATGGTAAGGTATACCTAACAGAACAGCCGTCAGGTTTGCTGTTGTTGCCACAGACTGATGCAGTGCCTGAAGGCTACCAAAAGGACTTGGCATTTAAGAAGTTCCCGTTCGTTTTATACAAAAAAAGCCGCACTAACTAGATGTTAATGCGGCTCTGTAATAGCTGAAGGTATCAGCGAAGCAAGGGGAACTATTCCTCGCCCTCTTCGCCTTCCATGAATTGTTGCATCACAAGGTCACTAACGCCCATGTTGCTAAATCCACCATCATTGTAGAGATTTTGCATAGTTACACGTTTGGTAAGGTCCGAGAACATAGTAACGATGTAGTTCGCACAATCTTGGGCCGTAGCGTTTCCTAGCGGTGACATTTTATCTGCGTATGCGATGAAGCCACCGAAGCCTTTAACACCTGAACCAGCCGTGGTTGGTGTAGGGCTCTGTGAAATGGTGTTTACACGAACATTGTTGCGTACTCCCCAGTGGTAACCGAAGCTACGAGCAATACTTTCAAGGTAGCTCTTGTTGTCAGCCATGTCATTGTAGTCTGGGAACGTACGTTGAGCTGCCATGTAAGTTAGTCCTAGAATAGAACCCCATTCGTTCATAGCATCGTGGTTCCAAGCACTTTTCATCACTTTATGGAAGCTCACTGCACTGACGTCCCAACCCTTCTGTAACCAGTCGTAGTTCATTTCAGTGTAGTGCTTGCCTTTGCGGACGTTCACACTCATACCGATCGAATGAAGAATAAAGTCAATCTTACCGCCGAAGTGCTCCATAGCACCGGTGATGAGTTTGTCGAGATCGTCCATATCCGTTGCATCTGCTGGGATGATCGGTGCGTCGATCGCTTCTGCAAGATTATTAAGCTCGCCCATACGCATAGCGATAGGAGCGTTTGTAAGTACTACTTTTCCGCCTTGAGCATGAATTGCTTCAGCTGCTTTCCAGGCAATGGAGTCCGAGTTTAGTGCGCCAAATACGATACCGCATTTGCCACTGAGTAATCCGTTAGACATACGTTTTGTGTTTAAATACGCCGCTAAAATAAGTGTTAGAGTGCGTTTAGCAATACTTCTGCTTGATTCTTAGCTGCGTCAGTGATCTTGGCACCGCTGAGCATTCGTGCTACCTCGGAAATTCGTTCAGACTGATCTAAGGAATGAACGGTCGAAACTGTACTGTCCGTGGTCTGAGTCTTACTCACTTTCCAGTGCGCTGACCCTGCTGCGGCAACTTGAGGTAGGTGCGTAATGGTAATGATCTGCTGCGTCTGCGCCAATTCTTTCATCAAGCCTCCTACCTTCTCGGCGGTCGATCCACTGATCCCCGTATCGATCTCATCAAACACCTGGGCACTCAAGGAAGCATGCTTTCCTAAAACCGCTTTCAATGCGAGTTTTACACGGCTTTGCTCACCTCCACTAGCCACTTTATGCAAAGGCTCTAGTGCAGATCCAGGATTGGCAGCAAATAAGAAGACCGGCTTGAAACATCCGTGCGGGGAAGGTTCTGTAGCCTCCCAAGCCAATTCCAACCGCGCCTTAGGTAGATCCACGCGTTCTAAATAGGTGGCAAACGCCTTTTGAATCTTTGTTGCCGCTTTTTTACGCTTTTCATGCAACACTGCTGCAGTATTCTCTACTTCAGTCATTGCGGTAACGAGTTCTTTTTCAATACGTTTAAGCTGCGACTCTTTGTTTTGAAGCATTTCGAGCTTCTCCATGAGTCCCGCGCGCTTTTCCATTAAGGCTTCAGCAGATGCGACACGGTGTTTACGTACTAGGCCGTCAATCTGGCTTTTACGTTTGCGTAATTCGTCCAACTCCTCCGCACTCACCTCGTTACTCAAGGTGTCTTTTGCGGCACGTTCCAAGGCTTGAAGTGAGGAAATGGATTGTTGTAATGTGGTGGTGTATGCTTCAAAAGCATCGCTTTTTTCAGAGATTTTGAGCAATGCGGCCTCTACATCAAAGAGTCCGTCTAAGGCACCTCCAGCTTGACCAATTTTGCCCAGGAGCGACTCAAACTTGGCTTGGTCTTCTCTTAGCGATTTTGCACGAATAAGTTCATCCTCCAACCGCTCGTATTCGCCCGGCTCAATACTAAAAGACTTCATTTCATTCACCACGAAAGTGAGGTAGTCGATATCGTCCGAAGCTCCCAACGCTTCTAAGGCGCGACGGTCCTGCTGCAATGCCAAGAGATGTTGGTACGCCTCTGTGTAGTTCCTTTTTTCCTTGGAAACCGTGGCAAATGCGTCTATGAGTTCCATCTGCTGTCCGATGCGGTGCAGCAATCCAGAATCACTCTGGCTGTTGATGTCGATAAAGGTTCCCGCGATTCGTGCTAGATCAGCCGCCTTAACGGGTGTATCGTTGATAAAGCACCGTGATTTACCTGAGGGAAGCAACTCTCTTCTAAAGACGGTATCCTGCGCGTAGTCCACGTCAAGTGCATCGAATTCCGCACGTACCGTGTCTTTTACACGAATACTCACTTCTATAACGGCTTTTTTGCGAGCGTCCTTCAACACCGATTTCGCCGAAAGTCGACCGCCCAATGCCGCGCTCAAAGCGCCTAATAGAATACTTTTACCAGCGCCAGTTTCTCCGGTCATTACGGTCATTCCTTCCGATACTGGCAAGGAAAGATGGTCGATCAAAATGAAATTTGAGACTTCTATGTGTTGCAGCATTACTTACCGAATTTATCGTAACTACTTGCGTGCGTTCTGTCCAGGCTCTCGAGCATTTCCTGCATCCCCTTGATGTCTACTCCTAAGGCTCCGGCTTGAGAGAAGAGCGAAAGAATTTCACGATTCTTGGCATCGAAGAAGATGTTCATGAGGTAGCTGTTCGGTCTCTTGTTATTGGGCTCTTGAAGCAATTCTAAGGCACCCTTGATGGTCTCTAAAGACGCTTTGTGCTGATCGGCTTGGTACATCTGATCCAAACCCTGACGGTGGTACAAGTAAAGGCACTCTTTCACAGGATCAAACGCGGGACTGGTCAGGTTATCGGTGATCCAAAATCGATTTTTGTTCCCGTCAAAGCTTTTCCAACCGCGTGCTCCACCACTACTCTGGGCCGTTGACACAATGTTTTGTGCGATAGCAAACTCCGCATCTCCAGCATTTGCTTTAAATGTGGTACGATCTAAACCGATGATGATGTACGAATAGAAAGCTAACACAGAGCTTAGGTTGGTCGTGTAGTTGTTCTTTTGGAATTCAACGGGCTCGTTCTCGGTAAAGCTGAAAACAACATCTTTATCCAGTACATTCAGCACTGGAGAATTGTATTGTGAGTTGAACACCGGGCGTGAATACTGCACCTGAAGATTTGCATCAAAACGGTTCCCCGCTAAACTATTTACCGTCAGGATGAAACTGCAATCGATTCGTTCTTCGTCAGCGTACGTATATTCTGTAAATGCGTACCCGTTCAGGAAATTCTCTAACGTGGTTTCGAGTGAGGTGAAAATAGCGCGATTCGTACCCTGAACTTCAGGACTGAGCACTTTAACCGTTGCGCGAAGCTCTTGTCCTTGTGCCCCTATTGTTAGGAACATGAATCCTAAGACGATCAGTAGACTACGCTTCATGTTGATCCAATTTAAAGGTGTCTATCAGTGCCGCTAACAAGCCGCTACCGAGTTCAGTTTTGTCCTGCAATCCAAACGACTGCGAAGATCCGTCTTTGAAAAACACATCTACTTCGTTGGTCGTTGTTTCAAACCCTACTCCATCTTTCCCTAAGGTATTCAGTACAATCGCATCGGCATTCTTAGCTACGAGTTTCTCTTTGGCATAGGTGGCGCCGTCTCTGGTTTCCAGGGCGAACCCTACCACTTTTTGATGCGGAGATTTGAGCTGACCTAGATGGGCCAGTATATCAGGAGTTTTTTCAAGGGTTACGGTCATTTCAGCAGTCTTAGGGTCTTTCTTTAGTTTGTGTGTTGCAGCCTGCTTGGGCGTAAAGTCGCTTACGGCTGCAGTACAAATGGTTAGAACGGCGCTACTGAAATTTTCTTGCATGGCTTCGAGCATTTCTTTTGCACTCACCACACGTTTCACCTGCAATCCATCGAGATCTAAGTCTGCTTGCGTAGGTCCCAAAACCAAGGTGACTTCTGCCCCTGCAGCACGTGCTGCTTGTGCGAGAGCGGTTCCCATGCGACCACTGCTGTTGTTGCCTAAATACCGTACCGGATCTAGGTGTTCATGAGTAGGTCCGGCGTTGATAAGTACTTTTTTTCCACGCAATGGACTGCGCTCGTTCAAATAGGCCTCTAAATGATCTGCGATTTCCTCGGGTTCCGCCATACGGCCTTTACCCACTAGCCCTGAAGCTAGTTCTCCAAAGGCGGCGTCGATCACTTGAACGCCGCGCTGCTCGAGAACGGCAAGATTGTCAGAGGTGGCACCGTTGGAATACATGTCTAAATCCATAGCGGGTGCAACGAATACAGGACATTTAGCACTGAGGTAGACTGCGGTTAGTAGGTTGTCACAAGCTCCAGTGGCCAGTTTACTTAGCGTATTGGAAGAAGCCGGTGCAATGACCATGAGATCTGCCCAAAGGCCCATATCTACATGATTGTTCCATACGCCATAAGGCTTCTGAGAATCTTCGATAAAATCCGAGTAGACAGGTTTTGTACTTACGGTTGAAAGCGTCAAAGGGGTGACGAAATCCTTCGCTGCATGAGTCATGACAACCTGGACCTCGGCACCCCTTTTGATGAGTTCCCGAACAAGATGAGCGCTTTTGTATGCGGCAATACTACCCGATACTCCGAGCAGTATTTTGCGATGTTTCAAAAGCCCTTGCACTTGGCTTATTTTTCCTCTCCTTCTCTGCGGAAGTACGTGCGTGTTTCAAGCCATTCTTGAAGTGCCAAAGCGGTTGGCTTTGGAAGACTTTCGTAGAAACGGCTCACTTCGATCTGCTCTTTGTTCTCAAAGATCTCTTCAAGAGATTCCGTAGACGAAGCAAATTCCTGCAACTTAGCGTGAAGCTCTTCACGAATATCATCGTTGATTTGCTCTGCACGCTTCGCAACGATCGTTAGCGCCTCGTAGATATTTTCTGTTGAAGCATCGATCTCGTTAATGTTGTGCGTACGTGTCGTCTTGTCCGCTTGCATTTTCTTGTAATCCATGAGCTTATGGTGTCTTTATTTATTCAATTTTCTCAATTCCTCTAGTTCCTCCGAACCTGGGAAAGCTTCTTCAAAGTCGTTCAACGCTGTACGAGCTTCGATAAAGCGCTCGTCCTGTAGAGATGGAACGCTATTCTCGGCCAATTTAAACGCAGCCTTCGTTTTCAAATACATGGCTTCCTCACGAAATGGCGTATCGGGAAACTCGGACAGTGTCGTCGTAAATGCCGTCATTGCCGCCTTGTACTTTCTGGTCTTGTAATACTGCTTAGCAATCTCGTACGATTTGGTCTCAAGCTTGCCTCTAAGCTCTTCCATGTACGCATTACATTCCTCGATGCGCTCAGAGTTGGGGTGCGTATTGATGTAGAGCTGAATCTCGTTGATGGCTTTATAAGTGTACGCCTGGTCTAAACTGTGCGTAGGTGCTTCTAGGTAATAGCAGTAGGCGGTGAGGTAAGCGGCCTCGTCGGCTTTTTCGTTCTGTGGGAACGTCTTGTAAAAGTTCTTGAAGTGGTAACCTGCCAAAATGTAGTTCTTCTGCATGAACAAGGTGTTCGCGTAGTAGAAATACACTTCCTGTGCTTTATGGGTACCGCGGTACAGGGTGATCAATTCGTCAAAAATTGGGTAGGCTTTATTGAACTCTTCCGCTTCGTAGTACTCTACGGCCTTGGAGAATTTATAATCCAAATCTTTGCTCTTTAATACCTCCTGGTACTCACCGCAACTCACAAGGAACATTCCTGCAAGGATATATGTAGCTATTTGTCTAATCATCTTCGAACGTGCAAAGGTAAGCTATTTACCAAACTTGTAAAGAGGAAATGTCATCATATTCACGTCCGCTATGAACGTTGTCCACAATGCATTTCACTAATTCTTCAGCGTAGTCCGGAAAAGAGACCTTTTTTGCCGGAGTATGATTCAAAAACTCTGCCACTTCTTCGGTGTAATTCATCGCCAATTTCGGCAGTACGTGAATGCCCATCTGCTCCAAGGCTGCGGCGTTGCATCCTTGCTCGTACTGCCCTACAATAGGAATTGCGAGAATGGCTTTGCCCAGGAACAAGGCTTCGGCTGGGGTTTCAAAACCGGCTCCGCAAATCACGTGGGTACATGAGGCGAGTTCTTGAAGAAATCCGTTGACGTCCGCTGCGCGCACCTCGACGTTGTCATTGATAAAAGGTGTAGCTCTGGGGCTGAAAATGACGAACGGGTGCGTTTGGAATTGGCCAAAGAAGCTGGTGAGCTCTGCGCTGCTGTACGAGGGAAGATAGACGACACATTTTTTCGCACGTGTTACGGTAAGTTCGCGAATTTCCTTGCGGATGATCGGCGGTAAGATGAACGTGTCGAACGCGTCGAAATGAAACCCAATTTTAAAATGCGACGGCGACATGTGTTTCAGGACAAATTCCCAATGCAGACTTTTTTGCTTGGGTCTTGGCGAGTGTGCGCTCCAATACGCCGCCTGATGACTGAGCTGAAGGGCATTTACTCCACGGAGTTTACAGGCATAAGAGGCCACTGCTTCGAAGTCGATCACCACCAAATCATAGTCTTGAACCGGGAGTTGAAAAACGTCTTTGAAGAAGGTGAAGATTTTGTTTCGAAAGAGCGAACGCCAGTAACTGACGGCACCGCTCGAGTTGTACACCATGGCCAGCCCGTACTTTTGATAGGTTACAGGGAATCCTAGTTCAAGGTCACTGGCCGTACCTGCGATGAGCACGTCCACAGTGGCGTACTGGGCGAACCGAGGCACTAAATCCCGTGCTCGGGCTAAATGTCCATTACCGGTTCCTTGAAGGGCGTAGAGTATTCTCACGAATTATGTTGAAGAAGTTCAGTGCTCAATTTAACGAGCAATTCTTTCTTCGACAATAGCGGGTTCTCCCCTTCCTCATGCTCCTCTTCGGGCTCATTTGAAGTCGGCTCCAATTCATCGTGATGATACAGTTTCCAGGCCCCCGCAGTATATTCCAACGCCGTCAAGCTTTCTACCCAGTCGCCACTGTTGAGATAGATGGTCGAACCTTTATCGTTCTCCACCGTGCGCATCTGTGGCTGGTGGATGTGTCCGCACACCACATAGTCGTATCCTTTATCTATAGCTAGGTCGGCAGCAACTTGTTCGAAATCTGAGATGAACGATACGGCCTTCTTTACACCGGATTTGATGCGTTTGGATAGACTGTAGCGCTCGCGTCCTAAGCTGGAAAGAATGTTGTTTAGAAACCTATTCAACAGAATGAGCAGATCGTATCCCCACCCTCCGAGTTTGGCAATGAACTTCGCTCCTTGAATACTGCGGTCGAACACGTCCCCGTGAAAGAACCAGGCACGCTGTTCACCAATCTTCAGTACAAGCTTATCTCGAAGATCAATATTGCCGAGTTTAAAACCGGAGAATCGGCGCAATGATTCATCATGGTTTCCAGTGATGTAGTACACCTTCGTTCCAGACGCCGCCATTTTTAAAATAGAGCGAATGACTTTGATGTGCTCTTTGGGAAAATAACGCTTTCTAAAGTTCCAGATGTCAATGATATCACCGTTTAAGACGAGAACATCTGGATGGATGCTTTTGAGGTAGGCATTAAGATCTCTCGCGTGGCAGCCGTAGGTGCCAAGGTGGAGATCACTGAGAACGCAAAGTTCTAGTTTTCGCTTTACACGCATTGCAGAATGATTTTAACAAAACTGCGTGTTCACGGGGTAAATGCTGTGAAGCGAGGTTTAAAACTATATTAATTGGGCATGAATTCTACACCCAGTCGTGTTAACGCAACTTCAATCTCACTGTGCAGTTCCGAGGTAGCCTGAACCAGCGGCAAGCGCACTGTAGGGCCGCATACCCCACGGTGTTGCAGCACCGATTTAATACCTGCAGGATTGCCCTCTTGAAATAGAAGGTTGGTCAGTTCAAACAGGGCCAAATGGTTATCGCGAGCAGTAGCTAAATCTCCTTCGAGCATGGCGTCGACCATCGCACAAAACACCTCTGGAACCCCTTGCCCACTTACGGAAATCACACCTTCAGCGCCTAATCCCATCATGGCATAGGTTAGGTTATCATCCCCAGATATGACCCCAAAACCTTCCGGTCGGTTGAGGATGATTTCTGTAATCTGGTCTAGATTGCCACTTGCCTCTTTGATTGCGACAATATTGCTGTGGTCCTTGGCCAAGCGCACCGTTGTTTCAGCGCTGATGTTGCTGCTTGTTCTGCCCGGGACATTGTATAAAATGATCGGTAATGTACTGGATTGCGCAAGTGCCGAATAATGCTGGTAGATGCCTTCCTGAGTAGGTTTGTTGTAGTACGGACTAGCGCTAAGAATAGCACTAACACCCGCTACATCAAAGCTTTCTAGCTCTTCACACAAAGCGGCTGTATGGTTTCCTCCGATCCCGAAAACCACAGGCAAACGATCTGCGTTTTTCTCGATCACGAAACTTAAAATGGCTTGTTTCTCTTCTAACGATAATGTAGGATTCTCTGCAGTAGTCCCATTCACCACAAAATAGTTTACTCCGCCTTCGATACAGTGTTCGATCAAACGGCCTAATCCGTCAAAATCTACAGAAGTGTCGGGTTGAAATGGAGTGACAAGTGCGACACCTACGCCGTAAGGAGAAAAATCAGTCATGTTGGAGTTTGTCTAGGTAGTTTATTAAGGTTTTTAGCTTTTCCGCTAAGGAATAGGGTCCATTAATCGTGATGTCCGCTAAAGGACAATCGCCTTGCAAATCTACACGATAATTGTACGAGTTTCCGAACCAGTACCAGTCTAATCTGTGGTCCTTTCGAAGGTTGATCAAGATGCTGCATGAGACGACTGCCTCTGGTACGGTTGCCTTTGGAAACCCTTTGAAATCAAAGTCATTCGTATGCAGTTGCATGGTATTGATCGGCAGCTCTTTACTGCGTTTGGCTTGCACCGTAGTTACTCCTACGACATGTTTGAACAGGGATTCAACCGCCTTTTTTTGATGGTCGTCGTCGTACAAGAGCGTGATTTGAGGTGCACTCGTGATTTTCCCTAAAGTCGAAGGTTTCGCGTTTCGAAATCCCTTGCGGTGGTAAAAGTCGATCACCTTTTTCACAAGCCAATTTTTTCTAAGAATTCCTCTTCCGAAAGTATCGTCACACCAAGTTTAGTGGCTTTCTCCAGCTTGGATGGACCCATGCCTTCACCTGCAACGACATAAGTAGTCTTGCCGCTGATACTTCCCACATTATTTGCGCCATATTCCTCAATAAGTGCTTTTAGCTCATTCCTAGAATACCTAGAGAAGACTCCTGAGACCACAATTTTGGCACCGGTAATGGAACTTTCTTTGGTTGCTACGATTTGAGATGCATCTACTTTTAGTTGGACACCTGCCAATTCGAGGCGCTCAAGCATCCCTATATGTTCTGGTTTAGAGAGATAGTTCACCATCTCCTCAGCAATCACATCACCCATGCCTTCTACTTCTGTAATCTTCTCTTTATCAGCAAGTATAATGGCGTCTATTGAAGTGAAATGTTTGGCAAGTTTCTTGGCAACGGTTGCACCTACATGACGAATTCCTAATGCAAATAGCACACGTTCAAATGGGATGCCTTTGGACCGTTCTATACCTTCCAAGATGTTGGAAACACTCTTGTCTTTAAAGCCTTCTAAAGCGATTAAATCGTCATAGGTTAATCGATACAGATCGGAGGGTTCACGGATCAATTCTTTTTCAACCAACAGTTGGATGGTTTCAGCACCCATTCCCATGATGTCCATCGCTTTGCGCGAAATAAAATGCTCTAGTCGTCCACTGATCTGAGTAGGACAAGCAGTCGTGTTAGGGCAATAATGCTGCGCTTCTCCATCGTTACGCTGCAAATCACTTCCACAATCTGGGCACTCGGTGATGTACTGCACCGGTTCTTGCGTGGCGTTACGTTTACTGAGGTCTACACCCACAACTTTCGGGATGATCTCCCCTCCTTTTTCAACATACACATGATCGCCTTCATAAAGGTCGAGCGCAGCGATCTGGTCCGCATTGTGCAACGAAGCGCGCTTAACGGTTGTACCGCCCAACCAGACCGGCGCAAGGTTCGCGACAGGGGTGATGGCACCGGTGCGCCCTACTTGATAGGTAACTTTTTCCAATACCGTGCTGACCTGCTCTGCTTTAAATTTGAAGGCAGTCGCCCAGCGGGGAGATTTTGCGGTAAACCCTAAATCTTGCTGGGCACGGTAACTGTCTACTTTAATCACAATGCCGTCAATATCAAAAGGTAACTGGGCACGTGCAGTATCCCAGTGATCTATAAACGCCATGATTTCTTCGGCATTTTGACAAGTGGCTATGAATCTGTCCTCTGTTTTGGGAATCTTAAAACCTAAGTCTCCAGCTGCTTTGATGGCCTCACTATGCGAAGGAGCCAATTTTCCTTCCGGCAATACATAATACAAATACGCGTCAAGCCCACGAGAAGCTACCTCGCTACTGTCTTGAAGTTTCAAAGAACCCGAAGCACAATTTCTAGGGTTTGCGAACGTAGCCAATCCTTCCGCTGACCGTCTCTGGTTCAAGCGTTCAAAGGCTGCATGCGGCATCACAATCTCCCCTCGAATCTCAAAGTCGTCCGGTGCTCCTTTTCCCAGCGTTAAGGGTATGCTCCGAATGGTTCGTACGTTGGTGGTGATGTCGTCCCCCTGTGTTCCATCTCCACGGGTAACCGCTCGGTGCAACTGGCCGTTTTTATACTGGATGCCGATCGCAACACCGTCGTATTTCAGCTCACAAACATAGCTCGCCTCTGGGGCCAATTTATGAACGCGACCAATCCACTCCTGTATTTCCTCTAACGAATAGGAATTGCTCAGCGAGAGCATCGGGTACTGGTGTGCAACGGTGACGAATTTTTTAGTGACTCCCCCACCAACACGCTGAGAGGGACTGTTCGCATCGTAGAGTTCAGGATGTTGTGCTTCGAGAAGTTCGAGCTCTTTTAATAATTGGTCAAAATCATAATCCGAAAGGATCGGCGCATCCAAAATGTAGTAGCGATGATTGTGTTCATGCAGCTCCTTTCGAAGCGCTAAAATTCTGTCTTTATCCGTCATATCTTCCGAAAATCATTCTATCCTTCCCCTGTAAATCCGGTACAAGTTCCACATTTTTTAATCCATATCTATGGCCCAATTCCACCATTTCCGGCCCAAAATCTTCATGAATTTCGAAGCCAAAATACCGACTCCTTTCTGGCGCCATCCTAGTGCCTTTTTCAAGGATCATTTCATAGTACTCTAAAGGTTGGTCATCAGGAACAAACAAGGCCACATCCGGCTCCTCGCCTACTACATGCTTATCCATCGTAACACCTTCACTTCTAGGGATGTACGGAGGGTTACTAACGATCACATCTTCCGTAAGACGGTCCATGGATCGAACATCCTGCTGCTTAAAACCTACTTCGAGACCCCATGCACCAGCATTGCGCTTTGCCACGGCTACCGCCCCCGCTTGCACGTCGATGCCTGTGACCTCCCACGCACTCCTCAACAACTTTATTCCCAGAGCGATACATCCGCTCCCGGTACCAATATCCACGAGGGTGCGTATCGGAGCATTTGAAATATAGTCGACCATTCCGCGTACCAGTTCCTCTGTTTCTGGCCTTGGAACCAGCGTAGTGACGTTTACCTCTAGCAGCTGTTCCATAAAGTAGGCACAACCCACTACGTAATGAACGGGCTCTAGCGCGATCAATCGCTCCAAATCTGCGTCAAACCAGTCCAGCTCAACCTCTTCAGTTCCACGAAGGACGAGGTCCATGCGCGAAAAGCCGCCGCGCACTTCCAACCAGAAGCGAACGATGTTTTGGCTCTCACGCGCTCCATAGCTCGGAGTCAAGGCGTTAACAGCCCTTTGCTGGTATGTTGCTAAACTTTCCATTCAAAAGTGAATTTAGGCATTAGGCGACTACCTTTGTGGTATGGATCACGCTAAGTTTCTCACACGTTGCTTACAATTGGCCAGTTATGGCAATGGGCGCACACAGCTCAACCCTTCCGTGGGTGCTGTGATCGTCAGTGACGGTAAGATTATAGGTGAAGGCTACCACCACGAATACGGCGGGCCGCACGCAGAAGTATTGGCCATTCGTTCGGTAAAAAACCGAGAATTATTGCGCCAATCTACGCTGTATTGTACCCTAGAGCCCTGCGCACATCACGGAAAAACACCGCCTTGCTGCGAGCTCATCACCGCTCATGGCATTCCACATGTGGTGATCGGCTGTAGAGATCCGCACAAGAAGGTCGATGGAAAGGGCATTGCACACCTGAAATCTCATGGTGTTATGGTGGAATTCTCTGATCAGCCGGAGCTTTTTGAAAAAGCACATCAAAGTTTTTGGACCAATTTTGCCCTAAACCGTCCCATGATCACCTTAAAATGGGCGCAGAGTACTGATGGATGTATCGATAGCAAGCGCGCCGTTTCCGACTCACCAACGGCACTGTCGGGTCCATTAGCGGCTCTTGCTTCTCATCGCCTTCGTGCGACTGTGGACGGCATCTTGATAAGTGCCAAGACCTTAGTCTACGATAGGCCTTCGTTGAGTACTAGGAATTGGTCAGGGAGATCGCCTCGACCTATCGTTCTTCAGTCTACTCAATATCCCGTTACCGCTGAAAACGCCGCCTGCCTGCATACACCGCCGATAGTCATTGCAGAATCACAAGTCGAAGGTTTGGAGACCATTATTGCTGATCCAAAAGAAATAGATGCGTATTTACCGGCCCTTTTGGAACTTGGTATAGGACATGTTCTAGTCGAAGGCGGCGGGAATGTCATTCAATCTTTTATCGATATTGGGCGGTATGATGCGGCTTGGACCTACACCAGTCTTGATAAAGTTATCGGTGAGGGTATTGTGGCTCCTTCCTTACCTAGTGACACCGAGAGTGCACACACTACGTTTGAAACCCTAGAAGATCTTTGGGATGTCAGACGATAAGTTCACGTCCATCACCGAACCCTCGCTGGGAATGTACAAGGACAAGGGCAGTAAGTTTAACGCCTATTTGCTTCCGTGTAAAAGCGAGGAGAGTTTCCGTGCACAATTAGAACTCGTCAAAGCCAATGAACCCAATGCACGTCACTATTGCTGGGCCTTTCGGATCGATCCCGAAGAGATTTATGAACGCTCAAATGACGATGGCGAGCCGGCAAATACTGCTGGAGCCCCTATACTGAGAGCTCTTCAAAGCGCAGAGCTTGTAAATGTGGCCTGCGTGGTAGTGCGCTATTTCGGCGGCATCAAGCTGGGCGTTCCAGGGCTGATCAGCGCGTACGGCGGAGCAGCAAAAGAAGCGATACATTCGAATACGTTAGTTACGGAGGTCATTACCCGGGATATTGCCCTTCATTTTGACTACAGCGAGCTCTCGTTTGTGGAACGTGTCTCGAGAGAATTGAACCTGACTACCGTAGAAAGAATACAAGAGGCTCGATTGCGTTATGTGGTTCGAGTGGAAAAAAGTAAATTGGAAGAAACCCTGCAGCATTTTGAAAAGAATCATCTCCTTCGCGTTAGCGCTCTATAGTATTTTCAGTACTGCTCAAACGGCTATTGATCTTGAGCTTATACCACACAGTTTGCGCACTTCACCGTATGCAACCTATGTTCGCTCTACGTATACGTACCGGAATATTCCTATACTCCAACACCAGCACATTGCCGTGCGGGCTTCAAACGGCGCTTTCATCCGCGAACGTCACAGCCTTACTGAACAGGAGATTTCGTCCCTTCCAAAGCAGCCTAACGGACCTTATTTGTTTTTCAATGGCGAGCAATGGCATAATGTCGCAGCCGATACGATCCTTCAAAATCATGAGCATTACGTGGTGCTCTCGAATGACATAAATAGCTGGACATTAGATCTTAATGTTCACTCAACCTCTGCCGATACTTCCGTGGCTGGTCGGGTTTTTAATCCTGACCCTCTTACTCCTAACCAATTTTCCTACGGAGGCATTTACGTCGATCAAAACGACCAAAACGGCGCTGTATTAGACAGTCTCGCTGTAGATGTAACCCTAAAGGTGACCTCCGTAAACGATACCCTACGATTAGAAAATGACTTCGTTAAAATGCTAGATTTTGACGCTCCTTACACTTCTATCAGTACGGATCCTAGCGAATGGACCGGTGGGCGCACACCTCCCGCTTTCGAGCAAGTCATGTGCATGTACCACATCACCTCTCAAAATGAATATCTACGGCATCTAGGCTACGACAGTTTGATGAACTACGCCATTCATGTGGACCCGCAAGCCCTGAATGGCCAAGATAACAGTCTTTTTAACTGGGGTTTCCCTACCCCACGACTCTACTTCGGCGAAGGCGGTGTTGACGATGCTGAAGATGCTGATGTGATCATCCACGAACTGGGACATGCCATTTCTCACGCAGCTGCACCCAATAGCAATTCTGGCACCCAGCGTGCCACCTATGACGAAGCCTTAGGCGATTATTTCGCGGAACGTTACGGTCGTCTTCAGGGCGTAACCAGTACACGTGTTTTTGATTGGGACGGGAACAATGTGTTTTGGTCAGGCAGAAGCTTAGTGCACGATGGTGTGAAAGATTACAATACTATTTTCTTTAGTGGAATCTATCAACACACCGATCTCATTGTAAGTGCAATGCTCGACTTCTCTAATGACGCTACGGTGACGGACAGCGTTGCAGACCAGATCGTTTTAGAGTCGCTTTACACCATTTTGCCATTTGACAGCTTCAGAGCAATAGCGCAAGAGTATCTCGCTGCAGACAGCCTGATCACAGGTGGAATGCATCAGTCGGCTATTTACAGCGCCTTTGGAGCACCACGAAACATTTTACAGCAGCAAAGTGAACAGGAATATGCTCGTTCATTGCAACGACCTGAATTGCGCTACGACGGAGAATACAACCTACTCGTTTTGCCTAAGCATCAATCCTACCAAGTTTGTGCCTACACCTTTAATGGGCAACTGCTTTGGCAATCAGAAAACGTAACGGGTACAATGATCCTTAAGCAAGAGATACCTTTCGTCCTTCGCGCTACTTCCGATCTTGGCGATATTACTGTGCTTCGGAAGCTTTAACAAGCAGCTCTTTGAGGTCCTCGGGACAATATTTAGGCTTGAAGGTCTGAGCGTCAACGAATACGAGTACCACGGTGCCAGTAACCAAGGTTCGCCCAGCAGCATTTTTCAGGTGGTGGTAAAATGATATCTTTCTAGTCGGAAGCTCCTGAATCTGAGTTTCAAGCGTGATTTCCTCGTCATAGCGCGCGCCTTTCTTAAAATCTATGGACATATGTACCACCGGCAGCATCGTTCCTGAAGCTTCCATTGTGGCGTAGCTCAATCCTATTTTTCGCATCAACTCCACACGACCTACTTCAAAATAGGTCGCATAGTTTCCATAATACACCACTCCCATCTGATCTGTTTCAGAATATCTTGGTCGGAGTGCGTGTCGATCTAGAATTAAAAAGTCCTTCATAAGCGTTCAATTTAACATGAAGTTTACCTGCTGATCGCGGTTAACCCTCTCAAAACCTGCACATTTTTCAACACAGGTGCAGATATTGAGTAACTGATACTAAAAATATTTGGTGGTTTAATCTCTACGCTGATTTTCAGGTAGTTACAATACTCTTTAAAAAAACTTTTTATTAACACAAGGGCAGAAAAATTTTTTTCACAAGTAATTTATCAACACATTTGTCTTGTTGTTGAGAGGGACATACACGCCCTCCTACTTCACCCCAGAATTTTTTGAATAACACACACTACAAAACGTAGGCTTGAACACCCTGCGGATGAATATATAATGACCATGGATGTAAGCGTTGGCTCAGTTTGGAATCAGTCTCTAGAGTTTATCAAAGATAATGTTGACGAGCAGATTTATACCACTTGGTTCGAACCGATCAAAGCGATCAAACTCCAGGCTTCCGTATTAACGGTACAAGTACCTTCTAAATTCTTTTACGAATACCTTGAAGAGAATTATATTTCATTACTCAAAGCGGCGATTACCAAGCCTTTAGGAAAAGAGGCTAAATTGGTATACAGCATTGTGCTTGAGAATACCTACGATAACATCACCCCTCCTACCATGAAGTTGCCGAGCTCAGGACGTAAAAAACATCCTGCGCAAAGCGTCAACATGCCGATGAAGATCGGATCGGAGAAAGGCATTAAAAATCCGTTTGTGATTCCGGGCCTCCAAAAGCTGAACATCGACTCGCAACTCAATCCAAATTACACGTTCGAAAATTTCATCGAAGGGGATTGCAACCGTCTTGCGCGTTCAGCAGGTATTGCCGTAAGTAACAACCCTGGCGGTACATCCTTTAATCCACTCATGCTCTATGGAGGTGTTGGTTTAGGTAAAACGCACCTTGCGCATGCGATTGGTGTCGAAATCAAAGACAATTATCCGGAGAAGACGGTGTTGTATGTAAGCGCTGAAAAGTTCACCCAGCAGTTCATTGACAGCATTCGAAATAATACGAAAAACGACTTTGTACACTTTTACCAGATGATCGATGTATTGATCATCGATGATGTCCAAAGCTTCTCAGGTAAGGAGAAAACACAAGATGTCTTCTTCGAAATCTTTAACCACTTGCACCAAAACGGGAATCAGATCATTCTTTCTTCTGACCGTGCGCCGGTAGAATTGCAGGGAATGGAGCAACGTCTACTCTCCCGCTTTAAATGGGGACTGAGTGCCGATTTGCAAAAACCAGGACTTGAGACGCGTGTAGCCATATTGATGAAGAAACTCTACAATGATGGTATTGAGATCGAGCAAGACATCGTTGAGTACATTGCACAAGCGATCAATTCAAACATCCGTGAGCTAGAAGGTGCATTGATCAGTATTCTCGCTCAAGCATCGTTGAACAAGAAGCAAATCACCATGGAGCTTGTGAAAAGCATGGTGGACAAATTTGTCAAAAGTACAACTCGTGAGATCAGTATTGATTTCATTCAGAAAGTGGTGTGTGACTATTTCGATATGCCGCTTGAAATGCTCAAGAGCAAAACAAGAAAACGTGAGATCGTACAAGCGCGCCAGTTGAGTATGTACTTCTCGAAACAATTGACCAAGAACAGCCTTGCTTCTATCGGCCAGCAGTGTGGAAATAAAGACCACGCAACAGTGCTACACGCCTGTAGAACAGTGAATAACCTCAAAGAAACCGACAAGCGTTTCAAAACTTACGTTGAAGATTTACAAAAGAGACTTACACTCGCTTAATTTCTTCTAACGAATGCGGTAAAGAGTCAGTATCTTCGGGTATTGACTCTTTTTTATTTATGAAAGTATTGATGGTTTGTTTAGGGAACATTTGCAGGTCCCCGTTAGCGCATGGTATTCTTGAAGAATTGGCCCCAAAAGATTGGGTTATAGATTCTGCAGGCACCTCTAGCTGGCACAAAGGAGAACGTCCGGACACTCGCAGCATTATCACCGCACGAGCACATGGAATGGACATCGATCATCAACGATCTAGACCTGTAGTAGTATCAGATTTCGAAGAATTTGACGTCATCTTTGCCATGGACAGCTCGAACCACAGTCATCTAATGCAGCTCGCTCCAAACGATCAAGCAAAGGCAAAGATTCGTTTGATTATGAACGAGGCTTACCCGGAGCAGAATCTACAAGTACCCGATCCATACACCGGTGGAGACGAAGGATTCGAGCAGGTCTATCAAATGCTAAAAGAGAGCATCACAACATTTTTACAACACAACGCATGAGTGGAACCATATACTTACTCCCAAATACCTTAGGTGAGGATAATTTCTCTGAAATCTTGCCTGCAGACGTCATAGCCAAGATCGACGAGTTGACGTATTTTATTGTCGAAAACGAGCGCACGGCAAGGGCGTATATCAAAAGATTACTCCCTGAGAAAAATCAGCGTGAAATCACTATGGAGATTATCGACAAGCAAACCGACCCACTGGACTTGCCGTTATTTTTGAAGCCTGTCGAATCTGGTCAAGATGCAGGCGTGATTTCCGAAGCAGGTGTGCCTTGTGTGGCAGATCCGGGTGCGGAAATTGTAAGCATTGCGCATAGAAAAGGGATTGCTGTAAAACCATGTGTGGGGCCCTCCTCTATTCTACTTGCTCTTATGGCGAGTGGGTTTAATGGCCAGCAATTCACCTTCCGTGGGTATTTGCCGTTTGATGGGAACATACGCAAGCGTACGTTTCAAATCATGCAAAAGGAGATTCGCGACGGCATCACTCAGATTTTTATGGAAACGCCGTACCGCAATGGCAAGTTGCTGGAAGAATTGATCAAGGTGCTGCATCCAGAGACGAAGCTGTGTATTGCTAGCGATATCAGTTTGAAGACTGAATTTATACAAACGAAGACGATATCGAATTGGATTGGGAATTTCCCGGACATTCATAAACGTCCTGCCATCTTTTTGATCGATTAAGAGCATCGCCCATGACCGACCAAGAATTAAAAGATCAAAAGCTTGTTGACGGTGCCTTTCAGGACTTGTTAAACAGCATCGAGTACAAAACCGAAAAGGCCGATAAAGCGCTGATTACAAAGGCGTTCAACATTGCGAAAGACGCACACAAAGGCGTGCGACGAAAGACCGGTGAGCCCTACATTACTCATCCCATCGAGGTTGCTCAGATTGTGGCGACTGAGATTGGTTTGGGGCCTACAAGTATTGCTACTGCCTTGATGCACGATGTCGTTGAAGATTCAGAGTACACGCTAGATGACATCGAATCCATGTTCAACGTGCACATTGCGCGTCTGATCGATGGATTGACAAAGATCTCCGGTGTAGTGAGTATGGAAAGCAGCATGCAGCTTGAGAATTATCGCAAGATGCTTTTGACCATTTCCGACGATGTACGAGTGATTTTGATCAAACTAGCGGATCGCTTGCACAACATGCGTACCATGCACGGCATGCCGTCGCACAAGCAGTTGACGAAGGCATCAGAGACCCTTTTTATCTACGCGCCCCTCGCCCATCGATTAGGGTTGTACAGAATCAAAACGGAGTTAGAAGACACTTCACTGCGCTATACCGAGCCTGACATGTACCATGAGATTGCGGATCGTATGGAGCAGCTGAAGCTCGGTGACATCACCTACCTCAATAAATTCACGGCTACCGTTGGACACGATCTCGAAAAGGCCGGTCTATCTTTTGACATTAAGAAACGTACAAAGAGTATTTTCTCGATTCGTCGAAAGATGCGGAACCAGAAGGTGGGTTTTGATGAGGTGTACGATAAATACGCGATTCGGATCATTTTGGATTCTGAATTGGATATGGAAAAGGCGGAATGCTGGAAGGCCTATTCCCTGGTAACACAAAACTTTAGCCCGAATCCACTTCGCTTAAGAGACTGGATTTCTTCTCCAAAGAGTAATGGCTATGAAAGTTTGCACACTACGGTTATGGGACCTGAAGGCCACTGGGTGGAAGTGCAGATTCGTACACGTCGTATGGATGACATTGCGGAAAATGGGTTCGCCGCGCACTGGAAGTACAAAGAAGATAGTTCGGGCTCGAATACCTTGGACACCTGGCTTCAGCGCATTCGTGAGTTCTTAGACGACCCGGATAACGACAGCGAGGATTTCATAGAGAACTTCAAAATGAACCTCTTTGCTTCAGAAATCTTTGTCTTTACTCCAAAGGGAAAGATGGTGGCCCTACCGAAGGGTGCTACTGCGCTGGATTTTGCCTTTGAGATACACAGTGAAGTCGGGGCACAATGTTTGGGGACGAAGGTGAATGGGAAATTGGTACCGCTAAGTTCTCCGCTTAAATCTGGGGATCAAGTGGAGGTACTGACTTCGATGAAGCAAGAGCCTAAGGAAGACTGGTTGAGTTTTGTGAAAACGGGTAAGGCCAAGCAACGTATAAAAAGAGCCCTAAAACAAGAAAAGCAACTCATCACGGGTCAGGGGCACATGATTCTCGAGCGTAAGCTCAAGGTCATTAAGCTGAAGGCAACGGCGAGTAACATTCAAAAATTGGTCAATTATTTCGGGCTAAAAAATCCGGATGAATTGTACTTCAAAGTAGGTCTTGGGGTGATTGATAATAAGAAGCTTCGCGAATATGCGCGGGAGACTTCTGGTCTAGTTAACTACTTCAAGCAGCGTATAGTAAAGAGTAGTTATGCCAAAACGAAACTTAACAAGCCTAAGGAAGTCACTGAGCACCACCAACTTGTATTTGGTACAGACGAGCAAGATGTAGAGTATACCTTGGCCAAGTGCTGCAACCCAGTTGCCGGGGATCGCGTTTTTGGATTTGTAACTACAGCGGATGGTCTAAAGGTGCACCGTGACGATTGTCCGAATTCGGTACTGTTACAAAGCCGTTTTGCCAACCGTGTGATGAAGGCAAAATGGATCGATCAAAAGGCCTCCACCTCCACTGTAAATATTGAAATCCAGGGCATGGACCGAGTGGGTATTGTGAACGATGTCACCAAAGTGGTTTCCAGCGATCTGAATATTAACATCAAAGCCATTTCTTTCTCGGTGGACGACGGGTTATTCACAGGCCAATTAACCATCGAAGTCGCTGATAAAGTGGCGCTCACAGATACTATTAACAATATCAAGGCGCTAGAGGGAATAAGCACCGTGAATCGAGTGGGTAAATTCAACAGATAGACGTATTTTAGCGCTTTAGTTCTCACATGAGCACAACGAAAGAGGCACAAGAACAGGTAAAACAAGTATTCAGCCGCTATTTGGAGCAGAACAACCAGCGTAAAACTCCAGAGCGCTTTGCAATACTCAGTGAAGTCTACCAAAGCGACGATCATTTCGACGTAGAGACCTTGTACCTCACCATGAAAGAGAAAAACTATCGCGTTTCCCGGGCTACTTTATACAATACCATCGAGCTGCTACTTACCTGTGGTTTGATTCGCAAGCACCAGTTCGGGCAAAATCAGAGTTTTTACGAAAAGTCGTACTTCAACAAACAACACGATCACGTCATCCTTAGTGATACAGGTGAAGTTTTTGAATTTTGCGATCCTCGTATAGAAAATATCAAGAAAACAATCGAAGAGGTCTTTAACGTCGAAGTAGAGAGTCATAGTCTATACTTCTACGCGAAAAAGAAACAAGACCTAAACCAAAAGTAATATGGCTGTAGATGTACTTCTAGGTCTCCAATGGGGAGATGAAGGAAAAGGTAAAATCGTCGATGTATTGACGAGGAAATATGACATTATCGCGCGCTTTCAAGGCGGACCGAATGCAGGTCACACCTTAGAATTTGAAGGTAAAAAGCACGTTTTACACACCATCCCATCGGGTGTATTTCACGAAAATGTAGAAAACATCGTAGGTAATGGTGTGGTGATCGATCCAGTCATCTTCAAAGGTGAATTGGACAAGCTGATCGCTCAAGAGCCTGATGTACTTTCACGTTTGAAAATTTCTCGTAAAGCACACTTGATCCTTCCTTCACACCGTTTGCTTGATGCAGCAAGTGAAGCGGCGAAGGGCAAGAAAAAAATTGGGTCTACACTCAAAGGTATCGGTCCAACGTACATGGATAAAACAGGTCGTAACGGCCTTCGTGTTGGTGACATTCAGCTCGAGAACTTCCAGGAATTATACGATGCGTTGGTCAACAAGCACAAGCAACTGCTCAGCGGTTACCCAGAGTTTGAATACAACCTTGAAGAGTTGGAAGAAAACTGGTTTGCGGCAGTAGACTACTTGAGATCGCTACAGATTATCGACAGCGAGCCTTACATGCACAGTGCGATGCGCGAAGGACGCACCATTCTTGCTGAAGGAGCTCAGGGTACCCTATTGGATATTGACTTTGGAACCTACCCGTTCGTTACATCATCCACCACAACTTGTGCTGGTGCGTGTACAGGATTGGGTGTGGCGCCAAACAAGATCAAAAATGTCTACGGAATCTTCAAAGCGTATTGTACACGTGTAGGTTCTGGTCCCTTCCCTACAGAGCTTAGTGATGCAACTGGGGAAACTATTCAAGCACAAGGACACGAGTTTGGAGCGACTACTGGTCGCCCACGCCGTTGCGGTTGGTTGGATCTTCCTGCTTTAAAGTACGCGATAGATGTAAATGGCGTTACAGAACTGATGATGATGAAGTCAGATGTTCTAAGCGGCGTAGGTCCTATCCAGATTTGTACGGCATACCGCTACAAAGGTGAAGTGATCGAGCATTTGCCATATAAACTGCAAGAGGATCTCATAGAGCCTATTCTAACCGAGCTACCAGGCTGGGATGAAGATCTCACTCAGATGACGGATGAAGCGCAGTTCCCTGCGACGTTCAAGACATACATCGACTACATTGAAAAAGCCGTCGGTGTGCCGATCACACTAGTAAGTGTCGGACCTGACCGCGCTCAAACGATCTTAAGATAATGCGTAGGGCCATACTTTTTTGTGTGGCCCTTTTTTGCGCACTCCCCAAAAGCGGAAGTGCGCAGACCAAGATTCGTATTCTCAGTAGTGACATTACGGATATCGTAAAAAGTGCGACAGGTTCTCGCGTGTACTATTTACGAGGAAACGTGGGGTTACAACAGGATGCCGCAAAGATGTATTGCGATTCTGCCGTACTTACACAGCCAGAAAACACGTTCGACGCATTTGGTAACGTTCGTATTGTTCAGTCCGATACGACCACAATCGTAGGCGAAACGTTAAATTATAACGGGGATGAGCGGCTCTTTACGATCAACGAGAATGTAGAGTTGCGTACTCCAAATTCTACGCTAAAAACCACCGCCTTACGCTTCGATAGGAACAACCAGACGGCGTACTACCTCACCCGAAGCACGCTCTACCGCAAAGACCTCAAATTAACTTCAGATAAGGGTGTGTATAATACTCAAATAGAGCAGATTAGGCTTCGAGGAAATGTAGTGGCTGTAGATCCGGAATATCAGCTAGCAACCGATACGTTGCTGTATTATCCCAATACCAATTACTACCGTTTTCTAGGGCCCAGTACACTGCTCAGAGACAGCTCGACCATCTACTGCAACCTCGGTAGCTACGGAGCAGATCATGCGCAATTGAATCTAGGTCGAGGCGCAAGTATACTTTCCCCCGCCTCGTTCATTGCAGCCGATTCGATCAGCTATAACCTCAAGGAAGAAGCCGGTGAGTTGTTTGCTGAAGCCTTAGTAGCAGATTCCGCCAAGGGTTTTGTTCTCGAAGCGCCCTACATTTTGTATGCGAAAAGTCCGAATTATGTAGACGCGCACTCCCCGGTTTACTACCGCCAGAGTTTGGATAGCGATACGATGTATGCCAAGGGCGATACGTTAAGCATTCGCGAAGACAGTGCTGGATTCAGAACGGTCCATATGTTTGAGCATACGGCCTTTTACAGTGAGAAATTTCAGGGACGAAGTACCCGATTCACTTATTTTGAATCTAAAGAGGAATTGGCACTGTATCCAAATCCACTGCTTTGGGGGGATAAGAGCCAATTCAAGTGCGACTCTGCGCTCCTGATGCTCGCTGAAGAACAGCTCGATAGTCTCTATCTCCATCAAAACGTCCGCATTGTTTCACAAAGCAAAGATTCCAGCTACTTCGATGCCGCCTCTGGGAAATTCCTCTACGGGAGTTTCAAAGACAACAGCTTAGAGCGGATACTCCTGGAAGGAAATGCGCAAAGCATTATGCACAACTTTTCCTCAGCGGCCACTCCTGACGGGGTAAATACCACTGCGTGTTCTTCGATCACTACTTTCTTCGAAGCAGGCGAAGTTCGTTCCGTGAAGGCCTCAACGGCGGTTGAAGCCAAATACCTCCCTTGGGACAATGGAGGGAAGAGCGCAGCCTCACTAGAAGGCTGTACTCCTCAGTTTGATGAACGTACCGAGAAAGAAGAGGTACGGCCTATTCCTGCGCTAAAATTGCGGTAATGTTCGGCTTAAAATAGCCGGGGCCCTTCAGTACCTTGCCGTCTTCACGGTAGATCGGCTTTCCATCTTCGCCCAATTTACTCATGTTGCTGCGTTGAATCTCTTCGAACACCTCCTCTATTTTATCCTGCATCCCGTGGCTCAAAATGGTACCACAAAGGATATATAGCATGTCACCCAGCGCATCTGCAACCTCGGTCATATCGCCGGCTAAGGCAGCTTCTAAGTACTCCTGGTTCTCTTCTGCCATCAACTTAAATCGCAACTGGATGAGATCTTCACGAATGGCCGCGACGGGCGCGTATTCATTAGGGATTCCGAATGTGTCATGGAACTTTTCCACGTGTGAGATTTGCTTCTTCATAACGTCTTTATTTCACTCCAAAGAAAGTAAATTTGCAGCATGGAAAACATCACTACAGGACATTGGATTTTTGCAGGCGTCTTCGCCGTTAGTTTTTTAACATTTCTGTTCTTCAGTTACCGCAAAGACCTGAGTATGCACAAGGTGCACTACAAAAGCGGTGGAATACAGGTATTGCTACTGATCGTCATTACCCTGTTTGTGCTGTTCGTTTTCAAACGCATCATGTAAGGCGACTTCTGCCTTATATTTGTAAAATAAGAGATTAACCCACTCGAATGAACCCATCACAGATGACAGAGAAGCAACAAGAAATCAGTTACAAAGAATACCAGGAAGAAATCAAAAACGACTACTACACGGCCGTGCTCTCTCGAGAGTGTTCGCTCATGGGACGTCGTGAGGTACTGACTGGAAAAGCAAAATTCGGGATCTTCGGGGCCGGAAAAGAATTGGCACAGATTGCCTGGGCGAAAGCATTTGAAAAGGGCGATTTTCGCAGTGGTTACTACCGCGATCAGACCTTCATGATGGCGCTTGGTGAACTGGATGCGGTGAAGTTTTTCAATTCATTGTACGCAGTTACAGACGTCCAGCATGAGCCTATGGCCGGCGGACGTCAGATGAACGGTCACTTTGCAACGCGTAGTTTGGACGAAAACGGCCAGTGGGTCGACCTTACCGCGCAATACAACAGTTCCTCAGACATCAGCCCTACTGCGGGACAAATGCCTAGACTTTTAGGTTTAGCACAAGCTTCAAAAGTCTACAAAGAAGTTGCTTTTGAGGGCTCAGAGAAGTTTTCAAAGGATGGAAACGAAGTCGCTTGGGGTACGATCGGTAACGCCTCTACTTCTGAAGGCCTTTTCTTTGAAACCATCAATGCCGCCGGCGTACTTCAAGTACCTATGGTCATCTCTGTTTGGGACGATGCGTACGGAATTTCGGTCGGTGCTGAATACCAAACAACCAAGGAAGACATCAGTGAAATCCTCAAGGGGTTCCAGCGCGATGAAAACGGCAAAGGCTATGACATTTTCGTAGTGGATGCTTGGGATTATACCGCACTGATCAACACCTTCATGCAGGCATCCAAAGTCGCTCGTGAAGAGCATGTTCCTGTGATGATTCACGTCAAAGGCATGACGCAGCCTCAGGGACACAGTACATCTGGTTCGCACGAACGTTACAAGTCGCCGGAACGTCTTCAATGGGAGAAAGACCACGATTGTATTTTAAAGTTCGGCGAGTGGATGCAAGCGCAAGGTATTGCGACGCAAGAAGAATTAGACGCGCTTACCAAAGATGCGAAGAAGGCTGCCCGAGAAGGCAAGAAAGAAGCTTGGAAGATCTATCAAAGTCAGCCGACACGTCTTAGAAATGAGGTGCTTCCGTTATTGAAGGCCCTACAGTCTCAAGGTGAGAAAGGCATTTTTGTGACGCCAATTATTACCGATTTAGAGGCGGTCGAAGACATTGAGGTAGCACATTCATTTAAGGCGGTTCGCAAAGCATTGCGCACGGTTGTAGGTGACTCTCGTGTAGATACCGCCCCACTGAAGGGGTGGTTGGATAAAGAGTTCAAAGAACAAGACAAGCGCTACAGCTCACATCTATACAGCGCGAACGACGCAGATCTTCTACTGAACTCGACGCCGGCAGATTACACCGATACCGAGCAAGTTGATGCGCGCATCGTGATTCGTGATAATTTTGACCAACTGTTTGGCGATCATCCAGAACTCCTGGTGTTCGGTGAAGATTCCGGGAAAATTGGTGATGTGAACCAAGGTCTCGAGGGAATGCAAATCAAATATGGGGAAACACGAGTTTCTGATGCCGGGATTCGTGAAGCAACCATTATGGGGCAAGGGATTGGAATGGCCATGCGTGGTTTACGTCCAATCGCAGAGATTCAATACCTCGACTATTTGCTCTATGCGCTACAAATCATGTCCGATGATCTAGCTACGGTGCACTACAGAACGGCAGGCGGTCAAAAAGCGCCAACCATCATACGTACCCGTGGCCACCGTCTAGAAGGCATCTGGCACAGCGGATCGCCGATGGGAACCATCATCAACTCGATCAAAGGGATCTACGTACTGGTTCCTAGAAACATGTCCAAAGCGGCAGGATTCTACAACAAACTCATGGAGCTCGACAACCCAGCACTGGTTATCGAATGTTTGAATGGTTACCGTAGAAAAGAGCTATTGCCTAAAAATTTAGGCCAATTCACTACGCCTATCGGTAAAGTAGAAGTGATGCGAGAGGGTTCTGACGTCACTCTTCTTACCTATGGATCGAACTGTACCCTTGCAGAAGCTGCTGTAGCAGAACTTGCAAACTTGGGGGTCGACGTAGAACTGATCGATGCACAATCCTTGATTCCATTCGATATCGAGAAGCAGGTTAGTGAAAGTTTGAAAAAGACGAACACGCTCATCATCTTGGATGAAGATGTTCGCGGTGGCGGGAGCGCCTTCTTATTGCAGAACATCCTAGAAGATCAGGACGGCTATCGTCACCTTGACAGTGCACCTGTCACCATAAGCTCTAAAGATCACCGACCCGCATTTGCTTCGGACGGAGACTATTTTAGCAAGCCGTCGATTGACGATATGGTCGAGCAAATCTATGCCGTGATGCACGAAAAAGATCCAAATACTTACCCAGCGATTTGATGAGTACACCTTCCCCTCGCCTATTTCCGAACACCGTAGCCGGTGTTCTCGAGGCACTTGAAATGGCCTTTGGAAAAGGGATCTACGCCGACAAAGTCGTAGAACGTCTATTGAGACAAAACAAGAAATGGGGATCGCGTGACCGCAGCTTCGTGGCCGAACATACCTACGAGATGGTACGCTGGTGGGGGTTCTTATGGGCATTGCTCGACAAAGAGCCGTCCACCAAACGCAAGGACCTGCAAAAGTTGTTTGGCGTGTATTGGAAGTGGCGCGGTTATGAATTACCGGATTGGCCGAAATTTGACGCCGTTCGAGATTTTGATGTTGCAGCGGCCAAGAAATCTTTAACCACAGTAGCACAAAAGGAAAGCTACGCAACGTGGTTTGATGCACTTGCAAGCGAACAACTAGGAGAACAATGGCCCGTTATTGCCGCTGCAATGAATACACCAAACACGGTAAATATCCGTGTAAACCCGTTGAAGTCTACCCGCACTGCAGTGATTGACGCACTGAATGATGCGGGTATCGCCACCTATGACCATCCCGTATTTCCAAATGCACTGTGCTTAGAAGGTCGACCTAAACTCAACAATATTGCGGCCTTTAAGCAAGGATGGTTTGAAGTTCAAGACGCCGGGTCCGCAGAAATTGGTCATTTTCTCAACCCCACTCCAGGCAGTACGACTATCGATGCATGTGCAGGAGCTGGGGGGAAAACGTTATTGCTCGGTGCGCTGATGAATAACCAAGGGACGCTTATCGCTATGGATGTGGAGGGGCGCAAACTGGGTGAACTAAAAAAGCGTACACAGCGCAGCGGCTTGAATATCGTGGAGACCCGAGCTTGGGAAGAAGCAGGTGTTTTAGAAGAGTTACAAGAAACGGCAGATTACCTGCTTTTAGATGTTCCTTGTTCTGGAACGGGTGTCATTAAACGAGAGCCCGATACCAAATGGAAATTGGCCCAGGAGCATCTGGACCGTTTAGAAGAAGTGCAAGCAGATATTTTGCACCGTTATCCTGCGATGCTCAAGCCAGGCGGGACGCTTGTCTACGCAACGTGTAGCATCCTTCCTATGGAGAATACGAATCAGGTACAATTGTTCTTAAAGAATCACCCGGAATTTACCTTGGAGCAAGAGCGAACGGTGAATCCCGCAGCGAATAATGACGGGTTTTACATGGCAAAGCTTAAAAAGCAGGACTAATGCGTACCACAGAATCTACTTCCCTACACGATCATCTAGAGCAGAAATCCACGCAGGAGCTGTTACACGGTATCCATACCGAAGATCAAAAAGTGGCACATGCGGTGGGGCTCATTCTACCTAAAATAGAAGCATTCATCGATGCTGCCTTTGAGAACATGAAGCGCGGCGGTCGACTCTTTTACATCGGAGCAGGTACTTCAGGTAGATTAGGGATATTAGATGCCAGCGAGTGTCCGCCTACCTTTGGCGTGGATCATGGCGTTGTAGTTGGGCTGATCGCTGGTGGCGATAGCGCGATTAGAAAGGCAGTTGAAAATGCTGAAGACGACAATACACAAGCTTGGTTAGATTTAGAGGACTTCAACATCAAAAAAGAAGATATTGTGGTAGGTATCGCCGCTTCTGGAACCACTCCTTATGTGATCGGCGGCGTTGAGAGGGCTCGTAAAGAAGGACTATTAACAGCAGCCATTACGTGCAATGAAGGAAGTCCACTTGGGAGCGCTGTTGCGCATGAACTAGCGGCTGTCGTAGGACCAGAGTTTGTTACTGGGAGTACGCGGATGAAATCGGGCACCGCACAGAAAATGGTACTTAATATGATTTCCACGTCCTTGATGATCAAACTAGGACATGTGAAAGGAAATAAAATGGTGGACATGCAGCTTTCGAATGAAAAGCTGGTCGATCGTGGAACGAGAATGGTGATGGAAGAAACCGGTGTAAGCTATGACATAGCTGAAGCTACACTACTCGCAAAAGGTAGTGTTCGCAATGCCGTTAACGCAATACAAGATGCCAAAAAGTAATCAAGATCTTATTCTAGCAGGTTTGTTTAGGCTTGCTTGGGCCTTCCCTTTCATATTTGTAGGACCTGCTCTTTTTGTAGGAAAAGGGACATCAGGAGCTTGGTACTGGACCGTTATTTCAATCGCCATTATGGCAACGGGTGCAGGAATGGCTGTCATGGGCCTTAGAAAAGTAATGAAGGGATTTTTCGGCGACTAAAACGAAACCCTAGTTTAGGCTTTCGCAGCACTATTTACTGGAGCTTGATAATGCGCTTCACATCGGAATAGTCTCCTCGCTGAATAAACAAGAAATACGTTCCTGCAGGAATGTGATCTCCGGGCGCCCAAATGGTCTGGTAGCGCTTGTTTTTGAGTACTGCCTCAGTCACCGTTCTTTGGTTTAAATCCCTTAATTCCAAGTGAATGTCTAGCAGCTCCGAATCGGGCAAAAACAACTCTATGTAGTCTGGAAATGGATTCGGATAAATGACCACTTCAGGGACAGAGCCGCGTACGAGTGTCGCTAAATAGCGCTCTGCGAAAGCGAGATTAGGAATTCCATATCCAATTTTTTCATTGTGGCCGTAATAATGAGAACTGCTCACTTCTAGAGCCTTAATGATCTGCTGCGCCGTAGCGTCAGGAATAGCATCCCAAAGTGAGGCGGCAGCCCCTGCCATGATTGGTGAAGAGAAGCTTGTTCCGTTCGCCTCAGCGATTGTACCGTCAGAACGGTAGACTAAAGCACGTGCGCCACGTGCACTGACGTTGGGCTTCACACGGCCGTCTGTGGTGTACCCTCTCGAAGTGAAATCTGCGGCTATACCGTACGGATTCACAGCTCCAACTGTGAGTACTGAATCTGCATCTGCAGGAAAAGTGAGTTTGTTCCAAGCGCCACCACCCGCATTTCCAGCGCTAGTGACCACGAGCATTCCCTTACGTGCAGCGGCTAGCGCGCCGAGTGTAATAATGCTCGTTCTACCGTCAAGATCTGCTGTGGTATAACTGTCGGTGGGATCGTCAAACTCATAGTACCCTAAAGAGCTGTTGATGATATCCGCGCCTATAGAATCTGCGAATTCTGCCCCCGCAATCCAATTGTACATTTCCTGAGGGGTTTCACTCCAGATATCCTCCGTGGTAATCAACGCATAGGAGGCCTCGGGAGCACTACCTACATAAACACCATCCACATTTCCGGCCATACAGGAAAGTACGCTGAAGCCATGAGATCCGTTGCCTGAGTACACATCGGTACCCCCGGTAACAAAGTTTTTGGTAGCAACTAGATTGAATTCGTCGGAGAAAGAAACCGTATTTGCACCAGCAAACCCAGCGTCTAAGACTGCAATCAGTTTAGAACGACCGTACAGTCCTTTTCTGTGGGGGCCTTTGATAAGGTTAATCTGTTCGAGCTGATCTTCCGTGTAGCCATAGTTTTTTGGCGGTAAAGCGATGCTCGTGTGTGTCACAGTACTCCCAGCAACCCTCGAAACACTTTGTATGAAAGGCAATTCTAATAGGTCTAGCACCTGTTCAGAAGTGGCCTCAACATACATAGCGTTGAGCCATTTACTCACGGGGCCGGTAGAAGTTACTCTGGAAGAAATCGCAGCGATTCGTTGTTGCGATACCGGTAAATCACTTGGATGTACCGAAATGGACTGCTTCTGTCTTCTTTCCAGGGCACGTTGCGATAGAAATTGTTCAGGACTTTGTAAAAGTGCAGTGTTTGATTTCGCCGTAAAAAATACGCTGTACGCTTTCGTTTGGTCTTGCGCATTTAAGGAAAGGCAAGAGCATAGCACGAGAGCAATACAGACGAGATGTTTCATATTATTCGGCAATAGTTCCGGATCCTACCAATTCTTCTCCATCGTACCAAGCAGCAAACTGACCAGGTGTGATGGCTTTCTCTGGAGCGTCAAATACTACAAAAATCGAACCACCTTCCTTATGTACGGTAACAGGAACCAAGGGTTGACGGTAGCGAATGCGTGCCATATATCGAGCAGATTCGCCTTCGTTCAACGCCAAGTCTGGGCGAACCCAATGTGCTTCTGATTCTTTGATTTTCAAGGCATTTCGGTACAACCCTTTGTGGTCTTCCCCCTGCCCAACGTAAATTGCATTGTATGTGGTATTCACGCCCAAGACGAATAATGGCAAGGGACTACCACCGATGTTAAGACCCTTGCGCTGGCCTACGGTGTAGTAGTGTGCTCCGTTATGTTTGCCTCGTTTGAAGCCGTGCTTTGGATGAAACTCAAAAGGTTGTGCCTCCGCTTCGAGTCCGTCACGCGGCACATCTAAAAATGCTGCATCTCGTGGAATTTCCCAAACGGTCCCTGGTTTCGGCTCCAATTTCTGCTGGAGAAAATCGGGCAAGCGAACTTTACCGATGAAACACAATCCTTGCGAATCCTTTTTCTCGGCCGTTACTAGATCCGCCTCACGAGCGATGTCGCGTACTTCGGATTTTTGCAAGTGTCCGATCGGGAACAATGCTTTGGAGAGTTGTTCTTGGCTTAATTGGCATAAAAAATAACTCTGATCCTTGTTCGGATCTAAGCCACTCAACAAATGATGCGTTTGGCTACCATCAGGCCCTACTGTGGTCGATTTACGCACATAATGACCGGTAGCCACATAATCTGCCCCCAGCGAGAGCGCCGTCTTCAAGAACAAATCAAACTTGATCTCACGGTTACAAAGCACATCTGGATTCGGGGTTCTACCACGTTCGTACTCGCTAAACATATAATCTACGATACGTTCCTGATACGATGCGCTCATGTCGATCACTTGGAATGGAATACCCAGTTTATTCGCCACCTGCATGGCGTCATTGCTGTCTTCCACCCAAGGGCATTCATCGTGAATGGTCACCGACTCATCCACCCAGTTTCGCATGAACAGTCCAATCACGCGATACCCTTGTTTTTGAAGCAGATACGCAGTGACGGAAGAATCTACTCCACCGCTAAGTCCAACAACTACAGTCGTTTCATTCTTCGGCTTGTCCATCGCTGTAGGTTGTTTCGCTTTCTAAGGTTCCGTATCTATAGGTTTCTTTCGATACTACTCGGTTGTCTTCGAAATAGTACCAAACCCCGTGTTTCTTGCTTTTATGGTAGCCGCCCTTGGCAATCATTTTCGCCGATTCATCATAGTAGACACACTCCCCTTCGAGCATTCCATCGGTATAACTTCCCTTGGTTCTAAGCGTTCCGTTGTCCCATTTACGGATCCATCGGCCGTCCTCTACCCCATTTTTAAAGTCTACGATTTCAGCAATTTTACCATTTTCCCAGTACGTCATTCGCGGCCCGTCTAAGGTCCCAACACGATAGGATTCACGCTGGGTAAGCAGTCCTTTACGCGAGAAATAGGTCCAAACGCTGTCCTTTAACTGCTTGTTATAGAGCCCTTCAGCTTGTTTGACACCGCTCGCGTGATACGCTGTTGCATACCCAATTCCGCTTTCGCCTCGGTACACAATCTCTGACATTTTACCCCCTTCGCGTTCAAAGAAATAGGTAAACGTGCCTACGGGAACATCATTTTTAAACGTTCCTGTGTATCTGATTTTTCCGCTATCGTACGTCTTTTGCCATTTGCCTTGTTTCAACCCTTTGGAATCCAAGTGATTGTTCTGTGCAAAGCCCAATGTGCAAAGCAATACTGCTACAAGTGAAAAGAGTGATTTCATACCACAAAGATATTGCCTTTTACCGACTAAAAACGGCAAAGGTGGGTTCGTATTGCACACCGATCACCCAAGGGTTGTAGGCTCCGGGTCCGAAGTACTTTTTCCTCGCAAGAACAGTCCATCTGTTTTTTCCAGCGCCTTGCAGGGAATACTGCGCTCCAACTGCTGCGGCTAAACCTTTATTGGTCTCTATGCCTCCTCCACCTGCGGCTACTAATGAAGCGTTCCAACCGAGGATGTGCTGCCCTTTGTGCACCAAGTCTTGGTAGATTCCAAACATACCTTCCGCATAAGCGCCGTAACCACCTGTTGCCGCCCAAAGTGTTTCTCCACTGACCCAAAAGTTTTGAGCAACACGGAGTTTGGTACCTAAAAATATCGAACCCATCGGCTGGTAAGGAAGACCATTGCGATCGATGCCCTCCTTCAAATTCCATCGCGAACCGATGATTAGTGGCAGATCTACGGTAGCCAATTCTTCTTTCGGCGTCCACTGTGCAGATGGAGTGGATACAAAACCAAAATTGGTCTGGAAAGGAACCCGGTAGGACACCTCTAACAATGGAGCTTGCATCGACGTTTGAAGTGCATCCCAATAGTTGTAAGAAATTTCAATCCGATCAAAAAGTCGAACTCCTGCTCCAACCGCAGTAGAAATACCACCGCCTGTTTCCACAGAACCGCCGCCGCCTGAACCTAACTGTCCACGAATAAATGCGTTATAAGGACCTGAGCCGAACACTTTGGTGAAACCTGCTTTGTAGTCCATAAAGCCATCTGTAGATCCTACCGCGGAAGCTCCCAGTTGGAGGTCCAACTCCAAGTTCTCCTGTAGCTCTTGAGTGAAACGGACCCCGGTATACAAACTGTTGCCGCGTTCAGAAATGCGCGTGGCATCCAGAGCATCGAATAAAAACACACCGCCAATGATGGAGACTGCTCCCGGAAAGAGTGCTACAGTTCCTCCGCTTGGTTGCCATTCGTACGGCATGCTATAGCTAAAATTAACACCAGGATGGTGCGAATAGATGGTGCCTGAAGGAAAATCAAGCGTACTATAGGTGATGAAAAGTCGACTGCTACTGGATAAGGACCTACCTATACCCGCTTCAAGACGGTACATTAATCCGTCTCCATCAGGAGCACCGGCGCCTCCTCCCGTAGCTACGCTGAGCCCGGCATACGTATTCCAGGCCTTGAAGTTTTTTTCGGCGCGAGCGTGTAGTCCAAAAACGTAAAACCCGCCATAGTTGCCAAAAACCGCACTTTGGGTTTCTAAGCCTCCAGCAAGCTGAAGTGTAGGAAACTCCTTTTGAATCAAAAACCGCTGCGTCACCCAGCTCATAGGCGTGGGACCCTGAAGCTGCTCAAACTGATGCTCAACCATTGTGCGTTGAGCAGTCATTGTGAACGGGCTTATCGTACATAGAACAAATACTAGAATCCGAGCGTATCTCATGTTGTAAAAGTATAAAAGCCCGCCTTTCGGCGAGCTTTTACATGAAGTCTTTTAAGTGTATTGGTTTGGAGCCTAGTATAACTTATACATCAAACCGATGCTGACTTCACTGTCGTTCGGTACGGGGGTTACGAAGACCTGCGGTCCTACGGTGAGCTTTTCTGTGATTTTGTAGCGCAGTGAAGCTCTAGATCCAATATGTAAAGGGTACACTGGTGCGTTGTAAATCAAACCTGTAGTCCATGCCCCAGCAGAAACGGTTCCTTCCCATTTCGGGAATTCAACACCTCTCCATAAGTAGCGTAAACCCACGTAAAATTTATCCGTAGTGTTCCCAAAATGAGCAATATCAGTTTGTGCGAATCCTTCGATACCGACTCCCATATCTAGTTCAGCAGCAGCCGTAAGCTGATGTGAGTGGAATCCGAAGTAGTACCCTAGTTCGTATTGCGTTGGAAAATTGATCGACTGAGCGCTTGCTGTTACAGCGGTAAAAGCGAATGCGACGGTAAGTAGTAGCTTTTTCATTTCGTAGTATTAATAACTTATGTTCACTCAAAGGTAATTGAATTTACATACGATTAAATACTACATACTAATACTTACGCTTTTGTGAAAGGAATTTTAAATCCTATGCCATATTGAAGTCCGTGCCGAGGGAATGGCGTCGTAGAATAGAGGTTATAGACATACTTCGCGTTAGCACTTATTAACGGTGTTAATGGTAGGTCTATACCGGCGTTCATGAAGGCTAGACCTGCTCCATTCCAAAGATTAATTCCACCACCGGCTCCAGCTCCCACCTGAGTTTCTACGTAGAGGTAACCCGGTTGATACCGAATGCCAAATAACCCTTCTGCATACGCTCCTCTCATATCGGTAAAGGCCCAGTAGCTTTCTCCTCGAAATGAGAAATTTGATTTCTTGTACAATTGAAACGCGATCCCCAGGTTCGAAAAGCCCTGATCACCTAAATACGTGCGAATGCTACTTTCTGCTTGTAAGTGCGCTAGTGCGAAACCTTCTTGCGCATAGCTTTTATCGTTAAATGAAAACTCGGTACCTAAACGCAGGGCTGTGTATTGAAAGAAGAACGGCTCATTCACGCTTGATAATAGCCCGGATGACAGCCCAAGAAATACATCCGAAAAATGATATTGAACCTCCGCTTGCGCACCATAGATGGCACCGCCACCGGCTGGAGCTCTACCACCACCCCCTGTTCCTGCATTCAGCTCACCGATCACTCGAACGTTTTTGACGTCTCGATATACCCCATAGCCTCCGAAAACGTCCATATAGCCGCCTAAATCTGTCACTGCAGCCGTTAAGTAAACGCTTTTAAACGTCTGCTTATCGAAAATACGGCCTCCCACCCCTATAAAACCCGTAGGGCGCTGATGCTCGTTCCAGGTCGACCACATGGCATTTGTAAAGAGCTGCGTTTTCGTCGGTCTTGCTTGAGGCGTCGAAAAATCCAATGTTCGGTGAAGACTAAAGTACGGCGATGCACCTTGAATAACTCCTGTACTTACATAACTGTACTGTGCACCGGCCCCAAGTGTCCAATTCCCTTGGGTATAGTCCACAGAAAGTGCTGCCGTCCCGAAACCGCCAGAACCGTCATTACTTTCCGCTCCACCTCCAGCGGTAAACATCAGCTTAGGATGCAGTTCGAGATGCTGACCTAAGGCCAAGTGTGCTCCAGCTTGGTATCCGAAGGTGTAATAACCCGCTCGAGTTCCTACCAGAGCGTTGTTTAAACGAATGCCCGCATAGACTGGCAGTGAAGGATGGTAGAGCGAAACTCCGGTTCCTAAGAACCCGATCGGCCCTAGAGGCGCTTCATCGACAGTGAGGTAGTCAAAATTGATCGCAGTTTTTTGAGCAAAGCCGCT
>CBFHHO010000002.1:0-109581 GCA_965655695.1 uncultured Schleiferiaceae bacterium | reverse complement strand
CTGCTAAGACGTAATTAAATGTGGCTTTTTGCGCCTGAAAACCTGCGCTGGCCAGTGGGCTTAGATAGCCGTTTTCTACCACGGCCCATTGCGGAGTGGTTCGTACCCCGTTCTGACTGAGCTCGTCTATGATGATACTATCGAGCTCTGAGGCGCTAAGTTGCGTCTCCCAGGGCAGGGAACTTTGAAAATTATCTAAAAATCCGCCAAACAGCGAGGAATCCGAAATGTTACCCGCACCGTACGGGTTTTGCACCTGTGCATTAGACCAGCGCAGAGTCGTTTGCCCCATCGGCGTATTGATCGTCAGTACACTGTCCCCAGCTGCCGAAGTGCGCAAGGTGCCCATACTCTTTCTACGAATAAACAGACGCACGCGTTCGTTTAGATCTGAGGCGGTCTCGCCTACGGAAGCTTCGAACTGCTGCCGTTGCAATTCTAATTGGCCAGAAAGGAGGTTCAACTGCAATAAAAGCGCACCCAATACTGCTGCCGTAAGAATGGCAGTGATGGAATTTGACTTTAATTTGGAAAGCGCTTGAGTAATCATTGAAAACGAAGTTAAGCGAGTTCTTTGCACGCTGCAGCGCTTTTAACGGCTCTTAACACAATGGTGGAAAACCTAATGCGTGGCTCACAAGAGTTTGGTAATGATGGCGTCTTCGGTCATGCCTTCTCCCTTCGCACGATAATTGGCTACGATACGGTGGCGCAAAACCGGAACGGCGATTCGCTGGACGTCTTGAATCGTTGGTGTTCCTTTACCTTCCATCATGGCCAGGGCCTTTGCCGCAAGTATGAGGTTTTGAGATGCACGTGGGCCCGCGCCCCAATTTAAATATTCATCAGCAAGCGCATCTGAACCCGGTACATTCGGTCTAGTTTTCCGAACCAATTCCACCGCATAACTAACCGTTTCCGCCGTTACTGGCATCGCGCGCAACGCAATCCCCATCTCCACAATCTCTTGTGCAGAAAGTACAGGCACTATAGTTTCTCGGTTTCCTACCGTGGTCGCACGAACAATCTGCTCTTCCTCTTCTCTCGAGGGATAGCCTACGAAAATGTTGAATAAAAACCGGTCCAACTGCGCCTCTGGCAACGGATAAGTTCCCTCCTGTTCGATCGGATTCTGTGTCGCCAGCACAAAAAATGGATGCGGCAAGTCCATCGAGGTACCTGCAACACTCACCTTGCGCTCTTGCATGGCTTCTAACAAGGCCGCTTGCGTTTTAGGAGGCGTCCGATTGATCTCATCGGCAAGTACCACATTCGCAAACACCGGACCCTTGTGAAACTCAAACTCGCGTTTGGCATTCAATACATCGGTCCCGGTAATATCCGTCGGCATGAGATCTGGTGTGAATTGGATCCTAGAAAACTCTAAACCCAAGGCTTTGGACACCGTGGTGATCAGTAGCGTCTTGGCCAAACCTGGTACACCAACAAGCAAACTGTGACCGCCGCAAAGCAAGGACATGGTGATCAGATCGACCGCTTCACTTTGCCCTACGATCGCCTTTGCCACTTCCTTCTTAAAAGCTGAAAGTCGCTCTGGCGCTCGCTCTAGAACGGATATGATGTGCTGATCAGTCATCGTTATTGCTGTTCCAACCGCTCAATTCCTCTTCACAAGGGTAGTAGCCTTCGTTCACTTTAACGAATGTCTCCAAGAGCTTTTCTTCTTTCCATTCCTCGACGATACGGTTCTGCTTGGCTTGAAGTGCAAACCCTTTTATACGCGTAAAATCCAATTCCAAATTGGCCTTATGGGGTGCATATTTTTGATCCACACGAACGATTCTAAATGCCTCGCGCTGATCTTGCGTTTGATAAAAACTCGGCTGCGAAATATCTCCAACCTCCAAGCTGTTTATCAACGTAAACAACCCACGGTCCAGCTGACTTACCTCAAATTTATTATCGCCACTCTCAAAGTTTGACATTTGACCGGCGTTGAATTTCGTTTGCTCATCCTCACTAAAGCGACGCGCCGCATCTTCGAAAGTCACCTCTCCGCGTTCTATGGACGCTGCAACAGAATCTAAATAGGCCTTGGCTTCTTGCAGGTTTTCTTGAGTAAGTTTTGGCTTGATCAAAATGTGACGCAAATCCAATTCCTCTCCTCTTTTCTCCAGCAACTGAACAATGTGGTACCCAAACTCCGTCTTGAACGGATCGCTAATCTCACCGCGCTTGAGGTTGAATGCTACGGCTTCAAACTCCTTTACAAAGACGCCACGCTGAATGGCTTTGTATTCACCGCCCTTTTTATTCGAACCCGGATCTTCACTGTAGAGAATCGCCATAGAAGAAAAAGAAGTCCCATTTTCAATACGCTCTTTGAGTCCCTTTAGCTTTTCCACAACTTCTTCACGCGCCTCCTTTGATACCTCCGGATACTTGACGATCTGACTCAACTCCACTTCTTCATTAATCAATGGAATACTGTCCTGTGGGAGTTTCATGTAAAATTCACGAACCTCAGAAGGCGTTACTTCGATGCCCTCTACCACGGTCATTTGCATGCGCTGTGCCGTGAGCTGATCACGGATGAGAATACGCATCTCCTCTTTAATCTCAGGAACGGATTTCCCGTAAAACTCCTCCAGTTTTTTCTGATCGCCCATCTGTCCGATCAACTGCTGGATGCGACGGTCCATATTCGACTCTACTTCGTCCTCTCCGACCGTTACCGAATCGATCTCCGCATGGTGGATCAACAAACGCTGAAACAAGAGTTCCTCGAAAACTCCACAATAGGTGATCTTATCGCCAAAGTTTTGGCGATTAAACACATCGTATTGTTCCTCTATATCACTCTTTAAAATAACATCACCGCCTACTACAGCAGCTACGCCATCTACAGTCTTTGGTTGACCTTGGGCGCAGAGCACGAAGCTCAATACACTAAGGGATACGTAAATCGCCTTTTTCAATTGCATTCTCTATTATGTTTTCTTCTATTTCTTCAATCAGCTCCAAGCGACGACGATTCAAGATCATCTTACGAATACGTTCTCTCACGTACTCCACCGGGCTGTAACTGTTTTCTATTTCCAACGCTTTGACTTCCACGAAATATAGAGTCGCCGTGTCTTCGCAGGTAAATCTAGGGTTTCTTCTGAGAAAAGCGTACGGATTGCTCGTTTCTAAAGGAATATCGCTTAAAAGATCGTCCAAGGGCACCCATGAGGAATCCGAGTACGCGCTTTGATTCGTCGCAAACACTTCAATCCATTCCAGGTAGCGATCTTCATCGCGCGATCTCTTGAACCACTTTTTCGCGTCATTTACTTTCTTCGCGGTCAGTGGCGCTGCAGTAAACTGAGCCTTAACGATACTTTCCTTGAGTTCAAAATTGGACCGATTCGCTTCGTAATACGTTTGGATTTCCGAAGTACTCACAGCCGTATCTAAATGCTGACGCACATATTTATCGATGTACGCATGCTTTAGTAAATCGTTGCGGTATTGCTCCACCAGCTCTTCAAAGCTTCCAATCTCGTCCTTTAAGTTGAACTCGGCCGCCTCTACGAGCAACTGGTTCTTTGCCCATCTACGGATCAAACGGTCCACCATCGCCGTACTATCGGCAGGCTCCATAGATCCAGCTTTAGGCAGCCTAGACTGTACCTCCTCCAAAGTCAATCGCTTATTGCCCAGCTCTGCGAGCACGGCGTTGTCGTCTTTATCCGCAATAAATTGGCAACTTACCGCGCAAAAACCCAAACAAGCAATAAGGATCGATCTCATCTTATTTCAACGTTTGAAACAGCTGAGCTTTCACCTCTGAGTTCACCTTAACTTCGAATTTCTCACTAAGGCTCTTCACCCACTCTTTCTCTAGAACGTCTTGATAGCTCGCGATCACAAGACCCTTTACTTCTTTCAACGCCTTTGGCTGAGCCGGTAAAAATTCCTTTACCTGTAAAACAACATAACCGCCGTCTAACGCCACTGGTCCGTAGATACCTGGAACGGTTTGCCATACTTGCGCCAAGAGCTCATCGTCTTTTTGCTGCGCTGTACCTTCGTTCACTACTACGCTAAGCGCTTGCTCAGATTTTAACAGTGCTGCAATCTTGTCCGTCTTGTCTTTCTTCGACCATTTGGCAATTTTCTTTGCCACCTTCTGCTCAGTACATACCCAAGCAGAATATGCGATGCGGTCCTCCCACATGTACTGTTCTTTTATCTTCTGGTATTGATTATAGATACCTACAGAGTCATTTGCAGCTTTATTCCAAACCATGTCCTGAGTTAAGTCAAACAACAAAATCCCCTCTTTATACTCGCGTACAAGATTTCTAAACTCAGGATACTTCGACTCAAGTCGACCGTCTTCATATCCAATCATTGCGTCTGTTGCAACCACATCAAACTGCATGCGTAAAAATTCCTCCACTTTATCTAGCCCCGGACGCATGTTCTGCTGCCAGAAACTTAGCAGCTGAGACTGCATGATGTTTTGATCTGCATAGGTAGCGACTACATAGTCGCGCTTGTTTGCGCGCTTGAGTTTAAATTCTCCTGCTTTGAATGCCGCGATGTCTACAAGTGCTACAGTTCTGTCATAATTGCGCTCGTTTACTGAAAACTCCAAATCCTTACGCAACTGCTTCACAAACTTTGCCGCGCCTAGTTTACCTCTCGAGTCGCGCTTTACCTTACGTGCAATCTCTTTTTGCAGTTCTTCAAAAGAACCTAATGGGCGCTTACTGATCAGCTGAATCACGTGCCAACCGATGTTCGTCTGAACTGGCAGTGAATAGTCACCAGGCTCATTAAGCGCAAAAGCAGCCTCCTCGAATGAAGGCATCATCTTATTAATACCAAACTCAGGCATTTCTCCGCCTGTATTTTTGGTTTTACGATCTTCACTAAACGCCACTAAATCTTCAAAAGACTCTCCTTTTTGAAGGCGATTAAAAATTTCTTTAGCACTGCGCTCAGCACGCTGCTTGGTTTTCAAATCTGCATCTTCACCCGAAGCAAAGAAGATTTGACGCACTTTTACCGTACCACTCGCAGGGCGCTTGTCTAACAGTTTGATCAAATGGTAGCCGTATTGCGTACGGATCGGCATGCTCACCTGTTCTGCGGCTAAAGAATATGCAGCAGATTCAAACGGATATACCATGCTGAACGCCGTAAAGAATCCAAGATCACCGCCTTGTTTCGCGCTCCAAGTATCTGCACTTTTCGTGCGCGCAGCCTCCTCGAAACTCAAGGCGCCTTGTTCTATTTGTGTTCTTAAGCGCAACATCTCGTGGTACACACGCGCTGTATCCGATGGCAATGCACTCGCATCTAGGGCATACATAATGTGGGCAGCGCGTACTTCTGACTGAAGACGCTCGTAAGCTTCTTGGATCAGATCCTCTTCCGCTGTTGGGTCATTTAAATATGGCTTAGCAAGCTGGTCGCGGTAGCCTTTAAACTCTGAAACGAAGCTTTCGGCCGTATCGCGCTGGAGTTCATATGCTTCCGCAATTTTCAATTTGAACTTGATGTACAAATCCAAATATTCCTCAGGGGTTTTAGGATCTACTTGCGCGCCTATGCCCTTATTTTTTTCATATACCGCTTTGAACTCATCGGCACCTACGTCGAGGTTGCCCACCGTAAATAGTACGTCATTCTGTGCCCAGCTGCTTAGTGATAGCACTAATGCACTTAAAATCAATATGAATTTTTTCATCTTATCTACTGTAGTTTGGTGCTTCTCTTGTGATACTTACGTTGTGTGGGTGACTTTCTTGCATACCCGCCGCTGTGATCTGAACGAATCGTGCCGTTTGTTGCAGCGTCGGAACATCTGAAGAACCACAATACCCCATTCCTGCGCGCAGTCCGCCCACGAATTGGTACATGACCTCTCCAACTTCTCCTTTATAAGGTACGCGGCCCACAATACCTTCCGGTACCAATTTTTTAACGTCGTCCTCCACGTCTTGGAAATAACGGTCTTTCGAACCGTCACTCATCGCCTCTACAGACCCCATACCGCGGTAGGTTTTGTATTTACGTCCTTCGTAGATGACCGTATCGCCTGGACTCTCTTTCGTTCCTGCGAACATCGATCCAAGCATGACACAATCTGCACCCGCAGCCATCGCCTTAACGATGTCCCCAGTAAAACGAATTCCGCCATCTGCTATAACAGGAATGCGACCCGCAATAGCTTTCGATACTTCCATGACTGCACTAAGCTGTGGATACCCCACACCAGCAACAATACGGGTCGTACAAATAGAACCTGGTCCAATCCCTACTTTCACAGCATCCGCTCCGGCTTCCATCAAATACAATGCAGCCTCCGCAGTTGCGATATTCCCAACTACCACATCAAGCTCAGGGAATTTAGCCTTCACACTTTGCAAAGACGCCACTACACCTTTAGTATGTCCGTGCGCAGTATCTATAATCACAGCATCCACACCACTTTCATTCAGCGCAGCAACTCGCTCAACAACATCTTGGGTGACACCTACAGCCGCTGCAACTCTAAGTCGACCGTACTGGTCCTTGTTTGCGTTTGGCTTTACTTTATTCTTTGTGATGTCGCGGTACGTGATCAGTCCCACTAACTTGTGGTCTTCGTCAATCACCGGCAACTTTTCAATCTTGTGCTCCTGCAAAATCGACTCTGCCTCCTCCATCGTACAGTTCGGCTTTGTAGTGACCAATTCTCCTTTGGTCATCACCTCGTCAATCAAGCGGTCGTTTTTCTTCTCAAAACGCAAATCGCGATTCGTGATGATTCCAATCAAGCGTTTGTCCGCATCAACCACAGGAATACCACCAATCTTAAATTCTGCCATCATAGCTTTTGCATCCGCTACGGTCGCATCCTTGAATAAGGTCACTGGATCTAAAATCATCCCGCTCTCTGCACGCTTCACTTTACGCACTTCGATGGCTTGCTGCTCAATCGTCATGTTTTTGTGGATCACTCCGATACCGCCTTCTTGAGCGATAGCTATCGCCATGGCGCTTTCGGTAACTGTATCCATCGCCGCAGAGATGATAGGCGTCTTTAAGCCAATGTTTTTAGAAAACTTAGAGCTCAAATCCACATCGCGTGGCAAAACTTCAGAATAGTTGGGAACTAATAGTACGTCGTCGTACGTGAGACCTAGACCAAGGACTTTTTCGTTGCTGTGTGACATTGCAATTCTATTTTGAATTGCGCCCAAAATTAAGCAATTTCTACGAAACAAAACGGGCGACCCTAAGGTCGCCCGTCATACTTTGATAATTATTTAACACTTAGTACAATAACGTGAAGGTACCGCGCTCTTCCACAGGCACATCTTCAATACTTCTGTACTTAATATAATAGGTGTAGGTACCCATTGGAGCATCTTTTCCACCGATAGTTCCGTCCCAACCTTCTGCGATGGTTGTGGTTCTAAAGACCTCTTGTCCCCAGCGGTCCATGATGAACATGGTGTAGCTGTCGGTACGAGCAAATACACCTTGTGGTTTCCATACTTTGTTTTTATTGGAGTACTCAGATTTCGGGTTGAACGCGCTTGGCACCCAAAGTCTCGCTTTGTGCACTGCACAACTCACGTTAGAACGTGCATTGAACTTATCACCGAACTCGTCTCTCCAAGGAATGATGCCGTCTGCTGCAATCGCACGGATGTAGTAGCAGAACTTCCCTCTAGAATTACTAAATGGCTTGATATCATCTACAAAAGCGGTATCGTCTGTCGAACCAGCATAGTTGAAACTAGAACCGCCATCGGTCGATCTAAACACCTCATATTCCTGAACACCACCGTCAAACTCGCGGTACGCGGACCATACTAGCGTATTGGTTAGGTTTCCTAGCGCTTCAACGTTAAGCAGAATGTTCGTAGCGATGTTAGATAGCGTATCTAAAGATCCACAGGAATCTGTTGAGGCGATACGGTAGTAATAGCTTCTTGAGGTAGGATCCGCGGTATAATCTACAAACTTCACTTCCCAAGGTCCTAGCGTTGGTTTCACCACATTACCGATCGTCAAGTATGGACCTATTTCATCGTCTGCACGCTGAATTTGATAATCGATCACGTCAGCATCTTTATCGATGTAGGCATACATATCTACACCGTTCTGAGAATTCACAGAGGCACGGCCTAAATACAAAACTTTCGAGCCTTGAACCACCGCTGAACTGTTACATACGCGATTCGAAGTGCTCGTGATCGTACCTGTAGTGTCTACTGCTTTTACGTAATAGCAGTACGTGTACCCGTTTACAATTCCGTAATGGTTGAATACAGTGTCTTGGTTACCTCCTTTTAATAGTACCCCTGAAACTGTTCCACCGGTAGGATCTGTTATATCGACGTACAGGTTGTACTCCTGAACCGCCGTTTGCGTAAAGGTTTTATAGGTATTCCAGCGCAGACGTGCGTAACCATCACATGGATCTACACCCACTTGTAAATACAAAGAGCTAGAAGGTACGGTACTTCCTACTGAACTTTGGTTACCACAACTATCTACCGCTGTAACTACAAAGAGTTCACTCTGGTTCGCAGCGTTCGACAATGTATATACATAGGGCATTGTTGCCTCGTAATCCGTAGCTGATACCGAATCTATCGGTATTAAGAATCCTGAATTGTCTTCACGGTAGATGACGTAGTAGACCACATCACTATCGTTCGAGGCTTGCCATGACATAGCAGCATTACTACCACCTGCGACCGTGACAGAATCAAAGACGACTGGAGAAGGCGCTGTTTTGTCGGAGAAGAATCCACTATCGCTGCTGCTCAAACAGGTGTTCTTGTAACGAACCTCGTAGTTCAACCAAGTACCACAGAAGGCCACTGTATCCGTCCATGTAGAGTCTCTTGTTGTCCCAAGCTGTGTCCACTGACCAGAATTGATCGGGGCTTCTACCCATACATCATAATCTGTAGAATCATTTCCGCGCATCCAAGAGTTCCAGTTCAAAACAGCTATCGAACTGTTCGGAGGAGGAGGAAACGCTTGTAGGCTTACGCGTACATTCTGTAACGTATCACTGTGTTCGTTCACTAGACCACAACCACCTGCTACTTGAATAGTGTAAGCGTTCACCGCATTTGGATCAGCTCCGGTATGGGTGTAGGTTTGAGTAGACCAGTCGTAAATAGTATCTACTACAGAAGTGTTACCTAAGGTATCTATGTGGTTGATCAGGTAATAATCAAAGTTGAAGCCGGTATCTGCATTGTTCACCCAATCAAAGGTGACCCCCGTCTCATCTTGGTAAATACATGTGTTCTGAACATCCACCGGGGCAGGCATGTAGTTTTTGACTTGCACGACTACTTTCTTATAGGCAAAGCGGTTAATCGGACACTGATCGTCCTGCATACGCAGGTAGAATGAGTATTCACTTTTCAAAGTACCACACTGGTATTCTTGGTAGAACAAGTGATTACAATCGACTATCCAACTAAACTCTACATCATTGATACCTGGATACGTATATGCATTTCCTGGGTTCAGTGAACTTAATGTAGCACAAGGCGGGTTAAACAAACAGTTGTTCGGATCACCATAATTCGCAGCCCCACTTAAGTTACCACCTGACGCACTAAATTCAATCTCTTGAGAAGAACAATCCGGGTTCGGATAAGGATCTGATGAAGAAATCTTGAACTTGATGGTATCACCAGGATACGCATCTGTGAACAAGTATAAGGTATCCCCTGCGGTGTTAGTCACCGGAGTAAGGATGGTTGGTTTTTGTAGGTTTGGATCTGGAGTTACTGATAAACTCGGCGCCTCATCAATATATGTGGCCGCACAAATACCCGCCGCCGGAGTACATGCAAGCGTTACGATCGGAATGTCACGGAAAACCTCTCCGATTTTTTGACCACATCTCCATTCCTCAATCTTTACACACGTCGCCCAAGATCCTTGCAACCCTGAATTGAAAGTAACCTCACCGGTCTCACCATCGATCGCCGCGCCTGTAGAACCCGTATTGGTCGGAAGTGGACTGGTAAAAGAATATCCTGATGAAAACGTCACGGGCGTACCTGGCCACGCATTCCCTTCTAGAGGTTGTGCCCAGTCGTAGTGCAAGGAATCCAAATCTGGATCGTAACCGAGGTTGTTGTAAATCACATCTACACCTGTACATGACACTACCTGTGGATCTTCTAAGAAGTTTGGCGAGCTGTCAAAACAAGATGGATTTGCGGTAGTTCCGGCACTTAACGCAGAGGTAGATCCGGGTGGCGTATATGGATACATTACCGCACGTAGTAAATAGCCCCCGGTAGGTCCGTTAGTGATGGTACCTGGACGACAACAGCTGTTCCATGTGAAATTCCAACCGGTTGCTGGCGGAACCCCGGTTAAGGTGATGTCTCCTGATCTAAAAACGTATTTCTGCATCTTTCCAGTACCCGAGGTAGCACCGGCACATTGTGTGGTTCCGTTGTAACAGGCAGGAACTACATCTGTTGTGCTGACGTAATTACAGGTGATGGCAACACCGGCATTGTTCGCCAAAATCTGCGGGGTTGTGCTGATCGGAATACCACCACAATCGCGGTAGAGCACCAAAGTGAACTGGTACTTTCCATTGTTCTTACACTTCCAAATGATTTCTCCTCCTAAAAGGTGGGAAGCATCCGCTTGGAATCCCATGAAAAAGATGGCGATGACCGCAAAAAATCGTTTCAAATTCATAATAAAGTACTTGAACTTCGAAAATAAGATAAAGATTCGATAGTTGTGTCTAGAAATAGCCTAGGCTTGCTAACAATGAGTAAACGACAAAAGCCCCATAAACACTGGGATACAGCGATATTTAGGTTCGTTTGGAAATTTTATTGTGGGTGATGTGCTTTTGTCGGCTGCACTTATGTCGTCCTACCTCGAAACCTCGGCGTGCTCTATGTTTGGTGGATCGACCTTGTACACGGGCCCTCCACATGCGCCATGAGCTGGGCTTCATTTGGTTGCGCATTAGTGCGATAGTTTCAGCCTCGGTGATGCCAAATTGGTCTAAAATAGCATCGAAGGGTGTGCGATCCTCCCACGCCATTTCGACGATTCGATCGATCTGCCAAGCCTCCAATTTCTTTACTACCGCTGAACCTTTCATGTGCCTTTTAAGTTGATGAGCTATGCACAAAAAACCACATTTGCCCGAAAAAGTTTGCGCCACGTGCGGAAGACCGTTCACATGGCGCAAAAAATGGGAGAAAAATTGGGCCGAAGTCAAATACTGCAGCAAGCGCTGTAGTGGAAATCGGCGTTAGATTTTATTTATACAAATTTCTGGAAATCACGAGTTTCTGAATTTCAGAAGTGCCCTCTCCGATCGTACATAACTTACAATCGCGGTAAAATTTCTCTACCGGATAGTCTTTCGTGTACCCATATCCACCAAACACCTGCACCGCTTCATTTGCAACCTCTGTAGAGATTTCTGAAGCGTAGAGTTTACACATGGCGCTTTCTTGCGTCATCGGCTTACCTTCTTCTTTCAGCGCTCCTGCATGACGTGTCATTAATTCTGCACCGTACACCTTGGTCGACATTTCGGCGAGTTTGAACCCGACCCCTTGGAAGGAACGAATCTTCTTCCCAAACTGCTCGCGCTCATCTGCATATCCTATCGCTGCAAGCATCGCCCCACGAGCGATACCGACACTTAGTGCTGCAATGGAAATACGTCCGCCGTCTAAGATTTTCATGGACTGAATGAAGCCCTCTCCTACCTTTCCAAGGACGTTTTCTTTCGGAACACGGCAATTATCAAAGAACAAACATGCGGTCTCTGAGGCGCGCATTCCGAGCTTGTTTTCTTTTTTACCTGCCGTAAATCCAGGAGTGCCTTTTTCAACGACAAAGGCGGTCATTCCTCTAGAATCTCCTTTTTCGCCCGTACGTGCAATCACGACCGATATGGACGAAGAAATGGCGTGAGTAATCCAGTTTTTGGATCCGTTCAATACATAATGATCTCCGTCAAGAACCGCTGTGGTATCCATCCCTCCTGCATCCGAACCGGTTCCGGTTTCCGTAAGTCCCCATGAACCAATCCATTCTGCCGTGGCCAATTTTGGCAACCACTTCTTTTTCTGTTCATCGTTTCCGAACTGCAAGATGTGTCCAGTACAAAGGCTGTTATGTGCCGCAACCGAGAGACCGATCGATCCACATACCTGAGCAATCTCATCGATCACCGTAATGTATTCTTGATAGCCCATTCCAGCGCCGCCGTATTCCTCGGGTACCAAAACACCCATAAAGCCCAGCTGGCCCATTTCTTTAAAAACATCTACAGGAAAGTGCTGCGCCTCATCCCACTCCATAACGTTGGGACGAATTCTAGTTTCAGCAAATTCTTTCGCGGATTGACGAATCATCTCAAGGGTTTCTGAGCGCTCGTCACTAAGGTTGATTCTCATCATTGGTCTGTGTTGTATTTAGGTTCTGTTGCAAGATAACAAAGAAGCCCGCATGGTGTTTGCGGGCTTCTCTAGAAATTTAAGTAAAAAGGCACATGTCTGCCACTACTTCATCAGCTTTTTGTATTTGAATCGAGTCGGCTCTGTACGTCCTAATCGTTTGAGTTTATTCTGCTCATATTCGGAGAACGAACCTTCAAATGAATAGACTTCTGAATCACCTTCGAAAGCCAGAATGTGGGTACATACGCGGTCTAAGAACCAGCGGTCGTGCGAGATGATTACCGCGCAGCCTGCAAAGTTTTCTAAAGCCTCCTCTAAGGCACGTAAAGTATTGACGTCCAAATCATTCGTAGGCTCATCCAAAAGTAACACATTACCTCCTTCTTTCAACGCCATGGCCAAATGAAGACGGTTGCGCTCACCACCGGAAAGCACGCCGACTTTCTTACTTTGATCCCCTCCGGCAAAGTTGAATCTGCTTAAATAGGCACGGGCATTCACACGCTGCTCACCGAGCATCACCTCCTCAGTTCCTTCGCCGATCACTTCGAAAATAGATTTGTTAGCGTCCAATTTCTCATGCGACTGATCGACATAGGAAATCTTCACCGTTTCACCCACATCGAACTGTCCTTCGTCCGGCTGCAACTGGTCCATAATCATTTTAAATATGGTCGTCTTACCAGCACCGTTAGGTCCTACAATTCCGACGATTCCAGCCGGTGGCAGCTTGAAATTTAGATTGTCATACAGCAATTTTTCGCCAAACCCTTTTTTGACCGACTGGGCCTCAATCACGTTCATTCCTAAGCGAGGACCCGCAGGAATAAAGATTTCAAGATTGCTTTCTTTTTCTTTTTGTTCCTGAGACAATAAGTTTTCGTAGTTGCTCAAACGCGCCTTGCTCTTGCTTTGACGGCCTTTTGGATTCATACGAACCCATTCCAATTCACGTTCCAAGGTCTTGCGACGTTTCGAGGCTTGCTTCTCCTCCTGGGCCATGCGCGAGGTTTTCTGATCCAACCACGAGCTGTAGTTTCCTTTCCAAGGAATCCCTTCCCCACGGTCCAATTCTAAAATCCAACCCGCTACATTATCTAAGAAGTAACGGTCGTGCGTCACCGCGATGACCGTTCCCTTGTATTGCTGCAAATGCTGCTCTAACCACAGAATACTTTCTGCATCCAAGTGGTTGGTCGGCTCATCTAAAAGTAATACGTCCGGCTGCTGGATAAGTAAGCGACACAGCGCCACACGGCGGGCTTCCCCACCAGAAAGATGATCTACCAGCTGATCTGAAGGCGGACAGTTTAAGGCATCCATAGCACGGTTTAGCATGGTTTCTAACTCCCATGCATTCGAAGCGTCAATCTTATCCTGGAGTTCGGCTTGGCGTGCCATGAGTTGCTCCATTTTCTCAGGATTCTCATACACCTCCGGTAGACCGAAGTCGTCGTTGATCTTATTGTATTCGTCCAAAACTGCTACCGTTTCCGCAGCACCTTCTTTTACGATGTCCATAACGGTTTTTCCCGCCTCAAGCTGCGGTTCTTGCTCAAGGTAGCCCACAGAATAGCCCGGCGAAAACACTACATCGCCTTGGTAGCTCTTGTCTACACCGGCAATTATTTTTAAAAGCGTGGATTTACCCGATCCGTTTAAACCTAGGATACCTATTTTGGCTCCGTAGAAGAAGGATAAGTAGATGTCCTTAAGAATGGCTTTGTTATTGTGTGGCAATACTTTGCTCACACGTGACATCGAGAAAATGACTTTTTTACCGTCGTCTGACATGAATAGAAGGATTAAAAATTTAACGCGCTTGTTCCTTTCCCTGGCATTTTGCTCAGCGGGTGTTCAAGGCGCAGCCCAAAGTTACATATTGAAAGGGACTGTTGTCGACAGAGATTCATCTTTTGCGTTGCCCAATTCCTACATCGTCAACAACAAAACTTTTGCGGGGACCATCACCAATGGCATTGGATACTTCGAGTTGTCTGTAGCACAAGGAGATACGATTGTTATATCCAATGTGGGGTATTCGTTTAAATACTTGCCTGTAGACAGTACGATGATTGCGAACATTGCGAAGGAGCAACGGATAAAATTGGTTCCGAAAAACTTTCTGCTGGACGAAGTGAGCATTTACGCGATCACCTCGAACAACCCACGAACCATGCCTCAGCGCAAGCCGATCGTGCCTTCTGTTGGAGATATTCGCGAACCACAGAGCATCGCGCCTACCCTAGCAAACCCGCTCGATCTGTTGTATTACAGCTTTGGCAAACGCCCGAAACAATTGGCCGCTTTGCGAAAATTGCAACAAGAGGATTATTACCGCAGGAAGCTGGAAGAAGGAAACAACAGAAGTATTTTGGAGGAATTGACCGGAATTCCAAAGGCAGAAATGGAAGCCTTTATGTTTTATTGCAAGTATTCTGATACTCAAATCCGCACATTTAACGATTATCAATTCTTAGTATCGCTCTTAGATTGCTACGCCGAATATGAGCGATTGCGCGAACGACAAGAGACTTTAGAAAGCCTAAACCGATGAAGCATCACGACCTAAAAAGTATCAACAAAGAACTCTGGGACCACTGGGCGAGCCTGCATCCAGATTCCGATTTTTACGACAATGCGACTTTTATAAAGCAACAGATGTCCTTGAATCCGATCGAACTGGATCTGATGCCTGATCTTAAAGGAAAACGCGCGTTACACGTGCAGTGCCATTTCGGACAGGATACTATTTCCCTGCACACCCTGGGCGCTAAAGAAGTGGTAGGTCTCGATTTTTCCGAGGTGGCGGTTCGTGCCGGTGAGCAACTCGTTAGGGCGTGCAGCGTGGATCCAGCGGTTCATTTTGTACAGTCCGACGCAGTGATTCCGGTCCCCCACTTGCAAGGTACCTTTGATGTGGTCTTTGCTTCGTACGGAGTGATCGGATGGCATCCGGACCCCAAAGAATGGATGGACACGGTGTTTTCGTACCTAAAACCCGGCGGCGAACTCATTTTTGTGGAATTCCACCCCGTCTTATGGATTTTGGATGACCAATTCAAAGAAGTCATCTATTCATATTTTAACGATGGCGTGATCACTGAAGAACGCGAAGGCTCCTATGCCGCTCCCCAAGCCAAGAACATGAAAAACCATACTTGGAACCATGGCTTGAGCGAAGTCATCAAACCAATAGTCGATCACCCCGACCGCACATTGGACTATTTCAACGAGTACGATTGGAGTCCGTATGAGATTTTCGAAGCCACTTCTCCGGCGGAAGGTCGCTACCAAATCAAGGGCAAAGAGGGCATGTTCCCCTTAGTTTATGCCCTAAAGGCAAAAAAAATCCGTTAAGCATTTAGATTTTTAAAATCCCCTACCCCGTGCTGTATCTCAATACACACGGGGTTTTTTAGGTTCGATATTTTAGGCAAACCGCTTGGACTCGGGTTGGAAAGCAAAAATATATGGTACTTTGCATTGCATAGTACCGGTGTATACCTATATCTTTGTATAAAATTAGTACCATATGAAAAAAATCCTCCTAACCTTACTCGTTCCCTTTTTGACCTTTGCACAGCAAAAAGGTCAAGCGGACGAATTGTACGAATCTTACGATCCCAAACCCTATGTCAGTGGATTTAGCTTTGGCGGAAGTCTGCTTCGTGCGCTTCCTCTTGACATCGACTTTGACAACGGAAATTTAGAACGTACGCTCAACGGCGAAATAAAGCGCATCCAGTGGCTCAAGGTCAGCGACGACCGGTACCTCGACGAGGTGACGAAGGACTGGCAACGCTTTTTGAAACGAGCGGGCTATCGCAAAATTGAATTGGAAAATGATGAAGACGATCTAAGTTACATGTATGTCCGTGGGACCCGAACGCAGTTTGACGAAGCGCACTTTTTAATCGAAACCGACGATACCACCATTTTACTTACTGTCTACGGTGAGTTCACCCTTAACAAACGACTGAATGAAGATTGAAAACACCAAAGCTCAGATGCGAAAAGGCATTCTTGAGTATTGCATCCTTGGGATACTACAAAGCGGTGATGCCTATGCCTCCGATATTATAGCGCAACTTAAAAACGCCAAACTAATCGTAGTAGAAGGAACACTGTACCCCTTACTCACACGACTTAAGAACGCAGGACTGCTCGAATACCGCTGGGAAGAAAGCAGCTCCGGACCACCCCGGAAGTATTATTCACTTTCCGAAATGGGACAGCAATTTCAGAAGGAACTTAAAGGCACTTGGGAAGAACTCCAACAAGCCGTAGACATAATCACTACCCCTAAATCAACATCATGAACAAGACTATAAACATCAATCTCGCTGGAATCATCTTCCATTTAGATGAACCGGCTTATGAAGCCTTTAAATCCTACCTCTCCAGAGTAAAGTCTGCACTTGACGGACAGGAAGGTGCCGCCGAAATCATTGCGGATATCGAAGCACGTATTGCGGAGATCTTTTCGATGCGTATTACGGAGTTTAAACGTGAAGTAGTGACTGCTCTCGATGTGGATTTTGTCATCAATACGCTCGGCCAACCCGAAGACTTTCAGGACGAAGAAGATGCTACATTTTCCGACCAGAATACATCTTCAAACGGTACTAAGACCAAGAAACGTTTATACCGTAATCCCGATGAAAGTTATATAGGTGGTGTGGCCAGTGGTATTGCTGCTTATTTCGGGACGGATACGGTTTGGATTCGACTGCTCTTTTTAGGATTATTGTTCTTTACCCCGATCGGGTTTTTCACCTACATTATCCTTTGGGCAGCCATGCCGGAAGCAAAGACCACCGCGCAGAAGCTTCAAATGCGGGGAGAACCCGTGAATCTGAGTAACATCGAAAAGAGTGTCAAGGAGGAACTCGATGGCGTCAAGGAGCGCTTTGGTCGATTTCGCGAAGAAAGCAAAGGCTCGGGGAAGAACGTAGCAGATGGTGCACAATCTGTCTTGGCCTTCATTTTCATGGTGTTGGAGACCATTTTCACCTTCATCTTTAAGTTCATCGGAATAATACTAATCATCATCGGTATCATCTTCGGATCTTTCCTTTTACTAGGAATGCTCGGCGTTGTTGCAACCACCTGGAACATCGGCGGTTTAGAATACCTCACCTTTGATGGTGCAGTGCTCGGACTGAACGGATTAGAGGCGATCATTGGCACGGGTACCACGTTGAATGTACTTCGTATCGGCGCGTTGCTCACCTTGCTCCTTCCCCTGTTTGGATTGATCTCTCTGATCGCGAGAGCTTTCGGTAAACCACTCGCAAACGCTCGCATCTTGAATATTACCGGTGGTGCAAGCTTTGCGCTAGGGCTTATTCTATTAATCTACAGCGGAATAAGCGTAGGTAAAAGCTTTAAGGTAGGTGCCACAGAGATGACCACCACGACACTCTCTGGAAACCAATTTGACCTTCGAGCCGATCTTATCGAAGAGAATGATGCTTTTCTTTTTGAAGTGGATGATACCCAACTACGAATTGAAAATGTACAGTTGAACATCAAGAAAACCTTCGACACGACCGCCACACTTGTTCTAAAGCACCGTGCCCGTGGAAAGAACAACTCCTCCGCACGTCTGCGTGCCCAGAGCTTTGAGTATCCCATTCGTCAAACAGGAACGGTATTGACTTTTAATGAGTTTTTTAGCGTTCCTAAAGAGGCGTTGTACCGTGCACAAGAGCTTCGAGGCACTTTATACCTTCCCATAGGTACGGAGGTGTTCTTGGATCCAAGTATCGAAAATATCGTGTATGACATCGAGAACTACCACAACATGCTTGATCGCAAAATGCTTGGTCATACTTGGAGAATGGAGCGTAAGGGACTGGTATGTGTGGACTGTCAGGACATCGAATACTACTCTAGCGATGATCTAAACGAGATAGATGAAGCCATCGATGAAGTGAACGACGGCCTTGAAAATCTCGAAGATGACATCAGTGAAGAGATCGAGCGTTTAGAACTTGAGCTAAAACGACTTAAAAACAAATAAGCTCCGAACCCCAAGCCTATTTGAATAGAAAGCCCTGCACCTTTAATCAAGTGCGGGGCTTTTTTAACTGTACAGGATACACAAGACGTAAAAGAAACCCGTTAAGACAGGAACGACCCATTTTGAAAGTGGGTTTACCGCATCGCCTTTGGCCGTAATTCGTGCAAAAAGAGTACTTAACACCAACCAGGCGATGTAATTCTCTATGGGTACCTCTACGGATTCCCAACGCCAAAAGTTGAGTTCAATGGCCACCGGCTCGATCAAGACATCCATGGAGACCATTCCCAAACCTGTGATCAAACTACGAAGCCACAGATGACTGGTTATGTTTCGGGAGAGATCAAACCAGCTCCGAACCAGCACCCACCACAACAAACCTAGCATGAGTGGCGTGGATAGGATACGAGGTCCCAAAATACCGCTGTAGTTGTAGGCACCAAAAGGGAAACCTGTGTTCGTTCCGATCACTTCAATCACAAAACCGAGCAATGCTGGCAGGGCATATATCCAAAGATTGGGAAAAGGACGCGAAGAAGCGTTCAGGTACAGTCCGCCGATCAGCAATAGATTGAGCGGAGTGAGTACAACGAGTTGGGCTCTCCACGGTCCACCGAGCAAAGCGATGCCCACGAGGTGAAAAACGACCAAGATGAGCGGAGCATATTTTTTGAAAAAGAGATGAAGGCTATTTAGCATGTTCTAACCACCAATTGGTTGCGATTTTTCCACTTAACAAACACAACGGCACGCCTCCACCCGGATGCGCACTACCGCCACAAAAGTACAAACCTTCTACCCCACTTTTCTTGTTGGGATGTCTTAAGAAAGCAGCCATTTGTTCGTTCGAGCTCGTACCGTACAATGCGCCTCCGACGCTCGAAGTTTTTCGCTCGATGCTGATCGGATCTAGTACAGCTTCCGTGCGGATTAAAGCACCGATGTCCGTCTTTAACTCTTTAGATAAGCGACGAAGAATTTCCTCTTTCGCTTTGGGGATGATCGACGCCCAATCCTGGCCCGTGTGAGCGGGCACATTGATCATTACAAACCAATTCTCTCCCCCCTCAGGTGCGTCATCGCTCTCGAGTTTACTCGTAATGTTGACATATATCGTGGGGTCTTCCCAAAAAGCGCCGTTGTTATGGATGGCATCAAACTCGCGCTCGTAGTCGTTCGAGAAAAATATATTGTGTAAATCCAACTGCTCAAAGCTCGCCTGAATCCCCCAATAAAAGATCAAAGCACTTGAGCTCGGCTCTTGTGCCAAGGTTTTCTTAGGCCGGGAAATAGATTCGTTTAACAAATGCTTGTACGCATGCTTCACATCGCTATTGACGAAAACTGTATCGCAGGTATGATGCACATCATTTGCCCATAGACCAGTGACTTTTCCATCTACTGCAGAGATGCTTTTCACTGTATTTTCAAGGTGAAATACCACTCCGAGATCTTGTGCTAAACGCGTTAAACTTTGTGAAATTTCATGCATACCACCGCGGGGTAAATAAGTACCCAAACCGTGCTCGAGATGTGTGATCATTTGCATGATTCCAGGCGTCAGATATGGCGATGAACCATTGTAAGTAGCATACCTGTTAAAAAGCTGTACTAATTTCGACTCGTTGAAATACCGCTTGTTATAGCGATCTAAGGTGGTAAATAAGCCCAATTTTGGAATGGCAGCCAAAACTCTGAGCACCTTCGGAGTAACAAACGTCTTCCATCGGTGTAGGCTGTTTTCTAAAAAAAATGGTGCTGTTAAATCGTATTTTTCAGCTGCTTTCTCAAAATATGCAGCAACTGCCTCGGCCTCATTATCGCCAAAAACACGGCGTATCTCTGCCACATTTTCTTCTACTGAAGGGTACATGGTCATCTCCGTACCGTCGTGCCAAAAATAGCGGCAGACTGTATCGTGGGTGTGGTAGTTAAAATACGCTCGGGGATCTTTTCCAGCGCATTCAAACAACTCATCAACAAGGTGCGGCAAGGTGAATAACGAAGGGCCGGCGTCAAAGCGGTACCCCTCTTGTTCGAAGGCGGTGATTTTGCCTCCTGTGTACGGGTTTTGTTCAAAGACATGCACCTCGGCACCGGCAGCTGCGGCGCGTATGGATGCTGCAATGCCCGCGATTCCGGCTCCAATCACGGCGACTTTTTCTTGTACTTTTGGCGGTGGGTTGGTATTTCTCATCAATTCAGAAAACAAGGTACAATCCATTTTGTTGTAAAACCGTGGGAAAGAAAATTTATCGCATCGCATTGGCCTTTATCACGGTAGCACTCCTGCTATCTATTCTATGGCCGTATGAACAAAAATTAATCGATTGGGACCGTGCTCCGGACTACAGGGTTTTGGAAAGTGACGAAATCTATTTCAACAATACTCGGATTGTTTCCTACCGCACTGATGAAAGCTCGGAACTCACTGAGCAAGGCTTCAAAACGCACCGCTCGACTAAGGCGCTCAGTGATACAACGGTTCCTTTTGTGAACTTTACCATTATAAATAATTGGCGTTCGGATCAGGCGTATATCGTTATGGAACCGAGTCATCGCAAATTTTTCAGAGACGAAACCTTGGTTTACTGTGGCTCCGATACCTTGAGGTTTGAACTGGACCACATGGACTTTGAATCGCATTATGAATTGGCGGCGACCCTTTTTAAGCACTCGTTAGAATACCATCGTCCGTTCATTTACGATGGAAAAGATTCACTTCTACTCTATGGTACGCAGGGGAACGAAAAGGCCAACACCACGGTTTTGAAGGATTACTTTCGCCTCATCGGCCGATTCCAATAAGCACTACCCTTTTTTCGCATTGGCGGCCCGGATACTCAACAGTTGAACCAAAAGCGCAAATCCTACAGAGCTGTAGACGTAGGCCTTCGGAATTTCAACATGAGCACTTTCGGCGATCAGCACCATTCCAATCATAATCAAAAAACTTAGGGCTAGAATCTGCAAAGACACGTGCTGCTGGATGTAATCTCCGATAGGTTTCGCAAAACTGAGCATGATCAACATGGAGATGACCACGGCAATAATCATGATGTTCAGATGCTGGGTCATCCCGATTGCGGTGAGTACACTATCGAAGCTAAAAACGATATCCAAGAGCCCTATTTGCACTATTGCGGAAATTAAGGTCGCTGCTTTTTTCCCTTCACCATGCCCCTTCCCTTCGGTCTTTTTAAAGATCTCTGAGGAGGCTTTTGCAAGCAGGAACACGCCACCTAAAAATAGAATCGCATCTCGACCGGATACAGGATGATCAAACAGCGAAAATAAGGGTGCAGTTAAACCGATCAACCATGTGATTCCCAAGAGCATGAGTACCCTGAAGAGCAGTGCCAAACCTAGTCCTAATCGTCTTGCCAACGGCTGTTTGGAAGACTCTAAATCTTGGGTGACGAGGGAAATAAAAATGATGTTATCGATACCCAAAACAATCTCCAAAAACGTGAGGGTCAATAGGGCGATGAAACCATCTAGTGTAAGAAGTACTTCCATGATTGGTATATAGGTTTGTTTTTAAGTGACGAATCGCCTAACTGAGATCGATTTTTGCGATCTTCGTAGGCATGACGGATAAGGAACGCATTCATCATCTCGAAAGTAAGATAAAAACACTTCACGAGGGGTATCGCAAACAATTACTCAACCTTGAGAAGTTCAAGGCCATGGTCATGAATCTCAATCAAGGGCTTATGGTTGTGGACAATGACGATGTCATTACCAAAGTGTATGAGAGTTTTGAAAACTTAACCGGTTACAAGGAAGAAGAATTGCTTGGTAAGCGCGCAAAAGACGTCTTTTTAAAGAAAGGCGACATGATGTCTGAACTTCAGTTTATGGAGCAGAGACAGGTGCGTGCAACTGGTGAAGCGAGTTCCTATGAAATCCCAATCATCCGGAAAGATGGCGATGAACTTTGGGTGAGTATATCGGGAGCACCACTGTTTGATGATGCGGGAGAAAAAATTGGTTCGATAGGAATCCATTACGACATCTCTCGTCAGAAAAGATTGCAACAAGCCCTTCAGTCCGCTCGAGAAGAAAGCGACCGTGCAAAACACGCCGAAGAGCGCTTCTTAGCAAAAATGTCGCACGAAATCCGTACGCCGCTCAATGCCGTGATCGGTATGAGCTACCTGCTCAAAGGCACGAACTTAAACGATGAGCAGCAAGAATATGTGGATGTCATCTCGCGTAGCGGGAATCTATTGTTGAATTTGATCAACGACATTTTAGATTACAGCAAAATAAGCTCAGGTCAGATTCAAGTACGTCCTGTTGTTTGCAGCTTGCAAACCGTACTCCAGGACATGGCGCAAACCTTCCGGCTCAAAACGCAGGAAAAGTCCATCACCATCAAAACGGAACTCGACATTGAACACGACTTTGTCAAGGCCGATGAAACGTTACTGAATCAGATTTTAATGAATTTGATCGGTAACTCGGAGAAATTCACCGAAGATGGCAGCATCACGATCAAAGCCGAGCCTTTGGCTGAATTTGACAAAACGGTCACCTACCAGTTTAGCATCATCGATACCGGAGCAGGTATAGCTCCTGAACGCGTGGAAGCGATATTCCAAGAATTTGTTCAAGAAGAGGGCATCGTCATTAAAGACTCCAAAGGAGGAACAGGACTTGGACTGGCCATTACCAAAAAGATCATCGAAATGATGGGTGGTAAAATTTGGGCTGAGAGCACTGTGGGTAAAGGCACCCAAATGCACTTTGTTCTGACTTTCGAGCTCACAAAAGCTGAAAAAACTGCGCAAGAAGGTCAAGCCGTTGAACGCATGCAGCAAACCGAGTCTCACGCTATCCGTAAGAGCTTGAACGTGCTCGTTGCAGAGGACAATAGCATGAACCAAAAATATATTTCAAGAATCTTGGAAAAAATTGAGGTCCAGTTTGAAATTGCCTACGACGGTCAGACTGCCGCAGCACGCAGTACAGAAAAGAAGTTCGATGTCATTTTCATGGACCTGTTCATGCCCATGTTGGACGGCTTCGAGTCCACCGAACGCATTCGAGCAGATAAAACAGGTGTCAACTACAACACGCCTATTTACGCACTAACAGCAACCGCTGTTCAACAACATAAGCAACGCGCACTTGAAGTAGGAATGAATGGGTTCATATCGAAGCCTTTTCATCCCAATGAAATACACAGTGTGTTGAAAGAGATTTCCACGACTGAACCTACCTCCCAACCTGAAAATACCGAAAATTTGGACTATACCTACAGTGCTACATTTGACCGTACGACCTTGGATATGTACTACGGTAACGACGTTGAATATGCGTTGGAAATGTTTGAGATATTCGCAGAGCAATTAGAAGAGACCCTTCCTCTGATTAAAACCGCGCTAGCAGAGAATAACCGTCCGGATTTAAGGCATTATGTCCACAAACTAAAGCCCACATTCACCATGGTTGGCTTTCCAAGCATTACGTCATTTTTCGAGCAGTGGGAAAGAGACATCGATCAACCGAATATCAACTTTGAATTGTTCCCAGGAAGGTGGGACGAGATCAAAACTGATGTTCTGTCTACTTTGCAGCTCGTTCGCGACGAATCAGTAAGTATGAAGGCTTTCGCTCAAAAGTAAGATTTACTTCTTGCGGGCCGAACGTTCCCAGCTTGCCTTTTGAGATTTCAACACAAAACGTTTGAACCCGGCCAAAACGGCGTAGTTCATCACGCAAAAATAATATACCGCTAAAACAGGTCCAGGTAAACTTCGCTCGCGCACTGCATGAGCGAGCGCTGCAATCCCGTAAAATAGGATTTGGGCAGCAAATAGCACCTTAAACTCTAGAGCTGCTGGAACTAATAGTGCATTCACTAGAAAAAGCACCGGTAACGAAAATGCCGTTATCGACCAGCGCAATACACGGTGAGAAATATACATCCAGCTCTGCACAGGGCGACGGAACACATTGAACATGAAGGGCAATCTTGAGATGCTTTGCCACCCCCCTGCCGCAATACGTACTTTTCGCTTTAGCTCTTCGTCGATAGAAGCTGAAGAGGTCTCTTCTGCGCGAGCATCAGGTTCATAGATCATCACTTTATTTTGCTTCAGTATGTAAAAGCTCTGCATGAAATCATCAAGGATGGTATCTAAGGGCAAATCTTGAACTAAAGATGCTCTAAAACTGACCAATTCACCAGCGGCCCCCATCAAGCTATTCACCTTTGAATCTGCTTTCTTGATCGCGCTCTCGTACTTCCAATATAGACCTTCGCCTTTGCTTTCCGCACCATCGGCTTCTTCCACCAAAATACCCTTAGCACCGCTTACTCCACCAACAATAGGGTCTGCGTAATGCTGAACTAGTGCGCGAAGTGCGCCTTTACCAACCTTTGTATTCGCATCGTTAAATACTACGATTTCACTTTCAACGAATTTCATGGCACGATTCTCAGCGGCACTTTTCCCTGCACGCTCCTTTTTATGCAATACCTCTACCCCTTCAAAAAGACGCACTATCTCAGGGGTTTGATCTGTCGAGCCATCAGTAATCACCATGATTTGCAATTTCTCACGGGGATAATCCAACCCTAGCAGGTTTTCAATCTTGTCGGCAATAATGTCTTCTTCGTTGTAACTAGGCACTACCCAGGTGACGCTCGGCTCAAAATTGAGGTCTAACTTTCGCTTCTTCGGGATCAATTTCCCCAAGACAATGATGATCACCGGATAGCCTATGTACGTGTAGACTACTAAAGCTAACAGGGTATACAATAAAAATTCTAGCATAATGTTTTATAAATTTCAGCATACTGCTTCGCTGCATACTGCCAATTGTATTGTTTTGAGATTTCGCTGGCTTTTAGTGTCAAGGTATCCGCAAACTCTTGGTCGCTTAGCAGTTTAATAATACCGTTAGAGATTGCCGAACGATCTTTTGGATCCACTAACAGCGCCCCTCCATTACTTACTTCTGTTAATGATGGTATATTGGATGCAAGCACAGGGGTATGGCAAGCGAAGGCCTCTACGATTGGAATACCAAAGGATTCTGCTAAACTGCAGTACACAAAAGCAGCAGCACCATTGTATAAATGCACTAAATCCTTTTGGTCGACGTAACCTAAAAATTTAACCCGGGGTAAGACCTGTTCGGCATCCTCTCCTAGCAATTGCTTAAAATCCTCCAAACGATAATCGGCAATCAAAAATTGGACGTCCGGCATCTGCTTGGCTACCTCGACAAATGAGGACAAAATGCGCTCTGTATTTTTTTTCGGATCGGTGTTCCCTAAAAACAACACATACGGTCCCGCTATTTTCCAATCTTCTAGAAATGCGTTCACCTTCTCTTGTGAAAGTTTAGTGAAGCATGAAGCTACACCGTTGTAAATGAAAGGAATTTCAGTATGCGTACTTTTCTCTTGAATGCGTTGGGCCTCCGACCGGCTTACTGTGACTAAAACATCGTCGCTCCGCATCATTCGTTGCACCAGTAAACGTCTGTACCAATTCCCAAATCGCTGGTACATATTATATCCCGCTCTAAACAACGGATGCTGATCTAAAAATATGATGTCATGCAGCGTAGTTACCGTAGGCACTTTGATGCGCAACGACCTGGTATTGGATGTAAAGTGGAATACGTCAAACTCATACCGCTTAACTAGTAATGGAAGTAACCATTGCTCCCAATACGCATAAGAGGCACTTTGAGCAACGATGCGCAACTTTAGATGTCTTGGCAACACGCCTTCTTTCACAGATTCAGCATTGACAAAAACAACGATACTTTGAATCTCCGGTATCTCGCACAATCCCGCAATAAGCTTAATGGCAAAAATATCCATCCCGTGAGGATTTGTTCGGAAAATACGCTGAGCTTCGATGCCTATGTTCATGAGACGGAAGAATTCGTCCAGCCCTTAAAAATGCCCTGTAGGACGGGTTGAATCAGATTGAATTGACCCGTTAAGGCATATTTTAATACATCGCGAAGACCCACCACAACAGTGAGGTACAGCATAGTTATCGGCCACCAATTTTTAACGTTTCTACGCGCAAACAGCAGTCTGTTTCTAGTCATGTAACGGATCTTCAGCGGACTCATACGCCCCACACTGGCACTTTCTTTGTGCAAAATCTCAACGTCACCAAGCACTCCAATGTCGTACCCAGCTTCTTTGACACGTGCACACCAATCGTATTCTTCATAGTATAAGAAATATGGCTCCCACATTCCGCCTACTTCTTCATACACCTTTTTAGGTATCACGACTGAAGCACCATGTATGAAACCTGTCTTTCGATACCCCAGATAAGCAGACGCATCTCTATCTCCAAAACCTATACTTTCATTACGCAATGTGATTTTAGACAATTCCGTCGAACCGGCGTATTGCAGTAAACGAGTATCATAGAATCGGATCAAAGTACTCAACATACCCAACTGCGTTCTGAACGTGAAGCAATCCACAATCGACTTCACAAAAGGCATATGAATCTCAGTGTCGTTGTTGATCAAATACAAATAATCCCCATTCGCTTCTTTCATCCCAACCTCGTTTCCTCCAGCAAAGCCTAGGTTTTTTCCAGTATGAATGATGCTATAGGGATAATTCATCGGAACCGAAGTCTCGAAGGGGATTTTAGATCCGTTATCTACAATAATCAGTTCGAATCCCACCTCTTGCAAGGCATTTAAGGAATGCATCAAATCTAACGTTAGATTAGAATGATTATAGTTTACAGTTACGAGTGAAATGAGTATCAATACTTAGTGTTTTTACTATATTTACCAAAATTAGAATGAAAAAACCGTAGAATGAAGTACTTGTTAACTTTAAGCCTTTCTCTTTACTCCATTATGGTAATTGGTCAATCTAAAAAAGAGATTGCCGCCGAAAGAGATTCCATATTAAGTGAATTTCACATTAGTGCCGGAGAACCCGTTTTCTACGAAGAACCCTTATTAGAGTTCTCTAAAGAGCTCAAAGGCTGGACGTTTTCTCAAGATGAGAAATGGATCGAAGCCGAGCAATTGCTTCCTTTGTACGGATTAAGCACTGATAAAAAACTCCACACGAGCAATGAAGCGGAGACTGGTGAAGACAATACTTCGAGTATGGCGTTCTACAGAATGACGATCGACAGCAATGAATTTTTGATTTACACCAAGACGTATCGCTCAGGGAAGTATAAATACCCAATCACACGTAAAGGCTGGTCCACTAAAAACAACTTCTATTACTGCATTTTCCGCAGACCCTCGGAATTACCCGTAATGGACTCTCTAGAGCTGGATACCAATCTAAATTATGGGTACCGCCTTTTCGATGAACGACTAATCGAAGATGTAGGTAATAAGGCTAAGAAGCCATGGAAACTGATCGAACAAAAGATGTACTTAGAGCCTACTGATCGAAAGTTTGTACTTCAACTCGAACGTAAATCAAACGGCCAGTTGCGCTTTTTAACTTATAGTATTCACCCCATTTTCGACGATCCTTTAGGAATCGCAAAAGACTGGAAAATTCGCAACAAAAGTATTTACGCAGCGAAAGAAACTCTTAATAAGTTGCATTATACGGTATTAGAAGAAGAATGGAGCGAAACAATTCTGCCCTAGGGCTACGAAGTGAAATCTCTGTAATCGCCATTGCGTCGGTGGTAATAGGAGCTTTATTATTGGCATTGCTTTTTTTCGAAAGCACGGGTGCCCTTTTGGGAATAGGATTTATTCTCGGCCTCTTCTACTTGATTACGATATCGTACTATCCAAAGTTTGGATTTTACAGTTTCTACACCTTTACGTTTTGGATGTTTTCGTTGAACCTCTATACGGGTTTAGATCAAACTGGCGTACTAGCGGATGCACTGCTACTTGTGAACGTGACCGTTCTATCTGTTGTCCAATTCTTACGCGGCAGCCTTGAAAAATCAATATGGAGCTACAAATCTCTTTGGGTGTGGTTTGCATGGTTGATCCTTTCTATAGGAATCAACATCGCCAACTTTCAGGGTGTGGACTGGACTAGTTTCATCTACGGAATTCGCCGTTTTCATCTAAATCCAGTGGGTTTTGTCTTACTAAATGCGCTTGTCATTCGCGAGAAAAAAGATTTTTACCAATTCTTCAAGATCACCGCAATTTTTCTCGGACTAGCCTTTCTAGTTGGGTACCGCCAGTACTATTTTGGTTTTAACTCGTACGAGAACGCCCTTCTTCAAACAGAATTCGGGAAAACCCACTTGATCCAGGGCACCGTTAGGTATTGGGGAGCACTTTCAGATTCTGCCAATTACGGCATCGTCATGTCGTTTTATTCCATACTATTCATAGCTATAGGGATCGTGTATAAACGCAAACGTATTCAACTACTTTGCTTCCTATTCTCTATCCTTTCCCTGCATCAAGTTTTAATTTCCGGTACTCGAACGGCCTACGCCACTTTCGCCTTAGGACTACTGATTTTTATAGTCTTCTACACCAAAAGCTATACACGCGTCTTCTCTATGCTGGGAGGTGCAATGACCTACGGCCTATTACGATTTACTTGGATCGGAAACAATCTAGGTATCATTCGCCGTTTACGAACATCATTTAACCCCGACGACGCTTCGCTGATCATTCGTCTTCAGAATCGTGTAGTTCTTGAAAACTGGCTCGTCACTAACCCTCTCGGCGGGGGGATCGGAGGCGCCCTGTTCGACCGTCAGTTCCGTCCAAACTCTTTCATTGCCACCTTCCCTCCCGATGGACTGTACACCCTTATCCGAGCGGAACTCGGGTACATAGGTGAGTACTCCTACGACATCGCTGTTGCTTTAGTGATTGTATATATGGTAGTTAAGCTCAGAAAGACCAATCCCTATGGAGAACGACGCATGTGGATGGTGACCATACTTGCCATTACCTTAGGTGCACGTCTCGCAGAATATGCGCAGTTCACCACCTACCAGTTTCCTACGGTAAACTTGTTGTTCTTTTTAATGGTGGCCTTCGAAAAATGGGAACGCTGGGAAGACCGCACCATCCTCGAGGAAAAGGACACCCCTCCTTTGATGTGATCAACCTCTACTTTCGCTGTACTCAGCAGTTGTAGCGTTTCAAGCGCCACCTTACATGACCGCAGTTCAATACGTACGTTGAATTGCGGTCATTTTATGCTCGCTCAAACCTTGAGCAGGTCGCCTTAAAAAGAAAAAAAATCGGGCGATGTACCCTACTCTACAACCATTCCTCCAAGTCCAATGCAATACGTCTGCAGGTACGGATATCCAAAGCTAATTCCCACGTCGTGCCCCCCCTATCGTACACGTGTACAGAAGACGATCTTAAGCACAAAAAAGCCGCTTGTATCAGGACACAAGCGGCTACCTTTTCTATGCAAAGGTGCTCTATTTGCTTTATCTCGTTTGGAACGATAGCAATCGTTTCAAGAAGACACGAACACGTGAGCGTTTTTTAGGAATTTCACCCACAATATTCTCTAGTTCGTATAAACTTACATTCATCAAAACAATCGCCTGATGCGAAAGATTGATCTCTTGCAGCTCATCGAGTTTAGAACTCTCGGCAGCTGACCAAATATTGGTCGAATTCAATACATACAAGTTAATAGCTTTACGCTCGATCAGATTAGGATTGTAGTTGAACTGTAATAAGTTCGGATGAATCACGATGGATACATCCAGTTGCTCCTCACCAAGTATACGTGAAATCCCCATATACTCTTGGTAATTCTCCTCGAGTCCCTCTTCAATCCCGCTGTAATCGAATACGCGGTATTTAAAGTTCTCTTTAGAAAGCGCAGACATGATCATTTCGGTAAATAACTCTTTTTCCGAATTATCACTAAAACTCAATACGTTCAATACTACTGGCTGGCGCTCCAATCGTTCATTACGAATGTTTTGCATCAGTTGATTCACCGATTTTTGATTCAACTGAAGCTCGTCAATCTCTAGTGAAGTTGCCAGCATGGATTTTGAAGGGAAACCTGCGATCACTTTTTTCTTCGTAAAGTACTCCGCTCTTCTTTTCGTCTTGATACTTTGATCTAACAAATCACGTAAGAACGCAAGTAAATACGGTAGCATAAACCCGAGGATAAAGCTCAATAGGATCAACAATAATCTTTTACTCGGAAGTGGTTTCCCAGGATACGTAGGATCCACTGCTGAACGTAAGCTATCAGAAGAAAGACTCAAGGTTTGCTTGTGCAATACCGCTTGGTTCAAGCCGTGCAGTACCTCGAGGTAATACTCTTCTTTAACGGCAATCTTACGTTCTATTTTATTCAAACGTGAACCCAGCGGTGTCATGCGTTTGTATTCTTCACGGAAATATTTTTGACGCTCTTTAAATACTGCAACGCGTGCTTTACGCGCATCTAAATCCAAAGAAGCATCCACCCATTCCCCGAGTAGCTTGCTGATTTCCACACCATCCGTTGTGCGTTCGAATACGGAACGGTTCAGAAGATCCGTTTTTAACTGGTTCTCCAGTTTTGCCTCCTCTTTATGGAGCGTCTCAAGTAACTTTTGATCGTTCACGCCCACTTCGATAATCGCTATCTGACGTTGTACTTCGGCCAATTTATCTTTGATCAGCAACAGTTGACGTCCATATTTCAAGAGTTCGCGATTCACTTCAAGCTGACGTTCAAGCTTCACTAATGACGCTTTGGTCGCATTTAACGAAGCGATCTCCTTTTGATATTCGTCCTCCATGTTCTCCTTCATCACCGAAAGCGCTTCTGTCTGCTCATAGTAATTTAAGAGGTTGTTCTCTGCACGGAATGTCTTCATGATTTCTTCCGCAAACTCCAAGGAATCTGCAGCTTTACCCAATTCTCTCTCGAAATAGGCCACGACATCTCTACTCTGCTGAAGATTGATCCCTTTCATATTCGAGATCAAAATTTCAACCATCAGTTTTAAGGTCTTTTGTGCCACTCCCGGATCTCTCCAGCGGTACGTCAGTTTAATCAAATCGGAACCTCCGATGCGGAATGCCGTCACTTTCGAAAGTGTTTTCAATCCATACGGCGAGTTCTCACTGACAAATACATTGTAGTAGTTGTCCGTAGTGACATGTACTTGCTTCCATTCATTGATCGAGCTAATGCGCTCGTCTTCTGGTAAGGATGCCCATTTTGCCAAGGTCTCCTCAGGAAACATTTCCCGTAAATCACGAATACTTTCCTGACGAATCAAACGCTCCTCTGGATCAGCACCTAATCCGATGTGATACGAGAGCAACTGAACAGAAACCTGCTCCATCGTATGACGAGACTTCAGCGTATTAATGATGTTATCGACTTTAGCACTTACTGCAAGGAAATCCATTCTAGCAGGACCGATATCACCTAGGTTGACAGAAGTACTTACACCAGAGTTTAACTCAGACTCACTCTCGTATTCGCGAGGAAGGTTGAGCGTTAGTAAAAACACGATGACGGCTAAGCTTAAGCCTAGCAACAACATCCATTTGATCTGCTTCTGGAGCAGACGTACGAAGTAGATTAAATTCATCAGAATTTGAATTTAGATAATGGTACACCTACAACACGTTCTAACTCAATGTAAGCGCTTCGGTAGGCAGAATAGCTGCGTTCATAATCAAGACCGTATTTGGTCATGAGATCATATAATTGGGACAATTCTGACAACTGAATTTGCCCGTTTCTAAACTTTTCTTCACCAAGCTCAACCCCCATCTTGCCCATCTGAATAGCCTTTTGGTTGATCTCTAGCATGCGTTGGTACATGAATAGGTTGTTGTACAATTCCGTAACACGAGCAGCAATCAGTCGGCTAGCTACGATGGCACCTTGCGCATCGGCATTCGCCTGAGCTTGGAGTCCTTTTATCGTCTCCTTGTTTTTCAGAAAGAGTTGATCCAATGACACTTCCGCCCTGGCATATACTGTGGAAGTAAAACCGAATGCGTTGTTAAAAACCACCGGATCGAAAACGGGAGATCCATCGCCATTGATAGTCCATTGCGGCATGAAGTTCACCAGAGGTGTATAGTTCGCACCTACGCTTAGATCACGCATCCATTGTTTTTTCTGCACTTTGATTTCGTGCTCAAAAACTTCCGATTCGTATTGCCAACGCTTGGTCTCTGGATCGTTTGCGATAGCACTGTCGATCAGCATGTACAAAGGTGGAATGTACTTGGTAAGGTCAGGTCGTAACGTGTCACTAACCGGAGTTTTGGTTAACTCTAGTTGACCAAAAGCCGAAAATGACAACGCCATTGCGAGGCATACGGTAGTTAATTTTTTAGACATTTTCTCGTTGCATTAGGGCTGGAATAGTTTTGAGGATAATTCTCAAATCCATTCTAAAGCCTACGTTAAGTGCATATTCTATATCTAATTCTTTGCGTTCGGTTTCAGACATTTCTGCCTTTCCCCGCTTTTCTACTTGCCAAAGTCCAGTGATTCCTGCTGGAGCTAAAAATCGTGCAGCCCACTGATCGGTGGTCAATTCCACTGCCTCGTACAACGGAAGTGGACGATTTCCAACCACGCTCATATCGCCTTTGAGTACATTCAAGAATTGTGGTAATTCATCCAACGAAGTAGAACGAATGAATCTCCCTATTCGAGTAATTCGGGGATCGTTCTTAATCTTTATAAAAGTTGGGGACGAATTCTCTGCTTTTATTTGCATCCATTCGGCTTCTGTCAGCTCCTCACCATTGTCCCCGATCAGCACCTCAGAACTAGACGGACGGCTAGCGTCATCCTGCTCATTAATTTCTCCAGCTACTTCTTCCGTCTCATACTGGTTGAGATCCTTCATTTCCTGAAGCTTTCGATCGGCGTTGACGAACATGGACCTAAACTTTAAGAAGTCAAACACTTGATATCCAGTCCCCACACGCTTTGAACGGTACAAAACAGGCCCTGGACTTTCGATATAAATCGCCGCTGCGATTAACAGAAGAATCGGACTTATAACAAGAAGAATTGAGCCTGAAAAAAGCACATCAAAAGAGCGCTTCCACAACGGGATTTTATAAACGATATCGGCTTTAGCACCACTTCGGTCGAGATCACCCGTTAATTCTTCGGTTTGATATTTAGATACTCGCATTAACTCATCTACAGAGTCGATGATTTCTGCAATACCCAATTTCAATAGGAGCACTTTCTCTTCTTTTGAAATATTTGAGCCGTAAACAAAAATCGGCGTGTTGTAACCTTTTTCTCGCAAGGTGTTTACCAAGGTCTGTAGATTTGTGGCCATGGGCACGTGATCCACAACAATCAGATCTGGTTGAAACCTAGAGTTGAGCAATCCCATAACGCTTTTAGCCGTTTTAGCTACCATGTTTTGACGAATGACTAAATCCGTATAAAAACTCTCGTTCGTTCCTATGTAATACACAGCACTCATCAGTTCAACGGGCTTGTGATGGTCATCAAATTATTGATTCTATACTTTAACTCTTTCGGGTTAAAAGGCTTGATCAAATAATCATTAGCACCCAATTCAAAACATCTCAAACGATCGTCAACGCTATCTCGTGAAGACAAAACAATGATGGGCAATCGGTTGAAAAAGCCACTTCTACGGATGTATTCGACAAAGTCAAAACCATCCATCTCTGGCATTTGTAAATCCACTATAAGTAAATCTGGTAGGTTCCCTTTGTACAACCATTCCAAGGCAAACTTGCCATTTTCCTCTGTGATGACTTCGTAGTCAGACTCTAACGTTCTTTTCAAGAATGAACGCATCATCGGCTCATCCTCTACGATTAAAACAGATCTCTTTGTCGGGTTACTCATGATTTACTCCTTTTAATCTCATTATTTTTTATCATTCGGTACAACGTACTTTTTCCTATCTGAAGTACGGCACTCACTTTCTCTAGATCATCATCGTACGCATCCATGTGCTCTTCAATGATGGTTTTTGTATATTCTTTCAATGTCTTTTCGCCCAACTCAAGAACAGGACCGTGACTCTTTGTAGATTCATTAGAAGTAAGGCGGATACAGTTCGCATCGATCAGGCGATCTTCTGAAAGAATAATAGCCAGTTGGATCACGGCCTTTAGTTCACGGATGTTTCCCGGCCAATCATAACTAAGGAGTTTGCTCATCGCTTCTTCTGAAAGGACTTTAACTCCTTCCCCTTCATTCGCACTAAACTCTGCGAGGAATTTATTGGTAAGATCTACTATGTCCGACTTGTGATTGCGTAGCGGGTATAATTTGATCGGGAACCCCATTAAGCGATAAAACAAATCTTCTCTAAATGATCCTTCCTGCACCAATTCTTGGAAATCACGGTGCGTAGCAGTTATAATCCTCGCATTAAAAGGAATATCTTTCGTACCACCTACCCGTCTAAATACACGTTCTTGAACAGCACGAAGAAGTTTGGCTTGAATTTCAAGCGGCGTTTCCCCGATCTCATCCATGAAAAGGATGCCGTCAGCGGCTTCTTCAAACACCCCTTTTTTAGTCTTGACTGCTCCCGTAAATGCTCCAACTTCATGTCCAAACAATGCACTTTCCGCCAGCTCGAGTGGTATTGCACTCATATTGATTGCGACGAACGGCTTGTCTTGCCACTTTTCGCCGGAATGAATGGTGCGTGCCACGACTTCTTTTCCTGTGCCTGTTTCACCGAGAATACTCACGAAAATTGAAGATTCTTGAGCTTTAGACACGAGAAGCTTCACCCGCTCCATTTCTATGGAAGTACCTACGAGCGTGTGCGTTCCATATTTTACACGACCATTTTGCAGGCGCTTGTATTCTCTATTGAAGATGATTTGACGGTTAGCCTTTTTGAATGCCAAGCGCAGTTTTAATTCCAAGAATTCATCTTTAACGATGTAATCAAACGCACCTTTTTCTACAAAGCTTTCAGCGACATCGCTATCTTTTTGTCCACTGACCACAATCACTGGAAGATTCGGACTGTAAGTTAAAAATCTTTTAATGTGACCTAATCCCTCACCGTCTGGTAGATAGTGATCTAACACCACACAATCGACAGTATCGTCCATGAACTGAAGCGCATCACGCAACTGCCCGAAGACATAAACTTCGTAGTCTGGGTTTAAACTGAGGTAGTGTTTTATACGCTTTGCGTACATTAACTCATCCTCAATAACGAATACCTTAATCATTAATAGGGCTATTTACTCAACAAATATAAGTGTTTAACCTCAGTATCATCTCTTTTTGAGAGTACTATAAACTATGAATACTACTTTGGCGTAACTTTAAAATCTTGCGTAGCCGTCTCTTTCGCTGACATGCGCGCTTTTACAATCCCGAAAACACTGCCAGGTATTGCGATCACTGCCTTTAGCAAGTCTTTTGAGTAGAAAGATCTTGGGGTAGTATTGAAGATTACCACTGCTGAGAAAAGCAATGGAAACCAATTTAGTATCAACAAAATACCCGTGAACCCAAGTAAGGAATTGTAGATTCCACCGATCAAAACCAGCGGTATTAAAATACTTCTTTGAGGCGCCGAATAATGAATGGCCTTGTCCCAGAACTCCAAACGGCCGGGATAGCGACGAAGCAGGGCTCGTGAAGATTTTCTTGCTTCTATCTTACCTCCTACCCAGCGTGCACGTTGTTCGTTAAAAACATGCTGGCGCTCCACGGTAGAATCGTGTACTCCCGAACTCTTGGTAAATCCTGTCGTCTTATGGTGTGCTGCAAGAAATAGATCTAAGGCCTTGTCCTCCGCGATCGTAGGTTCTGCTGTCAAAACAAATTCTTGATACAGCGGTGCATGAATGGCAAATCCAGACCCTAGCAAGAACGTGTTTAGCCCTAATACCATGCGGCTATCGTTCGAGAGCGCCAAACCTACGCTGGTATTCCAACGATCTAAAAATCCAAGCGGCGATTGTGGAGGTGTTTTGATGCGCTCCAGTTGAATGACGTCGTAATGACTGAGATTGGCGTCGGCTATCTGTAGGGCATTGGGCTCGATAAGGTTATCGGCATCGAGAACGAAAATGAATTGATTTTCAGTGAAACCCAATTCTTTCATCCAATTTTTCAAAGCATTTAGCTTACTACCCAAACCACCTGTTTCAACCAAATCTACCGGCATTAAACGCAGGGTCTTAAGTATGGTATCGTCCAAATCCTGAGCAAGTACGGTAACCTTGAACAACTCTTTTGGATAGTCAACCTTCAGTGCCTTTTGAACGGTTGTAACGAGCACTTCTCCTTCTTTGTATGCTGGAATGACGATCTGAAACTCGCGAGTTGATGTGGTAGGAACTCGCTTCGAACTTTTAAAAAAGACCGATGCAATGCTGAGTATAAGGTCATAACTCGTCCAAAACATGAGGTATATCCAAAGGAGTAAACCGGCTATCGATAGGAAGTGTATCATTGGTGGAAAAGTACTAAATACTTATGCCTGCTCGATTTTTTTTATGAAATTGAGACTCTATTGTACGCCTGATGTACAATAGATCGCTAATTTGAATTTATAGGTATGAAAGCACTAAAAACCATAGGAATCGTACTTGCAGTCGTTGCAGGAACATTTGTCATTTACAACGCGAGCATCGATCCTCATTATGACGTGAATAGATCTCTTGAAATTCAGGCCAGCCCGCAGGCCGTCTCGCAGGTTGTGAGCGACTTTACATCTTGGCCGAAATGGAGCGCTTGGTTTGATAAAGATTCGACGATGGTAGCAGCATTTCCTAGAAGTACTGCAGGAGAAGGTGCTACTTACAGCTGGACCAGCGAGATGAGTGGTAACGGTTCGATGGAAATTCTAGACTACAAAGAAGGAAAATCTATGACTACAGCAATCACCTTCGACGGTATGGGAGGTAGTACTGGAAATTGGCGTTTTGAAGCTACCGAAACGGGCACCTTAGTGACTTGGGGATTTAGTGGAGACATGCCGTTTTTCTTCCGATTTATGGCGCCTAATATGGAACAAGCTGTAGCTCCAGATTTCGAAGAAGGCCTCAATAAGCTTAAAAAGCTCATCGAATAGTTTCGTCAAGATTTTGTGCGAAACCGTTCGTAAAAATAGACCGTTCCCAAAATGAGAAGCATACCGTAGAATACATCCTCAAAAGGGATTGTTCCTAATCGAATGCCTAAGTTTTCAGCGTTATTGTACCAAACCACCTGTGTTTCTAAAAAGGATCCAGTCAGGATGCCGTTTTTTATAAAAAACGGTAGGATTGCGATGGCATATGCTGGGTAAAAACGGTGTAACCAATCCACTTTCGCAACACGCGTGAGCAGCAATAGAGTAACTCCCAAGCCTAAAAACGTGGTTGACGTATACCATTTATCGTGGTGAATAACGCCTAAAGACATCGAGATTCCAATCAAGAATTCACTTACATAATAGGCAACCTTCTTTGACATCAAGTCGTTCGGGAAGAAATAGATCAGTACTCGATAAATGAATACGCACGAAAAAGGTACCGTGATGAAAAAAAGGTATTCGCCCAGGGGTAATCCCAACAACCAGATACCACTAAGGTAGTCCTCTGTGAAACCCCACACACCCATTTCCGTGAAAATCACATCCCAAACTATGAATACGGTACTGACGATTGCCATGCTTTTAAACAGGGCGGAAAAAGACTTGTAATACGCTACTTTGCTTTCAAAGCTACGAATCAGTGGTACACTGATCGTGAATACATTTAATAGCAGATAAAGCCATTTGGTTTCTAGCATGGTAGGCGGTTTAAAGGTACAGGGGGGTTAGGCTTTCATTTTGCGGACTTGACGAATGTACTTTGGATGTACCCAAAGCATGCCAAAATTCTCTCCTTCTTCTTTGCCGAGATGTCTGTGGTGCATCTTGTGCGCAAGACGTACGGCTTCCCAATACGTGGAGTTCGCTTTACGTAAGAAAGGGAGTCGTTGATGAATGAACACTTCATGGACGATCGCATAGGCTAGGCCATACATGGCTATACCAGCACCTACGGCAACGCTAATCCCTACACCATTCATCAGTCCAAGCATAATGCAAAGCCAAGATGGAATGGCAAAAATCAAGAAGAAGCTATCGTTTTTCTCAATAGGCCCGGGTGTTTTCACATGATGATCTTCGTGCAAGAACCAAAGTGCGCCATGCATGAGGTATCTGTGCGCAAGCCAGGCTACACCTTCCATACCTGCAAAAACGAGAAGTACAATAGATATTTCTAAAACGGTCATGGTCGAGTTATAGTGCTTTGAGGTAATTCAAACTTTCGGAAACGTGGTCTGTCGCTTTTGACAAACTCTTAAATACATAGGCCACGTTGTGATCTTTATCCGTTACATAGGTAACCCTGTTCGCTACCTGATTGAACAACAAGCCTGGAGATCCAAACTGCTTACGAACCAGATGCCCCGGATCACTCAGGAGCGGGAATTTGAGTTGATACTTTTCAGCAAATCCAGCATGCTCCTCGACGGATCCACTGTTTACGCCGACTACTAGTGCACCGGCTTCGGCAAATTCCGTTTCGTGATCGCGAAAACTACATGCTTGTGCAGTACAACCTGGTGTATGGTCTTTCGGGTAGAAGAAGATGACCAATGGAGTCCCTATGTGGTCCTCGGAACGAAAGGTATTGCCCTGCTGATCAGTGAGTTCGAACGAAGGGATTTTATCTCCAATTTGGATTTGTGCTTTTGCAGCCATGGTGGTCAGTAGAATTAGGGTAAATGCTAAAATTTTATTCATCTTGAGGTACAACATTTCAGTCTCCTAATTTGTTTTAAAGGTATGAATGGTATTCGCTTTTCCGCAAAGATTAACCAAAAAGAAACTCCCTTCGAGGTATTGTTGGGCTTGTTTAAAGAGGTCATCGTACACACCTCGGGTGAAGTAGACGAAGCACTCGACTGGCTTCGACAGCTCGACGAGCACTACAACATCACCAATGACGAATATACTTTTGAGGACTTTATCCAGGAATTGAAAGATAAAGGCTACCTCCGCGATCCGAAAGACGGTGGCGGAACCTTATCGTTAACAGCCAAGACTGAGAATGCCCTTCGAAAGGCAGCCATGGACAAGATATTTGGCAATTTTCAAAAGGGCAGTGAAGGACAGCACAGCTCGAATAAGCACGGTGGAAGTGATGAGATCACAGGAGATCCACGTCCGTATCAGTTTGGCGATGCGTTAGATAAAGTTCAAATGACCGAAAGTTTGAAGAACGCCTTGATCCAAAACGGTTCCGATGAACTCACGCTCACTTCCAACAATCTCATTGTAGATGACTCCCCACTGAATACGAGCATTAGTACGGTACTGATGATTGACATAAGCCACAGTATGATTTTGTACGGTGAAGACCGCATTACCCCAGCTAAAATGGTAGCAATGGCAATGGCGGAGTGGATTACGACGAAACATCCTAAGGATACGCTCGATATCATAGTGTACGGTAATGACAGTTGGCCAATTTCGATTAAAGAACTCCCCTACTTACAGGTCGGACCGTACCACACTAACCTTGTGGCCGGACTAGAATTGGCTATGGATATTTTGAGGAGAAAACGCACACCCAACAAGCAAATATTCAATATTACCGACGGTAAACCGAGCTGCTTGCTAGAACCCGATGGAACCTACTATAAGAACAGCTTTGGTTTGGATCCGTACATCGTCGGAAAATGCATGGATATGGCTGCGAAGGCGAAGCGCGCTAAGATTAAAGTGAATTCATTCATGATCGCCAAAGATGACTACTTGCTCCATTTCATTAAGCAGTTTAGTGAACTCAACGGTGGACGCGCGTACTACACGGGACTCAACAAATTGGGCGAATTACTCTTCGCAGATTACAGCAACCAAAAGAACACAGGAAAACGATGACAACACCTACAGAAATAAAGAATCTCGGACAGCTCAAGGCTAGCGGCTACAATCCCCGTGGTATTAAGGAGGAAATTCAAGCCAACCTCATCGAGGTATTGCGCTCGGGTAAACACCCGTTTCAGGGCATCTATGGTTACGAGAACAGCGTGATTCCAGCGATCGAACGCGGTTTACTTGCAGCACATGACTTGCTACTGCTTGGACTTCGTGGTCAAGCAAAGACGAGAATAGCACGTCAAATGGTAGGCCTATTGGACGAGTATATTCCGGTGATTGAAGGCAGTGAACTAAATGAAGATCCTTTGCATCCGTTGCTGGAGACTTCGAGAGCGCGCATTGCGGAGTTGGGCGATGAATTGCCCGTGTCTTGGGTACATCGCTCGGAGCGATTCTTTGAAAAATTGGCTACGCCAGATACTTCTGTAGCGGATCTTATCGGAGATATCGACCCGATAAAGGCAGCGAATAATAAGCTGAGCTTCAGCGATGAACGCGCCATTCACTTTGGAATGATTCCCCGTGCTCACCGATGCATTTTTGTCATCAATGAAATTCCTGATCTACAACCAAGACTCCAGGTGAGTTTGTTTAATATCCTCCAGGAAGGTGACATTCAAATTCGTGGGTTTCAAAAACGATTGGAATTGGATCTTCAGTTTGTGTTCACCGCGAACCCAGAAGATTACACGAACCGTGGAAGTATTGTGACACCGCTAAAGGACCGTATCGGTTCTCAAATTCATACCCACTACCCGAAAGATATTGAGACGGCGTTGAAAATCACAGCGCAGGAAACGGCAGAGGTTCAAAAACGCTTTCCACACGTTCATCTAAACACTCTTGCGAGTACCATTATTGAGGAGATTGCGTTTGTATCTAGAGAAAGCGCCTATGTGGACGCGAAGAGTGGCGTTAGTGCACGTATGACCATTTCAGCTTTCGAGACGTTACTCACGAGCGCTGAACGTCGACGCCTAGTGCTCGGAGCAGATCAAACGGAGGTTCGCTTAAGCGACTTCTATGGATGTATACCGGCGATTGTGGGTAAGTTGGAATTGGTCTACGAAGGTGAACAAGAAGGCGCCGTATCTGTAGCAGAATCTTTGCTTGGCGAAGCTTTAAAGAAAGTGTATGAAGCCTCCTTCCCTGCTTTTAGAAACCTAAAAAGAACGGACGAGCACAATCCTTTTTTAGCACTACAGAACTGGTTCAGTGCAGGTGGGTCGATCGAACTACTGGATGAATTCTCCCAGTCTGAATACGAAGGTGCCTTGGACGTGGCACCGTTAAATGAATTCGTAGAGAAGAACAGTACGTCCAATGGTGTTCCACAAGTATTCCTCAAGGAAATGGTGCTTTGGGCACTGAGCGAGTACAATCAAATCAACCGGGTAAGAACCGCTGTAAGTACGGACTTTAACGATGTTTTCGGAAACTTATTAGGAAACGACTAAGGTTGAAGAACCCAGCGTAAACCTTCATAGGAACGGCGCTCTACGAAGGTGTTTCTTTGCGAAGCACTTTCGTAGTGATAGCCCTTTTTAATCCCTCTGTATTGCTGCTGTCCTTTAGTTAGACGAAGCAAATGGAACATGGCATTATCGTACCCCTCGATCGCCCAGCGGTCTGGCTCTCTGGAAAATTTAGCTCTAAAACCAGCAACAAACTCCTGTGTCAGCGCCTGGTCATAGTCGATATGTGCAGAAGTATACACGGTCACTTGTTCTCGTTGGAATACTGTGCTGACTAGACCGTTATCAAAGGCTTGATACTCCAAAGCTAACCAATGGTATTTGGCTATACCCGCCCGTAGGTTACGCAATACATCCAATACAAATGCCGGATCATTATCAGTGATTACAAGCTCATAACGAGCTACTGAATCTAGTTCTCCTAGTGATTCGTTCTGGGACCAGCTTGCATCTCCTTCAATCAGTAGATATTGTTTTGGATCCAAGCCTTTCACGAGAAGGTTCGTCTTCACTTTGGAGGCACCGGAGTTCAATCCTACCACTAGAAGCTTGGTGCGTTTCGAAAAGCTAGAATCCATTGCATGGCGGGTTTCTCGCTCTAAAAAGTCACTTTTAATAGCCTTGACGAAGACCTGCTCATCCACGATAGAATTCCAAACCGGTGTGCTGTTTAATGCCGAGTTCTTACTCAATGGACTGACCACCTTTGATGCCAACGGATGTGATTTGAACTGAAGCACTCTCGAAGAATACATTGGACCAAAAACTAAGTCGGGTTGGACCTGCTCAAGCGTCGAGATGACCGAAGAAAGAGAGTCTTTATTGTTGTAGGTGTCGTAAGATAAAAATGAGATTGGCACCTCGGATGAACGCACTTTTTCAATCGCGAATTCTATCCCCTGGCGAAAACTGAATGCCATGGCTGAACGAGAGGCCTTGCTGCTTTGATGTACATAATCCTGAAGGAAGAACGGCAATGCAGCCACCACTTTCAACGTATCGCCAGGCGAAGATATGAGTACTGGCCCGTCCTGCTCGTTATCACGGATGTTGAACGTGCGCTTCGCAACATCGACATTTACTGGGCGTACCAGATGCATACCGACCCACCAATCATTACGTGCATCCGGGTTGAGCGCATAAAATTCATCAATCAAGGAGAAGCCCCAAGCTTTTGACAAAGATTTAGGCGTATCACCTGGCTTCACTACATAAATGCTGTAATGCGGTTTCTTTTGCGGAACCATCATGTCAAACTCACCGCTTTTTGGGCGCCAAGAATCTAGATCTTTGGGAATACGCAGCACTTGACCGGCACGCAATAACGGGGAGTTGTCTAATACTGGATTGTGCCAATAAATGGTGCTGTCTTTAAGCTCGTACTTGTTAGAAATGGCAAATACGCTTTCGAAACTGCGTACAGTATGAAACGTATATTTTGAAGAATCTATAGACTCCTTCTCAGGAATCGGGATAAGCAAGGTCTCACCAATCACCAGGCTGCGAACACCGATATGGGGATTTGCTTCGTAAATGGCTTCCACCGTACTTCCGTACTCTTTGGCCAATTCAAACAACGTATTCCCCTGAACAATAATGTGTTCCACCTCACTTTGCGCATTGGCCCCGAAGGACATGCTCAAAAAAGTGATGGCGATGATTATGCGTTTTATTCCCATTCGATAGTTGCAGGCGGCTTGGAGCTGATATCATAAACCACGCGGTTTACTCCTTTCACCTTATTAATGATCTGGTTACTAACTTTTGCTAGAAACTCATAAGGTAAATGTACCCAGTCGGCAGTCATGCCATCTGTGCTTTCCACTGCTCTGAGCGCGACCACTTTTTCGTACGTGCGCTCATCACCCATGACCCCAACAGAGTTTACTGGTAGCAAAATACTACCTGCTTGCCACACTTGGTCATATAAACCCTCACTTTTAAGTCCAGAAATGAATATATGGTCAACTTCTTGGAGGATAGCGACTTTTTCTCTTGTAATATCTCCTAAAATTCTAATCGCGAGACCCGGACCTGGGAACGGGTGTCTGCCTAACAATTCCTTCGACATATCCATCGATGCACCTACGCGACGAACCTCATCTTTGAATAAGGTTTTGAGGGGCTCAACAACTTTGAGTTTCATAAAGTCAGGTAGACCGCCCACGTTGTGGTGGGATTTGATGGTTGCTGATGGTCCATTTACGCTTACACTCTCAATGATATCTGGATAAATGGTTCCTTGTGCAAGCCATACGACATCTTTGATCAGTGCGGCTTCTTGGTCGAATACTTCGATAAATACACGGCCGATGGCTTTGCGCTTGTCTTCTGGATCTTCGAGGCCTGCAAGTGCATCCATGAATTGATCCGTAGCATCTACCCCCTTGACATTCAAGCCCATGCCCTCGTACTGCTTAAGTACATCGGTAAACTCGTTCTTTCTTAAAAGGCCGTTATTTACGAAAATACAATAGAGGTTCTTACCGATGGCTTTGTGCAATAGCATGGCCGCCACAGAGCTATCCACACCTCCGGAGAGGCCTAAAACGACTTTGTCGTCACCGAGCTGCGATTTAAGATCTGCGACGGTTTCGTCGACAAAATGTGCCGGGGTCCAATCGCCTGAAACGCCCACTACGTCGTAGAGGAAGTTTTGCAATAAGGTCTTTCCATCCGTACTGTGGTACACCTCTGGGTGGAACTGAATGCCGTAGGTATCTTCACCATGAACTTTATATCCTGCTACACGAACATCGTGGGTAGATGCAATCACCTCAAATCCTTCTGGAAGCTGGGTAATGGTATCCCCGTGACTCATCCAAACCTGTGAACCTACGGGTACTTCTTTGAACAGTGGAGATGCACTGACAACTTCGCTCAAATTTGCACGGCCGTACTCACGAATCTCGCTCGGTGCCACGGTTCCTCCTGAGGTTAGTGCCATGTATTGAGCACCATAACACACCCCTAAAAGAGGTAGATGACCTTTGATTCCTGATAGATCGAACTGCGGAGCATCTTCTTGAAGGGTACTGTAAGGAGATCCCGAAAGGATTACACCTTTAACATCTTCTGTGATTTCAGGCGGGTTATTGAACGGGTGAATTTCACAGTAAACATTGAGTTCACGTACGCGTCGTGCAATTAGCTGAGTGTACTGTGAGCCAAAATCGAGGATAAGTATAGTTTCTTGCATGCTGCAAAAATACTATTATTTCTTAGGGTAAATAAGGTATGTACCGGCCTTTATTGTTGACATGTTATCAACCAACGCTGCTTTGGGATCTTCGTTTAAAATTCCAATCAAATCGACATAAGACGAACGTCTCTCCCAGAATACACCCTGTGGATAGATTGCTTCCATTACAGTGTCAAGGCGCGTTGTCCAGATGTGTTCTCGCTTTTTGAGCGCGCGTAATCGTGTTTTATTCGAACGTGTTAAGGTTTTCTCAAACTGCGTTTTCATCGCCTCAGCGTGTACTTCTAGCTCAGGGTAACTATGAACGAGGGTATTTGCCCACGATTCTAAGGCGGCCTCTAACGAACTATTTAAGGTCACAGATTCAGTAGCATACGAATGTTTAGACTCTATATAGGTCTTCACCAATTCCTCCTTGGACCTTGATAAAACGTCTTCAGTGCTCAAGGCGAGTTTGGATACGGTTTCGATAGTTTTATACGATATTGCTGCAACGCTGTCTCGCAAATACAATCGGGGCATCGGTAGCTCAAGGTGATCAAACACACCGCCTAATTGCAACCAGTAAGCCAATTCTCCTCCACCGCCCACATAGGCGATGTTTGGCAACACCCACTCTTGATATACCGGGCGTATCAGAGCGTTTGGCGAAATGGTGGGGGCATCGAGGTCTTTGTACGCAGTGATTCGCTCTCGTTTTTGGTCGCCAATTTCGAAAAGATTAATCTCCCGTGGAAAAACTTGGGCACGGTATCCGCGTTGCTCCAAAGCAGCGGTTGTGGCCTGAATCTTTTTGGCTAAGGTGCCTTGCATCTCTTGGTCCCACAAGGGCTGAGCGAGGGTTTTAAGTTGCGCGTCATCACCGTCCAACACGAGCACACCAAAATCTGCTGCCCATTCACGTACGATTGCCCGTGTAGCGGCGGCTAACGTCGGCTCACTCTTGTAATGGTGCAGTCTACGCTGTAGAAACGAGCGCTGAGTTTCTGTAAGTTTCGCGATAGTTAGAAATGCTTCGAGTTGCTCAGCAAGTCCATTTGTGGCTAATCTTCCCACTGGACCTCCAATACCCTCTTGTTGCCAAGTAAAGCGCTGACCGTTCACACGAAATGAAGCAATCTCCTCAAAATCATGGTCTTCGGTGGCCATCCAGAATACAGGCACAACGCTTGTTCCTGAGATTCGCGCTGCCTCTTTGGCGAGTGCCACCGCTGAGAGGATCTTGATTTCGAAAAATGCCGTTCCGCCGCACACCATTAATTGGTGACCAGTAACCACCGAAGCAGCACCTTCCTCTAGTGCCTTTAACGACGCACTTTCTTTAGGGCTTAAATCGCCCAATTGATTCTTAAAAACAGACACCAAAAGATTCCGTGATGCTTCACTGTACGAGGCCAATTTTGTTTTAATCGCTTCCACCAAGTCGCTTTCCTGCGTGACGCCCTTCCCAAAGTCTTTGAGCGGGGAGTCCAAAAGGTGCAAGTCCTTCATTACTTTTGAGGGAACAGAAGAAATTGAATGCGGTATGAATTGGCTTTCCATGAAAAATAGAAGTATCAGTGTAGCGAAGATAAGTGCTATGAGTCTTGTTTTGTTCCTTTCATCTTGTAATCCTACTCCGGAATCTGAGTGCGATCTCAAAGCTAGATACACCTTCAATTTTGAACAAGCCCAGTACTACGGCTTACCCGTGATCGATTTCAGCTTCAACTTAAGCTACGATTGGCAGGTCCGCATGCCCGAGTTTGCCAAACAAAATTTCTATTACTTCCAAACCGCTCGCGTGAACGACGACAGCACCGGGTCCGTACTTCTTACCGTGAAACCTTTCAAGCGTCAAGGCGTCTACGTTAGCGTTAGTGAACAGTCGCAAGCTTTGGTAGGACTCACCATAAACAAAGCCAAGCGAGACAGCTGGATTACTGAGCAGATCGATACGGTAGATTCCTGGTGGGTACATTACGGCCGCTATGAGCAAGAGCCAAAAGACTTTGTGATCGCACACAAACTGGTGCAAAGAGATTCTACGAGCAACGGACTACTCCTAGAGCTTCAAATGGACTGTGCCCCTGGAATGTTCAGCACAAAAAACGAGCGCTGTCTGCAAGAGATCGAGCGCTCGTTCAAAATATACCTGTAAGCTTTGATTGATTGGTTTTGATCTAGGCCGTTAAGCCAACGCGCTGAATTTCTTTGCGTTTTTTAACAGGGTCTATTCCGTAGTAGTCTTTGAAACAACGGGTATAATAGCTGTGGCTTTTAAAGCCCACTTTGGTTGCGATTTTCGAGATAGACATGTCCGGTTCCACCATGTATTCTAAAGATTTCTCTAAACGAACCGAGCGGATGAACTTACTCACACTTAATCCGGTAAACTGCTTGATACGTTTTTGAACGGCGCTTCTACTGTAATGCAATGCTTTGGCTAGATCGTCCAAAGAAAAGTCTTCATTGCGAAGATTCTCCATGACTATATCGGTCGCCTCTGCTACCCAGCCTTCAACCACACCTTTTTTCGCATTGCGCTCCTCTGTGCCCATCGTAGGAGCAGGAACGACCTTTGCAAACTGCGCGAGTACGGAGCGCACTACTGCTTCAAGTTCATACGGATTAATAGGCTTGTTGACGAAATAAATGGCGCCTGCCTTAAAACTCTGGAAGCGCACGTGGTTTTCGTGCAAGGCTGTCATCACAAGAACAGGGATCGCATCTAAACCGTTGGTCAATTTTAAATGATTGATCAGATCGATACCGTCCATTTCTGGCATGTCTAAATCTGTAATGATCAAGGCGGGCTTCACCTCTTCCAAACGAACAATCATGTCCTTAGCAGAATAGAAGACTTCGGGGTCCCATCCTGTGTTTTTGAAGAAACCCTTCAAATAATTAAGGATGACCTTATCATCATCTACTATAAATAGTTTCTCGGCAATGCTCATACAGATAGAATTGAGTAATTTTGAGTTTTAATACTGCTAATTTAATGCATTATTCTCTCATCAAGACGATTTTTAATGGTGTTTTACCCTTATTTTCAAACAAGTCTCCTTCTTGAGCGAAAGTGTTCACCTATATTCGTGCTATTCAAAGGCAACTTTGAATTAGGTTAGGGGTACGGAGCCAAGAAATTGGCTCCTTTTTTTTGCCCTAAACTTTGGTGTTGATTCTTGGTTACTTCTAGTATGAAAACAACCGTCCGCCTGATCTTAGGAGATCAACTCAACCCCCACCACTCCTGGTTTGAAGAAGTCAATGACTCGATCACTTATGTACTTATCGAGAGTTGGGATGAGGCCACTTATGCACCCCACCACATTCAAAAAGTGGCAGGCATTTTTTCTGCGATGCGTCAATTCGCCGATAGCCTCGAGCAAAAGGGGCATCACGTCCACTACATCAACATTCTCACCTCGAGAAATAAGTCAATAGCGGCAGAATTGGATTACCTATGTGTTCAAGCAGGAATTCAACATGTGGAAATACAAGAGCCTGACGAGTGGCGATTGCGTCAGATTCTCAAATCAATAGCACGCGACGGTCTCACTTTGAGATTCGTCAGCAGCGAACATTTCATATCAGCACCCGGTGAATTCAGGCGCACCTTCGAAGGAAAGAAGACCTATGTCATGGAAACCTTCTACCGCAAACTTCGTAAACGCACGGGCATTTTGATGGATGGGGCTACCCCATTCGGTGGGAAGTGGAATTACGATGCTCAAAACCGAAAGAAACTACCCAAAAACCACCTCCCCCCTCCGCCATTTTTACCAGAAACAGACGTAAGTCAGGTGGTTGCAGACATCCAGAAGGCAGGAATTCCTTGCATTGGAGCACTTAAAGACCCGAAGCATTTCTATTGGCCCACAACGCCTGAACAAGCCTGGGAGGTTTATGAGCAATGGCTAGCGCACGCCTTCCCCTTGTTCGGTGATTACCAAGATGCCATGACGGTTAAGGATTGGGCCTTGTACCACAGTCGCATTTCCTTTGCGCTGAATACTAAGATGATGGATCCTTTGGCCGTTTGTCGCAGAGCCGAGGAAGTTTTCCGATCTCGTGAGGATGTTCCCATCAATGCAGCGGAAGGATTCATTAGACAAATTTTGGGCTGGAGAGAATTCATGCGAAACATCTATGAGGTTCGTATGCCTGAATTTGGAGAAGAGAACTATTTCGGTCACGATCGCAAACTGCCCGAATGGTTCTGGACGGGCGATACAAAGATGAAATGCCAATCTCATGCTATAGGTCAGAGCCTGCAGCACGGATACGCACATCACATCCAGCGGCTCATGGTCACGGGAAATTTTTTACTCCTTGCCGGGATTGATCCGGATGAAGTCGACTTGTGGTATTTAGGTATTTATATCGATGCCTTTGAGTGGGTAGAAATTACCAATACACGCGGGATGTCGCAGTTTGCAGACGGCGGTTGGATAGCAACTAAACCCTATGTGGCTTCTGCCAACTACATGAAGAAAATGGGTGATTATTGCGACAACTGCGTCTATAACCCTAAGACAAAAACGGACGAGGACAGTTGCCCACTGAATGCGTTGTATTGGTACTTTTTTGAAAGAAATCGCGACAAACTCGGGAACAATTTCCGCCTCGGAATGGTCTATAGAACGTATGATAAGATGAGCTCGGAGCAAAAGCAAGCCATTTCAGCGAAAGCGGCCGACCTCCTAGAGCAGATAAATGAATTGTAATGAGTACTTGTATTCTTTGGTTTAGAAATAACCTCAGGGTTGCCGATAACGCTCCCGTAGCCTATGCTTACGCAAACTTTGACCGCGTGATCCCTGTTTTACTTTGGGACGACGCTTCGCTGGAAACCATAGCGGGTGAGTTGCCATTGGGCGCGCACCGCTTGCAATTTCTCCGTGAAAGCGTTGAAGACCTCAGCGAACGTTTTGAGGATACAGGTTCAAAGCTTTTTGTGCTGGATAAGCAAGCGGTGGATATTGTTGAATTGGCAAAGGAAGTACATGCTAAAGCCATTATCGGTCCAGCGCTTCAAGCTTACGATGAAACACAGGAAGAGGCAGAGGTTTCAAAACAGGCGAGCGCAGCAGGGATCCAAACTAAATGGCTTCGAGAGCGAACATTGTACACGCGCTCTGCCCTACCCTTTGATCTAGATGGACTGCCCGATGTGTTTACGAAATTCAGGAAGTTGGTTGAGAAACGTTCACGTGTGGAGCATCCTATTGAGGAAGCTGACATTACGCCTCTCGATGATCTACCGGGCTTCACAGAGGCGCTTTGGCAAGGCGCCCCGGTAGAGCATGATGAACGAACTGCAGTACCTCTTAAGGGCGGATCCCGAGCAGCATGGGATCAGATTGATTATTACGTTTGGGAAAACGAGCTCATTCTCTCCTATAAAGAAACGCGCAACGGATTACTCGGTAGAGATTACAGCTCCAAATTTTCTGCCTACCTCTCCTTGGGTTGTATTTCGGCCCGTGAAATCTTTCACGAAGTACAGCGCTTTGAGGATGAGGTGGAAGGCAACGAAAGCACCTACTGGCTCTTTTTCGAGTTGTTATGGAGAGAATACTTCCAATGGATTGCACTCAAACACGGTAAGGATTTATTCTTGCCGCTGGGATTGCAACCGGATAAACCCTTAAAAGGTGGATTTAATGCCAAGGCTTTTGCGCGGTGGAAAGATGGGGCAACAGGGGATGCATTTGTGGATGCGAACATGAAGGAATTGGCTGCTACGGGGTTCATGAGTAACCGCGGTCGTCAGAATGTTGCTTCGTATTTGGTACACGACATGGGTCTGGATTGGAGAGCGGGTGCAGCTTATTTTGAAAGCCAATTGATCGATTACGATCCTGCCTCAAATTATGGCAACTGGCTCTACAACGCCGGACGTGGCAATGATCCTCGGCCGTTTAGAAAGTTCAATACCGCATTTCAGGCAGAACGATACGATCCCAAAGGTGAGTTTGTAGCAGCTTGGCAATAGAGCGTGTATCTTCGTGGGCATGAAGAATTGGACACAACTTTACGACCTGAAGCTCAATGATCTCGACCTGGACAACCAGGACCGTGAAATTTTGCAACTCTTAGCCGAAAAGCTTCAAGATAATTATCCGTACGACCGCAAGGAATACGCCGGTCAAATGATCAAACCTGCCCATCCACTGGCGCAGGCAGCCGTTTGGATGACCAGTTTTATCAACCCGAACAATCACGCTCTTGACGGAGGTAAAGCGACAAGCGCACTAGAATTAGAAGTGATCGACGCCCTTGCCACTATGGTTGGCTACTCCTCCCACCTCGGGCATCTCACCTCTGGAGGCACTATCGCCAATCTTGAAGCCCTGTGGGTAGCACGACAGTCCCATCCAAAAACCGTCGTTCTTGCCAACGAGCTGGCGCATTACACGCACAGCAGAATGAGCGAAGTCCTAGGAATTCCTTTTGAAGCATTGCCAGCAGATGCGCAGGGTAAAATATGCCTGGACACGCTCCAAGAACGCCTAGTTCATTATCAAAATCTCGGCATCAAACCTACCCTCGTTGCAACAATGGGGACTACGGGAATGGGCCGAGTAGACCCACTCGATCGTATAGTAGCATTACGCGGTGAACTAGACTTCCGTATACACGCCGATGCAGCTTATGGTGGATACTTCAAATTAAGCGCGCTCGACGGGGAGGCACGTCTGGCCTTTGATGCCTTGTCGCAAGCCGATTCGATCGTAATAGATCCCCACAAACATGGACTTCAGCCCTATGGGTGTGGCGCTGTGCTTTTCAATACTCCCGAAGTAGGCCAATTCTACAAGCACGACAGCCCTTACACGTACTTCACCTCTTCGCAACTGCATTTGGGCGAAATCACACTCGAGTGCTCACGAGCAGGTGCTTCTGCCGCAGGAGTATGGGCAACACTACAGAAATTTCCGCTCGTACCCGGAGGTCTTTTTGCCCAGCGACTGGCACAGAGCTTGACCGCAGCACAGGGTCTTCACCAAACGGCCCTAGAGAAAGGATACTGGAGTATTGCACCAGAGCTTGACATATGTATATTTTCCGTAAAAGGGTCTACCGCATCTGAGATCAGTGCAGCAAATCGTGCATTTTTCGAAGAGAAGGCGAAAGAAGGAATCCACCTCGCGCTATTCTCTTTACAAAAGACGCAATGTCCCTGGAATGTGGAATGGGATACCAACTCAGTAGTTGTGGTGCGCAGCGTTCTGATGAAGCCCGAACACAATGATGAAACATTCTGGAAAGCGGTGGTTGCTTAAGACAACAGCTTTTGAATGCCCTCTAAATCGTACACTTCCTGAGCCCCGGTTGCTAGATTCTTTACCGGGATTTGATTTGCGTCCATCTCTTGGGTGCCCACCATCGCCATGAAGCCGATTCCCTTTTTGTCTGCAAAATCAAACTGTTTTTTCAGTTTTGCTGACTCTGGATACAACTCCGCGCGCAATCCTAGGGCGATGAGCTGCTGAACCCAGCGGTAGGCCACAGTGCTTTCGGTAGATCCAAAATTGGCAAAGAGAATAGAACGGCGAGATGCGACGTATTCTGGGAACAATGCCAATTCTTCCAAACACAAATAGATGCGATCCAGACCAAAACTGATCCCTACTCCTGAAGTGTTTTTCATACCAAAAATCGATGTTAGATCCGCATAGCGACCTCCGCCACCTATGCTTCCCATGGCAACGCCTTTGGCAGCAACCTCAAAAATAGTCCCCGTATAATAGTTCAATCCACGAGCGAGGGTAAAATCAAAGGTCAAATCAGCAGACTGTAAACCAGGGGCAGCTTGGTCGAGTACAAAGCGCAGCTCCTCTAAACCCAATCGTCCTTGCTCACTTTCTGCCAATAATTCATCGAGTGCGTCTACAGACAATCCCGCCTTCAACCACGCTTCAAATCTCAAAACGGCTTGTTCGCTGATGCCTTGTTCGCGCATCTCTTTCGCCACCCCTTCAGGGCCAACTTTGTCCAATTTATCGATAGCCACGGTAAAGGCAATGAATTGGTCCGAGATCTCCAAGACCTCCGCCATTCCAGCTAAGATCTTTCGGTTGTTTACCTTGATCTCAGTACCTAATCCCAAGGCTGTGAACGCCGCGTCATACAGGTGGATGAGTTCAACTTCCTGCCACAGACTGTCAGAACCGACGACATCTGCATCGCACTGGTAAAACTCTCTGAATCTTCCTTTTTGAGGACGATCGGCACGCCAAACCGGCTGCATCTGATACCGCTTGAACGGAAATGCCAGTTCGTTCTGATGTTGGACCACATATCGTGCGAACGGGACGGTCAAATCATAGCGCAACGCTTTGTCCGCAATTTTAGTGGCCAATTTCTTCGCATCCTTCGCCTCCCACTCCTCAGCAGGCGCTTTTGTAGTAAAATCGCCGCTTCGTAAAATCTTAAAGATCAAGCGATCCCCTTCCTCACCATACTTACCCGTGAGCGTTTCAATATTCTCAAACGACGGTGTCTCGATCGGATCATAGCCGCGCAACTCAAAGGCTTCCTTGAGGATGCCCATGATGTACTGGCGCTTTTGCACGTCTTGTGCAGAAAAATCTCTAGTTCCTTTCGCTATCGATGGCTTCATAAATTGGGATCAAAACATTAACACGGCAAAGGTATCCTGCCTATTTGAATTCTTGGAGCTCTGGAAGACAACTTCTCATCAAATTTTGAAATTCTTCCCCTTCCACAAGGCTCTCGTAGGTCCGTTCATTATGGGACCAATTTTTTCTCAGCGGCAAATCCCCGAACAAAATATGCGCTAGACCATCCACACCGAACCGATCCAAAATGTTCCAATAGGCACACACAATCGCTGGATCTCCCACCCGAACATCTAAGAGTACTGAAATCGGATGTTTCATGATCGCGTAATACACCTCCGCTGTTTCCGGATGAATGTACTGGTCTTTTAAAATGAAATATTCAGGGTTTTTCGCATTAAATGCCACAATGAATTTGGCCCCTTTTAAGATGGGCATTCCGGCCTCACCCACCAGCCAACGCCCGTCGATCAAACGACCACTCACCGATTCTTTAAACGTTGTCCCTTCGTAGGTCCACTCAATATCGAAAACGTCCGTATGATCTGTATACACCACTTCGGCCATCTCTTCTTGCTGATCCCTAGACACGATCCATTCCACCAGCGATGGATACACCGCATAGCCCATCACAAAAAGCGCTACGATCGTCGAGATTATGCCTATGCCCCAAGTCGCCTGAATATTGCGTTTACGGTCCTCCACGGCGCGTCTTTTTAACATCTCTTCCCGCATCTTTGCACGCTTGTCCCGAACCGCTTGTTCTTGCTCAGAAAGTTGCTCAGCGGAATTCAAAACAAGATCCAGTGCTGCTCTTACAAGCTCTGTAGCCTCCTGCAATTCCTTAAACTCAGATTCACTGCCACCTGCATCTGGATGTTTAGTTTTCGCCAAATCACGGTATACCCCAGTAATCTCTTCCTGGGAAACTGGAATTTTATCCAAACCTAATACCAATAAGGCTTCTTCTATTTTCACTAATACATCTCTTTGAGTAGATAACCCTACCGAAATTAATGCAACTTTTCAACCAAACCTTACTTTTGCCCCTATAATATGAACATATCTCTATGAGCGCTAAAAGAATATTGGTAGTTGACGACCACGAACAAATCCGTGATTCTATTTCGGAAATTCTTGATTTGGAAGGGTACGAAGTTCAAACGGCCGTCAATGGCAAAGATGCCATGGAAAAGGTCGCTGGATTCCAACCAGATTTGATCGTCACCGATATCCTTATGCCAGATATGGACGGATATGAGCTTATGATGAAAAAATGGACGGATCAGCAAATCTATGAGATTCCCATCATTGTTGTTTCAGCTATGGTCAGCAAATACGATATTGCAGCAGGAAAAGCTTTGGGTGCTAAACAGTACATCACCAAGCCGTTCAAAGCACAAGAATTGATTCAAGCCGTAGCTGAATTTGTCAAATAGATTCGAAAAATACTTAGTTGTTCTGCCCGCACGTATGGGGGCTACCCGCTTGCCAGGCAAACCGCTCAAAGAGATTGGTGGTGTTCCTCTTATTCATAGAACTTATGATCAGGTAGCGTCGCTCTTTACTCATGTAGTCATCGCGACGGATTCGGAAGACATCCTTACCTATTGCAAGGCCCACAAACTTCCGGTAGTCCAGACAGGCTCGCACCACATTAATGGAACCACACGTATGCTCGAGGCCTACCAGCACATCGGCAAGTCTTTCGAATATGTGATTAATGTTCAAGGTGATGAACCGTTCATATCAGAAACGCAGCTTGGACCACTATGTACTTTACTACAAGAACATTTGCCTGAAGCTGCTACTCTCATGGCCCCAGTGTCTACAGAAGATAGTACTTCGAATGTCTACGTAACTACAGATTTGCAGCAGCGCGCCTTACTTTTTTCCAGAAGTCCCATCCCCGCAAATCACAATAGCAAAAGCCTTCAGCGCTTCCAGCATATCGGCGTATATGCGTACCGTCCTGAAGCACTTGAGCGTTATTGCGCGTTATCCCCCACCCCTTTGGAGCAAGCCGAATCCCTTGAACAACTTCGCTGGATGGAACACGGATTTCACTGGCATGTGGCAACAGCGCAAAGCAAACCACTATCCATAGATACGCCGCAGGACCTTGCTTTAGCGGAATCTCTTTTGCAACAATCATAGCGCACCCTCAAAAAATCGGTACATTCGCACTTTAGAAATAACAGTGCATGTCAGATAAAAAAGTTCCTGTCGGCAACTCCCTAGTCGGAGGCGATAGATTTACCTTGATCAGCGGTCCTTGTGTAATCGAAGAAGAATCTACCATGATGCGTGTGGCGGAAGAATTGGCCACCTATCGTGAGAAGCACCCTGAAGTGCATGTGATTTACAAGAGTTCATTTCAAAAGGACAATCGCTCTTCGGTAGACTATTACACCGGACCGGGCATCGACGAAGGCCTGCGTATTTTGGAAAAAGTGGGGAAGGAATTTGACTTCCCGCTCATCACAGACATTCATTACCCGGATCAAGCAGCCCCAGCGGGTGATGTGGTTGACATCATTCAAATTCCCGCTTACCTCTGTATGCAAACTGACCTGGTATTGGCTGCAGCGAGAACGGGTAAAGCGGTCAACCTCAAGCACGGGCAATTTCTAGCTCCAGAGAACATGGTAAAACCCGTAGCTAAAATTGAGAGCACCGGCAATACCAACATTATCCTCACAGAACGAGGCTATACGTTTGGATATAATGATCTCATCGTTGATCCAAGGGCTTTCTATGATCTTAGACAGGCAGGATATCCCGTTATATTTGACATTACACACAGTATTCGCAAATACGGCATTCCGTCGTCTGATCCGAACGGAGGACTTCGCGAATACCTCCCTACCCTCGCAAGAGCGGGAGTCGCGGCAGGAGTTGACGGTGTATTTATTGAAACGCATCCCTGCCCTTCTGAGGCGCTTTGTGATGCAGCCAGCCAGCTCGATATGCTACAGCTAGAATCCTTTATGGAACCGCTGTTAGCTTTACATAACATTGAAAAACAGTACCGTTAATGGAATTGTATTTAGACTCAGCAGACGTACGTGAGATTGACCAAGCCTTTGAGCTCGGTTACCTCGCAGGATTAACGACCACACCTACCTTCATGCACCGTCATGGCATCACGGATATTGATGGTGCTATTGTCGAACTAAGTAAAAAGGTACCTGTTTTACAGATTGAAGCCTTGGGAGCCACTGCGGATGAGATCGTAGCTGAAGCGCTGCGTCAAGATGCTCTGGGTTTAGATAAAAACACAACAGTGTACAAGATTCCAATGAGTCTTGAAGGTACAAAAGCCTGTAAAACACTGGTGGACCAAGGTTACAAAGTGAACTTGCACCTGGTCTACACCCTGCAACAAGCCTACATGGCGATGGCAGCGGGCGCTACTTACATCTGTCCTTTGGTCGGTCGATTACAAGATCAAGGCACCGATGCACTTTCCCTAGTTGCAGATTGCGTGGACGCAGTGGAGCACTACGGGTATGACTCAAAAATCATGTTCAGTTCAGTTCGTAATGCGCAACACGTGCGCGACGCGATTGAAGTGGGTGCACACGCAGTGACGGTGCCGTGGGGGATCCTACAAAAATTGACCGATAACCATTTTACAAAGATGGGTACGGACCAATTCGTTCAGCATACCAATCTTCTTACGCGACGCGTTGGGGAGGCCATGCGAAGCGCTAACCCTATAACAAAAATCACTGATACCATTTCTGATGCCTTGGTTCAAATGACCACATCAGGATTTGGCGCTTGTAGCATTATTGACGACAATTCGCGTGCAATAGGTGTATTCACGGACGGTGATCTACGGAGATTCGTTTCTGAAGGCGGTGACGTAATGACCACCACAATGAAACATTTTGTGACGGAATCGGCTCCAAAAACTATTGCTAAATCTGCGTTACTGATGGATGCAGAACAGCTTTTCGCTCAAAGTAATGTCGATACTCTGATCGTTGAGGACGGCGGAGCGGTTGTTGGTATGATTGATATTCAAGATTTGCACTAAACTCTCGACCGCTCTATGCAAGCAGCATTCGCAGGATCCTTTCTATCAGACGAAATTCAAATCGCTGAGCGACTCCAAAAAATCAAGCTTTGGCTGTTTGATTGGGACGGTGTTTTTCACCCAGGTACAAAGCAAACCGGAGGAGAGAGTTCGTTTAGTGAAGTGGATTCGATGGGGCTCAACCTACTGCGATTTGCCACGTATTTGCACCAAGGTGAGCTGCCTGTATTTGCTATAGTTACTGGAGTTGATAATCCGACAGGAGCATTTTTCGCGCGACGTGAGCATTTTGATGCCGTTTACATGGGAGCCAAAGACAAGCGAGTGGTGCTGGACTACATTTGTGAGCAACACGGGCTCGCCCCTGAGGAAATCGGATTTTGCTTTGACGATGTGCTTGACATTAATGTCGCTGAGCGTGTAGGTGTTCGATTCTTGATCGATCATGGCGCCCACCCAATCACTGTAGACTTTATGCGGGAGAGAAACTGCTACGATTATTCCACGGCCTTTGGCGGTGGCTACGGAGCATTACGTGAAGTCAGCGAACTTTCTATGACCTTGCTCGGTAATGTCGACGAGGTGTTGGCGCATCGTACCGATTTTTCACCGACATATACCGCTTACTGGAATCTGCGTCAAGCAGTAGCTACCAATATCTTTACGGTTGATACTTTAGGCGTTCATCCTCTCGAGCAGGAATAAGCTGACCGGAAATGAATTTGCGAACGAGGATGTTCTCAATGAGCTTGTCCTCTGCATCGTTGATCGGGTCGTAGGCGCGTTTCAAATCGATATCAAACCACCAAGCGGTCATCGACCAGAATCGAGCAGAAAATCCATTGCGGTAGGTTTTGATGATGGCGTAGACGCTCTCTCCGGTTTCACGGTAGATGAGTTTACTTAAGATTTGCCCTTCACTTCGAGTCAAATTTCGCAACTCAGGCTCAAAACGTTCCTCCAGATATTTTTGGTACGATTTAGTGTACTTCCTGCGCTGTCTACGTTTGTCAATACCCTCTAACTGCATGTTCACGCTGTCCATACGCAATGCTGCCTGGCGAACGTATGGATAGACGCGTCGTACCTTTTTCGTTAGGTTGTAGTAATGTCGCCGAGCCTGGTAGTCCGTCAATGTTGGTTTTGGAACAAACAGCACCTCATCGAGTACGGACCAAGGAATCGTATCACCGTTCATAATTAATTGGCCCGTAAGCGGACTATCAGCATCGTCCCCGACGCTGAGCGTATCTACCTGCTGGCCAAAAGAGGTACTACAAAAAAGCAGTGCGAGTAGTAGCTGCTTAAGAACGGTTCGATTTCCAAGTACTCGTGGTTGCATGAACGGCTGTTTTTTGAGCGCTCTTTTTACCCTGCAATAGGTCTGCCAAAGCAGCAGCTGCAACCGACTCAAGTTCAGCCGATTCATTATCCAAGGTATGTTCGTTAAAGTGGTTTGCCACGAAATGGGTATCAAAGTTCCCAGAAACAAAGGCTTCGTGATTCAGTACGAATTGGGCAAAATCCAAAGTCGTCTGCACCCCAGCAATTCTATATTCTTTGATCGCACGCTTCATTCGAGCAATCGCATCCTCTCGAGTAGCACCAAACGTGATCAATTTTGCAATCATCGGATCGTAATAAATACTCACCTCCATGCCCTGTTCCAAACCGTCGTCTACGCGAATACCCAATCCCTGTGGACGTCTATATTCACGAAGCGTACCCGTTGCCGGCATAAAATTCGCAGAAGCATCTTCTGCATATACGCGTACTTCGATAGAATGCCCCAGTATTGCGAGATCTTCTTGTTTGAAGGACAGCGGATGTCCTTCTGCAATACGAATCTGTTCCTTCACTAAATCGCGTCCAGTGATTTGCTCGGTCACCGGATGCTCCACTTGCAGGCGGGTATTCATTTCTAAGAAGTAGAAATGTCCTCCCGGCTCAAAAATAAATTCTACAGTTCCAGCGCCTCGGTAATCACACGCTTTTGCCACATTCACTGCCGCCTTGCCCATCGCATCACGAAGCTCTGAAGTGAGTACCACCGATGGGGCCTCTTCGATCACTTTTTGATGGCGACGCTGGATAGAACATTCGCGCTCAAAGAGATGTACCACATTTCCGTGCTCGTCCGCCAGTATCTGGATCTCGATATGGCGAGGATTCTGAATGTATTTTTCTACGAAAACTGCGCCGTTACCGAACGAATTCGTCGCTTCACTAACTGCACGCTTCATCTGAGACTCAAATTCTGAAGGATCCTCGACGATGCGCATTCCTTTTCCACCACCACCGGCGCTGGCTTTTATCATGACTGGAAAGCCGATTCCTTCAGCAAGCTCTAAAGCTTCTTGAACATCGGTAACCTCACCGTCTGTCCCAGGTACTAAGGGAACTTCGAAATCTTTGACCGCATCTTTGGCACTAAGCTTATCTCCCATCACTTCTATTGCGTGGGGACGAGGACCGATAAATCGTATACCCGCTTGCTCTACTGCTCGCGCAAACTCAGCATTTTCAGAAAGAAATCCGTACCCCGGATGTATGGCATCTACGCCCAGATCTTTGGCTACTGAAATGATCAAATCTCCTTTCAAATAGCTTTGCGCTGAGGGAGCTGGCCCTACACATACGGCTTCATCAGCAAAGAGCACATGAGGTGCTCGGCGGTCTGCCTCAGAATAAATAGCAACAGTCTTGATGCCCATTTCATGGGCGCTACGCATCACGCGCAGAGCGATCTCCCCGCGGTTTGCAACGAGGAGTTTGGTAATGATTCCTTTCATAATGTGATAGTGAGCCTTTGGTGCTCGTCACAAATATAAAGCAGGAACTGTAGATTAAATCTTCACGATTCGATAATAGCGGTAAGAATCCTCGGTCCGAATCGCCACCAGATAGTTTGCTGCCGGTAACTCGCCCAAGCTCAAACGAACGATCTTCTGATCGATCACCTGTACATGAGCCACCATCTGTCCTAAGGTACTCAATACGGTAACGGTACCTGTTAATGGCTCAGTTAGGTCTACAGTCAATTCATTTACAACAGGGATTGGATATAGGTTTGCACGGAGCATTTGCTCCTCTACCCCCACTTCGGTTAAACGGTGACGTATTTCGGTGGTATCTCCGCAATCGTTGATCAGTAGTAATCGAACTAAATAATTCAAGGTTATTACGCCATAGGTATGCTGAGCATTTGGCGTGTTCCCTTTATCGAAGTTTCCGTCCCCCCAGAACCAGTGGAATTCACTCGCTCCTGTGGCCGTAGCCTGGAAATCAACGACCATACCATTCGCACTGGTAGACACTATAGAGAATGAAAAATCTCCCGACGGCACATCACAAGTAGCTACGTCATCACTATACGTGTAGACTGTACCACAAGAATCCTCAGCAGTGAGGGTCACTGTAAAGGTGCCATTTCCTGCATAGGTATGACTAGCAGTCGCACCTGTTCCACTGTTCCCGTCTCCAAAGTCCCATGAATAATTTGCTAAATTCTGTGGGCTTGAGGTAAAGTCAAAAGTGCTTCCGTTTGCAACGGAATTAAAACTGAGCAATACCGTACTACAGACGGTTATATCAAAAGACGTGGATGCGGTATCTCCACAAGCATCTACGGCGATCAGTGTGATGGTATAGTCGCCTGAGGCGCCATAGTTGTGGGTGGTTGTAATGCCGTTTCCTGTTGTTCCATCTCCGAATTCCCAGGTATAAGTTAAGGCTGCCCCTAAAGATCCTGTTGCATCAAAATCTACCGTTGTCGCGGTGCTGGTAAAACTGGTTGCTAGTGAAATTGGTCCACAAATAGATACCGTGTGAATGAGTGTATCTCTGCTTCCACAAGAATTAACTACGATTTGTAAAACGTCAAATACCCCTGAGCCCGTATAGGTATACTGAGCTACAGAGTCTGTGCTTAGATTGCCATCGCCCCACTCCCAATACACAGAATCCGCATCCGTTGTGGTACTTGTGGCATCTACAGTGTTGTTTGAGGTAAGTGTAACGCTCCCTTGGGCGGTTATCGCGGGACAAGGCAATGTAGTAAAGGTGTGTAAGGTCCATGGACTTGTTAAGGTCGAGGTACAGGAATCTTGTACCCAAACGTTATAGGTAGTGTTTGGCAGGAGGTTTGTTAAATCATACGTTCCGCCGCTCACACTCACCACGGTCCCACTGCCTTGGCTGATGGATGTATCGGCATATTCCAAGGCGGCATTTACCGCTTTTGTATTCCAATTTATCGTCGCACTGTTGTAGGTAATGTTCGTACTCAGTACCGTAGGTGCAGGACATGCAGCAATCTCATCGATCTCCACATCGTCTATGGCTATGGCAGAACGGTACGAGACAAAACCACCACCAGACTTACGTGTCGCTTTAAATATAACCGCAACCGTATCTCCTTGGTACGCCAATAAACTGAGTTTTCTGCGCTTCCAAGCTGCTGCGCTTGTTGCTTGTTGCTGGCCGGTAATCGTGGAGATTCTAACCGCTGTCGAGTTGAACGGCTTCACAAATACTTCCAGCTTATCTACGTCTTGACCGAACATATGGAACCAAAACGTTAATTCCGGGGACTGCAGCGTACTGATATCGATGAACGGTGTCGTCAAAAATGTAGACTTCGGAGTGGTCCAAGGATTGCTACTCCTGGTGAAAGCATATCCACCTGAACCCGTAGTTTTATCGCCACTTGGCCCTGTGGACGGATAATGACTGAATGCAGCATTCCCTCCCGTCCAGAAGTAATCTACGGTGTCTGTACGTGACCAACAGTCTTCGATCTCCCCGCTTTGATTCGGAAATCCAGGAACTTGCCAATCCGTAGAACTCGAGAAATTCATGACATATGGCGCTGACTTCAGGGCACACTTTGTGGTGAAGCGCTCGCCATCTATCCATTCAGACACTTTACCGGCGGAACAGGAATCGCGAACTTGCCACTGATAGGTCGTTTGGGCGGTTAATCCAGGAATTCCTTTATTCGCTGTATTCGCCGTTGTCCAAGACCAGGTGGTTGTTCCGACCGCTCGGTAACGAATTTGAAAATCAGAGGCACCTCCCGAGGTCCACCCGAGCTGAGCTACATAAATTCCGGTGTTACTTACAATTGCATTCGACGGCTTCGGACATGCAGGTTTCCGATCAATTTTTACATCGTCTATTGCGAACCGTGTCAACACATTCACATTCGACAATTCGTAATCAAAGCGCAAACGCACTGTATCTCCCTCATACGAAGTGCCTAAAGCGACTATCTTTTCCTTCCAGGCTTCATTGGCCGTACTTTGGGTAGATCCTGAGGTGTCCCATAAGGCTGTCCAGGTTCCTCCAAGCTTTTGGACATAGACTTTAAAGTCTCCCATACTTGTTCCGTGACCGTGGTACCAAAAACTAACTTGAGGCTCCGATAATGTATCTAAATCTATCCATGGCGAAACCAATTTCGGATCAACCGTTGTGGTGCCAAAGGTGGTCGTGACCTGATGGAACATGTATTGTCCAGAGCCTGAGGTGTGGTCCTTTGAAGGACCTGTTTGATTCCAAGAAAATGATGGTGGGCCGATATTCCAGAAGCGGTTGGTAGATTTTATGTCCGCCCAACAAGGATCTAAATCGCCCTGGTCGTTAAAATTGGTTCCAACTACCCAGTCGGAGCCGTCAAAGTTTTCCGTGTAAGGTGCGGTAAAATAAGAACAAGTAGTTCTAACATTTTTGGGAATAGACCACGCACTCGTATCGCCTACCGCACAAATCTCACGGACTCGAACACTATAGATGGTATTGGAAGCTAGTCCGCTGATCGTTCCAGGATTACCTGTGACATTCACTATGGAGCCATTAGAAACGGCTGTGCCTTGTAGCGCGTATTGCATTTGATACCCCAGCGGAGACGTGTTTCCGCTTTGCCAGCCGATGGTTGCTGAAAACGGCGAAACAGATCCCACAGAGAGATTGTACGGCTGATCACAACTCGGTGTTTCTTCGACCGTAACATCATCGATCGCTATTCTTGACGTGGTACCGACCCCAAACGAAGTAGTTCTCTTTGCCGAGAAACGCAACTGGATCGTATCACCGGCGTAGCTGGTGAGAGAAGCGATACGTTTGACCCATGGATCCGTGTTGGCAGTGAACTGGCTGCTTACGGTAGAAACTGGAATGTTGTCCACAATGGACCAACCCGTCGTACCGAACTTTCGCGCCCACACTTGCAATGAACTGATCTGTGCACCATACATGTGGTAATAGAACACCACTCGAGGTGCTGTATCGTTTACTAAAATGAGTTTTGGAGTGACTAGATGCGTAATGTCCGTATTCACTCCCGATGGAAATTGGAACCAGGTGTCCGCTACTGCATATCCCCCAGATCCACTGGTGTGATCGCTACTTGGACCGGTGTTTGTATTTAAGAAGTTCGGAGGACCTCCCATCCAAAGGTAATTGCCGTTCGGATTCGCCCTCGCCCAACACGTGGGTATAGCACCATCATCGTTAAAACCCGATGCGGATTGCCACTGGTTGCCGTCAAAATTTTCGGTCCATGGCGTCGTTTGAAAACACTGCGCATGCGCTCCCAAAGAGAACACTAGCGCCACAAAAAACCACACAAAACGATACACTCTTTCCATATTGCAATACTAACCCCAAAAACCGTGCTAAGTTCATTAGAATGAGCGAACGATAATCTCGATTGATACTTACTGGGATTGTATCTTTGAAAGATGAGAAGGTTGTATTTCGCTTTTTGCACGTGCATCATCGTCCTATCTGCCTCTGGACAAGGTCTCGGAGTGCTTAAATATGACGGCGGTGGCGATTGGTATGCCAATCCGACTTCCCTTAAAAACCTTGCTGAATTCACTCAAAACACTACTGGAATAGCCGCCTATGTTCACCCCAAAGAAGTTGAAGTACATCAGCTGCTTTCTTCAGGCATTTCCTTTCTTCATGTCACCGGACATGGGCGCATTGTATTTTCAGAGGAACAACGCAAAATCCTCAAAAGCTTCACTGCGCGCGGTGGATTTATACATTTTGATGATAACTACGGTATGAAGGATTTCGTGCTTGAGGAATTACCACTGATTTTCCCTAATGCACTTTTACAACGGGTGGCGCACTCCCACCCCATTTTTAACGTGCCCTTCGTTTTTGAAAGCGGGTTGCCTAAAATTCATGAGCACGATGGTCAAACCCCGGAAAATGTCGGCGTTTTCGTTGAAGGAGAATTGGTCGCGCTTTTCACCTATGAATGTGATTTAGGGGACGGTTGGGAAGATCAAGACGTGCACAATGACTCGCAGGAGAAACGCGAAAAAGCCCTTCAAATGGGAACAAACTTAGTACATTGGTCTATCCTTAGAGACGCAAAGCCATGAAAACCTTTGAATTACAGCCGCTCACAAAATCTATAGTTCAACTGCTGTTGATTGCCGTTGGACTTTATGCATTGTTCTTGATCAAATCACTGATCATTTATGCCATCATAGGACTCTACATTTCTGTCTTAGGAAGACCTGTAGCGAAGGTGCTGCGCAACCTCCCGAAAATAGGACCGAAACTCAGCACTAGTGTAGTGTCTGCGCTGACCTTGATGCTCATCACAGGTGTATTCATTGGCTTGGGCAGCTGGTTTGTCCCTGTATTGATCGAAGAGTTTAGCTTTTTAAACAATATCGCATACGGCGATTTGTTTCAGACCCTAGAATCTGAATGGCAACAGCTTGATCTGGTGCTGAATTCGTTTGGAATAGACTCTACGGCAGAATTCGCAGAATTGAATCAAAGTTTGCAAAACTTCGCCTCTGTAGACGCAATATCTGCAGCTCTCGGCTCAGTGATCGGTAGTGTTGGGACGATGTTTATCGGCAGCTTTTCTGTTCTATTTATAAGTTTTTTCTTACTTAAAGAACAGGATCTCGCACACCGCTTTATCGATGCGGTTACGCCAAAGAAATTCCACAGTAAAGTGGATGTAATGACCCCTGAAATTAAACGTATCGTGACACGTTACAGCTTTGGAATTTTGTTTCAGATCAGTACTGTATTCGCGCTTTTGGCTTTGGGCATGAGCTTTATCGGCATCGAAGGCGCCGTGGTTTTGGCTTTGTGTGCTGCGGTATTTAACCTTATACCCTATGTGGGTCCGCTGATCGGAGGTGCCTTGGGTATTCTTTTAGGTATGGGTCAGTTGTACACGGCAGGTCTTGCCGATCCTTCGTTAGGCATCGATTTAGTGCAAAGTTTGTACCTTCTCTTCGGACTCTTCGCAGGTGTCCAATTGTTAGATAACCTCGTATTTCAACCTATCATATTTTCAAACAGCGTCGGAGCCCACCCCTTAGAAATTTTCTTAGTCATCTCCATCGCAGGCACCTTATTAGGCATCGGAGGAATGATCATCGCTGTCCCAGTGTATAGCATTGGTCGAATCGTCTTGAATACCGCTTTAAACAGCTTAAACGACTAGCCTACGAGTTCATGGCGCACCCCACCCAACAAGTCAACCCAGAGGTTCTTGATCAAGAGGCCCGTACATGGATCGCAGCACAGCACTCATCCGTACAATCTGTGGATGCATTGCGGCTAAAACACGGACTGCAAGAGCCCTATTTCAGCAGCATTGCACAAATCGCTGCAAAAGTCAAATACGCGAAGAAATTTGACGGTTTACCTAGCCATTGGATTTTCCCAGTAGGTCATGCCCTAGAGCAGAGTAGCTCGGTGATTACGGCACGCTATAAAGCCAAGCTGATGGATAGCCCGCACTTTATAGATGCATGCGCTGGTATGGGCGTCGACACATGGGCTTTTGAACAACGTGATGAGGCCATTTCGGGTCTATGTTTCGAAATCAATACCGGTATTGCGCGATTGCTTGAACGCAACCTACATTCCACGAAGGTTGTATGCGCTGAAATGGACCTTTCCCCTATCGATGCTTGGATCACCGATCAAAAAATCAAAAGAGAAGACCTATGCATCTATTTAGATCCAGATAGACGCGCTGAAGGAAAGCGGACCTTCGGCATTCGTGAGGGGACACCTGATCTGATCGCGTTGCAGTCCTCCTTATTCGAACGGGCTCAAAAGATTATTGCCAAGCACAGCCCGATGCTCGATTTGTCTTCCACCAGGGATCTCCTGGATTTAGAACGCGTTCTTATCATTCAAGTTCACGGAGAATGTAAGGAGGTTTTGACCATTCAATCTAGCGGGTTCACAGGAGCTATGGAGCTGAGTGTGGTAGAATTGGACACTGAAGAACATTTAACATTAGAGCCTTCGTACTCATCTGTTCCCGTGAGTTCTTCTTGGAAAGAATTTGTCATCCAACCGGCTGCGGGCTTGAGTAAAAGCCAATTACACGCTTCACTCGCGGATCGTAATGGATGGTCTGCAACCGCCTTTGGGAATTTGTATACTGCAGATCACGCACCACAACCATCTAGTCATTATCGTGTATATCGTTTGGTGGAAGAAGCCGCACCGTATAAACTTAAAAGTCCATTTACTCACGCAGCGATCGAATGCATTGGATTCCCTGAGACGGTGGATGAGGTCCGTAAAAAGCTCAAAGTGAAGGAAAGTGCCCAACAGAAAGTCTTTGCTTTACGCAGCGGAAGAAAAAAAATGATGATACTCTGTGAACGTGTGAGCTAGGCACCTTTTTTGCTTTATTTTCAACCTATGCGAAAACTTCAACTCTTTTTAGCCTTCACACTGCTCTTTTTGAGCAAGACCTATGGGCAAGAAGTGTTGTTCGTTCCCAACGAAGGACAGTGGGATGGGCCGTTCACTCACAAGATGGAGTTGAAGTATGGTGCTTTATTTTTCGAGAACAGTGGAATTCAATTCGTACTCGAAGACGCCCATGCGGTCGATGATTTACGCGGTCATCATTCCCATGAGGCAGGCTTGGCGCAAGACGGTGTCATCGATTACCACGTCTTACGTCTGAAATTCTTAGGTGGCAAGGCGCAACTTCCTATAGGGGAAGCCCCTGTAGAGTACGTAAACAACTATTACCTCGGTAAGGATAAAAGTCGCTGGAAGTCAGGAGTACGGCCTGCGACTGAATTGGCCTATAAAGGGCTCTACCCCTCTAGTGAATTGCGCTTCAAACAAGGAGGTAATCACTTGAAATATGAATGGTATCTGGGAAATCCGAACGTTCTCAATGAGCTAAAATGGACCTATGATGGCGCGGAAAGTATTGAAGTTGATGCAGAAGGCCACGTCACTATTTCCACCTCAGTTGGTTCATTTATCGAGGGTATTCCTGCTGCTTGGGGCTATCAAAATGGACAGAAGCTCGATGTACCTATATGGTATGAGCTGCACAATGAGGTCCTTTCCTATGGGACTTCTTTTGATGTGGACCAATTAGACAGTCTGGTCATCGATCCTTTACTCGTGTTCACTTCTTTTAGCGGATCTCTAACCGATAATTGGGGGTTTACAGCCACCTATGACGAAGCGGGCAGGCTGTATGGCGGAGGCGTTTCTTTCGCAACCGGTTATGTCGCTACTGTAGGAGCATTTCAAACCGCATACAATGATCCGCCAGGAATCAACCTTGGATTCAATCCTGATGTGACCATCTCCGTTTTTGAACCCACCGGTCAAACGCTGCTCTATGCCACGTATTTAGGAGGTACTGATCCGGACCACCCTCATAGTATGGTGGTGAATTCTTTGGGACATCTCATCGTAATGGGAACTACGGGGAGTACCAACTTCCCAACGCAAAATCCGATACAATCTACAAATGCAGGTGGATCCAACGTAAATATTAACGGTTACACCTTCGAAGACTCCGATCTATTTGTAACCCGCTTCAACGCAAACGGCTCTGCCCTACTCAGCTCTACATATCTTGGCGGAGCTGGCAATGATGGTCTAAACACAGCACTCAACAAAAACTACGGGGACGCCTCTAGAGGTGAAATCATCGTGGATGATGCGAATAATATATACCTCACTGCCTCGACCAACAGCACTGATTTTATCACGACGAATTGTTCCTCGTGTTCCAATAGCGGACAGCAAGATGCGGTAGTCATGAAACTTAATGCCAGCGGTACCTCCGTGCTGTGGAGTAATTACTATGGATCGACCGCAAACGACGCGGGCTTTGGCGTCAAATACTTTAACAACGAAGTTTTTATTTGCGGAGGAACTTTAGGCGCAGATTTGCCTTTTACCGGAGGCGGATTTAAGTCGACTAAAGCAGGTACGTTCGAAGACGGATTCGTGGCAAAACTTAACGCTACGACCGGAGCAATCAACCAAAGCACCTACGTAGGGACCAACCAGTACGACATGACTTTTTTGCTCGATGTCGACAAGCAAGGAAATGTCTTTGTATTCGGACAAACCTTTGGCACCTATCCGATCAGTGCGGGATCTTGGGGTACCCCTCAATACCGCCGTCAATTCATCCATAAAATCAGTAATGACCTTGGAACGAGCATGGCCAGTACCGCTTTTGGCTCACCACAAGGGACCCTTAATCTAGTACCCACCGCCTTTAACGTGGATGACTGTCTAAACATCCTTCTCTCGGGCTGGGGCGGGGTTACCAACAATTCATTTACGAACACCACCGTTACCGACCTTCCTACCTCAGCGGACGCCTTTCAAACGACCACAGATGGCTCCGATTTCTATTTTATGGTTCTCGGTAAGAATTTCACGACGTTTAAATACGGAAGCTTTTTCGGTGGCTCTGCCAGCTCTGAACACGTGGACGGCGGCACAAGTCGCTTTGACGACCGCGGACGCATCTATCAAGCGGTATGTGCTGGGTGTGGCGGTAATGACGACCTCCCCACCACTCCAGGGGCCTTCTCGCCGAACAACAACAGCAGCAACTGTAACCTTGGGGTCATCAAGCTTGATTTTGAAACGAGTGTCATTGCAGAAGCTGATGTAGATCTAGATTATTTGATCGACACCACCTGTTACGAACTCACCTTGCGTATGAGCAATAGCAGCGTGAATGCAAATGCTTATTTCTGGAATTTCGATCAAGGCGACACCTCGAACCTAGAGAATCCCATAGTTACCTTTCCAGGTTTAGGCACGTACAATGTAATGCTGGTCGCTATCGATACCGTATGCGACACGTATGACACGACCTATATCGAGATCGAACACGATACCGCCAACTTCCCGACTACAGACTGGAACGTGGATTATACGAGTTGTGATTTGTTCCGCGAGGCCACTTGGTCAGAACTTTTGAACGATGCACAGTACTACGAATGGGATTTTGGAGACGGGACAACCCTAGTCACGACTGATTCTGTGGTCAACCATTCGTTTCCAAATACAGGCTCGTATACTGCCGTAGTTACGGCGCGCGATAGTTTCTGTGACGTGAGCAGTAGCCAAAGCTTTTTGATCGTTTTCGATAACGATGCGAATGTACCTGGGGTCAGTGTATTCACCGACAGCTGCCGTTATGGAGGCGTGGATGTGATCTACACTAATATCGATTCCACAATGAGTTTTATCTGGGATTTTAGCGGTACTACCGATACGGGGATGGTCCCCTCCTTCAGATATCCGGAGTCTGGTTTAGAAGATGTCACCTTAACTATTATTGATACCGTATGTAATAGAGACTACGGGTTCAATTTTCTTGCAGACATTATTCGAATCGACGGACGTGTCTACATTCCAAACGCATTCACGCCAAACGACGACTCCAATAATGAAGAGTTTCGTATTTCAGGTAACAGCTGCTTAGAGGACCCTATTTTGGTCATTTTCGACAGCTGGGGTAATGAAGTGTTTAGGAGCGAAAACCCCTTCCAGGAATTCTGGGACGGTACATTCAATGGCAAACCTGTCCCGCAAGACGTCTATACCTACCGCTTTACAGGTGGTGAGGAAGTGCGTATGGGCACCATCACCATTATTCAGTAAGCCTCATTTTGTTGTATTGCTTAGTTAGGCAATAGGATGCTTCGCGTATATCTCCTTAAGGGCTCCTAAGAATCCTTCGATGCAGTCTTCGGTATTGAATTTACTGAATGAAACACGCACCGGCTGGTACTCTTTAGTCCATTCGCCGAGTGCTCTGATCACGTGAGACCCTTGATTAGAACCTGAGGTGCATGCGGATCCTCCAGACACGCTAATGCCTTTGATATCGAAGGAGAATGTCAACATGTCATTGTCCGTTTTTGGAAAAGCAATACTGAGTACGGTATACAAACTGTTCTCCAGTTCTGCGCTGCGTCCGAAGAAGCGCACTCCCGGGACAATATCCTGTACTTCTTTGATCACTCGAGATTTGAGCGCTTCAACACGCTTTTTATCTTCTTCCATTTCGGCAGTGGCAATCTCAAAGGCTTTGCCTAAACCACAGATTCCGATGGTGTTTTCCGTACCTGCCCGCATATTGCGTTCTTGGGCACCTCCTTGGATGAGGGGCTTTATTTTTAACCCGCTGCGCACGTAAGCGAAGCCGACCCCTTTTGGGCCATGAATCTTGTGTGCGGAGCACGTTAAGAAGTCATAGTGTACGTCTTTAACACTGATCGGTAAATGGCCCATAGCTTGCACTGTATCGGAATGGAACAATGCCCCATACTTTTGGCACAGTGCTGAAATTTCACCTACCGGGTGAAGGTTACCGATCTCATTGTTCGCATACATCAAACTAACCAGTGTTTTTGGCTCCTCTTTCAAGAATTCTTCCAACTGGGCCAGATCGATATCACCGTATTCATTCACTCCTAAATAGACCGCTTCAACCTCACCACGTTCCACCATAAATTCGATGGGATGTCCTACCGCATGGTGTTCGATCGTGGTAGAAATGATGCGCTGTACACCTAAATCTCTAACGCTACAAAACAGGGCCATGTTATCCGCTTCAGTACCGCCAGAAGTGAAAAATATCTCACCTGGTTCAGCACCTATTTGTTGTGCAATGCGCTTACGAACAACCTCGACTTCAATCTTTGCTCCACGACCACTTACATGTGTAGAAGAAGGATTTCCAAAGTTGTCCATCATACGCACCATTTCCTCTTTGACGCGAGGCTCTAATGGTGTAGTCGCTGCATTGTCCAAAAAAATAACGCCCATAGCTGAATGTTTTTGAGTGTTCTCAAAGATACGTAGGAATACGTATTGTTTTTAACCTTTAGCCAGTGCTCCCAACTCCTCGATGAAACGTAGACCTAAATCCGTGGCCTCCTGCGTACTTGGGGCCTCCGTATAGATTCGGATGATCGGCTCCGTATTGGATTTTCTCATGTGCACCCAGCGGTCTGACCAGGTAATTTTCACCCCGTCAATAGTACTGAGTTCTTCCGATGTGTAGGTTGCTGCCATCTTTTCTAAGAGTGCATCCACATCTAAATCCGGAGTCAATTCAATTTTCTGTTTGGCCATGTAATATTGCGGGTAACCTGCACGCAGAGTGCTCATTGTTTTGCCCGAAGTAGCCAGGTGAGTTAACGCCAAAGCAATCCCGACTAAGGCATCGCGGCCGTAGTGCAGCTCTGGTAAGATTACTCCACCGTTTCCTTCACCGCCAAAAAGGCTTTCGGTGCGCTTCATTTCAGTCACGACATTTACCTCGCCTACTGCCGATGCTGAATACGTACCGCCTTTGGATTCCACCAGGTCACGAAGGGCTTTCGAGGAACTCATATTACTCACGACATGCGCACCAGGACCATCGATCAGATAGTCGGCCATAAGAACCAAGGTGTACTCCTCACCGAACATGGCGCCTTTTTCGTCGACAAAAGCTAATCGGTCTACGTCCGGATCTACCACGATTCCCATGTCATACTTGCCCGTAGAACATTCACCGATGATCTCTCCAAGGTGCTTTTCGAGGGGTTCTGGATTGTGAGGAAACTGTCCAGATGGTTCTGGATAGAGGTTGTTATAGGTTACACCCATTTTATCGAGAAGCGCTGGAATGGCTACGGATCCGGAACTGTGTACCGCATCGATCACTACATTAAAACCGGCTTTCTTAACGGCCTGGGCATCCACTTTTGGCAGTGCAAGAATCTCATCGATATGCCAGTCGATACCGTCAGAACAAGGGGTGACTGTGCCTAGATCGTCGACCTCTGCAAATTCGATGGCGCCGCTCTCGGCGAGTTCCAAGATTTTCGCACCGTCAGCTCCGGATACAAATTCGCCTTTTTCATTGAGTAGTTTCAGGGCATTCCACTGCTTCGGGTTGTGCGAAGCGGTTAGGATGATACCACCTTCCGCATTGAATCTAGTTACGAGCATTTCTACGGTGGGTGTGGTGCTTAAACCGGCGTTAATCACATCAATCCCAAGTCCTTGCAATGTGGCAATGACCAAATCTTCAATCATTTGTCCGGAAGGGCGAGCATCGCGACCGATCACCACCGTAGGGTTCGCATGCATTTCTTTAAGCCAGGCACCGTAGCCCGAAGCGAACTTCACGGCATCTACCGGTGTTAGGTTGTTGTCTTGTGTACCACCGATGGTACCGCGGATTCCAGAAATAGATTTGATGAGCGTCATGAGATTTGAAATTGGTTTTGGCGAAGATAACCCTGACAAAAAGTCGCTCCAAGATTGTGGAACCGAATTTGCAAGGTGTTAATAACAGTGTTGAAAGACGGGACCAATTTCTCTTTGTTCAACCGCCACAAGGAAACCGAACTGCGTAAATTTCAAGTATGAGTTTTGAAGACCAAGAAGTATTGTCGCTAGTGCGCACCTATGAACTTTCTTTAGAGGAAGGCCGCGGGCACTACTTTGACGTAGAAGACTTGGAGGCGATTGTGAACTATTATCTTGATCTGTCCTCCTTAGCAGAAGTGCAGCAAGCGATCGCTTATGCTCGGGAGCTTCACCCCCGCTCCATCATTTTCAAAATCAAAAGTGTACAGCTCGATATCGCCCAGAAAAACTTTGCGCATGCTCAGGCTAAAATTCATGCGTTGGAGGGCTTGGGCGATAGCAATACAGAGCTTTTAGTGGCAAAAGCTACCTTGCTCTTGCACCAAGGCGATCGTAAACGAGCCTTAGAGATGCTTGATGATGCACTCGAGACCGCCGAAGACCCGATCGAAGTACTTCAGGCCATGGTGGATGCCCACCTCAGCCAAGGTGAATACCTGCTGGCAGCAACTGCCTTGGAAAAATTATGCGATTTAGACGACGAGCTTGATGAAGGCACGGTCTATCAACTCGCGCTTTGTTTGGATTTCACACACAATTTCGATCGAGCCATCGCATTGTTCGAAAAATATACCAGTCGTGAACCGTACAATCCCCTACTCTGGTACCAGCTTGGTGCTTTTTGGACGCGTCGACGCAATGAACAAAAGGCGGAAGAATCTTTCCGATGGGCAGTAACTGCAGACGATACCTTTCATGCCGCCTACTTTGAGCTCGGTCGTATTTATGAGCAGCGCAACGATCTGATCCAAGCGCTCACCGCATACCGCCAAAGTGTCAGTGCGGAAGTTGCGTCGGGCTATATCCATTTTCGGATCGGGATGATCGAACAAGAATTGGGCTGTCCTACCGAGGCGCTGCGCAGTTTTACGCGAGCCATAGAGATTGAAGACGACCTTGACGATGTGCACCTCGAGCGAGCGCATGTGTTGTATGAATTGAAACGATATGATAAAGCGGCGATCGACTACTACGTGGCATGGGAAGACGAAAGCTTTGAAGAAGAGGATGTTTTAGACTTTGTGGAATGCTTGATCGAATTGGACCGCTTGCATGAGGCTATTTCTATCCTGATCCAGGCGAAAACTCGCTTTGAAGACAGCTTCCAGTTGCGCCTTGTCCTGGCCGGATACCTCTTTGCTACCGATGATTTAGCGGAAGCAGAACGGGTCTTGCTCGAGAGTCTTGGGCTGAATAAAAACGCTATTGTACTCTTTGAGGAATACTTCCCGGAACTGCTTTTAGTACCAAACATTCCTGCTACTTTAGCGCGCATTCAAGAATTTTTCAATGATTAAGCAATACGCAAGTCTCTTCTTTAAAGGTATGGCCATGGGTGCTGCCGATGTTGTACCCGGAGTGAGCGGCGGAACCATCGCATTTATTACCGGCATTTACGAAGAATTTATAGCTTCCTTAAGCGCCTTAAATCTTTCCGCAGTCCAATTGATCTTAAAAGGCCAATTCCGCGCCTTTTGGAACCACATCAATGGCACTTTTCTCGCCGTACTGTTTGCGGGGATTTTCACCAGTATTCTTTCCTTGGCGTCCTTGCTTACCTATGCCCTTGAACATTTCGAAATTTGGGTATGGAGTTTCTTTTTCGGACTCGTTGCCGCAAGTGTCTGGATGGTCGGAAAAACCGTTAAGCGCTGGAATGTAGGGACGATTTTGTCCTTGATTGGTGGAACACTCATCGCTTACCTGATCACAATCGCTCCTGCAACCAGCGGCACCACTGAGCCATGGTATCTTGTTTTGTGCGGTGCGTTAGCCATTTGCGCCATGATCCTTCCCGGCATTTCTGGTAGTTTCATTCTTTTACTTCTTGGAGCATACAGTACTGTGCTTGCCGCCGTGGCTGATCGAGATCTTTTCACCATAGCGCTCATTGGAGTGGGCGCTATCCTTGGTCTATTGAGTTTCACTAAAGCGCTTAAATGGATCTTTAATCGGTACTATGATTTGACCATCGCACTGCTCTCTGGATTCCTTTTGGGCTCCTTAAATAAGCTTTGGCCTTGGAAGCAGGTGCTAACGTCTTTTACCAAGCACGCCGGTACTGCGAAAGAAGAAATCGTGCCTTTAACGGTGCAAAATTTACCTCCAAATGAGCATGCACTAGCTGCCTTAGCTTTTGCCATTGCTGGAGCTGTCGTTGTTTTGGGTCTAGAGTGGGCCGGAAAAAGAGGTGAATGATGTTAAAATTGGGCCTCATAGGAACACCCATTGGTCATAGCCTGAGTCCTTCTATTTTTGACCAATTCTTTCGTGCAGCCTCCCTCAAAGCCTCCTACAGCCTCTTTGAAATGAACCGGTTGCCAGAAAAAGGCGTTAAAACCTTTATGGAGACACAGGGATTGACTGGACTCAACGTAACGATCCCCTTCAAACAAGAAGTGATGGATGCTTGTGATCGATTGGACCAACGTGCCCAGCGCATCGGAGCTGTCAACACATTAGTGCTGGAAGGAGATGACCTTATCGGATACAATACCGACTACGATGGTATTCTCGCCAGTTTAGAACGACTAGGTCCCGCCCCTAAGCAAGCGCTAATTTTTGGTAACGGAGGCGCCTCAAAAGCCGTGCAACGCGTATTGGAAGATATGAAGGTTGATTTTACCGTAGTGGCACGAAAAAATGGAGATGCAAGCTTCGATGTACTGAGCCAACACCACGCACAACAGGCGAAGTGGTGGATCAATACAACCCCTGTGGGAAGCGTAGGAAATCCTTTGGATCTTTTACCCCTGCCCTACGCCGTTTTAAATGAAGAATTCGCCATATTTGACCTGGTCTACAAGCCAGCGTTAACCCCGCTGATGCAGCGGGCCGGAATAGCGAAATCTACCGTGATCGGTGGAGATATAATGTTAAATGAGCAAGCGAAAAAAGCATGGGAATTATTCCGTGCCGCTTACTACAAAAAATGTAGATGATGAATCAGGAAGAATTGGACCCGAAGGAAGTGAATCCAACGCAAAACGAAGCACAACCCACTCAGGAGCAGGAAACTGCGGCAACGAGCGAGGCGGTAAAAGCAGTCGAAGCAGAGGACGATCATGAAGAGCCGAAAGCGCAAAAATTATCCATTCCTGATGTAGATGCGTTGTCTGTAGAGGAGTGCATTGCACTGATCAAAGAACACGTCGGACAATACAGCCCTGAACGCATCAAAGGCATCGTTGAAAGTGCCCGCTCACGAGTACTCCGTGAACTAAATGCAGAACGCGAGCAGTACAAGGCGACCTACCTAGAGGAAGGTGGCAACATTATCGATTTTGAATTTGACCAACCCAAACGCAAAGAATTGGGGGCGATTTACGGCCAGTACAGAGATCAATTGCGTAAGTTTTACACCGATCTCGAGGCTGAATTGGAGCGTAATCTAAAGGTGAAATTGGAAATTATTGAGGAGATCAAGTCCCTCCCAATGATGGAAGGGAGTGCCAAGGAAAAGTATGAGAAGTTCAAAACACTTCGCGAAACTTGGAACGCAACCGGCTTGGTACCGAAAGCAGATGCGCGTACCGTTTGGGCGAACTACAACCACCATGTCGACAACTTCTTCGATTTCTTACGCCTTGCTTACGACCTTATTGATCGCGATTACCAGAACAATCTGAATGAGAAAATAGCAATGATTGAAGAGCTCGAAAGCTTGGCCCAAGGCGAAGTGAATACGGATCTGTTCAAGACGTTGCAAAAAGCACATAGTCGCTGGAAAAAAATTGGTCCCGTACCGCGTGAGAAAAAAGATGAGATCTGGGACCGATTCAAAGCAGTAACTGCCATTATCCACGAAAAGCGTGATGCTTACAATGAGGCACTCAAAGCGCAAAACGACCAAAAAGTCGCTGCGAAACGTGCCGTTGTCGATAAAATCATCGCACTCAACCAGCAAACGCCAGAAAAACACGGCGGTTGGCAAAAAGCCAGCAAAGCACTCGAAGCCCTTCGCGCTGAATTCAAGAACATTGGATTTGTACGCAGCGAAGAAAACGATGAAGTTTGGGAGGCCTACAAAACTGCTCAGCGTGAATTCAACCAGCTGAAAAATGCCTTCTACAAAGAAGAAAAGAAAAAACAGCGTGAACATCTAGACGCGAAAAAAGCGCTTGTCACCTTAGTCGAAGGACTAAAGGACAGTGACGATTTCGCTGAGACTGCGCGTGCCATGAAAAAAGCGCAAGCAGATTGGAAGAAAACCGGATACGTCCCCAAGAAGGAAGGCGATGCCCTTTGGGAAGCATTTAGAGGTGCTTGTAACCATTTCTTCGACCGTATGAATGGTGAGCGCAAGGCGAAAGAGCAAAAATTCTCAGCGGCACTCAAAGCGAAGGAAGCGAAATTGGCGGAAGTGCAAGATCTTGAAATCACAAGCGTAGAAGCTGCGATCGCGTTAAGCGAGGAATGGTCTGCTCTAGGTGGTGGAAACAAGAAAATTGAAGACGCCTTTAACGCCTTACTTGAGAAAAAACTGACCGGACTTGGATTGAGTAAAAACGATCTTGAACGTACGCTTTTCGAGGCGCGAGTTAAAGCACTTGTGGAAGCTGACGATCAGAACGGATTGCGTCACGAACGTGGTTGGCTGCGCGATCAGATGGACAGTGCAAAGAAGGAGTTGAATCAACTCGAAAATAACATTGCCTTCTTCTCAAGTTCAAAGGGGAATCCATTGCTCGATGCTGCAAAAGCAAATATTGCCGCAGTACAAGCACGTGTGGAACATCTAACTTCCTTGAGAAAGTTATTTAACAGCCTGTTGAAATAAGCATTTATGGAATTCAAAATTCAAGCCCCATTTTCGCCGATGGGAGATCAACCTACGGCGATTAACGACCTGGTCGAAGGCTTGGATTCTGGAGTTCGTGACCAAGTGCTCTTGGGGGTTACCGGTTCTGGAAAAACCTTTACGGTCGCTAATGTGATCGAGCGCACCCAGCGCCCCACACTCATACTGTGTCACAATAAGACCCTTGCTGCACAGCTCTATGGCGAAATGAAGGAGTTTTTTCCTGAAAACGCTGTGGAATATTTTGTCTCTTATTACGATTACTACCAACCTGAGGCCTATGTCCCAAGCTCTGGTTTGTACATCGAAAAGGACTTGAGTATCAATGATGAGATTGAAAAACTACGCCTAAGCACAACTTCTTCCCTACTCTCAGGCCGACGCGACGTGATCGTTGTGGCTTCGGTAAGCTGTTTGTACGGTATGGGAAATCCTGAGGCCTTCAATGCATCTGTTGTGAACCTTCGGGTGGGCGATATGATCTCTCGACAAGCACTTTTGCACCAATTCGTAAATGCGCTCTATGCACGTACCACCGCAGATTTCAAACGCGGTTCGTTCCGAGTGAAGGGAGATACTGTCGATATTTTCCCCGCCTATGCCGAGTCCTACTTCCGCATCAGTTTTTGGGGAGATGAAGTAGAAACCATCGAACACATGGATCCGATCTCCGGGCAGCGCATTGAACAAATGACCGAGATGCGCTTGTTTCCAGCGAATCTCTTCGTGACTGAAAAAGATCAACTGCAACGTGCCATTCACCAGATCCAGGACGATTTGATGTCTCAAGTGGATCACTTCAGAGGTGTTGCACGTCCCTTAGAAGCCAAACGATTAGAAGAACGTACCAACTTCGATCTAGAAATGATCCGTGAACTGGGCTACTGTTCCGGCATCGAAAACTACAGCCGTTATTTAGACGGTCGTGCCCCTGGAGTACGTCCCTTCTGTCTTTTAGACTACTTCCCCGATGATTTTCTCACTGTCATAGATGAGAGTCACGTTACCGTTCCTCAGGTTCGTGCGATGTACGGTGGAGACCGTTCGCGTAAAGAAAACTTAGTGGAATACGGGTTCCGTTTACCCGCCGCTATGGACAACCGTCCTTTAAAGTTTGACGAATTCATGAGCATTCGAGGCCAAGCGCTTTACGTTAGTGCGACACCGGCTGAATTCGAGTTAGAACTGAGCGGTGGTGTATTTGCAGAACAAGTCATTCGCCCAACGGGGCTTTTAGATCCCATTATTGAAGTTCGTCCTTCGGAAAATCAGGTGGACGACCTCATGGAGGAAATACATAAACGTGTAGAGCTCGACGAACGTGTTTTGGTAACTACGCTCACCAAACGAATGGCGGAAGAGCTCACCAAATACTTTACCCGCTACGACATTCGCTGTCGGTACATACACAGTGATGTAGACACTTTAGAACGCGTGGAAATCATGCGTGACTTGCGTCTAGGAGTTTTCGATGTATTGATCGGGGTCAACCTATTACGTGAGGGACTGGATTTCCCAGAGGTTAGTTTGGTCGCCATATTGGATGCTGACAAAGAAGGATTTTTAAGAAGTGAACGCTCGCTTGTTCAAACCATCGGTCGTGCTGCACGGAATATAAATGGACTTGCCATACTCTACGCCGATAAAGTCACGGACAGCATGCAGCGTACCATGGACGAAACCTCGCGCCGTCGCATCAAGCAAGACGAGTACAACAAAGCCCACGGACTTGTGCCAAAAGCATTACGACGCAGTCGTGAAGAGATTTTAGCTAAATCTAGTGCCGTGCAACGAAACGTGGAATACGAGGTCAGTAAGGTGAATCTCAAGGCTGCAGAAAAAGCCATGAATTACACTACTCCTGAAGATCTTGAAAGCAGCATTCGCAAAGTGCGCAAAGACATGGAGGGAGCTGCAAAAAGCATGGATTTCATCGAAGCTGCACGTCTGCGAGATGTTTTGATTGAGCTCGAAAGCAAGCGGGAGAAGCGCTAGAGGTTTTTATAAATAATGTGCAACGCCTAGAGCCACAGTCCATACGGTGTGCCCATCGAATCGCTGGTCTACATACACTGTAGGTGTCCACTCCCATCGATCATTCAAGGGCACCTCTCCTTCTACCCCAAACCTCATTAAGGTTTTCACAGCACCTTGTTCACGAGTGATGCCGGGCCCCAAACCAATTAACACGTTATGATTTAATCGGTAAAACACGTCTAATGTGGTCACTAATGGAGTTACAAGCTCGATGCGCTCCCCATTATTATCGACGATGATATAGTTTTCCAGTTCCACATCACTGTGCCATCCTAAAGACCAATGGTCCGTCAAGTGCAGGTCGATATCCATACCCCAGGTAGGAATAAAGTAGACCCCATGACCTTCAACATCAGGTACCATGCCGTGCCCTAACAAAATAGCAAGGCGCAAAGGGTGTCTATGATGATGAGGGTCAGATGCTGTTTCCCAGGTATGTTCAGCGACAGGCTGCGCAGAAAGCAAGGTGGAGAGGAGTGTGAAGAGGAGGACTAACTTTTTCAAGGCATTGAAATTTTAGCAAATCTGCTCTATCTTCACTAAACACTATATAACCTTTATCACGCCATGCTGATCGTATCCCTTGTTCTTGGACTTTTATTTATTGGAATCGCTTATCTAATTACACCAAGCAACGCAGACACCCTACTCAGTGGTTACAACACGATGAGTGATGCGCAAAAAGCCGAATTTCCGCTCAAGGACTACTTAAAAGCATTTAAAAACTTCCACATTAAATTTGGTGTGTTTTTCACTTTTGCGTCTTGCAGTTTATGGTTCATCAACCAAGAATGGATTGGCTATCACATCGGTTTAACTCCCATCGTTGCCTATTTGATATTCTTCTACCAAACCAAACATTTGACCAACACAGGTGCAAACAAACGCCTCTACCGCCTAGGATCCGGTGTTTTAGTGGTCACGCTTATTTTCATTCTTGGTTTGTTTATTTGGTCAGAACGCGACTCCACCGCAGTGCTGACGAAAGATGGCCTAAGCATCAAAGGTGCCTATGGTCTAGATATCGTATTTAATGAGATGGATTCTATTGCATTATTGTCAGAATTGCCTGAGATCCGTACGCGTCTTCATGGTATCTCTACGGGCGCGGTTTCGAAAGGAAAATACAAGGGTGCAACGAGTGACATCCGTTACCATTTGGTCATCGAGCACCCTACAGATCTTATTCTGGCGGTGTATCGAACCACGAATATCCCTGTGTTTGTGGCGTTAGAAGCGGTAAGTGAGCAAGAGTTGTATAACGATCTTCAAGCGGAATTGGACCAATTATAATTTGATCCCTTTTGCATTTCCTTTGAGATATACCTCGATAAAATTGCGCGCAAAACCCATCCCGTATCCAGCGTTCATGGTATTAGTAGTCCTGATACTCAACAGGGCAACCTTCAGCCCTTCCTTGCGTAATGCTGCGAAAAATACGAGCAACATATAAAGCACGTATCCTCCAAAAGGAAGTCCAAGCAGGGTCGTCTTCAACACCAGCGCCAATATATATAGTACTGCAGCTGCGAATCTAAACACGGTAAATACGAGCGGGAAGAGATGGGTTATTTTCAAGTTCCCTGGATGTGCCTTCGCTAATAAGGGTCGTGCTGCTCCGAAGCGGAATACTTGACGTCGGAATTGACCAATAGAAGTACGGCGCTTATGAAAAACGTGTGCGTCTTCTATAAATACGCCCTTCGCCCCTTCTTTCTGCAATCGAAGACTCAATTCTACATCTTCGCCACACACAAAGTTTTCGTCATACCCGCCTACTTTACGGAACAGATCCGCTTTGATTCCCATATTGAAACCACGTGGCTGATAGCTCGTCACGCTTTTCGATCCACCACGAATTCCACCCGTTGTTAAAAACGACGTCATTGAAAAACTGATCGCCTTTTGCAAGTCTGTGAAATCTGCAGAGGCCGCATCAGGGCCACCGAACAGCTTTGTATCGGGATGTGCGGTGATGTAACGATCAATCGCCCGGAGGTAGCCCGAAGGAATGATACAGTCCGAGTCTAAGAATATAAAGTAGGTCGCCTCAGAGCGTTCAGCTGCGCGATTACGCGCGTTTGAAACGGGTAAAAATTCTTCGTAGTAGATGCGCAACGGAAGACGTTCCGCATAGGGGGCCAGTAACGGTCGAAGCTCGTCACCTGGCGTACCGTCCCCGAGGATGATTTCAAAATCGGTCTTTGGGAAGTCTAGTTTTTCTAAACTATCTAAAAACTCAGTGACCTCATCCGGGCGCTTAAACGTCGGACTGATTAAAGCAAATTTTAATGTGCTCATTCCCTATCCAAACCAATCGTTGCATCGATCGTGTAGTCGTGCTTTTTCGTGCTTTCACGTAGCAATAATTCGGCAATGAAACCAACGCCGAAGAGTTGCATCCCTAAAATGGTCAATGTTAGCAGAATATAGAACAATGGGTTCTCCGTGATCAAACGTGCCTCTAAGCCCTGGCTTAATGCATACAGTTTAAATCCGCCTAAATAGGCCAGTAAAGCAACTGAAAGGACAAACATTAAAGAGCCCGCTGCACCAAAGAAGTGCATCGGACGACGACCAAATTTGCCCATGATTGCTAGGGTGCCTAGGTCTAAGAAACCATTCACAAAACGGTCCAAACCAAATTTGGTTGTACCATATTTCCGGGCTTGATGCTGCACCACTTTCTCTCCAATACGCGTAAAGCCCTTATTCTTCGCCAAGAATGGTATGTAGCGGTGCATCTCGCCGTACACTTCAATATTGTGCACGACTTCTAAGCGGTAGGCTTTAAGGCCACAGTTGAAGTCGTTGAGCTGAATCTTAGAGATCTTGCGAGTGGCTGCATTGAACAGTTTTGTCGGTAACGTCTTGGTGATGGGGTCGTAGCGTTTTTGCTTCCAACCGGATACCAGATCGTAACCGTCTTCAACGATCATTTTTCGAAGTTCTGGAATTTCCTCTGGAGAATCTTGAAGATCGGCATCCATGGTAATCACGACCTGACCAGAAGCAGCTTTGAATCCTTGATTTAAGCCGGCACTTTTTCCTTGATTGCGGCGGAATGAGATGGCCTTAACCTGCGGATGTTTAGCGCTAAGCTCTTGGATGACCTGCCAACTATTGTCGGTAGATCCGTCGTTGACAAAAATGATCTCGTAGCTGAATCCTTCACGATCCATCACACGAGCGATCCAATCGGTCAATTCCGGCAAACTTTCATCCTCGTTGAATAAGGGTATGACAATACTCAGATCCAGTGTACTCATGCGCATTCTCGCTCTTTCGTTTCTTCCAATTATTTGTTCAGCGGTTGGCGTATTAAACCAGCTCAGCTGGATTTTTCTTCTTCATTGCAGCAGCAACGATCAAACCTAGAATCGCACTAAAAGCCGTTCCGAAGAAGAAGTTTTTTACTTGTGACCACAGTTCAAAAGGATTGTTCTCATCCAAACGCTCCATCATGGTAGTCACCACCTCATCAGGTACATTTTGAGACTCCATACGCTCGATAGCCATTACCTTGATGTTGTCGTAGACTGTCTCAGCAAATTCTGGATCAATAACATTCATCAGCAAAATGCTAAATACCGTGGTGATCGCACTTGCCGTGATCGCAGCCACCATAAATGCAGAGAAGGCATCTTTGAAGGACAGGAATCCTCCACCATCTTTTTTAACCATCGCTACACCATAAATATAGAAGCCTAGAGAAATGAACAAGAAGATTATGCTGGTCCAAGTTTTTGTAAACACGTTAGCGTCAAATAGATACGCGTACAACGTCCAAAGAATTCCGACGATGGCATACATAACGCCTGATTTTACTCCGTGTTGTTGAACTGATGGATTCATGCTAAATGGGTTTTTAGTGGGTTGCGGTTGGACACAAATATAAGGCTTTCGAGGGTATAAAAATTCTCTTCATTTCATTGCAGGTTGCGTATTGCTGCCGTTACTTTGCAGTGGGCAAGTCTTACACAACCAGCTCCTGATGAATCCCCCAGGGTGGGAACGCAGCAAGGGTAATTGGTCGTAGCGGTGTGATGTAAGTAGCTTGCCCTTTTTTGTGCCCTAAAGTTTCGAGAAAGATGTACTTTTGTCCCGCACAATTAATCTCAACTCAGCATTACATGAAATTTTTCATTGACACGGCTAACTTGGCCCAAATCAAAGAAGCTCAAGACCTCGGTGTTCTTGACGGCGTGACTACTAACCCCTCTTTGATGGCCAAAGAAGGCATCAGCGGTGAACAGAACGTATTGAACCACTACAAAGCAATCTGTGAGATTGTTGAAGGTGATGTCAGCGCGGAAGTGATCTCTACAGACTTCGAAGGCATGGTCCGCGAAGGAGAAGCTCTTGCTGCTCTAGACGAAAAAATCGTAGTGAAGATCCCAATGGTAAAAGACGGTGTGAAAGCATTGAAGTACTTTTCCGACAAGGGCATCAAAACGAACTGTACGCTCATCTTCTCAGCCGGTCAAGCACTTTTGGCGGCTAAAGCTGGAGCTACTTATGTCAGCCCGTTCATCGGCCGTTTGGACGATATCAGCACGGACGGTTTAGGTTTGATCGAAACCATACGCGTCATTTTTGACAACTACGGATTCGCAACTGAAATTCTTGCTGCTTCTGTACGTCACCCGATGCACATCATCGACTGTGCTCAGATCGGCGCTGACGTAATGACCGGGCCTTTAAGTGCTATCGAAGCATTGCTCAAGCACCCACTTACAGACATCGGTCTAGCGAAGTTCTTGGAAGATCACGCAAAAGCGAACAGCTAAATCACAAGCCGTTATTCTATTAGCAAAGCCTCGCACTTGTGCGGGGCTTTTTTTATCTTAGAAGTACCCACTCACCCTTTAAACAACTTGTCCAATGGTCTATTCTATTTTTCCAGAGAGCATCAATCTAAAGACGCTGCAAGAATGTGTTGAACGGTTTGAACGCGGTGAAGTTGCTATTATTCCTACAGACAGTGTGTATGCCGTAGCGGGCGATTTCCAACACCCGGCGGCCTTGAAAAAATTGGCGCAGATTAAGGGAGAAAAGGTGAAAGAGGCCGAGTTTTCTTTCTTGTTTACAGATCTCAGTCAGGTTGCAGAATACACGCAAAGTTTCAATGGACCTACGTTCAAGCTGTTGAAGAAATGCTTGCCGGGTCCTTATACGATGGTGTTGGAGGCAAATATTAACTTGGCGAAGAAATTGGGTCAGAAACGTAAAACGATTGGGGTGCGTATTCCCGATAATACGATCGTTCTAGCACTGTGTGAGATGCTTGGAAGACCCTTGGCCTCCACCTCACTGCACCACGATGATGACATTTTGCAGTACCCTACAGATCCCGATGAGATCGTTGCACAATATGCGGATAAGGCGGACTTCATGATTGACGGCGGATGGGGCGATAACGTTCCTTCCACGGTGATCGACTTAAGCAGTGATGTACCGTCCCTTATTCGAGCGGGAAAAGGCGATCCGGATGTGATTTAACCCAAGCTTCTAAAGCTGACCTGTCCACTTTGCCTTGAGCCACAGTGGGCACCTCAGTTATGAGTACAGCCCTTTTTGGTCGGATGCCTGACCAGTCCTTTTTAACGAGCGACCAACCGCTCAAGTGCTCTTTTTTTAGGGCCACGAGGATAGGAATGTGTCCAAAATGATCGTCCGGAAAAGGCACTACAAAAGCGGCAATACCCTGCTTTTGCAATCTCGACTCCCATTGCGTAGGGTGAATCTTTACCCCGCCAGAATTGATGACCCATCCGCTTCTTCCCAGGTATTTAAAGGTCGTTGGTCCAATGATTTCGACGAGGTCTTCAGTAGCCAATTTTTCAATGCCGAGGTGTGGGGCTGAAAGGATCAATTGGTTCTGATCATCTACTGAAAATCGTGTCGATCCTACCCCCTGATACACCGTATCTCCAATACGCCTTAACGCAACATGAGAGGCGGTTTCGGTCATTCCATAGCCTATGAACACTGAAAAATTATCGACCGGGAAGTCATAACTGCCCGGCACTGCAGATCCTCCCAAGAGCACCGTACCTCGAAAATCCTTCCACCCCTGAGCTCGATCTACAGCCATGTATTGCGCTGGAGTTAGCGGTAAGAAATCGATATCTTTCGGAATCTGTGGACATCCTGAAGGTTGTTGTAGTACCAATTCTAAGCCACCCAAACACGCTCGAAGCACCATCATTGCACCTCCAATATATTGTGCCGGTAAAGCCAGTAGGACTCTTTGGCCGGGAGCTAACGAGAAATACTCTAAGGTTGCCACAGCCGAAGACACTAACACATTGCGGCTGTGCGTAATAGGTTTCGGATTTCCCGTTGAACCACTGGTGTAAAAGGTGTAGTGTGGATCGTTGTTTAAAGCAAAAGAAACCATGCGCTGAATAGGCATCAACCAGTCTTCAACACACTGGAATTCAACAAACTCAACCAAAGTGAAGGTGCGCTCATTTAAAATTATTCTAGCCGCCGAATGATTCATCTGCTTTTGGGTATAGTTTTTGTTTATTGCAAGTCGCTTATGAAGACCTTTAAAACGCTGTTAATATACGTTACGTTATGCGCTTTGCCGATGCTAGTTTTCGGTGAAACGCCTACGGACGGTTCCTATGTCTGGGTAACAGTGAAGAATACTTCAACTGAAAAGCCGGTAGAAGGAGTTAGTGTGACCATCGATAATAGCTTTGTCGGGGTTACCGGTCCTTTAGGCCGCGTTCGTATACCTACTGGAACACCAAATACATTCATTGGTTTTTACCACACGAGCTTTGCGCCCAAAGTATATTCCTACAAGTTACTTGCGAAAAATGATTTTCAGGTGTCTCTTGAAGAGAGTGTTCTGAACATTCAAGAAGTAGTCATTAAAGCCAACCGAGTCGAACAAAACTTCCAAAAAACGGCTCAAGAAGTCCGGACCATTTCTGCCAAGAGCATGTCGAACCAGTTTCAAGCCAATACCGCAGATGCGCTTGGATTAGATCCAAATGTCTTCATACAAAAAAGCCAATCCGGAGGTGGATCTCCCATGATTCGTGGGATGAGCACGTCACGAGTGTTGCTTTTAGTCGATGGAATTCGCATGAACAATGCCATTTTCCGTTCAGGTAATGTACACAATGTGATCAGCATCGATGGCGAATCTATTGCAGATTTAGAGATCAGTCTAGGACCGGGTAGTGTACTGCACGGATCGGACGCTATGGGCGGTGTGATGCACATCAATACCTACGATGCACATTATGGAGACAGTAGTGAGGTCCTTCAAAGTCTTGTGTTTAGTCTCGCGTCTCAGGGAGCTCAGCTTACACGTAGGCCCAATTTCCGATTGAACTATGGCGGAACAAATTGGGCAGGAATGACCTCACTGACCTACTCGCAATACAGCGATGTACGTATGGGTAAACGAATTTTACGCGGTACACCAGAGCGCGATATCGACAACATGCTCTTCGTTTGCCGGCCACTCACCTTCGGCGCCTTGGACACCTTAGTGAAAGCTGAAGACCCTTATCTGCAAGAAAACACAGGTTACGAGCAGCGCAATATCACACAAAAGCTGAAGTTTCGCGTTTCGGAGAGATCTGAAATAAAATTGGGGCACTACGTGAGCCGCAGCAGTTCAATCAATCGTTACGACCGGTACATTCAAACCTCAGGCGATATGCCTAAATACGCGATGTGGGAGTACGGTCCGCAAACTTGGCTGATGAGCTTTGCATCCTTCGAAAACCGCAGCTCTACAGCGGTATCGGACTGGTTTAAGATCACGCTTTCGGGGCAACTTTTCGAAGAAAGTCGGAATGTAAGGAAGTACAACAATATGATCGCACGCACCCAAACAGAGCGCGTGAACATCGGTCAGCTCTCCTTAGATGCCAGTAAAAAAGTAAACAGATATACCCAACTCACCTACGGTGCAGAAGCGTTGAGTAATGTGGTGAGCAGCAACGCCTATTATTTCAATCACCTGAACCCTACGGATACTTGGGATGCACAATCGCGCTATGCAGACGGAAGCATTTGGAACAGCGCATCTGTATTCGCAAACACGAACCTCGACCTTAGTAAAGCACTTGCCTTCTCCGCTGGTGCGCGATTGAACGCCATATCGATGTTTACCCCGATCCGATTCGACGGTTTCCAGCAAGACGCGACATTTAACTTTATTGCACCAAGCGGATCGATCGGTTTGACCTACTACAAACCCACCTACAAATACTTCCTCAATCTCAGTACAGGGTTCCGAGCGCCCAATGTGGATGACGCATCCAAGGTGTTCGATTCTCAGCCCGGAGCACTTGTAATCCCGAATACAGACCTTCGTGAAGAGCGACTCTACAGCGCCGAGATCGGTATGAAGCAAAAAGTCAATTCTTGGATTGCCTTTGATGGAAGCTTCTATTACAGTTTTCTTGATAATGCCTTGTTACGCGCCCCGACAACGTTCAATGGCAGCGACAGTGTTCTGTTCGACGGAGAATTGTCCCAAGTATTGAGCATTCAAAATCTGGACTACGCCTGGATTTGGGGCTATCAATTCGGACTTCGCACTGAAATCAACAAGCATTTTTCATGGACGGCACACCTCTCCCACCCCTTTGGCAGAGATTCTCAAGGCGAAAGTTTACGCCACGTCCATCCGTTGAACGCAACAACACAACTCGTCTTCAAGAAGAATAAATGGCGTGCAAATATTGTCGGACGTTACAATGCCGCGATGAATGCGGAAGATCTTGCACCTAGCGAACGCTCGAAGACACACATCTACGCTTTAGACAGCCAGGGCAATCCTTACAGTCCAGAGTGGTATACGTTCCATGTTCATGCAAGCTACGTCTATAATAAAAACATTGTGGTGCGCTTTGGAATAGACAATATTATGGATGTGCAGTACCGTCCTTATGCGAGCGGCATAGGAGCTCCAGGACGATCGGTATTTATCGGCCTAAAAGGCTCTATTTAAACGACAAGGCACTCAGATCCCAGTCTGTGGAGATATCCCCCGAGACAGACAGCTCTCCCCCATACACCCGCAAAGGCGCAGGGAGATTATTGGTATACAAGCTTCCCGTTCCTAAACCCTGTGGAATAGCATTGTGCTTGGTATAAGCCCATTGTGCAATGGCGTTTAAGCCCAGATTACTTTCAAGCGCAGAGGTGGCCCACCAGCGGATGCCTCGTTCTTCAGCCAAAGAAATCCACTCATCGCTACCTCGCCATCCGCCTATAAAACTGGGCTTCAATATGATGTATTGGGGTTGTATGGTCTCCAACAGATGCACTTTGTCCTTCTTTTGCAACACCCCGATCAAGCTCTCGTCCAAGGCAATAGGCACCTGCATTTGTACTGCGGCGGCTTGAAGCCCTTCTAAATCTGCTGGAGGGAGCGGCTGTTCTATACTATGAACGCTGATTTCACTGAGAAACTCCCCCACAGTAAGGGCCTCCTTCAAGGTAAAAGCGCCATTTGCATCCACACGTATTTCCAATTCATCTGGAGAAAAACGCTCACGGATGTAACCGAGTAACTCCCGCTCACTCTCCCAGGAAATCGCACCGACTTTCATCTTCAATGTTTTGAAACCTTCGTTCAAACGAGCTGTAATTTGCTCCATCATGAATGCACGATCGCCCATCCAGATCAGACCATTTATATGCTGAGGCTTACGTCCTTTAGTAAAATCGGAAGGAAAGTGTTCGAACCCTTGATTTAAATGGCTGAACGCTTGCTCAAGGGCAAACTGAATACTTGGAAAATGAAGGTTAGCCACATACAATTCCGCCAACCCTAAATGTATGTTTTCCGTGGTCCAATGCAGCTGCTTTTCAAGCTCTGGTACATCGTCGTAAGAAAGTCCACGGAGCACCCCCACTTCTCCAAAACCTATTCGATCCCCATCCGTTATACGGATGAAATAGCTTTGTTTCTGGTACAGCGTTCCTCGGGAAGTCCCACTGGGTCGCTTAAACTCTAAAACATAATCTGTATAAGAGGCGTGCATCATAATGTTAAACTCAAAGCCGTGATTAGACAGTATAACAACGTGATTAGGGCCGTTGGTTTAAGTAGAGCGTCCAATTTTTCTTCATCCTCTGCTTTTGTGAACTTACGCAAGACAAAACGCTGAGAGAACAAGAAAACTAAGAAAGCGTACACAGGATAATTCTCTTGTGTCTTTACTGCGGCGTATAATGCAAAAAGTAGCGCCGTGATTTGGGCAGTCGCCATGAGGACTTTAAAATAGCCTCTCCCCCAAGCGTTGCCGTAACGAACAACCAACGTTTGCTTTCCGCTCGTCTGGTCGCCTACTCTATCTCGCAGATTATTCAAGGTCAACACCGCCGCACTCATCGCTCCGGCCGCCGTTGCGGGTAAAAGATCGATCGGATACAAAGTGCCTGTAAATAATGCTACGCTTCCAAGAACCCCGGTGTAGCCAAAGAAGATGAACACAAAAACATCGCCTCCACCCCAATACGCATAGGGATTCTTACCGAGCGTGTAGGAACGTGCTGCCCAGACAGCCGCGAGGTTAAGGATGAAAAAGAGCAACTGTAATGCTTTTGTTGAGAACGCCAGTAGGATGAGCACGGAACCCGAGACCAGTGCCAAAACTGTAAACAATGTCACCGCATTTTTCATGGCACTAACGGATATCGCTCCAGAGGCTACGGCACGTTGTTCGCCTTTTTTAGCGTCGTCGGTACCGCGAATTCCGTCGCCGAGATCATTGGCATAATTGGACAAGACTTGGTAGGAGAAACTCGTGAATACGGCCAACAGAAAATAGCCGACATCGAAAGATCCGGGCACATGAAAATGGGCCAATCCCGCTCCTAGGGCTATTACTGCAAATGCTAAAGGGAGTGTTCGCAGCCTTGCCGCAGCCACCCAAGGCTTTAAAGAAAATGTAGAGGACGCAGTGGTCTTAGTCATGGAGTATCTTCACCCACAGCTCGACTTCCTTGCCATTTTGTTCTGGGGTAAGATCTTTTTTGGATATCTCCACTTGCTTTTCAAAATGCTTAGCGGAACCTTTGATCATACCAATTCCAAAATCTGCCATGGCACGCTCACTTTCGTAAATCATTTTGAGGTTATTCTCATCGATTCGCTCGTAAGTAAACGACGGCAGTGAAGCGTCTGGGAATTGTTGGTTAACATGTACGTGCACGTGGTCTTCCAATGATTCCAAAAATCCAAACAGATCGATGCCTTCACCCAAATACTTCGCGTACGATGTCGCTAAAATACTGAATAAGTAGAAGCCATAGTTCTCTAATATTTCCGGCACGGGTACGCGAGTATGCGCATTGGTTTGGGCGACCACATTCGTCAATGAAGTGAAGGGATACGTCCCCATGGCATCATAACTATCGCGGTCTCCAGCGTTGGCATCTCGTAAGATGAAGTCCTTTAATTCCTCACCGTGAGTGGTGACTAAAAAATCAATATACGTTTGGAAAATAAGTCCTTTCATCTTGTACTAAGCTTTAAATCTTAAGTACAAATTTGCGGTAAATCTGAAATGAAGTGGGCCAATCCTATGGGAAGTAGTAAAAAGCCTACTCATAGATGACAATTGACACTAGAGCGTACCTATGGCGCCTGTTTTGATCTGTAAACAGCTCGTGAAACGGGTGTAGGTTATCCGCGGAGGAATTGTTGCGCAACCGCTGTATTCGGTGCATCGTGGGTTTGAGCATCAATCACCTTACAGCGACCCTTCGCGACCAAGGCAGCTGATAGCGCATCAAGGTGATTCACCTGCACATAATCTGCTCCTGAAGCTTCAACAAGCCCTTTGATACTGACTTTCAGTGGATTTGCAAAAACGGCTTGTGCCTGAGGGTCTGTTTTTTGAACGCCTGGAAGCCAATCGAAAATGGCCCCTACTCCATTGTTCAAAACAACAATTGTCAGATTCTTTGGCAAGTACTGCAGTTGAAGCGCATTCGAATCGTAAATGAAGCTTTGGTCTCCCAATACACACCAATGAATGTGGTCAGGATCCGCGAGTGCAGCACCAACTGCGGTACTCAAACTACCGTCTATTCCTGCAACTCCTCTATTACTGTGCACCTTTACATGGGTTGGGAAAAATCCAAAGTAACGTACTGCAGTGCTGTTCCCGAGGTGCAGCGTATGCTCGGGCTGCATCAAAGAAAAGACACGTTGTGCCACAGCTGCATCGCTCCAAGGCAAAGCGGCTGTTTCTAGCGTTGTCGAGGGAGCGGAAATCGCTACTTCTTCTAGCGCTTCCTTCAGGTTAGATAAAGCAGCTACGTGCGCTTTGATGTGCAAAAATTCGGGAGCATCCGTCACCTCCCATGCTTGAAACGGGTCGAGATGGATATGGGTGTTCAGCGGCAAGCTGCGCAAATGAAACTTGGGCTTTTTATCGATCCATTGACCACCGATACTCAGTACCGTTTGCGGGGTAAAATTCACGATTGCCTTCAGAGGACGTGCGTGAGGGTGGTCCAATAGTCCAGAGGTGGGATCTGCGAAAAAGGTAAGATTCCAGTCGCTTTGCGAGAGCAGGGCACGCAATGCTTCGCTTTGTTTTGGCGTTAATTGGCCTACTACAATGGCTGCGGGGCCATTTGAAGATATGGTGCCTCTAATAACCTCCCAGTCCACCTGAATAGAGGCCGTTTGTGGAGCTGTAATCCACTCGACTTCAGGACTTGAAGCTGCAGTCTCGTACAGCGGCTCATCCAAAGCACAATTCACGTGAACGGGTAAGTGCTGTGCCAAAGTCTTCGAAAGCGTTAAGACATCCTCTTTAATGGATGCTAATGAAGAAGATTCGTCCCAATGAACACTAGCGCCGATGTGCGGCTGGTAGAAATTGGGCTGAAAACAGGTTTGTCCCTCCCCTTTAAAAATACGATCTGCAGGGCGATCCGCAGAGACCACGATCAGCGGTAATTTGCTGTGAAACGCCTCTAAAACTGCGGGATGGTAATTCGCTAAGGCACTACCCGAAGTACAGCAAACGGCAACGGGTAGGTTTTGTTGCTGCAAGTAACCTAAGGCGATAAACGCCGCGGAGCGTTCATCAAGCACCGTAACTACCTCAATGCTTGGGTGATCTAACGCTGAGATAACGAGTGGTGCATTCCTACTCCCCGGTGAACAAATGATGGTGCGTACACCCCAGTTCACTAAGGCGTCAATGGTCCAATTCGCTATGGGTTTGTTCGAGGTCATCGGTTACGACAGTAGATCCTTCAACGCCGCCATTTTGTACTGCGTTTCGTTCCACTCGTCCAAAGGTACGCTGTCTTTGGTGATTCCGCCGCCTGCAAAAAAGCGAACACCATCACGATGCCATTTCATCGTTCTCAACAGTACCGAGGCCGAAGGTTGTTCCCCTAAAATGGCGATATATCCTGTATAAAGCTCACGATCGTGCTGCTCCAATTTTGAAATCAACTCACGTGCCATGCTCGTAGGAGTCCCACACACCGCAGGCGTTGGGTGCAACGCTTCTAGCGCATCGGCAATGTTCAATTCCTTGTTTTCTGTATGCACCCAAGTCTGTACATGTTCGACTGGGCCAGCACTACGGGTGTACGGCTCTGAACGCGTTACAACACCGCCTAGGGCTTCAAGTGTCGCGTAGATTTCTTCCGTTACGAACTGCTGTTCTTCCAATTCTTTACTGCCCCATTCCGTCGCACCTTTGAGTCGCGTGCCGGCAAGAGACATGGAACGGTATCCCGAAGGCATTTTTTCCAACAAGACTTCTGGAGTCGCGCCCATCCAATCGCCGAGTTCGGGATGAGACAAGGCAAAGACGGTGCAGTCCGAATAATTGGCTTCCAAAGCATCAAAAGTGGCTTTAGGACTCGCCCCTTCGACAGGACAATACTCGCTCCGACTAAGTACAACTTTGTGTAAATGTGTGTCGCTGCGAATCTCAGAAATCGTTTGTGAAACGAGGTCCATGTAGTCTTGCTTGCGGATTTGCTCTATTTTTTGGCAAGGATTTAGGGCAAACCCGTTCCAAAATTCATCTACACCAAGTGTTTCCGGTCCAAAAGCATAATAACTCGGCGCTCCCGAGAAGCCTCTTAAAATCACTTGAGCCTGCAATTTATTTGAAGGTATCAAACGGTGCGTAGCGGTGGTCGTTCCTGGAATTCGAATCCGTAGCTTCACCATTATTTACGTTGCTTGATGAAGTTCAACAGTTTGACCATAGAGATCAATTCTCTCTGCTCATTTTCCACTCGTATGTGAAATAAATGCGAACTTTTTCCTCGATGAACACACTCCGCGGTGGCTATGAGTGTGCCGGTACGCGCGCTCTTTAGGTGGTTTGCTGAAATCTCAGCTCCTACTGCGAGCTCCTTAGTACGGTCAATAAGCATTTGAGAGGCGGCAGAACCTACGCTCTCTGCAAGCGCCACGGTAGCTCCCCCATGCAAGATTTGCATCGGCTGGTACACACGTGCATCTACAGGCATGGTGGCCTGTAGCATTCCAGTTTCTGGATCCGCATCTGTGTAGCTGATGCGGAGCGTTTCCATTAAGGTACCCGCGCAAATGCGGTTGAATTGTTCGAGTACTTGTTCTTTGGTAAGTCGTTGTTCCATGGGTTGCAAAAATACTATCCAATAAGGCTGTTATAAAATCGGAACGAAAAAAAGCTGAAATGCGGTGAAGGCTCTTATTTTTGTCGTTTCTGATATAACCGAAAAACAGGTAAAATGATCACTGTAACTTTTCCCGATGGAAACCAGCGCAGCTATGAGGCAGGCACAACCGCCATGGATGTGGCCAAGAGCATCTCACATGGTCTGGCAAGAAATATACTTTCAGGAAGCTTTAACGGGCAAACCGTAGAGCTTAATGATCCATTAACGACTGATGGTACGTTGCAGTTTTTCACCTGGACCGACGCAAAAGGTAAGGAAGCGTTTTGGCACAGTTCTGCCCACGTTTTGGCACAAGCTATCGTGCACTTCTACCCGGATGCAAAATTGACTATTGGACCTGCGATTGATAAAGGATTCTACTACGATGTTGATTTCGGAGACGAAACTATCGGGGAAAAGGATTTTGAACGCATCGAAAAGCAAATGCTTGAATTTGCTCGTAGCAAAAGTGAATTTAAACTGCGTGCAGTCACCAAAGCGGAAGCGTTAGAAGCTTACAAAGACAATCCGTACAAAACAGAATTGATCCAAAATCTAGAGGACGGGACTATCACTTTTTGTGATCATGCTGACTTTACGGATCTCTGTCGAGGTGGACACATACCTCATACTGGCTACATCAAAGCCGTAAAAATCATGAATGTCGCTGGTGCCTACTGGCGCGGAGATGAGAACAACCCACAGCTAACTCGTGTCTATGGTGTGTCTTTTCAAAAACAGGGCGAGCTTAAAGAATACCTTGAGCTGCTTGAAGAAGCTAAAAAACGTGACCATAGAAAACTCGGAAAGGAACTCGAGTTATTCACCTTCAGCCAACGCGTAGGTCAAGGACTTCCTTTGTGGTTACCTAAAGGAGCTGCATTGCGTGAACGTCTCGAAAATTTCCTAAAGAAAGCACAGAAGAAAGCAGGTTACGACGGAGTGATCACACCGCACATCGGAAACAAAGAGCTTTACGTTTGTTCTGGACACTACCAGAAGTACGGTAAAGACAGCTTCCAGCCGATCAATACGCCGGAAGAGGGTGAAGAGTACTTACTCAAGCCGATGAATTGTCCACACCACTGTGAGCTTTACAAAGCGTTGCCAAAGTCGTATAAAGATCTTCCGGTACGTTATGCAGAGTTTGGTACGGTGTATCGTTATGAGCAAAGTGGTGAACTTCATGGTTTGACGCGCGTTCGTGGGTTTACGCAAGATGACGCACATATTTTCTGTACTCCGGATCAGTTGAAGTCTGAATTTAAAAGTGTGATCGATCTCGTATTGTACATCTTTAAAACCTTAGATTTCAAGGATTATATTGCCCAAGTCAGTTTGCGCGACCCGAACAAACCTGAGAAATACATCGGTTCAGATGAGAATTGGGAAAAAGCGGAAAGCGCGATCATTGAAGCGGCTGAAGAAAAAGGACTCAACACGGTTGTCGAGTACGGCGAAGCGGCCTTCTATGGTCCTAAACTGGACTTCATGGTAAAGGACGCCCTCGGTAGAAGCTGGCAACTAGGTACCATTCAGGTGGATTACAACCTCCCAGAACGCTTTGAACTCGAGTATAAAGGAAGTGATAATGAAAGCCACCGTCCTGTAATGATTCACCGTGCACCGTTCGGCTCTATGGAGCGTTTTGTAGCGGTACTTCTAGAACACTGTGGCGGTAATTTCCCATTGTGGTTAACCCCGGAACAAGTCAAGATTTTACCTGTTAGTGAGAAATACAATGAGTATGCGAAAGACATCGCTAGTTTCCTAGAAATTTCCGATATTCGCGCCCTCGTAGATGATCGTAACGAAAAGATTGGCAGGAAGATACGTGACGCTGAAGTTACCAAGATTCCATACATGCTGATTGTCGGTGAGAAAGAAGCGGAAAGCGGAGCACTCAGCGTGCGTCGTCACGGTCAAGGTGATTTGGGAACAATGAGCCGCGAAGAATTTGTACAAGCTATTGCAGGAGAAATCTCGCAACTGATTGATTAATAGAAGTTTAATTAAACACGAAGCACCCTGAGAAGAGGTAAAAGAAAGCAGCCAAAAGAGAAACTGGCAGCAAACCACAGAACGAATGAGCGCATCCGCGTTCCCAAAATTCGCTTGGTCGGAGAGAACGTAGAACCTGGTGTTTACGAAACTCGCGAGGCGAAAAGAATGGCTGAAAACCTGGATTTAGATTTGGTAGAAATTTCTCCAAAGGCTGATCCGCCGGTGTGTAAAATCATCGATTACAGCAAATTCATGTACGATCAGCGCAAGAAGCAGAAAGAACTTGCTTCGAAAGCGGTGAAAGTGGTTATCAAGGAAATTCGTTTTGGACCGAATACTTCTGATCACGATTACGAGTTCAAGAAGAAGCACGCGATCGAGTTCTTAAAAGAAGGTGCGAAGGTGAAAGCCTTTGTATTCTTTAGAGGTCGTGCGATTGTCTTTAAAGAGCAAGGTGAGATCCTTCTACTCCGTTTGGCCCAAGACTTGGAAGAGTATGGTAAAGTGGAGCATATGCCATCAATGGATGGTAAGAAGATGAACATCACTCTTGCACCAAAGAAATAAGTCACTCCAAATAAATAAAGTTGAATCATGCCAAAGATGAAAACAAAATCCAGTGCAAAGAAGCGTTTCAAGCTGACAGGCTCTGGTAAGATCAAAAGAAAACACGCTTTCAAGTCACACATCTTGACCAAGAAAGCAACTGACCAGAAACGTCGTTTGACGAAGTCAGGTCTTGTAGCTGATGCTGATGTTGCAAACATCAAGAATCAGTTAGGGATGAAGTAATCCCTAGAGTTCATTAATAACCCTGTGCTGGGTAGCCAAACCTTCTTGAAATAGTAGAAGTACCTCTCACAAAAAATTAAAAATTATGCCACGTTCAGTAAATGCTGTTGCTTCAAGAGAGCGCAGAAAAAAATTGATGAAACACGCCAAAGGATACTTTGGTCGTAGAAAAAATGTTTGGACGGTAGCGAAGAATGCTGTTGAGAAAGGTCTCACGTATGCTTACCGCGATCGTAAAAACAAAAAACGCACATTCCGCGCGTTGTGGATTCAGCGTATCAACGCTGGTGCACGTTTGCACGGTATGTCTTACTCACAATTCATGGGTAAGGTGAAAAAAGCGAACATTGAATTGAACCGTAAGGTATTGGCAGATTTAGCCATGAACCACCCGGAAGCGTTCAAAGCGATCGTAGATCAGGTGAAGTAATAATCTTTTGGAGTACTTAAAAAGGCCTCGTTCCCCTTGGGATCGGGGCCTTTTACTTTTTAAGAAGTCGGTGTCCTTGGAAGTTATAGACGATAATACTTCCTCCAGGGGAATCCATACGGTCCATTTCATACTCCACTCCTAGTTCGGGAAGGTCATGGGCATACAACCATTTCACATCATCCTCCGTGCGCCAAGGGCCGTCAATATTGAGGTCTGATGGCACTACATTGATATAGTCAAACAAACCTGCGATGTGATGATTGATGGGCTCTTCTATGATTTGCTTTGGTTGTCCTCTTTGTACCAAACGTCCGCTTTGAACCACCCAAAGTTCGTCTGCAATCAATAATGCATCTGCCGGATCGTGTAGAACGAGTAACGCACAAAACTGTTCTTGTTTGACTAATGCCTTTAAGTCTAGAAGTATAGAGGACTTAGTTCTTAAGTCGAGCTGAGCAAGACTTTCGTCCATGAGTAAAACGGGCGGCTTTCCTGCCATCGCTTTGGCTATACTCACCCGCTGGCGCTGACCACCGCTAAGGGTCTTGGTTTTCTGACCAGAGTACGCCTCTAAGTGCATCGCACGCTTTAACTCTTCGATCCGTTCTTGTTTCTCAGGATCATCCATACGGAGGATGTGATGTCCGATATTGTCCTCGAGAGAAAGCATGCTCTGTAGATCGTCCAGCTGTGGTACCCAACCCGCTTTAGAATCATCTAGTACAAGGCGTTTTTTGCGAGTTTCAACGCGTTTACCATCGATGTAGACACGGCCTTCACCTGGATCGAGTTCTCCACGTAGCAGTTTCATCAGGGTGCTTTTACCCGCACCACTGGGGCCCACCATGACTACGATTTGACCCGGAAGGATGGCAGCATCTCCAAATTCGAAGGTGTGCTCTCCGTAGGAGAATTGGAGCTGTTCAAAAGCAACTAATGGTTCTTGCATAGAAAAGAGAACAAAAAAACCGCCCCAAAGTTGGAGCGGTTTTCGAAATTATAAGGAATCTGATGGGCTTACAAGTGAATCACTTCGTCGTAAGCTGCCGCAGTCGCTTCCATGAACGCCTCGCTCAAGGTTGGGTGCGGGTGAACCGTCTTTAAGATCTCATGACCTGTGGTCTCAAGTTTACGTGCGATAACGGCTTCCGCGATCATTTCAGTCACATTCGAACCGATCATGTGTGCTCCAAGGAGCTCACCATATTTCGCATCGAAAATCACCTTAATAAAACCGTCTTTGTGCCCTGAAGCCGACGCTTTACCTGAAGCTGAGAACGGGAACTTACCCACCTTTAGCTCGTAACCTGCTTCTTTCGCTGCCTTTTCTGTCATACCGACAGAAGCTACCTCTGGGAAACAGTAAGTACATCCAGGAATATTACCATAATCCAATGGTTCTACCTGGTGACCGGCAATCTTCTCAACACACAAAATACCTTCAGCAGAAGCGACGTGTGCAAGGGCTGGACCCTTTACGATATCACCGATAGCGTAGTATCCTGGAACGTTCGTTTGGTAGAAGTCGTTGATCAGTACGCGACCACGATCTGTTGCAATACCTACATCTTCTAGGCCAATTCCTTCAACATTTGGAGTGATGCCTACGGCAGACAATACAATATCAGCATCTAGGATTTCTTCTCCTTTTTTAGTTTTCACGGTCACCTTACAACCTTCACCCGATGTATCCACACCAGTTACCTCAGCGTTCGTCATCACCTTGATGCCGGACTTCTTAAAGGTACGTTCGAGCTGCTTTGAAACTTCTTCATCCTCAACAGGAACAATGTTCGGTAGGTATTCCACCACCGTTACATCCGTACCCATGCTGTTGTAGAAGTAGGCAAACTCAATACCGATCGCACCAGATCCTACAACTACCATTTTCTTAGGCTGTGACTCCAAGGTCATCGCTTGGCGGTAGCCAATGATTTTCTTTCCGTCTTGTGGCAGAGTAGGTAGCTCACGCGTACGCGCTCCTGTAGCTATGATGATGTGGTTCCCTGCGTACACAGTTTCCTTTCCATCGGCATCAGTTACAGCAACTTTTTTACCAGGTTGTACTTTACCAAACCCGTCTAAAACGGTGATTTTATTCTTTTTCATCAAGAACTTTACGCCACCGCTCATACCGTTTGCTACTTCGCGCGAACGATTCACTACAGCGTTAAAGTCTTTATCGTATTCACTGATTTTAATACCGAAGTCATCAGCATGTTTAACATATTCAAACACTTGAGCACTCTTCAGTAGGGCTTTGGTAGGAATACATCCCCAGTTCAGACAAACGCCTCCTAGGTTTTCTTTCTCTACTACCGCCGTTTTCAATCCCAGTTGTGAAGCTCTAATCGCCGTCACATATCCTCCTGGGCCGGAACCCACTACAATTACGTCAAAATCCATTTCTGATGTCTTTATAAATGAAGCTGCAATTTAACACGTAAAGCTTAACCCTTGTGCATTGCGATGCAGGATATCTCCACATTCACGTTTTTAGGCAATGTTTTTACTGCGACGGTCTCACGTGCTGGATATGGAGGCTCGAAATAGTTTTGATAGACCGCATTTACTTCAGGGAAATCATCCATGGAACTGAGAAAAATAGAAGTCTTCACTACAGCACTAAAATCTACGCCTGCGGCAAGCAGCACAGCTTGAAGGTTGCGCATGACGCGGTCTGTTTCTTCCGAAATGTTTGCACCTTGTTCTAGTTCGCCGGTATGGGGATTCATGGCGATTTGACCGGAGGTGAAAATCACCCCCCCTGCACGAATTCCTGCGCTGTAGGGTCCTATTGCCGGCGCGAGTCCCTTTCCTTCGATGGCCTTTTTATCCATGGTCAATGTGTTTTTTTAACGCTGAGCTAAAAACCTTCGCTCAAAGTTGATTGTTCCCCTCTAAATTAGGTCATATTTGTACTGATGAAGGTCCTCCTACTCGATAATTACGACAGTTTTACCTACAACCTGGCCCATTATTTGGAAAAGCTGGATTGTGAGGTGGACGTGTTGCGTAACGATGATCCACAGCTCGAGCAGTTAGATTGGAGCCGGTATAGCGGATTAGTGCTAAGTCCTGGTCCAGGTTTGCCCGAGGAGAGTGGCCAATTAATGAGCGTACTTCGTCAGCGTTTTGGCACCCTTCCTATCCTAGGGGTGTGCTTAGGAATGCAGGCATTGGCCTTGCACAGCGGAGGAACACTGTACAACCGCGATGGCGTCATGCACGGCAGAAGCGTTGCTATTGTCCCAAAGCGTACGGGCGTACTTTTGCCTGGCGTCACAAATTTCGAGGTCGGTTTGTACCACAGCTGGGCCGTGAGACCTGATTCACTGCCAGAGGCCTGGACGGTGACGGCTGTTGCGATGGCCGATAAAGCGCCAATGATCATGGAACACGCAGACGGGAAAGCCTTTGGTGTCCAATTCCACCCGGAGAGCATCCTCACCCAACAAGGCTTGAAAATGCTTGCCAACTGGGTCGCATTGCTTTAGATCAGGAAGGTTTTAGAAGTCGAGTGCCGTTCTGCGACGCTGCGCTTTGACCTGGCGGAATTGGTTGTTCTTAAGATTGATTCCAATCATGTAGGAACGTGTCGTACCAAAAGGCACCCAAGACATTTTCATTTCCCAACAATGCAGATCGCGTGTCGCATTGATCGTGGTAAATCCAACACTTCGTTCAGCGATATCTACACCGGTTCTGTAGCTGAGACTCCAATTGTCCGTGGGACGGTACGAACCTGAAATACTCAGGGAATGTGCGGTGAATTCGTGCAGGAAGTTGGGCGCATCCTCCCCTTCTGCCGCGGCAAGAACGTCTGTAACGATACGCAAGTCGTAATTCAGTCGCATGTCCCAGTCTTGGCGCAGTGCTACGCGTTCGGGATAGTGGTAGTAATCCACGTCACCAGAAGTAAAACCTCCGCCACGCTGTTCGAAAGTGACGGCCTCACGGCTGCGCTCTCGGTTACTTTTGAGCTGGGTACTTGCGGAAAACTGTGAGGTACGGTGGATGAGCGGCGAATTATTCAAGCTGTACGCTAAAGTCGCTTGGCGTTCCCCCTGTGCATCGTATCCGTACGGGTCAAAATTTCCTTGGTAGGACAAACGAAGTTTTTTGTTGAACAGCGAGCTTGCGGCTACCACACGCACTACATTCCAGTTAAAACCATCGCTCGCCGCTAAGTTGTAACTGGTACTCATATTAAAGCGCTCAAGGAGCTTCACCTTTTTAGTAGCACCCGTGGTATCGCCTTTTACAATCATTTTCGCCTCAACGTTATTGTCAAGATTAAAGCTGACGGATCCATTGCTTCCACGACCGGGAGCTCCGTAAATAAACCCGTTGTAGCGGTTGTAGTACAAGTCTGTTCCTAGCGTGTCCGTGAAGGTTTGGTAGTAATCCCAAGTCGGCTGACCGAAATCCGGACGGTAGTTGAACGTGGCCCGTGGAGTGATCATGTGACGTACCGCCTTGATAGGTCCCTTTTTAAACAAGAAGGTTCCATAAATCTTCGTGTTCATGGATGCATTTAGTCCAAAGTCGCGAACGGCGTTGAAGCCTTGAACGGTGTCCGCGAGCACGGCTTTGTTCTGCGTGCTGTCGAAAGTGTAATCGTAGCGTTGGAAATACCAGCGTTCTGTAAAGTTCGCACCGGGATTCAAGGTGAAGTATTTTAGCAGTTTCGCGTTAGTAGACATGTTCGCGTTGTGCTTGACGCCATACTGCCCGTATTCTCGGAGCACATCATTCGCATCATAGCCGGCGATGCTGTCGAGTTTGCCTGAGATGGTTTCGAGATTTCCTTTCAGGCGCCCTTCCGCTACGGAACTGTAGTTGACACCGACCTTATCGTACCATTGGCCTTTCCCGTCGCTTGTTTTGAACGGGAAAAATCGCGGGACATTTAAGGAAGCTTTGGGAAGCGTGGTGGTGAAATTTTGGGTACCGTTGTTCTGGTTGTGATTTCCAGAGACGGTGAGGTTGCTCCGCCCCAGTTTTTGATTGTACGTAATCCCCGAATTCATAGTGTTGTTGACCGTGGTCATCGTTCCGTTAAGGAGGTCTTCTGGGTTGGCGCCGTTTCTAAAGAAATTGGGGTTCTGAAGATTAATTTTCGCGTTGAACTTGCGGGTCGGATGCGCTTTTGGATCCTGGTTGTGGACCCAGTCAATCCTAAAATTCTTCGTCACTCGATATCCTCCGAAAGGCTCGTAGATTTTCAAGCCTTGTTTTTGGAATCGGTAATTGTAGGTGAAACTCCCGTTGTATTTGTAGCGCTTTCGATACACGGCTTTGGTCTGGGCCGACCACGAACCTCGGAGAAAGATGTCGCCCCGAAGCTCGATGTTCATGAAATCATTGATCGGGAAATACCAACCGCCGTTGACCAGCCCTAACCCTTGTGTCGGTGAGTTTTGAAAACTCGGCATGAGTAGTCCAGAAATTTCCGGCTTCTCAAGATTCGTCGGGAAGTATCCGTACGGGATGACCAGCGGAGTGGGAATGCCGAAGAATTCGAAGTGTGCGGGGCCAGTAATGATGCGCTCGCCCATGACCACTTTGCTTTTACCTGTTTTGATCTGAAAGTGAGGTTCCTCGTGGGAGCATGTGGTAAAACCCGTCCCTGCCATGAACATGGTGTTCGAGTCTACCTTTTTCACAGCGTCGCCATTGAGGTAGTTGTCCCCTTCTTGAGTCAAGACACCTTCAATCTTCGCTTTTTGTGTTTGCCAATTGTATTTGATTTCGCTCAGGTAAAAAACCTTTCCTCCGTCCTCAAATTCAGGCAACTGAACCAGCTTACCTGAATCATCTTTTAAACCGCTAGCGAAGACATATTGCTCCTCCCAATAAATTTTAGCGTATCCTGCTTTGAGCTGGGTAGCGCCGAATGAGATGTGTACGTGATCAAATAACTCTACGGTTCCCTCTCCCACATTCGAGAAGATATCCTCGGCGGTATAGTCGATCGGTCCATCCTGTGCCCAGGAAAGAATTGGTGCACAAAATGTGAGCAAAAAAACAAAGACATTAAGCCTTGAAGCCACGAGGGTACGTAATTTGCATTAATAGTTTCAAAGGTATAACGAATGAACGTGGTAGATGGTATGAAGACCCGAAGTTATAAAGGATTTCGCATTGCTGCGCTTGCATCTCTGCTGACGGTTCTTGCCGCTTTTAATCCACGCCCATTTGCGAAAGAAACCGCCGGTGTAAACATCATCGTGATTGATCCTGGTCACGGTGGTAAAGACCCGGGTAATCTCGGAACAGGTCGCTACAAAACGCGCGAAAAACACGTGAGTTACGACGTTAGCGTTTTGGTAAAAAAATACATCGAAGAAAACCTGCCGAACACCAAGGCCATACTCACGCGCAGTGACGACACCTTCATCGAACTCTACCAGCGCACGGTGATTGCGAACCGCGCGAATGCTGATCTTTTCATTTCCATTCATTGCAATGCAAACGACAATAAAAGTGCCTACGGTACGGAAAGTTTCGTTCTGGGGATGGGAGATCGTGACCAGCGCTTGAACAAAACCGCACAGCTTGAAAACGCCTCTAGAATGCTAGAGGACAACTGGGAAAGCAACTATACGGAGCTCGATGCATCTAATCCTGCGGCAGTCATCGCCCTGCGCGCATATCAAGACGCGTATTTAGAGCAAAGTATCTCTGTCGCCGATGAAATCCAAAAACAATTCGAGGGACGCGTAAAACGCCGCAATCGTGGGGTTAAGCAGCAGCCTTTGGCCGTACTACGCGGCTCTACTATGCCGGCGGTCTTAGTAGAATTGGGCTTTTTAACGAACCCTGGTGAGGAAGACTTTCTTCAGAGCGCTCGAGGTAAAGAACTGCTCGCTAGCGCCATCTACCGTGCGATCAAGTCGTACAAATACAAGCGTGAAACTCGAGATGCAGTCGCTCAAAGCACCTCCATTGTAGAAGATGTGAAGATCGACGAAGCGCCGCAAACGCCTCCTTCTAGTACCACTGCCCCTACTGATGCAACGCCTGAGCCAGTCGTTCAAAAAGCGCCGCAACTTAATGTGGATGTTTCTACTCCAGTCGCATTGCACTTTTCTGTGCAGATCGCCGTTTCCAGAAACGATCTCGATTGTGTGCCGCAGAATTTCAAAGGACTCAGCGAGGTCTACCAGAAAGAGCAGTACGGATTGTACAAGTACTACTACGGCAAAGTCAGCAACTACCATGAGGCGGAACAACTAAAAATCACTGCCAAAGAACACTTTCCAGACGCCTACATCGTTGCCTTTGACAAGAGCGGTAAAATTGACCTCGATGTGGCCAAAAAGCGGGCACCATAACGTATTTTAGCACAACAACCATAACCAAACGATTTGAAGACAGAATTTAAAATAGGGTTCACGATTGTCCTTGGAATAGTCCTCCTCTACTGGGGAATCAATTACCTCAAGGGTGAAGATATTTTCTCCACGCAACGGAAATTTTATGTCGTATATGACAACACCGAAGGACTCATCGAAACTCGTCCGGTCACCGTCAATGGTTTTCAGATTGGTCAAGTGAACTCTATCGAATTTTTACCCGACGGTTCTGGCCGACTTGCGGTAGGAATTCAGATCAACACCGACTACCCCATCACGAAAGGAACTATCGCCAAGGTCTATTCTTCAAGCATCATGGGTGAAAAAAGCGTTTCGCTCCATACCAAGGCCGGTGAACCACTAGCGATGAGCGGCGACACACTTCGAGGCGATGCTGAGCGTGATTTAACCGAAGAGGTTAACATGCAACTCGCCCCGATCAAAGCACGAACCGAGCAACTGCTAGGTACTTTAGATACAGTGATCGGACTTGCCTCCGGATTTCTAGATGCTAAGACCAGCGAAAACTTTAAATCCACCTTTGAGAGCATCAATAAAACGTTCCAGAGCGTTGAAGAAAGTGCCGCAGAGATTTCTTCTTACCTCCACGACAACAAAACCAATTTTGACGAGATCAGTAGCAATTTCAGAAGCTTAAGCGAAGATCTCGCTGCTCGCGGAGACGATATCAGCTCGACCATCACGAACATTGAAGCTATTTCAGACAGCCTAGCCGGTGCGAAACTCACTGAAACCGTCAATAACCTAGAGAGCATCACCTCACGTTTTGATCAGCTGTTGGGTGAACTTCAAGATGGCGAAGGCACCGCGTCAAAATTGATCAGTGATAAGGACGTGTACAACAACATGGTTGAAGCGACCGAGAATCTAAACCGTCTGCTACTCGATATCAAATACAACCCGAACAAGTACTTGCACGTCAGTGTCTTTGGTGCTAGAACGAGATACACAGAAGAAGAGATTCAAGCCATAGAGCGTGAACTCGATCAGAAAAACCAGTAAGTATATGTCTTATCTCCCACAGTTGCTCTTCGCGCTTGCATTAGCTGCAGCCATAGGATTCTTTGCCAAGAACGTAGGTCAGATCAAGAAAAACATCAACCTTGGGCGCGATATCGATCGCAAAGACAGAAAGAACGAGCGTCTCAACAACATGCTGCGCGTTGCATTCGGCCAAAGCAAGATGCAGGCAAAACCTGTTGCTGGAGCTTTGCATTTCGTGGTGTATGTGAGCTTTTTGATTATAAATATAGAGGTGCTTGAAATCATCGTGGACGGTTTATTCGGTACCCACCGTTTCTTCGCTCCTTTCTTCGGTAGCTCATATGACGTGGTGATTTCCTTCTTCGAAGTACTCGCCGTGCTGACGCTGATCACTGTAGGTGCGTTTTGGTGGAGAAGAAACGTAATGAAGATCGATCGTTTCCATAAACCTGAAATGAAAGGATGGCCGTTTAAAGATGCGAATACCATCTTGTACATCGAAGTCGCACTGATGTTCGCGCTGCTAAATATGAACGCGGTTGAAGAGAACATGGAAGGTGCTTCGCATAGCTTTTTGATCTCCTCGCTAATTGCCCCTTTGTGGAGCGGATTGTCTGAGGGCGGTTTGCACATCGCAGAGCGCGCCTTTTGGTGGGTGCATATCTTGGGGATCCTGTCCTTCTTGAATTACTTGCCATATTCCAAGCACTTCCACATCATTTTGGCCTTCCCAAATACGTATTACGCGAACCTTGAAGCCAAGGGCCGTTTTGCCAATAACGCGGCCGTTACCAAAGAGGTCTCGATGATGATGGATCCGAATGTCGATCCTTTCGCCGCACCCGCACCTGAAGCAGATGCACCCGTAGAGCGATTCGGCGCCAAGGATGCTATGGATTTGAGCTGGGTCAACCTATTGAATGCATATACCTGTACAGAATGTGGTAGATGTACGAGTGAATGTCCTGCAAATCTTACCGGTAAAAAGCTGAGTCCCAGAAAGATCATGATGGATACGCGCGATCGCATTGAAGAGATTGGTCAAAACATTGCGACAAATGGCGAATTCAAAGACGACGGTAAAAGCTTGCTCGGAGATTTTATCACGCAAGAAGAATTGTGGGCGTGTACCAGCTGTAACGCTTGTGTACAGGCCTGCCCCGTGGACATTGATCCACTAAACATCATCATGCAGCTTCGGAACTATGCTACGATGGAAGAAAGCAGCGCTCCTGCAGAGCTGAATGCCATGATGAGCAACGTTGAAAACAATGGCGCGCCTTGGCCTTTCTCTCAGATGGACCGCGCGAATTGGATCAACGAATAACACCCAACATACGACCCAAATACACACAGGATTTCGATAACGCTCCAATCAAAAAAAACACATGGAAAAAAGCGCAAACGCTCACATTGACAAACTACTACGTGAGGCCTCTGAAGATGGACAATTGATCAGTCCGATGCTTCCTGAAGAGGTAAAGAATTACCTGATCGACATCGATGGCACCATCTGTGACGATATTCCAAACGAAGAGCCGGAACGCATGGCTACAGCTGCAGTGTACCCGGATGCTCTAGATACCTTGAACAAATGGTACGACGAAGGACATGTCATCACGTTCTTCACCTCACGCACAGAGGAACACCGTGAAGTGACCGAGCAGTGGCTAAAAACTCATGGATTTAAATGGCACGGCCTGTTGATGGGTAAGCCTCGTGGAGGAAACTACCATTGGGTAGACAACCACATTGTACGTGCTACGCGTTACACGGGTAAGTTTACCGACTTGGTAGATAAAAACACCACCATCCAGGTTTTTGAAGACTAGACCCTGTCCCCTTCTGCGCACCTAACACACAGAATAAAACTTTAGAACGATGAATTTTACCGTACCTACACTTGCTCAGATGACCGCTGAAGGCAAAGCCCCTGAAGTACTTTTCTGGGTGGGTTGTGCCGGAAGCTTTGACGACCGCGCAAAGAAGATTACCAAAGCCATGGCTAAAATTTTACACCATGCTGGGGTAAGCTTTGCCGTGCTTGGGACTGAAGAAGGCTGTACGGGCGATCCAGCGAAACGTGCAGGAAATGAGTTTCTCTTTCAGATGCAGGCGATGATGAACATTCAGGTACTCAACGCCTACGACGTGCAACACATCGTGACGACATGTCCACACTGTTTCAATACGATGAAGAATGAGTATCCAGAATTGGGCGGGAACTACAAAGTAGAACACCACAGCCAATTCCTGAATAGCCTCATGAAAGAGGGTCGCTTGAAAATTGAGGGCGGTACGTTCAAAGGGAAGAAAATCACCTTCCATGATCCATGTTACCTCGGTCGCGCGAATGACGAATATGAGGCACCGCGCGCATTATTGGAGAAGCTAGATGTGGAACTCAAGGAAATGCGTCGCTGCAAACAAAACGGTCTTTGCTGCGGTGCTGGAGGTGCTCAGATGTTTAAAGATGCTGAAAAGGGCGACGCTGAAATCAATCACGTTCGCGCAGATCAGGCGCTTGAAACCGGATCTGAAATCGTCGTCGCAGGCTGTCCATTTTGCAATACCATGCTCACTGATGGTGTAAAAAACCGTGAGAAAGAGGATACTGTGCAAGTTTTAGATCTCGCTGAAATGATTGCCTTAGCTGAAGAATTGTAAGATGAGTATGCATACGATGAATCCGGAATCGCGAATGTGGTTTTATGGCCTTGAAAAGCCGATGACCTCAGCGCAAAGCGAGCAACTCAAATCTGTAATGGATGAGTTTGTAGCGCAATGGAAAGCTCACGGTACACAACTTGCCGCTGCGTATCGCATCATTGCTGATCAGTGTTTGATTTTAGCTGTAGATGAAACTCAGCAGCAAGCTACGGGATGTAGCATTGACAAAAGTGTGCATCTGCTCCAAGAGTTCGGAGCAAAGCACGGCTTAGACTTTTTTAATCGATTACTCGTATTCACGATGGGTGAACGCGGTTTTGAGGCACTCTCACCTACGGTCCTTAAGGCCCGCATTACGGAGGGTAGGATTGATGGTGACACTCCCGTCATGAACACCTTAGCAGCAACGCTTCGTGAAAGCGGAGACGGGATGATTACTTTGCGAGAAAGCTGGGC
>CBFHHO010000001.1:0-117393 GCA_965655695.1 uncultured Schleiferiaceae bacterium | reverse complement strand
GTACAACGATTTGTAACACCTGCAACACTCTCAAGGATTTTCTGAAATCTTTTTTCGAGCCGATTGCCCAGCGCGTTGCTGGCGAGTCTAAAAAGCCACAACGTTTTTTGTTGCGGATGGCAAATGTACGGCATTATTATTATCACGCAACTATAACCGAGCAATAATAATCCACTTTTTTGATACTCATTGCAGTGCCCATCTACTCTGCGCTGATTTACAGTGATTTATAAACGCACAAAAGAAAACAAATAATTTTAACTCATTTGAAAGAATCTCCTGTGTCCCTTATTAGATAACATTTCCAATGCGAATACAGTGACTTAATCCCCTTGAAACAGGAACGGCGCCCACCTTAAAAAGTAAAACTGAATAGTAAATCGTGTACTATTACGGGGGCATGGGGCAAAAAAAAAACCCTCAGCTAATGCTGAGGGTTCTTGATAAACTATTCTTCTTTAAGCTTCACCCGCGGGGCCACCAAAGTTCAAAGGAACCTGAGGGGGTTCGTGTGTCTCGACATTACCGAAGTTCTGTTCGTATCGAGTTACGTTATCGCTTAAAGCACCTAGGAGACGCTTTGCATGTTCTGGCGTTAGTATCACACGAGACTTTACTTTAGCCTTTGGCACACCTGGCATCATTTGAATGAAATCCACAACGAATTCAGTTGGACTGTGATTAATAGCAACGAGGTTACTATAAACACCTCCTGCCATCTCTTCACTCAACTCAATGTTGATCTGTGGTTCTTTCTGGTTTTCAGCCATTGCTCATCCTACTTTTTGAAAAGATTATTTTTCTACGTCTACGCTAAGCGTCGTCTGCATCATTTCATACTCTTCTTTAGAACCTACTACTGTAGAGCGGTATTTCTTAAGACCCGTTCCAGCAGGGATGAGATGACCAACAATAACGTTCTCTTTCAAACCTTCCAAAGTATCTTGCTTCGCATTCACAGATGCTTCGTTCAAGACCTTAGTGGTCTCCTGGAACGAAGCTGCTGAAATGAATGACTTCGTCTGCAATGAAGCTCTAGTAATACCCTGAAGAACTGGCGCTGCAGTAGCAGGACTTGCATCACGTGCTGTAACTAAGGCCTTATCTTCACGAGTTAAGATGCTGTTCTCATCACGAAGTTCACGTGTTGAGATGATTTGCCCCTCTTTCAAGTTTGAACTATCGCCCGCGTCTTCAACAACCTTCATTCCGAAGATTCTATCGTTTTCTTCAATGAAATCGATCGCGTGTACCAAGTTTCCTTCCAAGAATAGTGTATCACCTGTATCTTGAATCTTCACTTTACGCATCATTTGACGTACGATTACTTCGAAGTGCTTGTCGTTGATTTTCACACCCTGAAGACGATATACTTCTTGAATCTCATTTACCAAATACGACTGAACCGCAGTTGGACCTTTGATTGAAAGAATATCATTTGGAGTGATTGCTCCATCCGATAATGGCGTACCAGCTTTCACGAAATCATTTTCTTGAACGAGGATCTGCTTACTTAAATTGATCAAGTATTTCTTCACCTCACCCGTACGGCTCTCGATAATAATCTCACGATTACCACGCTTAATTTTACCGTAGCTCACGATACCATCGATAGCTGCAACTACTGCAGGATTAGATGGGTTACGTGCTTCAAACAATTCCGTTACACGCGGAAGACCCCCTGTAATATCACCAGCCTTGGCGCTCTTACGTGCAATCTTCACAAGAATCTTACCCGCAGGGATTTCCTCTCCTTCTTCCACCATAAGGTGTGCACCAACAGGTAGGGTGTAGTGCTTTAGCTCTACTCCACTTCCATCAAGTACTTGAATCGTAGGAATCAATTTACGGTTACGGTTTTCAGAAATTACTTTATCCTGGAAACCAGTCTGCTCATCAATCTCTACTTTGTAGGTAGTACCTTGGATGATGTCCTTGTAACCAATCTTACCTGGAGCTTCCGAAATGATCACGGCATTATATGGATCCCATTGAACGATTTCGTCTCCTTGCTTGAGTTTCTGACCGTCCTTGATTTTCAAAATACCACCGTAAGGGATGATAGTCGTCATCAAAGCACGTCCAGTTTTCACATCAACAATTCGCATCTCACCAGTACGACCGATAACAATATTGTCACCGTTTTCACCTTCTACAGTACGAACGTCCTCTAGTTCGACTTTACCATCGAATTTAGCTGTGATTTTGTTCTCTTCACTAACGTTACCCGCAGTACCCCCAACGTGGAAGGTACGAAGCGTCAACTGTGTACCTGGCTCACCAATAGACTGTGCCGCGATAACTCCGACTGAATCTCCTTGCTGCGCACCTTTGTTGGTCGCAAGGTTAGTTCCATAACACTTCTCACAAATACCACGCTTGGTTGAACAAGTCAATGGCGAACGAACCTCCACGGTTTCGATCGGTGAAGCATCAATTTTATTTGCAATCTCTTCAGAGATAAGTTCACCGTTTTCGATGTATACCTCGTCTGTTAATGGATCAACAACATCTACAAGAGCCACACGACCAATGATACGCTCTGCTAGCGTTTCAACGATGTCTTCACTCTTCTTCAATGCGCTTACCTCCAAACCACGGAGTGTACCACAGTCGACCTCAGTAACTACAACATCCTGTGCAACGTCATGAAGACGACGCGTCAAGTAACCTGCATCAGCCGTTTTCAAAGCCGTATCTGCAAGACCTTTACGTGCACCGTGAGTAGAAATGAAGTACTCAAGGATAGAAAGACCTTCCTTAAAGTTAGAGATAATCGGGTTTTCAATGATTTCCCCACCTGCTGAACCTGATTTTTGTGGCTTAGCCATCAAACCACGCATACCTGAAAGCTGACGAATCTGCTCTTTAGATCCACGTGCTCCTGAATCAAGCATCATATAGATTGGGTTAAACCCTTGGCGATCATTGATTAATGTACTCATCGCTGCTTGAGTCAAGCGAGCGTTTGTGTTGGTCCAAACGTCAATCACCTGATTGTAGCGTTCGTTGTTCGTGATCAGACCCATGTTATATGAAGCAAAGATGCCTTCAACCTCTTCAGACGCCTCAGCAATCATCGTTGCTTTTTCATCCGGAATACGGATATCATTCAAAGAGAACGATAGACCTCCACGGAAGGCGCGGCCGTAACCCATATCCTTAATGTCATCCAAGAATTTCGCGGTTGCTGGTACATCTGTTTTCTTCAAAACATTGGCGATGATACCACGTAACGCTTTCTTAGTCAATACTTGGTTGATGAACGGAACGCGCTCTGGAACTGCTTGGTTGAACAATACGCGACCTACGGTCGTTTCGATGAATTCCATTTTCATAGAACCATCTTCTTGTTCAACGCGGCCTTTGATTTTAATTTGAGCGTGAAGATCTACTGCACCTTCGTTAAGTGCAATCTCCACTTCTCTTGGAGAATAGAATACCATTCCCTCACCACGTACTGGCATGTCTTTGGTATTCTTCATGGATTTGGTCATGTAGTACAGACCCAAAACCATATCCTGAGAAGGTACAGCGATTGGAGAACCGTTGGCTGGGTTCAAAATGTTATGTGATGCAAGCATCAATACTTGAGCTTCCAAAATAGCAGCAGGGCCTAACGGGAGGTGAACAGCCATTTGATCACCATCGAAATCCGCGTTAAATGCGGTACACGCTAGTGGGTGCAACTGAATAGCCTTCCCTTCAATCAATTTCGGTTGGAACGCTTGGATACCCAAACGGTGAAGTGTCGGTGCACGGTTCAATAGAACTGGATGGCCCTTCATCACATTTTCCAAAATATCCCAAACTACTGGATCTCTACGGTCAATGATTTTTTTACCTGACTTCACAGTCTTTACGATACCTCTTTCGATCAACTTGCGAACGATGAAAGGCTTGTAAAGCTCAGCAGCCATATTCTTAGGTAGACCACACTCATGCAATTTGAGTTCTGGACCTACCACGATTACAGAACGTGCAGAGTAATCAACACGTTTTCCAAGAAGGTTCTGACGGAAACGACCTTGCTTTCCTTTCAATGAATCTGAAAGAGATTTCAACGGACGGTTGCTTTCTGTCTTCACTGCAGACGACTTACGCGTGTTATCGAACAAGCTATCTACTGACTCTTGAAGCATACGCTTCTCATTTCTCAAAATCACCTCCGGTGCTTTGATCTCGAGAAGTCGCTTCAAACGGTTGTTACGAATGATAACACGACGGTATAGATCATTCAAATCTGAAGTCGCGAAGCGGCCACCATCTAGTGGTACAAGTGGACGAAGCTCTGGTGGAATTACCGGAACTACGCTCATCACCATCCACTCTGGATTGTTTTCGATACGCGTGTTTGCGTCACGTAAACTTTCTACAACTTGAAGACGCTTCAATGCCTCTTGCTTACGTTGCTGAGAAGTTTCTGTGTTTGCCTTGTGACGAAGATCGAATGATAAGGTATCCAACTCTAACGTTCCGAGAAGGGCTTGAATCGCTTCAGCTCCCATTTTCGCAACAAATTTTGTTGGATCTGAGTCATCGAGGTACTGGTTTTCGATCGGTAGACGCTCCATTGCATCGAGGTATTCGTCCTCAGTCAAGAACATCATACGCTCCAGCGGATTGCCTTCATTATCCACAGCATTACCTGGCTGAATCACCACGTAACGCTCGTAGTAAATGATCATATCTAGTTTCTTCGAAGGAAGACCTAGTAAGTAACCAATTTTGTTTGGTAACGAACGGAAATACCAGATATGAACTACAGGAACTACTAGAGAAATATGACCAACGCGATCGCGACGAACTTTTTTCTCTGTGACTTCCACACCACAACGATCACATACAATACCCTTGTAACGGATACGCTTGTATTTACCACAAGCACACTCGTAATCCTTAACAGGACCGAAGATGCGCTCACAGAACAAACCATCACGCTCAGGTTTGTGCGTACGGTAGTTGATTGTTTCTGGTTTCAAGACTTCTCCATGGCTTTGCTCAAGGATGGTCTCTGGCGCTGTTAACGAGATCGTGATCTTGTTGAACGCGCTGTTTTGGTTTTTATCGCTTTTTCTAAGAGCCATAATGCGATTTTTATAGATACCCACCGTATTTGTAAAAAACACGGTGGGAATTATTCAATTATTAGTCCAACGTTACTTTCAATCCTAAACCTTTCAATTCATGTAGCAATACATTGAATGATTCTGGAATACCTGGAGCTGGCATGCGCTCTCCTTTCACGATTGCCTCGTATGTTTTCGCACGACCAACAACGTCATCCGATTTCACAGTGAGGATCTCACGTAGGATATTCGCGGCACCGAATGCCTCGAGTGCCCATACCTCCATCTCACCGAAGCGCTGACCACCAAATTGGGCTTTACCGCCCAACGGCTGCTGCGTAATCAATGAGTAAGGACCGATAGAACGTGCGTGCATCTTGTCATCTACCATGTGACCTAGTTTCAACATGTAGATGATACCTACTGTTGCCTTTTGATCAAATGCCTGACCTGTACCTCCATCGTAAAGCTGGGTGTGACCAAACTCAGGGAGACCTGCGTCGGTGACGTAACTAGAAATATCGTCGAGTGAAGCACCGTCAAAAATTGGCGTTGCAAAGTTCTTATTCAACTTGCGACCTGCCCATCCAAGAACCGTCTCATAAATCTGACCGATATTCATACGAGAAGGTACACCAAGTGGATTCAAAACGATATCAACTGGAGTTCCGTCTTCCAAGAATGGCATATCCTCATCACGTACAATACGAGCAACAATACCCTTGTTACCGTGACGACCCGCCATCTTATCCCCTACTTTCAGCTTACGCTTCTTAGCAATGTAGACTTTAGCAAGCTTAACAATACCAGCTGGCAATTCATCACCTACTGTAATCGCAAAGCGCTTACGGCGGTAGATACCTTGGATATCGTTAACCTTGATTTTATAGTTGTGAATAACTGTATCAATCTTATCATTACGCTCTTCGTCCGTGGTCCATTTACCACCAACGATACGGCTGTAATCTTCGATTGCATTTAAAGCCTTCAATGTAAACTTCGTTCCTTTTGGAATTACGTCTTCATTCAAGTCATTAATCACACCTTGAGAAGTCTTTCCTTGAACTAGGACAGAAAGCTTTTGAACGAAGACTGACTTCAATTCTGCAAGCTCAGCTGCCATTTCAAGATCTAACTGACCAATTTCTTCTTTGTCTTCGGCACGTTGACGCTTGTCTTTGATCAAACGTGTGAATAATTTCTTATCGATAACTACACCGTTCAACGAAGGTGAAGCTTTCAATGAAGCATCTTTAACATCACCAGCCTTATCACCGAAAATGGCACGAAGCAACTTCTCTTCCGGAGAAGGATCACTTTCACCTTTCGGCGTGATTTTACCAATCAGAATATCACCTGGTTTGATCTCTGCACCGACACGGATGATACCGTTTTCGTCAAGATCTTTCGTCGCTTCCTCACTAACGTTAGGAATATCGGCAGTCAACTCTTCCGCACCCAATTTTGTATCGCGAACCTCCAAAGAGTATTCGTCAATGTGGATCGAAGTAAAGATATCTTCGCGTACTACACGCTCTGAAATCACGATCGCATCCTCGAAATTGTATCCTTTCCAAGGCATGAACGACACCAACATGTTACGTCCTAAGGCCAATTCACCTTTTTGCGTAGCATATCCTTCACAAAGTACTTGTCCGTACTCTACACGATCACCTTTTCTAACAATCGGCTTGAGGTTTATAGTCGTTCCTTGGTTCGTCTTCTGGAATTTAACGAGATGGTATGTTTTGATGTCCTCTTCAAAGCTTACAGAACGCTCATCTTCAGTACGATCGTAACGAATCTGAATCTGTTTTGAGTCCACATACTCTACAGTACCTGCTCCTTCAGAGTTGATCAATACACGAGAGTCCGTAGCTACCTGACGTTCCAAACCTGTTCCTACGATAGGAGCTTCTGGACGCAATAATGGTACTGCCTGACGCATCATGTTCGATCCCATCAATGCACGGTTTGCATCATCGTGCTCCAAGAATGGAATCAATGAAGCAGAGATGGATGCAATCTGGTTTGGTGCAACATCCATGAAGTCGATCGTTTCCGGCTCAACAACTGGGAAGTCACCCTCCTCACGAACTTTAACCTTCTCATTGATAAACGTTCCGTCTGGGCTGATAGGAGCGTTTGCCTGAGCGATTACTTTCGCCTCTTCTTCCTCTGCGCTTAGGTAAGTCGGTGTAGAGTCTACAACTACTTTACCTTCTGAAACTGCGCGGTATGGAGTCTCGATGAAGCCCATGCTATTTACCTTTGCATAGACACAAAGCGATGAAATAAGACCAATGTTTGGTCCTTCCGGGGTTTCAATTGGACAAAGACGTCCGTAGTGTGTGTAGTGTACATCACGAACCTCGAAACCAGCACGCTCACGAGAAAGACCACCAGGCCCTAAAGCAGATAGACGACGCTTGTGCGTAATCTCTGACAACGGGTTGGTTTGGTCCATGAACTGCGAGAGCTGGTTGGTACCAAAGAACGAATTGATCACAGAAGAAAGAGTCTTCGCGTTGATCAAATCGATCGGAGTAAATACTTCATTATCGCGAACGTTCATACGCTCACGGATCGTACGAGCCATACGTGCAAGACCTACACCAAACTGGTTGGCCATCTGCTCGCCTACAGTACGTACACGACGGTTGCTCAAGTGATCGATGTCATCAATCTCTGCTTTAGAGTTGATCAATTCGATAAGACGCTTGATGATTTCAATGATATCACCTTTGGTCAATACCTGAGAATCTTCATCACTACCGTTGTACAACTTCTTGTTCAAACGGTAACGACCTACTTCACCTAAAGAGTAACGTTGTTCAGAGAAGAACAATTTATCAATGATACCGCGTGCAGTTTCTTCATCTGGCGGTTCTGCGTTACGAAGTTGACGGTAGATGTGTTCAACCGCCTCTTTCTCAGAGTTTGTAGGATCCTTCTGAAGTGTGTTGTGGATGATTGCGAAGTCAGAAGACTCAATGTCTTCTTTGTGCAGCAAGATTGTTGCTACTTCCGCATCAAGTATTTCTTCAGTGTGTTCCTTATCTAAAATAGTATCGCGATCTAGGATCACCTCGTTACGCTCGATAGAAACTACTTCACCAGTATCTTCATCAACGAAATCTTCTATCCAAGTCTTCAATACACGAGCAGCTAGCTTGCGTCCAATAGAGCGCTTCAAAGCAGCTTTGCTCACCTTCACTTCTTCTGCTAGGTCAAAGATCTCGAGAATATCCTTGTCACGCTCATAGCCAATAGCTCTAAGCAATGTTGTAACAGGCAACTTCTTCTTACGATCAATGTAGGCGTACATCACTTGATTGATATCCGTAGCGAATTCAATCCAAGATCCCTTGAACGGAATAATTCGGGCTGAATAAAGTTTTGTTCCGTTCGCGTGGTACGATTGTGAGAAGAATACACCAGGTGAACGGTGTAATTGGGATACTATAATTCTTTCGGCACCGTTCACAATGAAGGTACCTCTTGGAGTCATATATGGGATGGTACCGAGATATACGTCCTGTACGATTGTTTCGAAATCCTCGTGTTCTGGATCCGTACAATACAGCTTCAAGCGTGCTTTTAACGGCACACAGAAGGTCAAACCGCGCTCAATACATTCGCGTTCTGAATAACGTGGTGGATCTACAAAGTAGTCCAAGAACTCTAGAACAAAATTGTTTCTAGAATCCGAAATAGGGAAGTTCTCCGCAAAAACGCGGTAAAGACCTTCCGCAGATCTTTCTGATGGCTTCGTCTCAATCTGGAAGAAGTCCATGAAGCTCTTCAACTGGATGTCAAGAAAGTCCGGGAATGCCGTCTTAATTGCAGTTGATGAGAAGTTGATTCGCTCCTGAGGAGCGGTAATTTGGTTTACCATTTCAGCCCAAAATGTTAATTAAACACAAAAAGGTTTAGGTCTAAGGGGAGTTCCCCAAAGACCTAAACCGGATAACCTAGCAGTGGACCAATTACTTGATCTCTACTTCAGCACCAGCTTCTTCGAGCTGTGCTTTCAAAGCTTCTGCTTCGTCTTTTGATACGCCTTCCTTCAATGCTGCAGGTGCGCCATCTACTTTTTCTTTAGCTTCTTTCAAGCCTAGTCCAGTCATTTCCTTAACAAGCTTTACTACAGCAAGTTTAGAGCCACCTGCAGCTTTCAAGATTACGTCGAACTCAGTTTGCTCGTCTGCACCACCAGCGTCACCGCCTGCAGCAGGACCAGCAACAGCTACTGCAGCAGCAGCTGGCTCGATGCCGTATTCTTCTTTCATGTAATCTGCTAATTCAGATACTTCTTTTACTGTCAAGTTTACTAGAGCATCGCCCAATTCTTTGATATCAGCCATTTTTAGTAAAAATTAAATTGGTTGTTTCTTAATTAAAATTTCGTGGTAGGAATTACGCGTTGCGCTCTTCCAAAGTTTTGAGGAGACCAGCAATATTGCCACCTGCACTCTGAAGTGCAGATATAACATTTTTCGCAGGGCTTTGAAGCAAGGTCAATACGTCTCCAATCAATTCTTCTTTAGACTTGATCGCAGTCAACATATCCAAGCTCTCGTCACCGACGTAAACGCTCTCTTCAATCCATGCCCCCTTTAAAACAGGCTTGTCGCTCTTCTTGCGGAACTCTTTGATGAGTTTCGCTGGCGCATTACCTGCTTCTGCGAGCATGATACTGGTATTCCCTTTAAGCACATCGTACAGGCCGTCAAAGTCTTTCTCCGACGCGTCCATGGCTTTCTTGAGCAATGTATTCTTAACAACATTCAACTTGATTCCTTTTCCAAAGCTTGCACGACGCAAGTTTGAAGTAGTAGTCGCATCTAAAGCAGCGATATCCGCTAAATAGATGGTTGGTGTTTCATTAAGGATAGCTGTTAGCTCTTCAATCTGAGTAAGTTTATCTTCTCTTGTCATGATGCTTTTCGGTTAAGATTATGAAACTGATTTAGCATCTACAGCAATACCTGGAGACATTGTCGAAGAAATGTAAACACTCTTCATGTACGTACCTTTCGCCGCAGACGGCTTAAGTTTGTTCAGAGTTCTTACCAATTCTTCAGCGTTCTCTTGGATTTTCGCTGCATCAAAAGATACTTTACCGATTGCCGCGTGAACGATACCGTAACGATCAACTTTAAAGTCAATCTTACCAGCTTTCACTTCACCCACAGCTTTTGCTACGTCCATTGTAACAGTACCCGACTTTGGATTCGGCATCAAGCCACGAGGACCCAATACACGACCCAAAGGACCGATTTTACCCATTACAGAAGGCATGGTTACGATGACATCAATGTCAGTCCAACCGCCTTTAATTTTCTCGATGTATTCATCAAGGCCCGCGTAATCTGCACCTGCCGCTTTCGCTTCGTCCACCTTGTCAGGTGTAACCAAAGCGAGAACACGAACGCTCTTACCAGTCCCGTGAGGAAGACTTACCACGCCACGAACCATCTGGTTTGCTTTACGTGGGTCTACACCCAAACGAACTGCCAAGTTCACTGATGCATCAAACTTAGTACAGTTAACCTCTTTTACTAAGGCCGCTGCTTCGCTAACAGAGTATACTTTACCCTTTTCGAGTTTAGCGAGCGCGTTTTTCATGTTCTTAGTCAATTTTGCCATTGCTTCAAACTTTTAATTAAAACGGCTTCTCGCCAGTAACAGTTATACCCATGCTTCTCGCAGTACCAGCAATCATACTCATTGCTGACTCAACGGTAAAACAGTTTAAATCAACCATTTTATCTTCTGCGATCTTACGAACAGCATCCCAAGTAACTTTGGCAACTTTACTACGGTTAGGCTCTGATGATCCCTTCTTGATCTTAGCAGCTTCCATGAGTTGAACTGCTGCAGGAGGAGTCTTGATGATGAAGTCAAATGATTTGTCTGAATAGACCGTAATCACAACAGGTAACACCTGTCCCATTTTCTCTTGGGAACGAGCGTTAAACTGCTTACAGAACTCCATAATGTTGACACCTGCAGCACCCAAAGCTGGACCTACTGGAGGAGAAGGGTTAGCCTGGCCACCACGGACCTGAAGCTTTACTACTTTACTAACCTCTTTTGCCATTTCTTGTTTCTACTTGTTTAGAGTTGTTCATTCGGTTTCTTTTCATGTTGGAAGCGTGAAAAGAAGCCTATATATAGCTCACACCTATATCAATTATAATTTCTCCACTTCCGTGAAGCCTAGCTCAACTGGAGTCTTACGGCCAAAGATCTTCACTGTGACCTCTAGCTTCTGTTTCTCCTCGTTGATCTTTTCAATAGTCGCATCAAACGTGCTGAATGGACCATTGATTACTTTGACAGTCTCACCCAATGTAAATGGAATGAGAAGCATTGCTGCATTTTCTGCCTCTTGATCCACCTGACCTAACAAACGGCTCACTTCGGATGCACGCATGGGAGATGGATCGCCACCTTTAATATTTGACAAAAAGCCTACTACATTTGGAAGGTTCTTTATCATGTGGCTTACCTCACCGGTTAACGTAGCCTCAACGTACATGTAACCAGGAGTTTTTGTTTTTTCCTTAATGACTTTTTTGCCGTTGCGTACTTGAACGACTTTTTCCATTGGAATCACTACACGACCAACGAGATCGCTCATGCCTGCATGAGCCATATCCTTTTCGATGTAGGTCTTTGTCTTGTGCTCTTGACCACTAACTGTACGAAGCACGTACCATTTCATTCCAGTATCCGACATGATTATCCGAAGATTGAATATACAAACTCAAGCACTGTTGAGATTGCCTTGTCCATACCAAATACTACAAGTGAAAAGATGATAGTTCCAACAATCACCAGAGTTGTGCTTTTTTGAAGCTCACTTAAGCTCGGCCAAGTTGCTTTAACAGCAAACTCGTTCCAGGAGTCTTGTAGTGAAGTAATTAATTTGCTCATCTTTCTTCTTCTTAGCACGGGCACAAGGATTCGAACCCTGATCAACGGTTTTGGAGACCGCTATTCTACCATTGAACTATGCCCGTATGTAGGCAGAAAGGCACCTCCCTTTTGGGAGGCACCTTAACTACCATTTGGTTTATTCAGATTCGAGTATTACTCGATGATTTCTGTAACCTGACCTGCACCTACTGTACGACCACCTTCACGCATTGCGAAACGGAGACCTGTATTTACAGCAACATTTGCGATCAATTCAACAGTAATGCTCAAGTTATCACCTGGCATAACCATCTCAACGCCATCAGGTAACTGGATCTCACCAGTAACATCCGTTGTTCTCAAGTAGAACTGTGGACGGTATTTGTTGTGGAAAGGAGTGTGACGACCACCTTCTTCTTTCTTCAAAACGTATACCTCAGCCTTGAACTTCTTGTGCGGAGTGATTGAACCTGGCTTACAGATTACCATACCACGACGGATATCTTCCTTCGCGATACCACGTAGAAGGATACCTACGTTATCACCAGCTTCACCTGTATCCAAGATCTTACGGAACATCTCAACACCAGTGATCGTTGAAGTCAATTTTTCATCACCGAAACCGATGATCTCTACTCCTTCACCTGTGTTTGCAACACCAGTCTCAATACGACCAGTTGCTACAGTACCACGACCAGTGATCGAGAATACATCCTCGATAGGCATTAGGAATGGCTTATCACGATCGCGCTCTGGCTCTTCGATCCAAGCATCAACAGCTTCCATAAGCTCCATGATAGTTCCAACCCATTTGTCATCACCATTCAAACCACCAAGGGCAGAACCAGCTACAACAGGAGTGTTGTCACCATCGTACTCGTAGAAAGAAAGAAGATCACGAACTTCCATTTCAACAAGCTCCATCAATTCTTCGTCATCAACCATATCCGCCTTGTTCAAGAACACGACGATACGTGGAATACCTACCTGGCGACCAAGAAGGATGTGCTCACGCGTTTGTGGCATTGGACCATCAGTAGCCGCAACTACCAAAATAGCTCCGTCCATCTGAGCAGCACCAGTAACCATGTTCTTTACGTAATCCGCGTGACCTGGACAGTCAACGTGTGCGTAGTGACGGTTAGCCGTCTCGTACTCTACGTGAGACGTGTTAATGGTGATACCACGCTCTTTTTCTTCAGGAGCGTTATCGATAGAATCGAAATCTCTTTTTTCAGACAAACCTGCATTCGCCAAACATGTGGTGATTGCAGCTGTCAATGTTGTTTTTCCGTGGTCAACGTGACCAATTGTACCAATGTTCAAGTGAGGCTTGGTACGTACAAAATTCTCTTTTGCCATGACTTAGCGATTATTAAATATATAAACAGTGTAAAGATTCTAAATTTTAGAGCCAATGACGGGAATTGAACCCGTGACCTCTTCCTTACCAAGGAAACGCTCTACCCCTGAGCTACATCGGCCTTAGCCTTAATGGAGCGGAAGACGGGATTCGAACCCGCGACCCTCAGCTTGGAAGGCTGATGCTCTACCAACTGAGCTACTTCCGCGGTAGTGGGGGGAGCAGGATTCGAACCTGCGAAGGTTTCCCAACGGATTTACAGTCCGTCCTCGTTGGCCGCTTGAGTATCCCCCCGGTGTGCTTGATTTATTCGCAAAAAATCAAGCTAAAAAACTTGAGCCGATAGTCAGATTCGAACTGACGACCCCGAGATTACAAATCACGTGCTCTGGCCAACTGAGCTATATCGGCAATATGTCAAAGATCATCCGCTTTGCAAACGGACTGCAAATGTAGTAAAGAGATTCAAACGTGCAATACTTACATAAAAAAAAGTAGAGGCTATTTGCCTCCACTCTTGGTACATGATAAGTTAAGTTGCTCTAAACCTGAGACTCACGTCTTTTTTCTTTGTGCTTTTTTAATTGGCGTATTAGAACCTCAACCGCTAAATCCGTTGCTTCTTCAAAGGATTTACACTCTTTTGTGACTATAATTTCGTTCCCAGGGATGGTCATTCGCATTTCAACGATCTTGTTTTCGCGATCGTGGTTGTTATCTACCTTTAAATAAACATCAGTATTAATGGTTCTATCATAGAACTGGGTGGTTTTGTCAAGTTTGTCTTCAATGAAGTTGATGAGCTTTACATCTGCCTTGAAGTTTACTGACTGAATGTTTACGTTCATAGTCTTAGAGGTTTTAAGACCCTTTAGGATGGGTCAGGTTATACACTTTAACAAGTTCCTCAAACGTACTGGTTGTATAGACCTGCGTCGAACTTAGGCTTTCATGTCCGAGTAGCTCTTTCACAGTGTTGATATCAACACCTGAGTTGAGCAGATGAGTTGCATAAGAATGGCGCAGTGCGTGTGGGTTCTTGTCTACCACCGTTGTGGTCGTATTAAGGTAGAAAATAACCTGCTTATAGACAAATTGAGGATAGAGCTTTTTCCCTTTGTCGGTAAGGAAGAGATGTGGGGATGAATCGAAGCCCATGTCTTTCCTCGATTTCAAATATTTGTTAAAATAGTCCTTTAATGTTTCAGGTACGGGTATGCGACGCTCTTTGGATCGTTTTCCAATCACCCTAACCTCTGATCTGGTCCAATCAAAATCGGACACACGAAGATTGATGAGTTCGGCTTTACGGATGCCAAGGCCGTATAAGACGATGAGCATGAATTGGTCACGGATACCAGAGAAGTCTGAGGTGAACATTGCGTCGTCCACAAGACTTTGCAGGTCTTTCTCAGGTATGCTCATCACGACGTTTTTAGGTGTCTTTAGGGATTTAATGCCATCCGCTGGAGAGAGACGGAGCAGCTCTTCTCTTAAGCACCATTTATAAAAAGTACGGATGGCGCTTAAGGCTCTGTTTATAGAGCGCGGAAGATGACCCTGCTTTCCTCTCCAAACGATGTACCGCTTGATGTGTCCGCGCTGAACCTGAGTAAGAGTAGACTCAAATTCGGCAGCGGCAAATTCCGCAAACCGGGTGAGCTCCATTTCGTAGGCAACGATGGTCTTTTCGCTCGACCGGCGCTCTGTACGAAGATGGCTAATGAAATGGGGAATGTATGTATCGCTACTTTCAATCATAGTTGGGTTGCTCCACTAGGAACAAGGTACTATCAAGTAGGACAAAAAAAAAGCCCAACACTTCAGAAGTGTTGGGCTTTATATAGTTGTGCCATCAAGATTACTCCGCTTCTTTATTGCGTAGATCTTGAATGTAAGCAGCTTTCATGTTCATGCGTCGCTTAGCTTCTGTCGGCTTCGTATGGTAACGATCAGCACGAAGCTTGCGGACTACACCCGTTGAGCTGTGTTTTCTTTTGTAGCGCTTGAGTGCGCGTTCGATTGATTCACCTTCCTTAACATTAATTACGAGCATAGTAACACCTCCTTTCGATTATGGCGCGAATGTACAACCAATTTTCATTCGGACACGTAGAGTTTCAAGAAATTCGTGTCTACTCCTTTAAATTCTTCCCATGATACGATCTCGGACCAGGTGATTCGGCCAAAACTCTCTCTGTAGAACGCGATTCGTTTGGTTTGGTAATAATTGAACTCAGGGAAATGCTGCAAGTCTTGGAATGAACTCGAATTCAACGAGAGGTGTGCCGTGTCATTAGAAGGTATAAACAGTGTATCCCATTCATCTCTCCAAATATTACCTAGGTAGGTAGACGTTTTTAAATGTTCGAGGCTTGCGATGTATCCGTACGATTCCCGGTAGCTCAGTATTTGTTTAGCCGTCCAAGCTCCGATGCCTTTTGTGGAGACTAATAAGGCACTGTCCGCCGTGGCCAAATCGATGGGTTTTGGCCGTTCTCGCTTTGGTATTTCTGTTGATCTATCCGAGTAGGGATTCGCGTATTGGCGGGTTGAGTTCGTAGAGGGTCTACTTCTAAAATGGTAATTCGGAGTAGTTTGGCGGGCTTTGAATTTCAATGTACCCCTACTCCACCATAAGCTGTCTTTAGATAAACCCGGCGCGGCGATGAACTCTTGCATATCCTTAAAATGCCAATCACGACGACGGCGAAAATCCAAAGTCTTTTTCGATCCTGTTGAAATGGGCAAGTGTTGAATTTGGATGCTGTCCAAACTTGATAGATTTAGCGTATCATGCTGCTGTGTCCACCACCAATCCATGAAAATACGTTGCTGCTCGAATTTCTCTTGTTTGGGAAATAAAAACATGGCAGCGCTCATAAAAGCAAGTGCCATTAGCAAAAGAAGACGGGATAATGAGGCGGCCATAGCAGTGTATGTGGAGGGGTATACATTTAAATTGGCTCCAGAAAACGTAAAAAACAAAAAGGGTGAACAACTATTAGTTATTCACCCTTTTGAAAATGTATTCGCGCAAAGCGCTGCTAGAGACCTCTAATCGTTGTCAGAATAGCTGTCGGATTCTTCGTTCGGCGGAGTTCTTAAAACTTTTCTGAAGAAGTAGATGGTTGCGCCCAAGACCGTACCCTGGGTCAAAATGATCATGATCAGTGCTGAAGTCGTCATTAGGCGTTCTCTTTTTTACGTTTGTTCGAAGCAATTTTCACCATAGCTACTAGGCCAAAGAAACAAGCGAGCAGAAAGTAACGACTCATATCGACATAGAACATGTTTGTAAGTACTCCGTTTTCGGTCCAAATCACTCCCGTATTAATGTGGAAGATTTGATTGATGATACTATCGTTTGCCCAGAGCCATCCATCTCCTGCTAATAGCGAATTCATAGCCGTAGACCAATCCGAAAGCTCACCGTTTAAAGGCTTGAAAAGTGAGGTTAGGAAGATGATTCCAATAAATAATGGGGTGATGTATTTAATAATTGGTCGGTAAATACGAGGAACGCGCATATCAGCACCGTCCGTAATTTCCTGCCAGCCCTTATCCATACCAAATACCCACGCGAAGAGGATGACCTCAGCTAGAGCGAAAATCACCAAACTCACTGTACCGGTCCAATAATCGTATTCATCAAACACCCCTTTTTCGAAAAATAGGATTGTAGGAAGCCCCATCAAAAGAATAGCAATTCCAAGAATGATTGCGCTCTTGTTTTTTGACCAATTAAACTCGTCCTGGACAAAACCCATCCAAGGTGTACCCATGGCAAGCGAAGAAGTGATACCTGCGAAAAATAGCAATCCGAACCATGCGACACCTGCAACAACAGAAAGGACACTCCCCCACTGGTCAAACAGGAACGGCATGGTCTTGAACGCCATCATGAAACCCGCATTTTCAACAACCCAGTCCAAACCGAGGTAGCCTACTGCAATAGGAATCACCACAGCTGATCCCAGGACAATCTCTACAAATCCATTCATCCAACCTGCGGACATTGCGTTTAGTGCGATATCGTCTTTTTGCTTGAGGTAAGAGCTATAACAGTGGATGGTCCCCATACCTACCGATAACGTGAAGAAAATCTGTCCCGCAGCAGCCAACCAGATCTTTGGATTCGCGAGGGTTGTGAAATCAGGCTCCCAAAGGAAGTTCAAGCCGATGTATGTCGAACAGTCTGCACAGCGTCCAGTAGACCCCGTGGTCCAAGACATGATGGCCAAAAAGGCACCAAATCCGATCAAGAGCGGCATGGCAATTTTTGCTACTTTTTCAATACCCGCACTAAGACCTCTCGAAAGAATGTAAACGTTAATGGTCAGGGTTACTAAAAATGCGATGATGGCCCAGACGGGGAAATTGATCCCGCTGCCTAAATCCACGTAGTCGTTGAAGAACGTATCTAGTGTTGCTAGATCAACACCCAAGAAGTCACCTTTGAGCGACTTTAAGGTATAGGTAAGTGTCCAGGATTCGATGTACGTGTAGTAGGCCATCACACCCATATTAGTAAAGATTCCAAAGACTCCGAAGTACTTCCAAAAGCGCTTCTTGGTCATGTTATCCAAAATAAATGGGGTACTATGGTCGCCAAAACGCCCGCCAAAACGCCCCATCGCCCACTCTACCCAAAGTAGTGGAATACCCATCAGCAAGAAGCTGACTAGGTAAGGGATGATGAAGGTACCGCCTCCGTTTTGTACTGCCTGTACTGGAAAGCGTAGAAAGTTTCCAAGTCCAACGGCATTTCCTGCCATTGCCAAGATGAGCCCTACGCGGGAGCCCCAAGATTCAGATGTTTTCGACATTCCTTGTGGGATCGTTTAACTGTGAACCCCGAAATTAACGGAATAATAATGGTCTGACAAATATCAGATTACAATCCTGCTTGCGAGGAGATCACTTTAAGTGCCTCTGAAAATGTGTGTGGTTCAAACCCAAGCTCCTGACGTGCTTTAGAAATATCGAATCCCGTTCGAGGCGGGCGCTTGGCGGGTTGGTTAAGGGTAGTGCTGCTCACCTTGGTCACCGTTTCCATGGATAAATCAAAGTGCTTCGCTACAGCTTCAACCAGTTCATAAATAGACATGAAATCTGGCCCTGAAATATTAAATATTCCGTTGGCACGCTGGTTTGCTGCAAGGAGTGCACCTTGAGCAAGATCCTCCGCTAGGGTTGGTGTGCGGAATTGGTCATCGACCACATTAATAGCCTGCCCCTTTTCAAGTGCACCTTTTGCCCAAAGTACGATGTTGCTTCGGCTCAAATCTTCTGCCATACCGATCACAAGGACAGTTCTCAAGATCGACCAGCTGTCTGTCTGAGCGATGATGTGTTCTGCCTCAAGTTTTGTCTGGCCGTAGTAACTGAGGGGATTTGCTTCAGCCTCCTCTTTATATGGACCATCTTTGCCGTCGAAAATGAAATCTGTTGAAATATGAACGACATGGGCACCCACCGCCGTTGCTGCATCTGCAATGTTTTGCGTCCCTACAACATTTAATTGATGGGCTTGTTCTTTGTGCTCCTCACACTGATCGACATGTGTCATAGCAGCCCCGTGGATGATGACTTCTGGTCGGAATTCCGCGATCACTTTGGCAGTCTGTTCGGCGTCGGTGATGTCCATGGATGCATAAGACGCAGTGCCAAGGTTGATGACTCTATTTTCCCCTCGTGCGGTTGCTAAAAACTCGTGCTGTGGATACTGTGCAGTGGCTACTGCTATTTTTTGTCCGAGTAAACCGTTAGAGCCAGTGAATAGGATTTTCATATGTGGAAGAGGTTATTTGGTTTGTGCACTGAACCAATCTCGAAGAGCCTTGATTTGTTTGTCGTTCCCTAAAACATACAATTTTGAATGCGGGGAAACGCGAAAATCTGGCTCCGGGTTAATAGTCATGTTGCCTTTCTCACAAATGTATCCAATAACCGTACAACCCGTCGTTTGTCGAATGTTTAAATCCTTAATGTTACAAGCGCTAAACTGTGGAGGGAGTTGGTCGATCTGAATTTCTTCAATGTTGGTAGCGCTTGAGCCTCCAACACTCAGGTGGTCTAAGAAATCCATAACTCCCGGATTCATGAGGTTGTGTGCGAGGTGTGCCCCACCAACAAGATTGGGACTCACCGTATAAGATGCTCCCGCCGCGAGTAGCTTCTTTTCGGTACTTTCTGTATTTGCCCTTGCACCAATGACCATAGTTGGATTCAGCTGACGGGCAGAGATTACTACAAATAAGTTATCTGTATCTGAGGATAAGGCAGCGATCAGACTTTTGGCCGTACCAATAGACGCCTTTTCTAAAGTAGCATCGTCTGTCGCGTCTCCAATGATAATGTGACAATCGCCCAATTCTGTTTTGAATCTATCGGCCCGTGTTTTATCGTTTTCGATGACAACGACTGAAGCTCCGTACGCTTTGATACGACTTACAACTTGGCGACCGTTTCTTCCTAACCCACAGACAATAACGTGTTGATTCAATTTCTCCACCTTGCGCTCGATTCTTTTGGTTCGTAAAAATTCTTGAACAGATCCGTCAATCGCTAATTGGGCCAGAAGACCAGCCCCATAAGCAAACGTTCCGAAACTACTGATGATTAGCACGATCGTAAACCAGGTCCCAGCAGCGGTTAGAGGTTGAATTTCGTTGAATCCAACTGTACTCACCGTTTGAACGACCATATAAAATGCTGGCAGCCAGTCAAACCCTTCTATGAATCGGTACCCAATGGTACCAAAGAGCATGATGCACGCTAAAACGGCAAGTACCTTACGTAAGCTGATGAGCGGATTGTTCATGCGTTAAAGGTAGCAAGGAATATGTCAATGACCTTTAAACGGCATCAATGTATACCGATACACTAATGAAAGATGAAGCATATCTACTTTATTAATCGTCTGGCCCGCTGTTATAGGCGAACTGGACAAGGGAATTTTAAGGACCGCCATAGATAAGAGCTCATGGGCTGAACCACGCCAATTTTGCTTCCACCATAGGTTCGTTTGCTGATTACTAGGCATAGCGTATTTGTTGTACGTGTAATTCGTAGGCTTAGGTCTCATATAAATGCCTGTGCTCACTCCACCCGAATGTCGAACTTTTCCTTGCATCCATTTTCCCATGGCCCCTGCAACCATGGCAAAAGATTTACCCATCCCTTCCTGGCGTTCGCGACCTTGAAAAGTAACTAGGTATTCCCTGCCCCACTCCCTCGGGAACAACAGTTTACCTCTACCGTCAATATAGCTCGAAGCAAGAAAATAGTCTACTTTATCTACTTTATGCGAATATTTCAATCCTATATACGATGAGCCCTGCTGCTGGAAATAAGCCTTACTTGGATCGGAATTACCGCCATTTCCTAATTTGAATTGTCGCAAATACTGAACATGAATAAGACTTGGGCCTTTGGCCAATTTTTGATTGAGCATCCATGTCTGAAATACTCCAGGCACCGTATACGATTCCAAGCGTGACTGACCGTACCACCCTTTAATTGTGACCGCTTTTTGTGCATCTATAAAAACAACAAAAGGAGCATTTACCTCGGTCTTATCATGACGAGAGCCCGCGGTATCTAAACCAGGGTTGTATTGAGCCAAACTTGCGGCGACAGATTTAAATCCAGAAGTACTTCGCGCCGAAATAGCGCCAACTAAAGAAGCCTGAAGGGTCCAATCCTTCCCCTTTTTCTTAAGGTATATTCCCGAAAATGTAGAGGGAATCATTCGTCCGTGTTCTCCATTCATGAATGAACCCTGCAAGTCAAAATTCCCTAGACCAATCGTCCCAAGTTTGGATTGGTAGTTCAACTCAAGAATACTGGGTATACATAGCGTCTTTCTATCCTGCGCATCAACGGCAAGTAGACCGGACTCATAACGACTACTTTTCCCCGTAACTGAATCTTTCTCAAATGGGTTGCCTGCGAGTAGTTGTGTCCCATACACATCAGCCTTGAAACGCCAATTCCCTTTGCGTATTTCAAGGAGGTACTCCAAACCAACTGACTGCGCAAAGTAGTCCTTTAGCTCTGGATATGGACCAAACAGACCATTCTGAGTTGACATCGAAAAGGAAGTAAAACGAATTCCTTGCATCACGTGTAAGGAATCTTGTTGCTGTCCAAACGCCAATAAGGGAAGCGCAAGGAACATGATCAAGTTTTTCATCATTTCGACTTGGTCATGCCAAATTCACTTTTGTAAAACGCTGCGATTTCAGTGAATGGACCGAACTTATGCTGCTCTTTCGAAAAATCGTCAGCCCATGGTCCATATGGTGTAGACATAGGCTTCCTTTTTAGATCTGGAAAATCAGCTTTTTTGTTCGACTTTTCTGAACGCTTAAAACTGTTAATGTAGCCTGCAACGTCATATGCCTCTGCATCTGTTAATAACGGTTCATCGGCCGTAGTGCCTAAAGGCATATTACCTTTAATGAATTGGGCGGCAGTTAAGACACGATGCATTCCCGCTCCATCATTATAGGTATCATCACCCCATAGCGGAGGATACTGATAGGTAAAGCCTTCAGCATTTCTAACTCCCTGTCCATCTTCACCGTGACACAACTGGCAATGCTCAACATAGACAGACGCACCATGCTTTAGATCAACAGCGCGATCTGGATACGCTACCTCCACGAACTTATTACCGGCGATCTTTTCTCCACGAGGAGCATCTATACTCAACCACTCCATATAAGCAATAATCGCAGACATTTCTTCGCCATCAACGGGAAGGGCTTTTCCATTCATAGAACGCTGCATACAACCATTTACCCTTTCTTGAATAGTACCTTCCTTGTCCTCGCGGCCACGGTACTGGGGAAACTGTCCGGGAACAGCAACAAAAGGAGCAGCATAAGGCTTTGTACCGCCATCTAGATGGCATGAACTACAATTCAAGTTATTCCCAGCAAAAGGAAGGGTGGAGTTTGGCCCAATGTAATCTGCGGTCTTGGTCACTAATTTTCTCCCATAAGCCACTTGTTCATTCAAAGCAGGACCTTCAAAATCAACCATGCTAAACACCTCTTCATTCCACGGCTTACCCGTTTTTTGAAACTCCGTTCTTCCCGAATATGGCTCGACTGTTTCAGGTAACTGAATCACAATTAGCAAAATGATCACCCCAATAATGACCGTCATTATAGTGTTGCCTAAGCGTCGAATACTTTGGGCAAAGAGATCTTTATGTTCACTGTTTTTCATGGTTTAGGAAAAATAACGCTGTTTAGTGGGGCAGTTTATCGCGAAGTACGCCATATGTAAAGGTCCCTAAAAGTGCAAAGCCTAAAACCACCAAGTAGCCCACAAAGCCTGCACCAAAATTGACCACTATAGGGCCCGGACAAGCACCACTAAGCGCCCAACCCAATCCGAAAATTGTTCCTCCAATCAAATAACGTGGAATACTCCAGGCCTTCGGCTGAAAAATGATAGGTGCACCTGAGAAATCCTTGGCTTTCACTTTTTTAATGATCGCTACCATTGGAACCCCAATGCCCACTGCAAGGCCTATGATACCAAACATGTGGATACTTTGAAACCTAAACATTTCTTGAATTCTGTACCATGATGCGGCTTCACTCTTGAACATAATGATGCCGAACAATGTACCTGCGATTAAAAATTTTATATTCTTCATGTCTTAGTAAATCAAAGGAAATAATACGTGTGTCATCAGCAGTCCACCGATAAAAAAGCCAACAACTGCGAGTAAGGAAGCGGGCTGTAAGTCAGAGATTCCTGATATCGCGTGACCACTTGTACAACCACCAGCATATCTTGCTCCAAAACCCACCATAAATCCGCCAAGACCTAAAATGACCCAATTTTTTATGGATGATAAGGCTTCTAATGAGAATTGGCTTTCAGGAACATAACCGTCCGGGCGATCGAACCCTAACTTTGACAAATCAGCAATGGTTTCCTCTGAAATCCCAACCACATAATCTGGTAAGGTTAGATAATGGGTAGCAATGTACCCGCCGATCGCTGCTCCCAGTAAAAAGAACAAATTCCAGCTTTGTTTCTTCCAGTCGAATTGAAAAAACGGAGCGTACTTATCAGCTCCACACATGGTACACAGCGTTCTTAGATTATTCGAAAAGCCAAAACTTTTTCCAAAAAACAACATGATAAACATGATCATCGCAATAAGCACTCCGCTTACATACCATGGCCAAGGTTGAAGAATAAATTCCATAGGTTTTATTTAAATGCAAAATCGTCTGCTCCCAAGAAAGAAAGCAGACGATAAAAAATCAATATTATGTTATAGCGTTGAAGGACAAACGTAATCTGACACTTCAATACCTGCTTCTTTAATGGCCTTGAAACCTCCAGCGATATCCACCATATTATGGTATCCACGAGCCTTTAAAATGGAAGCCGCGATAACGCTTCGGTATCCCCCAGCGCAATGCATGTAGTACTTTCCTTCTGTTGGGAGTTCGGTCATATGATCATTAATATACTCTAAAGACGCATGAATAGCACTTGGAACATGTTCGCTTTGGTACTCACCAATCTTACGTACATCTACCACTTTTGCATCTTCTATACCAGCCAACTCATCGGCGGTCACTTGCTCGAGCGTATCTATGTCTTTACCTGCTGCCTTCCAAGTATCAAAACCTCCATCAAGGAATCCAATTGCATGATCGTAGCCTACGCGAGATAAACGCGTTACTACTTCTTCTTCACGACCCGGCTCGGTAACGATAAGTAGTTTTTGATTGATATCTGGAATCATTGCTCCAACCCACATTGCGAAACTCCCGTCAATACCAATGAAAATAGACTGTGGAATAAAACCATGGATAAAGTCTTTTTGATGACGTGTGTCCAAGATCAACGCTTCCGTCTCGTTCGCTGCTGCCTCGAAAGCTTCAGGACTTAGCGCTTGTAAACCACGCTCCATAACCACATCCAAGCTTTCGTATCCCATTTTATTCATACGAACATTCTCCGGGAAATATGCTGGCGGTTTTGTCAAACCATCTGTTACTTCCGCCACAAACTCAGCTTCCGTCATGTTTGCTCGAAGTGCATAGTTTGTTTCTTTTTGCTCACCGATAGTACCCACAGTTTCTTTCGACATGTTCTTACCACAGGATGAACCTGCACCGTGACCTGGGTAAACGATAACCTCGTCAGCAAGTGTCATGATTTTAGTACGTAGAGAGTTGTAGAGTGTCGCTGCCAATTGTTCTTGGGTCATGTCAGCAGCTTTTTGTGCCAAATCTGGTCGGCCAACGTCTCCTAAGAAAAGTGTATCGCCTGAGAAGATAGCATGATCTTTACCGTTCTCATCTTTCAACAAATACGTGGTAGATTCCATAGTATGCCCAGGAGTATGTAGCACATGAATCTCAACATCACCTATTTTCAGTACCTCACCATCAGTAGCTACCTTACATTCAAAACTCGGGTTAGCAAGTGGTCCGTATACAATCTCTGCACCTGTCTTTTTCGCCAAGTCTAAGTGACCTGAAACGAAATCGGCATGGAAGTGCGTTTCAAGAATGTATTTGATCGTTACGCCATCTTTTTCTGCACGTTCGATATATGGTCCGACCTCACGTAGAGGATCGATAACTACTGCTTCACCATTCGAAGCGATATAGTATGCACCTTGTGCCAAACATCCAGTGTAAATCTGTTCTACTGTCATGATTAAGAGTTTTTTTTATTCTGTGATTCTATTATTTCAAATTCAAATGATCTGGCGAAGGATGATGTAAACGGCCATAACTAACACGAACCATCCAAAGCCTTTTTTCAACCTTTTACCGTCGATAAACTTCGTTAAGTATATACCGATAAAGATACCGAATATCGCAATTGCTGTTACGGTAAGTAAAAGCATCCAGTCTATCGTTAAGTCAGGTCTCTGTACATCTCCAAGGAACCCGATCAAACTTTTTGCTGCGATGATCAGAAGAGAGGTTCCTACTGCCTTTTTCATTGGTAGCTTCGCAAAAAGGACCAAGGCCGGAATGATCAAAAAACCTCCTCCTGCACCGACTAACCCGGTCAATACTCCGACAACAGCTCCTTCTGCAATAATAGCTGGTATGTTGAATTGCGGCTCTCCTTGATTTTCGTCGGAGTCGTCTTTACGCTTATTTCGGATCATGCTCACAGATGCTGCCAGCATCACTATGGCAAAAAATACCATTATGGCTATATCCTTAGTCAAAAGAAACGATCCGATGCTCACGATCTCCGATGGAATAGCCGGCACCACATAAGCGCGAGTTAAATAGACCGCAATAAATGCAGGAATAGTAAATACTACGGCTGTTTTGTAGTTAACATTGCCTAAAGAAGCATTACGAATCCCCCCTACTAACGCGGTAGAACCAACAATAAATAGTGAATACGCCGTAGAGATTTCAGCATCTAAACCGAAAAGGTAAACCAAAACTGGTACCGTTAGAATACTACCTCCGCCCCCGATCAGGCCTAATGATATACCAATAAATATTGATGCTATGTAACCTATTATTTCCATGAATCTTAATTATTGACTCAAAGGTACAGGGCTAGTAAAGTTTAAAGTGTGACCTAACGCACACTCTAGCGAAAAAGAATAGAAGCCATTTCACTTTGAAGCTCTCGTGCAGCAACGGCAGCAGCTTGAGCAAAGTCTTCCCCAGAGCTTTGATAAATAATTCCGCGTGTCGAATTTACCAAGACGCCATAATCGTCATTTGTAGCCTTTGTAAGCACATCATGAAGTGAGCCGCCTTGTGCCCCCACACCTGGAACCAAAAAGAATGACTTTGGGGCAGCAGCCCGAACGCGCTCTAGGTATTCCGTTTTGGTGGCGCCTAAAACGAACATCAACTGTTCAGGGGTAGCCCATTGCTGTGCTTTTTTCACGACCGATTCAAACAAGGCTTCACCTTCGGCGTTTTCTTCTAATTGGAAATCAAAAGCACCCTCATTAGAGGTTAGTGCTAAGAGTATGACCCACTTATTCTCAAAAACTAAAAACGGTGTAACACTGTCTATCCCCATATAAGGCGCGACCGTTACTGAATCAAATTCGAAGCTATTGAAGAATGCCTCCGCGTACATTTTCGAGGTGTTTCCGATATCTCCACGCTTTGCATCCGCAATGGTAAAGACTTCCGGATACTCTAAATTCAAATAATTGATCGTCTTTTCCAAGGCTTGCCAACCAGAAACGCCCATGCTCTCGTAAAATGCAATGTTTGGTTTATAAGCTACTGTGTAAGGAGCAGTAGCATCAATAATCGCTTTATTGAATTCAAAAACTGGATCATCCTCCTTCAACAAGTGAGTTGGGATTTTATTCAGATCTGTATCTAAACCAACACATAAAACACTGCGTTTGGCCTTAATCTGCTCTATTAATGCTGCTCTATTCATTGTTCTGACTTAGATAATATCACTTCCTTCCTTCATTTTCTCGGCATTTTCTGCCATATGAAGTTCATCTATGAATTTTTGAATCTCACCACCTATGACATCATTCAGGTTATAGGTTGTTAACCCAATTCTATGGTCGGTAACACGCCCCTGGGGATAATTATAGGTTCTGATTTTCGCACTACGATCACCGGTACTTACCATGGTTTTTCGTTTCGCTGCTTGTTCTTCTTGCTTTTTCTTAAACTCGATATCAAAAAGCCTAGAACGCAATACTTTCAATGCTTGCTCGTAATTTTTATGCTGAGAACGTCCGTCTTGACACTCCACAACAACACCGGTCGGCAAGTGGGTCAATCGAACAGCAGACTCCGTCTTATTTACGTGCTGCCCACCAGCTCCTTGCGATCGGTAAGTGTCTTTCTTAACATCCTTCATGTCTAGATCTACATCCACATCCTCTGCTTCAGGCAATACTACTACTGAAGCTGCCGAGGTATGCACGCGGCCTTGACTTTCTGTCGCAGGAACCCTTTGAACGCGATGTACACCACTTTCATATTTTAAAATTCCATACACGGATTCACCTGAGACTTCAAAGGAAACTTCCTTGAATCCACCAGCGGTTCCTTCGTTCATAGTGATCACCTCTACTTTCCAGCCTTTGCCTTCACAATAGCGCTGGTACATGCGGAATAGATCTCCAGCAAATATGGCACCTTCATCACCACCCGCACCTTGGCGAATCTCAACCAAGGCATTTTTATCATCTTCAGGATCCTTTGGAATAAGAAGTACTTTAATGTCTTCTTCAAGCTCATCGAAGACGGGAAGAATTTCATCCAATTCCATCTTTGCCATGTCCTTGAAGTCTTGATCTTTCTCTTCCTTAAGAACCAATTTAGCTTCTTCAATACGGCTTGATAATTCCAAATAACGCTCGCGAGCCTCCACTAAAGGCTGTAAACTCTTATACTCTCTGTTCAGAAGCACATAGCGCTTGTTATCAGAAATCACCTCCGGTTGAATGATCAAATCATTCACCTCATTGAAGCGCTGGAATATGACATTTAGTTTATCCAGCATTATTTATCGTACTTATAGGTCCCAAACTCGCTTTGTATCGTCAAAGATTTCCCTTCAGATTCTTCTACCCGACCAACAACTTGTGCCTCAACACCAAAGCTAGCACTGATGTCAATGATGCTCTGAGCGATTTCAGGATCCACATAAAGTTCCATGCGGTGCCCCATATTAAACACTTGGTACATTTCTTCCCAAGCAGTTCCGCTCTCCTCTTGTATCATTTTAAATAGTGGAGGGATTGGGAACAGGTTATCCTTGACTACATGACCTTGGGTCAAAAAATGAAGAATTTTAGTCTGAGCTCCGCCAGAGCAATGCACCATTCCATCAATGGAACCGCGATGCTTATCTAAGATCTTTTTAATGATTGGAGCATACGTACGTGTAGGACTCAAGACGAGTTTCCCCGCGTCTAACTCTGTGTCTGTCGCATCCGTTAATGCTTTTGAACCGGTATAAACGAGCGACTCAGGCACTGCTGGATCGAAACTCTCCGGATACTTTGAGGCGAGCTCTTTTGAGAACACATCATGTCTTGCGCTTGTCAATCCATTAGACCCCATTCCACCATTGTACTCGGTCTCATAACTAGACTGACCATAACTGGCCAAGCCCACGATAATATTACCGGCTTTGATATTCGCATTATCGATGACGTCGCTGCGCTTCATGCGCGCCACAACTGTACTATCTACGATAATGGTACGCACTAAATCACCTACGTCAGCAGTTTCACCGCCTGTGCTAATAATTTCAATACCGTGCTTCTTGTACTCTTCTAATAGCTCCTCGGTACCTCCTATGATGGCACTAAGAACATCTGCATTAATCAAACCTTTATTGCGCCCGATGGTAGAGCTCAACATGATGTTTTCTGTAGCACCAACACAAAGCAGATCGTCGATATTCATGATTAAGGCATCTTGAGCGATTCCTTTCCACACTCCGAGATCTCCAGTCTCTTTCCAATACATGTATGCCAAGGAGCTCTTTGTACCTGCCCCATCGGCATGCATGACTAAACAATAGTCATCATCACCAGTCAGGTAATCTGGAACAATTTTACAGAAGGCTTTTGGAAAAAGGCCCTTATCGATATTCTTGATTGCGTTGTGTACATCTTCTTTCTGGGCGCTCACACCGCGCCCCATGTAGCGGTCAGAATTCTTACTCATAATGCAAAAATAACGAGAAAGCGCGCACGGGATACCCGTGCGCGCTTCTCTTTTTGTTTTCTTTTATCTACTTAATCTGGATCCACGAACCGACAATCAAATCCTTGTCGCTTTTAAATCCATTCATGCTTCTCAAAGACTTTAAATCCGTACCGGTCTTCTTCGCAATAGTTCTAAGAACATCGCCACGTTGAACCTGGTAGTGCTCCTGGTCGAACTGAGAATAATCTCCGTTCTTGGTGATCTTGATGACCATTCCTGGCATCGGACGTGCACCGCGTAAACCGGCGTTAAGTTTCTTCAACTCAACCACGTTCATGCCATTTTGCATGGCGATTTTACCCAATGAACGGTCTTTAGCTGTCAAAGTCATGGTTTGACCGATAGGTCTCTCATCTTTCTTGGCAGGTGCCTTACCCGCCTGTTCACCGTCTGCTGCGATAGGTGCGGAAGGAACATAATCATCTGAAAGTACCTTGAAATCCGTACGACGGTTGATCTGGTTGGCAACCTCTTGGTCAGCGGAAGCAAGCCTCTTGATAAACGACTCTGTTAGTTTATCTCCAGATTTAAATTTATCCGCACCATATCCTGTGTATCCAGCAGGGATGGTAAATGGCTCTTGCTCACCCATACCTACAGCCGTTAAACGATCCGTAGCGATTCCTTTTTCAATCAAGTAATCCACACAGCTTTGGGCACGTGCTAAAGAGAGTTTATCGTTCTTAGCATCCGTATCGCGGTAATCCGTATGTGAACGAAGGCCAATAGTGATGGTCGGATTGCGAACAAGAATACTGTACACAGTATCTAGTGCCACTTTACTTTCTTCACGTAACTCAGATTCAGCAAGATCGAAGAATACATTCGGTAATACGATAGGAACTTCGATAGGATCCATTTTCAAAGTCAAAGAAAATGACTTCACGTATTGACGTTCTTCCTTTACACGAGAGTAATCGTTCAATGAAAGGCCTTCTGTATTGATATCACCTACAGCATTCAAAAACTTTTTACGGCTCATGTTCAGTTTGTAGGCCTTGTCTTCCTCCAATTTACCCTTTGGAATGCTGAAGTTTCCTGAAGCATCGGTGGTAACTGTAAAACTGTTACCCAACTTATCACTTACCTCTATGGTAACTTCCTTCACTGGGCGTCCGTTTTTAGAACTAACTACGGTCCCCTGAACTTCAAACTGCTTGGTCCATTCCGTTACGTACCAAATGTCGTGCTCACCGCGCGTTCCCTTGCGGTTTGAAACTACGAATCCCTTTTGAGTATTATCTCCAGGTACCCAGCGCAGGGCGATATCATCCGCCTCTGAGTTGATCGGGCTTAACATGTTTTCTACATCACCGATCGGCATCCCCTTATCGTCCAACTTTACGCGGAAACAGTCGAAACCACCCATACCGGCACGTCCATTAGACGAAAAGTACAAATAGCCGTCGCCATGAATAAATGGATACAGCTCATCGCCGCGTGTATTTATGTTTAGCGATTGCGGAGCGTTCCACTCGCGGGCTCTACGGTTGTAGGTAGTCATGTAAATGTCTTTACCGCCCTTACCTTCATTAAGTTCACCTGCAAAGTAGAGGATTTTATCATCAGGACTTAACGCTGGATGACCCACTGACGCTCCAGAGTCTAATGCAATCACAACTGGCTCAGGGTTGGCCCAATCTTGGCCAATTTTCTTCGTCGTGTAAATCGCACAACCCATCTGTACATTCTTCACTTTCACACATTTGGTGAAATACATGGTCTTACCTCGAGAATCGAAAGTAAGTACACCTTCGTGGTCTTTGGTGTTGATTACATCACTCATCGGCTCTAAGTCACCCCAAACGATTTCATCATTCGCGTTGGCCTCTTTACCTCTTTTTTTCTTTCTGCTCTTTTTCTTTTGCCCTTCAATAATGAAGATGTCCGAGAAACGTTGACCCATCCAACCGTCTTCTTTACGGCCAGTAGCGTCATCACGCATAGAAGAAATCATTAACGTCAAATCTTCCTTTCCGCGTTTCCCTGCAAAAGCGATCGCGTAATCTGATTTTTTCGAGTTTAAATCTTTGGCGTTGTCCAATGAAAACAACGAACCTTTTTGTTCCCATTCAGCAGCTTGCCTACAGCTGTTGATTCCAACTTCAGCGCGGGGATCTGACGGTACCAATTTTTGATATTCCGTGAAGGCAACAATGGCATCTTCATATTCACCTTGGCATTGCATCATTTCAGCATAACCCAATGCAGCTAAAGCACCATAGCCCAATTTTTGAGCGCGCAAATAATAGCTACCCGCACGCTTACATTGACCTGTAAAGCGGTAGCATTCTGCCATGTTGTAGGAGATGCGCTGCTTTTGATCGCGTGATTTTTCTTTTGAGTAGGCCTTGGAATAGGCCTCTAATGCCACAGTATATTCCTTTGCCTCAAAGTATTCGTCTGCTCTTTTGGTTGTCTTATGTCGTTCAACTACAACATCTTCCATATCTGCATCTTGTGCAAATCCTGCCACTGGCATGAACAAAAAGGCTAAGGCCAATAATTGGTAAAATCGTTTCTGCATGAGAATAGTAATCTCTAGTGTTTAAGCGTCCCCAATATAGCCAAAATAAAAAAAGAAACCCCGCCGAAGCAGGGTTTCTATTCTAGAGTCTTTTGGAGCTAAAAAATTATCTCGTAAAGAGCATTTCACGGAATTTCGGCAACGGCCATTGCTCGTCGTCAATCATCAACTCTAGCTTGTCGCTTTCGTAACGAATGACATCGAAGTAAGGCTTTACATTATCATAGTATGCGATTGCTTTTTCACGTACGTCTTCTAGTGCATTTGCAGACTTTCTAGCCTGTGTCATTTCCTCTTTTGAAGAAAGAATTTTAGAGATACGTGCAGAAATATCTTTGATCATTTCTAACTGCTCTTTCGCAACACTATTGAACGTTTCGTCGTCCATGATGCCTTTCAATCGCTGTACGTTGTCGATCAGTACGTTTTGGTATTTGATCGCTGTAGGAACTATATGATTTCCAGCCAAATCACTCAACACGCGAGATTCAATCTGAATCTTCATGAAATACGACTCGAGTAAGATTTCGTGACGTGCTTCTGCTTCGCGATGTGAAAGAACACCAAGTTCCGCAAACATGCTCAAACTTTTCTCGCTAACATACGCGTCAAGAGCGCGAGGTGTTGATGGCTCGTTAGTCAAACCGCGTTTGGCAGCTTCCTCTTTCCAAGCATCGCCATATCCATCGCCTTCGAAGCGAATCGCTTTACTTTCTTTGATGTAACGCTTTAGGACGCTAAAGATCGCTTCGTCTTTTTTCAAGCCGTCTTTTTCAATCAGCGCATCAACGTCTGCTTTGAATTCGATCAACTGCTGCGCCATTGCTGTGTTTAAGACAGTCATAGGTTGCGCACAGTTACTCGCTGAACCTGCAGCACGCAACTCAAATTTGTTTCCGGTGAAGGCGAACGGAGAAGTACGGTTACGGTCTGTGTTGTCTAGCAACACGTCTGGAATTTTACCGACTACATTCAGTTTAAGATCTGTTTTTTGATCTGGGGTCATTTTACCACCCTCAATGCTCTCAAGCTGATCGAGTACTCGAGACAATTGGTCACCGATGAAGACAGAAATGATGGCTGGTGGAGCCTCATTTGCGCCAAGTCTATGTTCGTTACCTGCAGAACCGATCGAAGCACGAATCAAATCTGCATGACGGTGAACAGCTTTGATGCTGTTGACAAAGAATGTCAAGAACATAAGATTGCTCATCGGCGTCGAGCCAGGTGCAAGAAGATTCACACCTGTGTTTGTCGCAAGTGACCAGTTGTTGTGCTTACCGGATCCGTTGATGTTTGCGAATGGCTTTTCGTGGATAAGTGCACGGAAGTTGTGACGACGTGCTACTTTCTCGATGAGATCCACAAAGAGTGAGTTGTGATCTACTGCAACGTTTGCTTCTTCAAAAACAGGAGCAAATTCGTATTGCGCTGGAGCAACTTCATTGTGACGTGTTTTTACTGGAATCCCAAGAATGCGGCTTTCGTACTCCAATTCTTTCATGAATTCGATAGCACGTTCTGGAATAGAACCAAAGTAATGATCGTCCAACTGCTGTCCTTTGGCAGGAGCGTGTCCTACGAGTGCACGGCCAGCAAGAGTAAGGTCAGGACGGGCAGCAAAATATGCCTCGTCTACCAAGAAGTATTCTTGCTCCCAACCTAAAGTCGCATTGACCTTGGTTACGTTCTTGTCAAAGTATTTACAAACGGCCGTTGCTGCTGTATCGACAGCTTGCAAAGCGCGCAGTAATGGAGTTTTGTAATCTAATGCTTCACCCGTGTACGAGACGAATACCGTCGGAATACAGAGTGTGGTACCAAAAACAAACGCAGGTGATGTTGGATCCCATGCTGTGTAACCGCGAGCTTCGAATGTATTGCGAATACCTCCATTCGGGAAAGATGATGCATCAGGCTCTTGTTGAACCAGCATACCGCCAGAGAATTTCTCCATCGCCTCACCATTTCCAGTAGGCTCGAAGAACGAATCATGCTTTTCAGCAGTAGTACCCGTTAATGGCTGGAACCAGTGTGTGTAGTGTGTTGCACCGAGATTTAGGGCCCATGCTTTCATACCTGAAGCAACCTGATCTGCGATGTCACGAGAAATCTTAGTCCCGTTGTCCATAGCGTCAATGACCGCTTTAAAAGCTGCAGAGGTCATGTACTCGCGCATGGCTTTTCTGTTAAACACTTGAGAACCGAAGTATTCAGAAACACGTGTTTGTGGAGCTTCGAAATTCTTGGGCTTGCGGCCCATTGTCTCCTCTAATGCTAGAAATCTTACCGTTGGCATGTGGTTGTTTTATTAATTTGAAGCAAAGATACCCCTATTATTTTAGGGGTACAAAAAGAAATTGTTAACTGTTTCTAACAATGACCCCTACACAAAGAGGCATGCAATAAAAGAAACATACAATCCTAGGAGTAATGCACCTTCTAGACGGTCCAAACGATCCGCTTTAAATACCCCCATCAGTGGAATGATGATTAACGTAAGTAGTACGCTTGCCGGGAAATCGAAATGCACCAGGGCCTGATTCTGTACGTTGATCGGCGTAATCAAAGCGGTTATTCCAAGGACGCTGAGAATATTGAAAATATTGGAACCTATGATATTGCCGATGGCTATGTCGCTCTCGCCTTTTCGCGCGGCCATTAAACTAGCCGCAAGTTCTGGAACACTGGTGCCAAAGGCTACGAGCGTTACGGAAACGAAGCGCTCGCTCAAGCCTAGAGTGAGTGCTAGGGAGGAAATGCCTCCAACAAAGAATTGGGCACCGAATTTTAAGCCTATCGCACCAAGCGCTAAAAGAATTAACCCTTTCCATATGGGCATCGCAGGAACATCGAACTCCTCTCCTACTTGAAGGTTTCGGTCTCTACGAGCAACTGCGATTTTTTGAATATTGTACCCTATCAATAATGTTACAAATACAGCACCGGCTATCCTATTCACCCCACCGAGATACAAACACATACCGAGTAAGGCGTTTGCGACTAAAAGAAAGATCCAGTCTTTTCGGTACGTCAATCGGACAGCATCCATCTTGAAAACCAAAGCAGTGACTCCCAGAATCAGTCCAATATTTGCGATGTTCGAACCGATGACATTTCCTAAAGCTATGTCGCTTTTGCCGCGAAGGGCAGCAATCACACTTACGATAAGCTCGGGTGCACTTGTTGCAAAGGCAACCAAGGTCAATCCAATGACCACTTTCGATACGCGAAGTTTAAGTGCAATACCTACGCTACCACGAACTAAAAATTCTCCGCCGAGTAGCAACAGTCCAAAACCGGAAAGTAAGAATAGGGCAATCACAATTTTGTCCCTCGCTTGATCGTGTCTGTAACTTCTTTGAAAGCATCTCTGCCTTCCTCAAAGGTCTTTTTAACCTCTGTCAATTTTTGATCCTCCGCACTTTCTAATATTTCGCGCTTGATGTCGTTCGTGGCATTACGCACCTGCTTGATCATCTTGGCCGCTGAACGTGCCATTGTAGGAATCTGATTAGGACCGAAGAGCAGTAAGAATATCAGCGCAATGATGACGAATTCACCACCGCTAATATTGAAAAGAAGGAAGACTTGTGTCATGGGACAAATTTAAAACAAAAAAGCCCTGCTACACGCTGTGCAGCAGGGCTATATTTTAGCGAGACGAGGTCTCTATTTCGCGTTAGCTTTTCTTGCTTGCGGCACTCTTCTTAGAAGAATCGAACATTACAGGAGTTGCGATAAACAACGAACTATAGGTCCCGATTACTACACCTAATAAGATAGCAAACATGAAACCACGAATGACTTCACCTCCGAATAGGAAGATGACTAGAAGTACAAAGAACGTGGTCAAAGACGTATTGAACGTACGGCTTAATGTCTGGTTCAACGATTTGTTGACACCTTCTGCTGAACCGATCAGCTTGCCACCAAGGTTTTCACGAATACGGTCAAATACTACCACGGTATCATTCAACGAGTACCCGATCACAGTCAGGATGGCAGCTATGAACGCTTGATCCACTTCCAACTGGAATGGCAACAGTCCGTCTGCGATGGAGAACACTCCCAAAACAAACAAAACATCGTGCAACAATGCCGCTACAGCTCCTAAAGAGAATTGCCATTTACGGAAACGTACTAGGATGTACAGGAACACGACAATCAATGAGAAGATAATACTGTATACTGCACCTGACTTAATATCATCAGCGATGGTTGGTCCCACCACGCGAGACCCTACCAAACCTATCGCTTCTTCAGTATCGTCTGTAAAGAAGTCTTCACGAGCAATGTCTGAAGCGAAGTAGTCTTGTACTCCAGCGTAAAGTTTGTTTTCGATGTCTTGGTCTACATCAATACCCGTTTCACCAATGCGGTAGTTTGTAGTAATGATGACTTGGTTTGCATCTCCCAAGGTCTTGACCACTGGAGTAAAGTTAGTTCCGTCAGCATCTACAAGTGTATTGCTCAAGGATTCTGCAACATCACTCACTTCAACCGGCTGATCAAAACGTACTTGGAATGAACGACCACCTTCAAAATCCACACCTAAGTTCAAGCCTTTAGTGAACAATGAACCTAAACCGATCGCGATAACCACTGCGGAAATACCATAAGCAATTTTACGTTTTCCTAAGAAGTCAAAGTTGAGGTTTGTATACCAATTTTTGGTCGTTTTCGTAGAGAATGCGATGTTCTTCTTGCCGTCTAGACGACGTTCGAAAATAACACGTGAGATAAACAACGCTGAGAACAACGAAGTAAGGATACCAATAATCAATGTCGTAGCGAATCCACGGATTGGACCAGTACCGAAAGCATAGAGAATAATACCCGTTAACAACGTAGTTACGTTTGCATCAATGATCGCACTGTTTGAATTCTTGTATCCATCAACAAGTGCTGCGCGTAGACCTTTGCCTAAACGCATTTCTTCACGAATACGCTCAAAGATCAGTACGTTAGCATCTACTGCCATACCTATCGTCAATACGATACCTGCCATACCTGGAAGTGTCAAAACAGCACCGAAGCTGTTGAGAATACCAAAGATGAAGAACATATTTACGAGCAATGCGAGGTTTGCTACTAGACCTGCACCGCTGTAGTAGAAGTACATGTATAACAATACCAAAGCAAGGGCGATGGCAAAAGAGTTGATAGAAGACGAGATTGCTTCTTTACCCAAAGATGGTCCAACAACATCTGCTTGAATGATACGTGCTGGAGCGTCTAGCTTACCTGCACGAAGAATGTTTGCTAAATCCGAGCTTTCTTCAGCACTGAAGCTACCCGTGATTTGCGTACGGCCGCCAGCGATTTCATTCTGAACTTGCGGATACGAGTAAACGTAGTTGTCAAGAACCACTGCTACCGAGCGCTTTGGATTTTGTGATGCAGCTTCTGCAGTCAAACGTTGCCATTTCTGAGCACCTGTTCCGTTCATGGCCATGGTAACCACGTTACGGTTGTATTCGTCTAGATCTGGACGTGCATCAACGATTACACCACCGTCTAGCTCTGGAGTGTTATCGCGATTCCCTTTGATTGCCAAAAGTGTGATGATATCCGAACCTGGTTCTGGTTTGTTGCTCCACAAGAATTTGGCGTTACGCAACTCTTGATTCATCAACTGAGCGATCTCAGGACGACGCAAGTACGCATTTACCTTCGCAGTATCACGAATCAAAGCATAACCTACACGTGGACCTTCCATCGACTGACCTGTTTCGCTAACCATCGGACGGAATACTTCGAACAACGGATTGTTGTCACTAAGTACATCTGAAGAATCTGTAGCAGCGCTATCAGTAGTTGCAATAGACTCTTCAACGTTTAGGTCAGAGAAATCATTAGATACTTCTTCTTTAATGCTTTTCTCAGCTGCAACGATGTCGCGCAAACGCTCGTTCGCGTTCACTAAGAAAGGTAAGACTTCTGCACCTTCGTACATGTTCCAGAACTGAAGCTCTGCCGTACTCTGAAGTAGTTTCTGAACACGTGCAGGATCCTTAACACCTGGAAGTTCTACCAGGATACGACCCGTTCCTTCAAGGCGCTGGATGTTTGGCTGTACAACACCGAACTGGTCAATACGTGCACGAAGTACCGTAAATACGTTAGCGATAGCAGCTTCTACATCGCGACGGATTTCAGCTTGAATCAACTCGTTTGCAGCGTTGAAACCTACCTTGTCTGTCATCTCCGGAGTACCAAAGAGGCTCGCATCGCTCAACAAGCGACCACCACCTGTTTCAGCGCTGAGTCTATCAAACTCCGCGAAGAACGAATTCAAGTAGTTGTTTTGACCTTCACTTTGCGCAACATCGGTATTAGCGATGGCTTGTACGAAAACTGGATCCTGAGCATTTGCAACCAATCCTTTCAGTACGTCTTTAACGCTTACTTCAAGAATCACGTTCATTCCACCCTTGAGGTCGAGACCGAGATTCATTTCACGTTTTTTGACTTCGCTGTAGGTAAACCCTAAAACTGGGTATACTTCTTGCGTCATCATACTGTCTAGGTAAGTTGCCTTGACTTTCGAATCACCCGCGGCAAATTCTTCCGCATCACTTGCGACGTTGTTCGCGACCCATGTAAAAGAAAGCTGGTAAAGTGAGGCCAGTCCTAGGGCGATTGCGAAAACGGTAATTAATCCTTTGTTCTGCATTTGTGGATTATTTTTTTCCAATAACGCGCAAATATAGGCAAGTCAAGGTGGCTAACCTAAAAGTTTTTGTGAACTCCACGTTGTTAGTTCTCCGTATATTTGAATACCTATGAAAAGACACCAATTTTTACCCCTCCTTTTTGTGCTAGTTAGCTGCTCCCTAAACGCGCAAACCAGTCGTATGAGTTTCGAATGGGGAACTGCTCCGGAAGTTTATGTGGATGGAAGTATTGTTCCCTACGCCTTCTCTGGTGGGGCAGATATGCCGCAGTGGTCAAAAGTAGATTTGAACCGGGACGGCACCGAAGATCTAGTAGCATTTGATCGACAAGGCAATCATTGGATTCCATTTTTAGCGGATAACGGGAACTGGGTTTCGGCGCCCGCGTATGCGGATAGTTTACCTGCGATTGAAAATTGGGCCTTGTTTAGAGATTACAACGGGGACGGCAAGAAGGATTTGTTTGCTTTTGTTCTCGGAGGAATGGGCGTTTGGGAAAATAAATCCGATGCAGACACATTGCTTTTTGATTGGGCACTTCCTGGTGGATTTTTAACAACCGATGTAGGGAGCTTTCAATCGAATCTATATAATTTCTCGACGGACATTCCTGCTATTGTAGATCTCGACGAAGATGGAGATTTGGATATACTCACGTTTGGCCAGCGGTCGACCATCGAATGGCATGAAGGATTAAATGCCAATGGACTCGACTTTAGAATGAATACGACGTGTTGGGGAAGGTTTGAAGAAAACTTGGTTTCCAATAATCTCACCTTAAACGGATGTCAAGGGGTTCAAAAAATGAAGGTAAGTGGCGGAAGCGGCGCCGTGCATGCCGGGTCTACTCTTCTTGTAGTTAACCTGAATGGAGATACGCTTAAAGATGTGCTGATCGGTGATGTGAGTTTTTCTAATCTCGTGGCTGCCTACAACGGCGGTCATACGGATAGTGCTTTCATGACCAGTCAAGACACCTTATACCCTAGTCCGAATGCGGTGAATGTGGAATTTTTCCCTGCAGCATTCTATGAAGATGTTGACTTTGACAATGTACCTGACCTGATCGTCAGTCCCAATTTGAACGGATCTATGAATACAGGCAACGCTTGGCTCTACAAGAATGTCGGTTCGAGTTCTAGTCCAAGTTATTCTTCACCCGACAGCTCGTTTTTGGTGGAGGGTATGATAGATATTGGCTCCCGAGCACGACCTGCGTTAGTAGATATTGATTTTGACGGTGACTTTGATTTAGTGATCGGCGGTACTGGGGAGTACCTCGCTCAAGGGACGTATAGTAGCAGGCTACAGCTCTATAAAAACATCAGCGCTTCGGCGGAACCCAAATTTGAATTGGTCGAGGAAGATCTTGCGGACGCTGGCTTTAACAATCTTGGGGAAGACCTAAGTCCAACTTTTGGCGATCTGGATGGTGATCTAGACCCTGACCTTATTATCGGTACCAGAACTGGTGAGTTGTTCTATTATGAGAACACAGGGACCATATTAAACTACAATTACACCTATCGCGGACTCATCAACGGTATTGATGTTGGAAACCATGCTGCTCCCGCACTGGGAGATATCGATGGAGATGGTATTCTGGATCTGTTTGTCGGAAATGAAGCGGGACACGTCGCTTATTATACTACATCCGGAACCTTCCCTAATCTGTTTACCCTGGTAGATGATCAGTGGGCGGGGATCAATATGGCCTCTACTCAAAGTCCGAATGGATATGCGACGCCCGCTTTTGTGTATGCGCAAGACACTACACTACTTATCGGGTCCAAAGATTTAGGGGCAATTCAAAAGGATTCTATCGATGCCATACTTAGTGGTGCCACCAGTAGAGATCTCGTGTTTGGAAGTGGAACCACCACGTCTTCTACCCGAGAAGAAACGCCTTTTGGTGGATCTAAGCGCAACGGACGCGTTCAAATCCTGTTTTCGGCAGATGAATTGTCCAACGCTGGAGGTATCCATGGACAATTCGAGAATATGGGCTTCGAACTAGGAGCCTTCAGTAACCTATACCTTACCCAAGGTTTCAGTATTCGATTGAAACACGTCAGTGACACGGTGCACACGGATTTTCAAAGCCTAGGATTCACTACAGTGTTTAGTGGCATTAGGGTCATGACCACTGGATGGAACGATGTATCGTTCACTACGCCGTTTGTTTGGAACGGTAAAGACCCTGTGATGGTCGAAATTTGTTTCTCGAAACATGCGCAAACAGGTGATATTCCTGTGGTCTACCACACCACTTCATTTAACAGCGTGCTGTATGGGGAAATTACTGGATGGAATGGGATTACTCAAGATGGGTGTGAGATGCCGTACAGTGGAGCTCACAACAAACGCCCTAACATCCGATTCAACCTCACCCCCACTTTGCGTGATCTCGATAGCCACTTCCTCACCTCCGGTTCCCATTTGCACCCAGCCGTTGCAGATCTTAATGCCGACGGATTCCCTGATGTGATCGTGGGCAATCAAAGTGGAGGTGTACACTACTTCAAAGGAATACCTTTTAAAGATTTAGCACTTGAGGAAACCGTTACGGATGTCGAGCTGCTGTTGTTTCCAAATCCGGCCAAGGGTCTTGTAGAACTTCGGGCTCCGAAGGAGTTAATGGTTCGTGGGATGGTGTATTCTATGCTGGGAAGGAAGTTGACAGAATTGGTTCCGGGAAGTAACACGTTGCGATTACCAGCAGGAATGTATGTGGTGATTTACGTGGATGAGAAAGGAAGCCAAGTAGGGTCTGATCGCCTTATTATTCAATAGATGGAGTCTGATATTGTTCTTTTTGACGGGCCTTGTACACTTTGCAACAAAAGCGTTCAGTGGATTTATAAAAGAGATGCTCTTGGCCAATTTCGCTTTAGCTCCCTACAGGGAAATTGGGCACAATCGAACGTACCCAAAGAATTGCTTTCAGAAGACAGCGTCCTTTTCTATCAGGGCGGTACGTTCTATACCCGAAGTACGGCCGCGCTTATGATCCTTTCAACGCTACCAAAATGGCGTTGGACCAAAGTTCTTATTAAAGTCCCCAAAGTCGTTCGAGATGGTATCTACAACTGGATTGCGAAGAACAGAATGCGTTGGTTTGGCACAGGGTATTGTGCACTCCTTCCTGAGGATAGACGATTGTACTAAAACAAAAAATCCCCCCAGCATCTGCTAGAGGGATTTCCTATTCAAAAGATCGAAAACCGATCAAATATTATAGATTCTCGTCCAATGCAGCGTTCATCTTGCGAACCGCAGCTGCAGAAGCTTCGAATTTTTCTTTTTCGTCTGCACTTAAATCAAACTCGACGATATTCTCCCAACCGTTTTTGCCGATAATTACAGGAACACCAATACAGATGTCTTCTTGGCCGTATTCACCGTTCAGCAATACTGAACATGGGAACATTTTCTTTTGATCACGAACGATAGACTCTACCAACTCCGCTCCAGCGGCTCCAGGTGCGTACCAAGCTGAAGTTCCGATCAAACCGGTCAATGTTTTACCACCGACCATGGTCTCAGCAACTACGTGCTCCTGCTGCTCCTTGCTCAAGAATTGAGTTACCGGAATACTGTTGTAGGTAGCGTGGTTGATCAAAGGAATCATAGTAGTATCTCCATGCCCACCGATCACCTGACCTTGTAGATCGTTTGGTGAACAGTTCAACTGCTCCGCCATACGGTATTTGAAACGTGCTGAGTCTAAAATTCCACCCATACCGATGATGCGGTTCTTTGGAAGACCTGAAGACTTCGAAGTCAAATAGGTCATCGTATCCATCGGATTAGAAATCACAACGATGATTATTTCAGGGCTGTGCTTGATCAAATTCTCAGTAACTGTTTGAACGATTTTCGCGTTCGTACCGATCAATTCTTCACGAGTCATACCTGGCTTACGTGGAATACCAGAAGTAATCACTGCTACTGCAGAACCTGCAGTCTTGCTGTAATCATTCGTTGAACCTACAACCTTTGAATCGAATCCGTTCAAAGTTGCTGTTTGATTCATATCCATCGCTTTACCTTCAGCAAAGCCTTCTTTGATGTCTAACAACACGATCTCTTCAGCTAACTCGCGACGAACCATGTTCTCAGCAACTGTAGCACCTACGTTACCGGCACCGACAACCGTAATCTTCATATCTATATGATTTATAGTTTAATTGGTTCACAAAGGTACATCACAAGCCGTAGGAAAAAGAGCGTTCGTAGAATAATCCGCTAATTGATATAGGCACACTATTTGCAGTTTTCATCGTAACTTTGATCGCACAAAAATCAAAGAACATGGTCGCACTTAAACTCATCGGAATCACTGTAGTTCTACTTGGATTAGGAGTAGCTGGAATCGCTATCAAGATTTGGGCTAAAAAGGACGGCGAATTCGCAGGCACATGTGCTTCGCAAAGCCCTTTCCTAAATGAAGACGGCGCTACGTGCTCCTACTGCGGTAAAGATCCGAACCAGTGTGAAAGCAAGCCTGCTTAATCCAGCTCGTACTTCGACCAACCCGAAGTTTTAATCACCTTCAGCTCCCCGAGTTTTGTACTCGTGATCAAATACGCCTCAACTTTTGGGAGCGCCTCTAGGAAGGGCAATGCCTTTTGCTCGCCCATCACCATAGCTGCCGTTCCTAAAGCATCCGCTAGTGTAGCATCCGGAGCAATCACACTTGCACTCAACAACGTACTCACCACTGGCATCCCGTTTTGCGGATCGATAGTGTGCACTACCTTCTGCCCCTTATCGTTGACCCAATACTTTCTGTAATTTCCACTTGTAGCAAGCGCCATTGTATCTAACTCAACAATCGTTTGAAACATGCCCTCGCTCCTACTTTCTTCAGGTTTATCAATGCCTATTCGCCAATTACGCCCTGCAGCATTCTTCCCCTTACAAACTACTTCACCACCTACCTCGATCAGGTAATCCTTGATACTATGGCTTTCGAGATATTGCTTGATTAGGTCTACAGTGTAGCCTTGTGCCACTCCGTTGACATCCAGTTGCATACCCTTTGGTAATCCATAACGGATATCCGCCTCTGGCATTGTTAACTTTTGACTGCCCACGAATTGCATAAGGCTATCGATATTCACACTATCCCTGTATTGACCACCAGAAAAACCCCACGCCTTTACAACTGGGGCAACGGTAATATCGAAATTACCCTTTGTGGACGCCGCAAGATCAATGCTACGCTTTACGACTGCGGCAAAATCGGCACTCAAGAGAATACTATCGCCCGAATTTAGTCGGGTAATTTCACTAGCTGGGACCCATAGACTCATCTGCTGATCCATCGCTTTTAAAATACTATCAATCCCACTGCGATAATCCACACCTTCAGGCACCAAATAACTAATGCTATAAGTAGAGCCCTGAGCGGGGCCTTGGTTGGTCATTTGTACTCTGGAGTCGACTGGACTGCATGCAACGAATAATAGTGCAGCTATGGCACCTAGGGCAAATTTCATCATAGTTCAAAAATAAAAAAAGCCGTCCCAAAAGGACGGCTTTTATACATTGTCTTAAAGCGATTAACCACCGAAGTCGTCAAAGCTTACATTCTCTGGAGGGACACCAAAGTCATCCACCATCTTGAGAACTGCGGCGTTCATCAATGGAGGTCCACAGAAGTAGTACTCGATATCTTCAGGTGCATCGTGCTTGTCAAGGTAGTTGTCGATAAGGGCCTGGTGGACAAATCCAACAAAACCATCACCTTCTGCTTCCATGCTGTCTTTTGCCGTCCAGTTATCCTCAGGTAACGGTTCTGACAATACGATGTGGAATTTAAAGTTCGGGAACTGCTCCTCGATCTGACGGAAATCGTCAAGGTAGAACAACTCACGCTTCGAACGACCACCGTACCAGTAACTCACTTTACGACCTGTCTTCAACGTGTGGAACAGGTGGAATAGGTGCGAGCGCATCGGTGCCATACCAGCACCACCGCCGATGTACAACATCTCTGAATCTGTCTCTTTGATGAAGAATTCACCATAAGGACCTGAGATGGTTACTTTATCGCCTGGTTTTTGATCAAATACGAACGAAGAACATACACCTGGATTTACATCCATCCATCCGCCTTTCTTGCGGTCAAATGGAGGAGTTGCAATACGGATGTTCAACATCACGATGTTTCCTTCTGCAGGGTGGTTGGCCATAGAGTACGCACGGAATAGTGGCTCTGGGTTTACCATTTTCAAATCCCATAACTTGAATTTGTCCCATTCTGCTTTGAACTCATCAGGAGCTTTACCCAATTTCGGGTGTGAAGTGATGTCAATATTCTTAAAGTCTACCGTTGTAGCAGGAACATCTACCTGGATGTAACCACCAGCCTCGAAGTCAAGGTTTTCACCTTCTGGCAGTTTCACAACGAATTCTTTGATGAACGAGGCAACGTTGTAGTTACTAACTACTTCACATTCCCATTTTTTGATACCGAAGATTTCCTCTGGCACCTTCACGTTCATGTCATTCTTCACTTTGATCTGACAACCTAAACGCCAGTTGTCCGCAATCTCTTTACGGTTGAAGAATCCTGTTTCTGTTGGCAAGATCTCGCCACCACCTTCGGTTACTTGACACTTACACATACCACAGGTACCACCACCACCACAAGCGGATGGTAAAAAGATTTTCTGGTTGCTAAGCGTAGTCAACAAAGTAGTACCTGACTCTACTTCTACCTCATCACCATTGATGTTCAATTTTACGGGCCCTGAAGGAGACAAACGTGCCTTCGCCTGTAGTAGAATGGTCACCAACAATAGGATCACCAAAACGAATACGACGACCGATGAAATAATTACTGTGCTAGATAAAAACATAGCTGCTGTGCTTATTATAATTTAATACCCATAAAGCTCATAAACGCGATACCCATCAAACCTGTAATGATGAAGGTAATTCCAAGACCGCGTAGAGGAGCAGGAACATTTGAATAGCGGATTTTCTCACGGATGGCTGCAATAGCTACGATAGCCAAGAACCAACCCACACCTGAACCTATTCCGTAAACCGTCGCCTCTGCGATAGTTCCGAAAGCGCGCTCTTGCATAAAGAGTGAACCTCCAAGAATAGAACAGTTTACCGCGATCAATGGCAAGAAAATTCCCAGTGCACTATAGAGTGCTGGCGCGAATTTCTCGACAATCATTTCGATAAGCTGTACCATCGAAGCGATTACCGCGATGAACATGATGAATGATAAGAAGCTTAGGTCTACTCCTACAAACTCTTCACCCAACCATGCTAAAGCACCTGGCTTTAGTACATAGTTTTCAAGCAACCAGTTTACAGGCAATGTAATGGTTAGTACAAATGTTACTGCAATACCTAGACCTACTGCGGTCTTCACTGTTTTCGATACTGCGAGGTAAGAACACATACCTAGGAAGTATGCGAAGATCATGTTCTCAATAAAGATTGAGCGAACAAATAAGTTGATTAATTCTTGTCCCATGGCCGGTTTAGTTTTCTTCGATGAGTTTCGTATTCTTCGCACGCTGTCCCCAAATGATCAGGCCGACTACGATGAGTGCCATCGGAGGGAACAAGAAGAATCCGTTGTTAGCGTAAAAGCCGCCGTTAGCGATGTACCAGCTTTCTGGAATTACAGAGAAGCCTAGCAATGTACCAGAGCCTAAAAATTCACGGAAGAAAGCAACAGCGATCAAAATGACACCGTAACCAATAGAGTTACCAATACCGTCAAGGAATGCTTTCCATGGGCTGTTTGCGAGCGCAAATGCTTCGAAACGTCCCATGATGATACAGTTGGTAATGATCAATCCAACAAATACTGAAAGCTGCTTGCTCACATCGTAAGCAAATGCTTTTAGGAATTGATCCACCAAGATTACAAGAGATGCCACTACGACAAGCTGAACGATGATACGGATACGGTTAGGAATCAAGTTACGGATCAAAGAAATGATTACGTTACCTGCAGCAAGAACGAACATCACAGAGAGTGACATTACGATAGCTGGCTCCAATTTTACCGTGATCGCTAGCGCAGAACAAATACCAAGTACCTGAACTGTGATCGGGTTGTTGTCATTGAATGGATCAGAAATCAACTTCTGATTCTTCTTCGAGAACAACGCCTCTTTTTGTTTTACTTCTGTACTCATGGTTTAGATGTTTTTGAAGTATGATGCATATGGCGCCAAACAATCCGCAAGCATGTCATTCACCCCGTTAGAAGTGATTGTTCCACCTGAGATTCCATCTACCATGTAGTCTCCATTTGAAGTACCAGCCTTCACTACAGAGATGCTCTGGAACATACCTGCCTCAGAGATTTTCTTACCCGGGAACTGGTCAGTGAACATAGGTGTAGTGATTTCCGCACCAAGACCTGGAGTTTCACTCTTGTGGTCAAAGGTTGCACCTACAACAGTGTTACCGTCTGACTCTAGCGCTAGGTAGCCCCAAACTGGTCCCCAAAGCCCCTTACCGCGCATCGGCACGATATAGAAAGTTTCACCATCTTTTTCGGCTACATACAAAGGAACTTGACGATCCATGTTGCTTTTTTTGACGGCAGCTGCCATGTCAATATCAAAAGCTGCAGATGCATCTTCTGAGATAACTTTACCTCCTTGCAGGGTAAGGCTTTGCTTTACGTATTGGTTAAAAGCTTCATCTGACTCAGAGCGGTCTTTTTCAATACCGATCGAAGCAAGAATGCTTTGTTTCTTTTCCTGACTGACGTTCGCAGATTGTTTACTCTTCAAACCGAGTGACGCTCCGGAAAGCAGTACAGCTACAACAACCACCATAACGGTTGCGAAAGTGTAGGTATATGCGTTACTATTAACGTTCATTAGAATATGGTTTAGGCGTTAGCTAGACGTTTCGCACGACGCTTGATGTTCGCCTCTACTACGTAGTGGTCGATAAGCGGTGCCATAACATTCATGAAAAGGATGGCGAGCATGATTCCCTCAGGATATGCGGGGTTGAATACACGGATCATGATACCAAAGAATCCAGCAAGGAAACCATAAATGTATTTCCCTGTTTCCGTCTGAGAAGCACTTACAGGATCAGTAGCCATGAAGACCATACCGAACATAAAACCACCCAGCATTAGCTGATGAATAGGATTCAATCCCATGAATTCATTCACTGCAAAAAGATTAAAGATCCCAGCCATTACCAAACCTCCAATAAAGAAGCTCAGCATGATACGCCAAGAACCTACCCCTTTGAAAACTAGGAACAGACCACCTAATAAGATGAGTAAAGCCGATGTTTCACCAATAGAACCTGGAATCAATCCAAGAAAAGCATTGAGTAACGAATAGGTTCCGTCCGCTCCGAACTCTGCCATAACGGCGTTCGTCGCAGGGTTGTCCATTCCTTGACCTACCGTAGTGGCTAAATCACCCATAGCAGTAGCACCTGAGTATCCATCTACCAACTGAGCACCTTCTTCACCTTTAGTATTGATCCATACCTGATCACCTGACATCCATGTAGGGTAGGCAAAGAACGCAAAAGCACGTGCCGTAAGAGCTGGATTCAAAAGGTTCATTCCTGTCCCACCGAAGACTTCTTTACCGATAAGCACAGCAAATATTGTACTTACAGCAACCATCCACAATGGAATGTCTACCGGCATAATCATCGGAATAAGCAATCCAGAGACGAGGAAACCCTCGTTTACAGCGTGATTGCGCTTCCAAGCAAAGAAGATCTCTACACCGAGACCTGCTGCGTAGGTCACCGTGATTAGCGGCAGCATCTTAAGTGCACCGAACAAGAAGTTATCAATAAGAGTGCTTTCTTCGCCGAATGCACCGTAGTGTAATCTACCGATGTTCCACATTCCAAAAAGGAGTGCAGGCACCATAGCGAAAATCACAGTTACCATAGTGCGCTTCAGGTCGATCGCATCGCGAACGTGTGCGCCACTATGAGCAGTGTGATTTGGAACGAAAGCCATCGTCTCTATTGCATTGTGCAATGGGTAGAAGATGTTTCTTTTGCCATCTTTTTCAACAAGCGGTCTAGTCTGGTCGAATATGTTTTGTACAAACTTCATAATCTGGCTATTAAATCATTTCTTTTCTAAGGTCATTCAATCCGTTACGAACGATTTCCTGCAAAGGCAATTTCGAAGTACATGCTACCTCAGCCAAAGCGAAATCTTCAGGAACAACTTCGTAGATGCCTAATTGTTCCATTTTTTCGATGTCACCAATCAAAATACTACGCAACAACTGCTGAGGGAAGATGTCCATAGGGATGAACTTATCGTACTCACCAGTCACTACAAACGCACGCTCTTCTCCATGAAGGTTCGTGTCGAGATCGTATTTTCTATTTGGGAACAACCATGCCCAAAAAGCACGGTTCGTAGAGAATTTTCCAAATCCTGGAAGTACCCAACCAAAGAATTCCGTTTGGTTACCCTCAGGGATTGCTGTGATTTGGCTTTGCCCGAACGATAAGAATCCAGTGGCTTCTATTTGCGTTCCGGTAAGTACATCACCAGCGATAATACGTGTATTGTCCGTATTTACGTGACTGCCTATAAACGATGCTAGGTTTGCACCTTGCGTTATAGTTGCATAGCCCGGCTTTGTAATTTTCGAACCTGCCACGACTACCTTGTATTGTGGAGCGTATTCGCCTTTCAAGAATGCTCGTCCAATAACAGGAAGATCGATGGCATTTACCGTCCATACGATATCACCTTTGTTGATCGGTGCAGCCTGAGCAATCTGGCTACCTACTAAACCTTTGGGATGCTTCCCTGAGAATGTAAGTGCTGTCGCTTTTTCGTGGTTCAATGCTGCAATACTAGGAGCATCAGCGTCTTGGCTGACATACACCTTTCCGGTAGTCATCAAGGCTAACGCTTCGATTGCCGCAGCAATTTCAGCATCTTTCCCCTCGATCTGGTAAGCAAGATCACCTGCAAGTGGACCGCTCTGAACACCGTTGACAAAAATGTCACGAGGCTCTTCGCTCATCCCTGCTACTACCCCATATGGGCGAGAGGTTATCAACGCTCCTACACCGGTTTTAGCAAAGTGGTCAGCAGCTGCCCCACGATCGCCTGACTTTAAGTCAAACGAGCCATGGCTTGCATACGTGATGGCACTATCAGCAAGAACTACAACCTGTAGAATCTTGCGCTTTGCACCACGCTTTACTTCTGCTACCTCACCTGAGACGGGAGAACAAATTTTTACTTCCGGACGATCCTTGTCAAAGAATAGAACGTCGCCCGCTTGGACTTTTTCACCAGCTTTCACTGCCAATTTTGGCGTGATGCCTGGGAAATCTAAAGGGCTCACCGCATAAGTAGTTGACGAGACATTTCCTAAGTCATTTTTAGGAGCGTCGCCAACGAGCTTAATATTGTGACCCTTGCGAATCTTAAAGGATTGAGACATCGTACGTTTCAGTATGATTTTGGTTTTGCGAAATTAGGATACGTTTGTGTTTTTTCCACGTTTATTAAGGACGAATTGTACCTTGGACACGATTATTTCTGCAACATGACTGTTAAAAAGTTCCTCTTACTTACTTGTATACTGACATTCAGTGGTTTGAAAAGCCAAGTTCTTCGGGATACCACGGCCTTTGACTACCTTAAAACCATTCAGATTGCGCCGGTTGGAGCACCTCTCGACTTTCCGGCGTACGAATTGGGAGCCTCGAAAGGACTAGAACTGAGTTTTGACGACATGGCGTATGAGTGGAACAACTATGCGTACCGGATTTTCCATTGTACCAAAAATTGGACACGATCAGAACTATTGATCAACCAATACCTCCGAGGATTTGAGGGTAACTATTTGAACAACTTCGCCATAAGCATCGGGACTTTTGTGCCTTATACCCACTATGCTGTAACTGTACCTAATGCCGATGTAAAACCCATCATAAGTGGCAATTACGTTATTGAAGTATATCAAAACGATGATCCAGAAGATTTGGTCTTACGCCGAAGGTTCATCGTTTATGAGAATCTGGTCGTTCCTTCTGTGACCGTAGGAAGAGCTCTAGATATGGAAGGTTTTTCCTCGCAACAACAGGTAAGTGCTCGGGTTTCTATGGCCGGCTACCCTATTCAAGACTATTATCAGGATTTGGACCTCAGCATTCTGCAAAATCGTCGTTGGGACAATGCAAAAACAGAACTGAAACCCGCTTTTATAAATGACGGGGTCCTGGAATATAATTTTATGGGAGAAGAAGCATTTGACGGAGGCGTGGAATACCATACGTTCGATACGAAAAGGCTGAACCAGACAGGACTTGGTGTAAAAACTTCACGCTTAGACTCGTGTTGGACCGTCTATCTTAACGAGAAGAAGAACCGCAGTATTTCGGTGTATAGTTTTGACAACGACATCAACGGTCGCCGTCTCATTCAACGCGCCGACGTGGGCAATCCGGATCTTGCCGGGGATTATTGTTGGGTGGAGTTTTATTTCGAGAGCCCTGAGCTTGAGGTGCCAGTGTATGTGTACGGACAGCTCTCTGACTGGTCGTTACGCGAGAATTTCAAACTTTCTTACGACCGCAATCGTGGCGCTTATTTAGGCCAAGTATTGCTCAAGCAAGGGTACTATAATTATATCTTTGCACATCCAGATTCCAACGGCGGAGTGAGTACAGAAATGACGGAAGGGACGCATTGGCAGACCCGAAACGACTATTCTTTAATCATGTACAACCGAGGAATGGGCTTACGTTACGACCGAATAATTGGCTACTTAAAACCAGCATCAGCATTGTAATTCATGAAGAAGATTATTTTCACACTTACTGCGGCACTCTTTACAACAGCTTCATTCGCATGGGGACTTACGGGACACCGAATCGTTGGGCACATCGCGATGGATCATTTGGATAAAAATGTAAAAAAGAAGGTGCTCGCAGCCCTTGAAGGCGAAGATTTAGCAATGACGGCGAACTGGATGGATTTCATAAAAAGTGACGCTGCCTATGATTCGCTGAAACCATTGCACTATTGTACCGTCGAATCATTAGATGCGATGGATTCACACGTTCACCCCGAACAGGGCGACGTTTGGATGGCGATCGAGAAATACCTTAAAGAGATTGAAACAGAGCAGTACAGTGTTGACGAGGCCTTTGCTCTAAAAGTGATTGCTCACCTTATCGGAGATGTACACCAGCCTTTGCATTGCGGAAACGGTAAAGATCGCGGCGCAAACGATGTTAAAGTCACCTTCTTTTGGGAGAAGTCGAATTTGCACCGTGTCTGGGACAGCGGGATGATTGATTACTGGAAGATGAGTTATACTGAATATGCGACCTGGATCATGTCTTCTCGTGAGCGCGAAGACATTCAATCTTGGGGAAATTCAGAAGTTAAGGACTGGGTACGCGAAAGTGTAGTGTATCGCGAGCAGTGCTACAATACGGGAGACAGAGAGCGCATGGGCTATCGTTACATCTACGACCATAGTGATCTACTCCATTTGCGTTTGGCACAAGCGGGAGTTCGTTTAGCCGATGCCTTAAATAAAGCTTACGCGGGGAGGTAATCTTCTGCTACCAATTCTAAAAGTTTCACAATCACATCCGTTGCACTCTCCATATCCTGAAGAGAGACGAATTCATAAGGACTGTGAAATGCGTGCTCGCCTGCGAATATGTTCGGGCAAGGCAATCCCATAAAGCTGAGCTTCGATCCGTCAGTTCCGCCGCGAATCTTTGATTTACGAACCGGCAATCCTGATGCTTCAATGGCGCGCTCAGCGTAACGTACGACTTCAGGATGCTGGTCCAAAATCTCTTTCATATTGCGATACTGCACTGCAGTTTGGATTTCGAAACTTGTGCGTTTAACTGCCTTTGATGCCTGTTTTGCTAGCGCCGTTAACAAGGCTGCATAGTCTTCTAGCTCTGGCGTATCGAACGAACGTAAAATCATCGTAATACGAACCTCCTCTACCCCACCTGAGATTTCATAGGGGTGGACAAAGCCCTGTTCCCCTTTAGTCGACTCGGGTGCCCATTCTTGACGAGGTAATGAAGCAAGAAATACCCCGGCGGCCTTCATGGCATTCGCCATCTTTTTATGGGCGAATCCAGGATGCGTATTGGCTCCTCTAAAAATAACAGTAGCTCCATCGGCGCTAAATGTTTCATCTTCCAAAGACCCTTTGGTGGCGCCGTCCATGGTGTACCCGAACTTTGCTCCAAGCTTCTCAAGGTCAACATGGTCCGCCCCTCGACCAATCTCTTCGTCCGGTGTGAAGAGGATTTTCATGGCCGCATGTGGTGTATCACTCTTCATTAAAAAGGCTGCTGCGGACATAATTTCAGCAACCCCTGCCTTATTATCTGCACCGAGTAAGGTGGACCCGTCGGAAGTAATAATGGTATGGCCTTTCATTTCCTTTAATGGGCCAAACGCTTTCGTAGTTAGTACGATATCTCCTTTCGGAAGTGCAATGTCGCCTCCGTCGTAGTTTTCATGCAGTACAGGTACTACCCCTTTACCGCTGTATTCTGGTGAGGTATCCATGTGTGCGCAAAAGCACACGGCTGGGGCTTTCTCTAAACCTGAAGTAGCAGGAACTGTGGCGTAGATGTAGCCTTTGTCGTCCATGTGTGCATCTGAAACCCCCAATTCTAATAACTGATCGACCAAAAGTCGCCCTAGATCCTTCTGCTTTTCAGTGGAAGGAACGCTCGATGAATGCGGATCGCTCTGCGTATCGATTTGGACGTAGGTTTTAAAGTTCTCTAGAAGATTTGGGTATTTCATCGTGCTTTGGGTTGTAGCGTAGAAGGAACAAAAAGCGTTCGAACTACAGTTTCAATCAATATTCTCAAGTCCAGAACTAAGGACCAATTTTCAATGTAATAGACATCCGCTCGAATGCGCTCCTCCAAGAGCTCATCAGTCGCTGCAGCCCCACCTCCGCGTAAGCCACGTGTTTGTGCTAGTCCGGTTAGTCCTGGTTTCGCCCAGTACCGGATTTTATAGGTGCTCACTTTTTGGTAGTAGTCAGCGCCATCTCCTGGGGTGTGCGGACGTGGGCCAATCAAAGACATATGACCAATTAGAACATTGAACAACTGAGGCAATTCATCTACACCTGTTCTGCGCATCCAACGTTGAAAGGCGTTTGAAGCTCCATCTGCATTCATCGTACGAAACTTCCATACGCTAAAGGTACGCCCCGACAACCCCTCGCGTTGCTGAATAAACAAGGGCTTGATGGTCCCTGTTAAAACTTGGAGTAGTAGAATGATGGGGAGTAACCAACTCAATACGAATAGTATTCCTAGAGCGGTGAATACAAGGTCGAATATTCTTTTTAAGACGGCATTTGTAGTGTTCGAGAGTGGCTCCTTGCGCTGGCTGAACATGGGTATGCCTTCTAGGTTCTCTAAGAACAGCTGGCCTGCGTAACGAGGTCCCATATCGGGTAAGAACCTGAAACGAATGCCGCGTTCTAAAGACCAATTCTCTGCCGCATCAAACTCACTAGTTCCCGGAGCGTACGCACAGATCAGCTCGTCAGTATCGGCGAGAGTTGACGGGTCCGCAGCTCCCAAATATTTCCACCCGAGCTCGGGGCGCAGCGTGGTCAGTCGGATCAATGCTTCGCTTGTGGTATGGGTGCCGTGCAAAACAAAGGTGCGCTGCCATTTACCACGAGCCATTTGGGCACGGAGGAATTGGACCAAAAAGATGCGGTATACCCACGCTACTATGTATAAGCTGGCGAGGTAACTGGCGAGGAAAATACGGCTGTAATAATAGCCTTTCAAGCCGATGACAATGATTGCTAGGATCGAAATTTGAACCAATGCACCACGGACAAGGTTCGCCGTCACATTGCGCTGTTCAAGACCGCTCGTGTAGGTAAAAATCCCGGCCCATCGACCACCGGCGTACCAGGAGACCAAGGTGAGTACAAGGAGTTGAAGGTAGTAGTTGTAGTACTCGGGGTTTGAAATACGCAAGTCTTCAAAACGCCAAAAACCGATCGCCACGAACAACACGAGCAATAGGATTGCGTCAGTGATCAAGGTGATCAAGCGGAATATATTTGTGCTTTGATTTTGCATTTTTCTGGGCCAAAAGATACTTACTTTTACGTCGATGAGCATCACTTCTAATCCAATCGTTTATGCACCCGGTGTAGGACCGGACCGAGCGGCCGTTCTTGCGGAAGAATTCGGTATTCGCACTACGATGGCGCTCTTGGAACATTACCCCTTTCGGTACGTCGATAAAACGCAGTACCACGAGATAGGGCAACTCGCTGGAATTCAAGGTGAAGTGCAGCTTAAGGGCCAGATCACGGCCGTTGAGGAGCTTGGTGCTGGAGCACGGAACAAACGTCTGGTAGCTACGTTTACGGATGGCAAAGGACACATTGAATTGGTTTGGTTCAAAGGCGCGAAGTGGGTAAAAAAGTCACTCAAGATTGGTGTTCCACTCGTGGTCTATGGGAAAATCAACAATTTCAACGGGAAGATCAGCCTGCCGCACCCAGAGATTTCTGCGCCTGCGATCGATGATATCGCGAGTGCTTTAGAGCCGGTGTATTCCACGACGGACAAACTTACGCGCAAGGGACTGCATTCGAAGGGGCTGCAAAAAGTTGTGAAGGGAGTATTGCAGAATGAATTGGCGCAGATTACTGATCCGTTCTCGGAGGAATTTCGAGTACAAAACAAACTCATCAGTAAGGCGCAAGCACTGGCCTGGATTCACTTTCCAAAATCTAGAGACCATCTTGAGGCAGCAAAGCGTCGAATAAAATTTGAGGAATTCTTCTTCCTTTCATTGACTCAGCTTCGCAATAAAATGAAGCAAAAAACTGCCATTAAAGGGTACAAATTTGCAGAGGTAGGGTCGACATTTCTTGACTTTTATAACAATCACCTTCCCTTTGAACTGACCGGGGCTCAAAAACGCGTTGTCAAAGAAATACGCGCAGATGTACGAACGGGTGCGCAAATGAATCGGCTCGTACAAGGAGACGTCGGTAGTGGAAAAACGATCGTGGCGCTACTGGCCATGTTGTTAGCGATTGACAACGGGTTTCAGGCCGCCCTTATGGCGCCCACTGAGATTCTCGCAACCCAGCATTACCATGGTTTAAAGGAACTTTGTGAACCGGCTGGAATACAGATTGCCTTACTCACTGGGAGCACAAAATCTGCGGAACGTGCAGTGATTCACCAAGGGCTTGGTGATGGGTCCTTGCAAATTCTGATCGGGACGCATGCACTCATAGAGCCCACGGTGAAATTTGCCAATCTCGGTCTTGCAGTGATCGACGAACAGCACCGGTTTGGTGTGGCTCAACGTGCGCGTTTGTGGAAGAAAAACGCCCACCCTCCCCATGTCCTAGTGATGACCGCTACTCCGATTCCTCGGACTTTGGCGATGAGCCTATATGGCGATCTAGATGTGAGTGTGATCGATGAATTACCGCCCGGACGAAAACCCATTAAAACCATGCACTTGTACGATAAAAATCGTCTTAAGCTGAACGGGTTTATCAAGCGGGAAATAGCCAAGGGTCGGCAAGTGTATGTCGTTTTTCCACTGATCGAAGAAAGCGATACGCTGGATTTAAAAAACCTTCAAGAAGGCTACGAACAGCTGCTTCGCGATTTCCCCCGTCCTGAATATCAGATTGCGGTAGTGCATGGCAGAATGCATCCCCAAGAAAAGGAAGGTGAGATGCAACGTTTCGCTTCCGGGAAGGCACAGATCATGGTGGCAACTACCGTGATCGAAGTCGGGGTGAATGTTCCCAATGCCTCTGTCATGGTGATAGAAAACTCCGAGCGATTTGGTCTGAGTCAGCTGCACCAGTTGCGCGGACGCGTGGGTCGCGGAAGTGATGAGAGCTTTTGTATCCTGGTTTCCTCCTTTAAACTTTCCTCCGATGGAAAGACCCGTTTAGAGACGATGGTCCGAACTCAGGATGGATTCGAAATTGCGGAAGTGGATATGCAGCTCCGTGGTCCTGGTGATATGATGGGAACGCGCCAAAGCGGGCAGATGGCCTTTAAATTGGCTTCTTTAACAAATGACGGACAGATTTTAACGTGGTCAAGGCATGTCGTGGAACAGTTATTGAGCGAAGACCCACAACTCACAAAACCCCACCACGTTTCCATCAAAGAACATTGGACTGCGCTGTACAAGCACCAATGGGGATGGAACAGAATCTCGTAATATGCCGACACGCTTCAAGCGCTTGTTTAAACTGTATCATATTCTTTTGCAACGCACTGGCGGGTATACCTTTATACGTCAAAATGTAAGTAAACTGATCGGTTCAGTTGTTGGCATTATTTCGCTATTCTACTTGATCGACACCTTCATTATAGACATCGATTCCGCCACGGCTTGGCTGACCAAGACCTTATCCGCGGAAGGGTTAATTGCCATTTTCTTTGCTTCAGAGATTAGCATTGGACTGGTGTCACCAGAAATTTTGATTGTTTGGGCGGATGAAACCGAGTTCCCAGTCTGGACGCTCGCTCTTTTAGCTTCGATCAGCTACATCGGTGGGCTAAGCTCCTATTTCATTGGACGCTATTTAGCTACTCGGAAAATCATCCGTGAACGACTTGTGCTGCGCTACGCCTCCACAATGCGACAGCTCAAAAGATTTGGTGGGTTGCTGATCATTATCGCAGCGCTGACCCCTTTGCCCTATCCTATCGTGTGCCAATTATGCGGCATAAATAAGTTTCCTTTCAGAGCGTTCGCCCTGCTTACACTAGTGCGTTTTTTACGTTTTGCCATCTACGGACTGGTCCTTTACAAAATGTTCTAACACCGCGCCCTACCCCGTTGTAAGTTCTTAGTCGGAAGTGTAACTTTGGCGCTTATTGAAATTCAAGCTCCATGAACATTTCTTACAATTGGCTGAAGCGCTATCTCCCCGTAACTCTCGATCCAAAACGCGTGGATGAACTCCTCACTGACACCGGTCTTGAGGTGGAAGGCGTTACTGAAGTAGAGTCTATTAAAGGCGGGCTTCGCGGCGTAGTCGTAGGTCATGTTCTCACCTGTGAGCAGCATCCGAATGCAGATCGCTTGCGTGTCACTACGGTAGATATCGGAGCAGAAGAACCCGTGCAGATTGTATGTGGAGCGCCGAATGTCGCTGCTGGACAAAAAGTTCCGATTGCGACAGTAGGCACTGTGCTTTATCCGCAAGGCGAAGAATTAAAGATCAAAAAAGGAAAGATACGCGGCGAAGTGAGCCTCGGGATGATTTGTGCCGAAGATGAGCTTGGACTCGGAAAAGGCCACGACGGCATTATGGTTTTGGACCAAAAACTAGTTCCAGGTACTCCTTGCGCGGAAGTGTTCGAATTGGAGAGTGATTTTGTGTTCGAAATTGGCTTAACTCCCAACCGAACAGATGCTATGGGACATATCGGTGTTGCACGCGATTTACGCGCAGCGCTCTTGAGCTTGAAGGAGTATACACCCGACTTACAAACCCCGGAAAACACTCTACCTGATAGCGGCTCAAACGAGCTGACACTTTCACTGGAAGACGAAGGTTGTCCTTCCTATTACGGTACACATTTTACAAATGTGACGGTAGCCGAAAGCCCAGACTGGTTAAAGAACAGCTTGACATCCATCGGTTTAACGCCGAAAAACAATGTGGTTGACATTACAAACTATGTAATGCATACCTACGGTCATCCGCTTCATGCATTCGATGCGGACCAATTGGAAGGCCGTCAAGTCATCGTTCGTCACGCAAAGGCTGGAGAAAAAATCACTACTCTAGACGAGGTTGAGCGTACACTTGATGAAAACGACATGGTCATCGCAGATGCACAGGCTCCTGTTTGTATCGCTGGTGTCCTCGGTGGCTTGAAGTCCGGCGTTTCCTCAAACACAACGACGGTATATCTTGAAGGCGCCTACTTTGACGCCGTTCGTGTTCGCAAAACAGCGAAAAGACACGGTATCAATTCAGATTCAAGCTACCGCTATGAGCGCGGCGTAGATCCAAATATTACCGCAGAAGCGCATGCGTATGCTTCCGCATTGATCATCGAGCTTACCGGTGCTACTTCCAGCGCAAGAGACCATAAGGGCACCATCGAATTCCCAAAAGCTCAGATTACCTTCTCTTACGAAAAGGTTGCTAAACTCATCGGAATCCGTCTAGAAGAACAGAACGCAAAGGACATTTTGGAATCTCTAGACTTTGACATTCTGACTATCGATGGTGATGCTTGGACCGTTCAAGTTCCAACCTATCGAGTTGACGTTACTCGAGATGTGGATATCGCGGAAGAACTACTTCGCATCTACGGGTTTAACAATATCCCTGTGCCTGATACCATGCGAATCAGTGTGGCGAAGCATGATCCACGTCCAGAAAAATTGGAGCAATCAATTCTAGACCAATTCACTGGTAACGGTTTCTACGAAATCATGAACAACAGCCTGACCAAAGGAGCAGACTACGAGAAACTTCAACCGGAATTATGCGCACAGCTCGTTGAAATGCTCAATCCTTTGAGCCAAGACCTCAACGTTATGCGGGCACACTTACTGTTTGGTATGTTGAATGCCGTAAGCTTTAATCAAAAACGTCAGCAACCCAATGTACGCCTCTTTGAGCGTGGGAAATCTTACGGAAAAGGTGCCAATGGATACTTCGAAGCCAGCCACCTCGACTTTGTGATCGCGGGAACACAAGGCGAAAATGGATGGCAAGGAAATACCGTTGAAAACGACTTTTTCACGCTAAAAGGAATGATCGAAGCCACGCTCGTTCGCTTCGGACTGCAGGCTAAACTCCAAGTTGCCCAACACAGCCTCTTTAGCGAGTTCCTTACCATCAAAGTAGGCAAAACGCTAATCGGTCATATTGCTACAGTCCATCCGAGGGTCCTCAAGCATTTTGACATCAAAGGCGGTGTTTCATACGCTAGTTTGAATTGGGACCAATTACTATCCCTCGCCCTAGCTCGCGGCACTCAACTGTTTACAGCACTACCTAAATTTCCGACGGTCCGCAGAGATCTCGCCTTACTTGTAGATACTTCAACCGGTTATAACGAAATTGCGGAAGTGGTGCTTAGTACTGAACGTAAACTTCTTAAGGACGTTTTTCTCTTCGATGTCTATGAAGGAGAGCACCTTCCTGAAGGAAAAAAGAGCTATGCTATAGGAATGCTGTTCCTCGACCCAAACAAGACGTTGAATGACAAAGCAGTGGACAAATCGGTACAGCGCATTTTACATCAACTTGGTGAACGTTTAGGCGCCCAATTGCGTTAAACTTCCATGCTAAAGGTCGCTTGGGCCCCCATTTATCATCATCCTTTGCCGGAGAACCACAGGTTCCCCATGGCCAAGTATTCCCTGTTGCCTGAGCAACTCATGCACGAAGGCACCCTACGTCGTGAAGATTTCTTTGCACCAGAACAGCTTCCTGTATCCAGGATATTACGTTCCCACTCAGAATCCTACTGGCAACAACTCGATGAGCTCACTTTACCGGGCAAGGCGCAGCGAAAAATCGGTTTCCCTTTATCTCAACAATTGATCGACAGGGAACGAACGATTTGCCAAGGCACCATCGACAACACAGAATTCGCCTTGCAATACGGCTGTTCCATGAACATCGCAGGAGGTACCCATCACGCCTTTTACGAACGCGGTGAAGGTTTTTGTATTCTTAACGATATCATCGTGGGCGCCCATCATTTGATCGATCATCATAAGATTTCGCGAATTCTCGTTATAGACCTTGATGTGCACCAAGGAAATGGCACAGCCGCGATGGCTAAAGACGACCCGCGCATCTTCACCTTCTCGATGCACGGCGAAAAGAATTATCCGTACCACAAAGAGCAAAGCGATCTCGATGTGCCTCTTCCCGATTTTATTTCTGATAAAGCCTACCTCAGCCTGCTTGACCAGCACCTCGGAAAACTATTCGATCAAGTCGCACCAGAATTTGTGTTTTTCCAAAGCGGAGTAGACGTCATCCGAGGGGATAAGCTCGGCCGTATGGATCTGACACTGAACGGATGTAAAGAGCGAGATCGAATGGTTTTAGAACGTTGTCATCGCAATGAAGTACCCGTTGCCATCAACATGGGCGGAGGGTACAGTCCAGAGATCAGAAACATCATCGAAGCGCACGCCAACACCTTTCGTACCGCAGCGTTTTATTTTGGCTGATATTTAGCGGGGAACACACGTTTCTGTGAATATTTAAATGTTATGAACTACACGGAACCAGGGCTATAACTCGTTATATATGATATAATTTAGCCACCTACTTGTTCCATGCGATTTCTCTCATTACTCATAGCCCTTCTATTCTGCTTCAATGCTTCTGCCCAGCGTTACGGTTCGATGCATGCCAATAGATACAGTTATGTGCATGTCGGTGCGGGAATACCCTATGTTAGTGTTAAGGGAGGATATGAGGTACAGAAAAATATATACGTTGAAGTACAAGCGCATACCGATGGTGGAAGCATTTGGCGCGTGAACTCTCATAACGATTGGCGTTCGTTGTCTTTATTGAGAGCCGTTCGTATCGCTCCATTACAAACTGAGCTTAGATGCGGCATGGGAATTCTGCAAAGCGAAGAACGCATCATTCAACAAAAATCAAACACCTTTGGCGTAGCGCCACAACTTGCTATAGTCTCCAACGTTCATAAAAATATAGCGGTCGGCGGATCTATTACTTGGCCCATATCACCCGCGCTCAACTTAACGCCGGCTATCGGTATGGGCATCGAATACAGAATGGGTAGATATGTCAAAGAAAACGGCCTGTACTAGCATTAAGTACAGACCGCTTCGTTTTTTATGATGACTTGTATGCTGTGTATTAAGCAAGCATTTCACCTAGTGCATTGTCGTAAACGTGCTGGTACTCTGTTACCTGGCCCCATTCTTCATCGTCAACACGGATGCTGCCTTTGGTTACGTGACCTAGTAGGTCAAACTCACAACCGTTAAGCATCATTAGATCGATGAATTTATCTTTGTTTTCCTCAGAAACGGTAACCAGAATACGAGAAGCCGACTCACCGAAAAGAACAGCGTCCTTGCGGTACTCTGCAGGTAAAGTAATGTCAAAGCCTAAGCCTGAAGCAAAACCTTTTTCTAGAAGACCAATCCAAAGGCCACCTTCACTCAAATCGTGCGCACTGTTGATGGCGCCTTCGCGGATCAACATTTGAACTTGCTTCTGATTTGCGTACTCTTCTTCAAGGTCGAAGAATGGAGCAGAGCTCTGCTCTACACCGTGAACGTTCACCAAATATTGAGATGATGAAATATCATTGCGGCTAGAGCCGATCATGAAGATCAAATCTCCTTTTTCCTTGTATCCTAAAGTGGTTACAAATTTCTTGTCCTCCACGACACCAATCATACCGATGGTAGGTGTTGGGAAGACGGGCTCGATCGTTTGACCGATCTGCGTTTGGTTGTAAAAACTTACGTTACCCCCGGTTACTGGAGTTTCGAACTTTTCACAGGCAGCGCTCATCCCTTTGATAGCACCGACAAATTGCCAGTATACTTCAGGGCTATATGGGTTACCAAAGTTCAAACAATTGGTCACAGCAGAAGGAATACCGCCTGAACAGGTAATGTTACGAGCAGCTTCTGCAACGGCCATGGCACAACCCACTTCCGGGTCAGCATGAACGTAGCGAGAATTACAATCTACACTCATCGCCAAAGCTTTGTCAGTACCTTTAATATTTACCACTCCAGCATCTGACGGGTCGTTCGTACCCATGTTACGAGTACCTACCATACTATCGTATTGCTCGTAAACTAGACGCTTAGATGCGATGTTTGGAAGCCCTACCATTTGCATGGCTACCGCCTTCAAATCTTTAGGCTCCTCTATCCTGTCAATATCAAACTTCTTGTACTCTTGGTAGTATGCCGGTTCAGCCCACTCTCTGTGGTACACCGGAGCACCACCACCCAAAACTGCACTTTCAGCCGGAAGGGTACCTACCAAATCTTTTTCCCAATAGTAATTTACTGTGCCTCCTTCGGTAACAACACCGATTTCTTCACACTCTAAATCCCACTTATCAAAGATGTCTAATACTTTTTGTTCTTTGCCTTTTTCAACAACGACAAGCATGCGTTCTTGGGACTCTGAAAGAAGAATTTCCCACGGCTCCATGTTTTGACGCAACGGTACTTTATCCAACCAGATGTCCATTCCGTGCTCACCTGCAGCAGACATTTCACAAGAAGAACAAGTGATTCCTGCAGCACCCATGTCTTGCATTCCTACAACAGCATCCGTTTCCGCCAATTCCATCGTTGCCTCTAAAAGCAATTTTTCCTGGAACGGATCCCCTACCTGTACTGATGGGATATCTTCTGCAGAATCTTCATCTAAATCTTTAGAAGCAAACGAAGCGCCGTGAATTCCATCTTTACCGGTTGCAGAACCTACAATAAATACGGGATTACCAACACCTGAGGAGGTTGCTGAGATTTGTTTACCGACCTCAACGATTCCTGCTGAGAAGGCGTTTACTAGCGGGTTTTGATGGTAACACTCATCAAAGTATACCTCGCCTCCGACGATAGGAATACCGAATGAGTTTCCGTAATCACCAATCCCCTTGCTAACTCCTTTAACCAACCATTTGGTACGGTCCTCTGAAGGTTTACCAAATCGCAACGAATTCAACTGAGCGATAGGACGGGCACCCATCGTGAAAATATCACGGTTGATACCTCCCACACCAGTCGCAGCACCTTGGTAAGGCTCAACAGCTGAGGGGTGGTTGTGTGATTCAATCTTGAATGCACAGGCAAGACCATCACCGATGTCAACGAGACCGGCGTTTTCTTCTCCAGCTTCGACCAACATATGCGGTCCTTTCTTTGGAAGTTTTTTCAACCAAACGATGGAGTTTTTATACGAACAGTGTTCACTCCACATTACCCCATAAACGGAGAGTTCGAGGTAGTTTGGAGTACGGCCAAGTATTTCTTTGATCTTGTCAAACTCTTCTGGCAAGAGGCCCATTTCTTTGGCCTGGTCTAAAGTTGCAACTGAGGTGCTATTCATTATTGAAAAGAATTTGTGCAAATTTAGGTATTCTTACAGCAACACATTTGAAAACCATGCGCAATATTACTCACACCTTCTTATCTCCATTTGTTCATAACCTACTCTTGCTTCCATTGCTTGTACTTATATCTTGCTCAAGCCAGCAAGATCAGACGTTTGACGTGGTGATCAAGGGTGATAACATTCACCATCTGGACACCACTGTAGATGCCCAATCGATACGTTGGATCGCTGTGAAAGACGGTCGAATCAAAGGATTCGGAAGTCAACTAAGTAATGCACCTAAGGGTAAAAAGGAGATTCTATTAGGTGATGATCACCTTTACCCTGGATTTATTGATGCGCACGGGCACATTTTTGGATACGCAGAGACCTTGCATACAGTGAGTTTATTTGGGACCCAATCCTTAGAGGAGTGCCTGGAAAGAATTCGAGATTTCAAAGCGGAGCACCCTGAAAAAGAGTGGATCATAGGGCGTGGATGGGACCAGAACGACTGGACGAACACCTCCTACCCAACAGTAGAAGATCTAGAAGAATTTGAAGACAAGAAGATCTACCTCACAAGGATTGACGGTCATGCTGCTTGGGTCAACCAGGAAGTAATGGACGCTTTTGATATTGAAGTTGGAGCCGCTATCGACGGAGGCACAGTGCTGAATGGGGTTTTAGTCGATCGCGCTGAAGAATTGGTTGAATTGCCTAAATATACGACTGCGTTTTGGCGAATGGCGCTGTTACAAACTCAGGACAGTTTAGTGAAATATGGCATTACAGCCCTCACTGATGCGGGGCTGCACTATGATCAGATCTTGCTTCTGGATTCAATGATTGACGAGGGAGCTTGGAAGATTGCAGTTAATGCGATGATCAGTAATACGGAGGAAGACTTGAGTTACTTCGAAGCACATGGCCCAGTAGAAAAGTCGTTGCTACGGGTGAAAAGTGTCAAGGCCTACCTTGATGGCGCCTTGGGTTCTCGCGGGGCCTTACTTCGTGATCCCTACCACGATTTACCTCAGCATTATGGGTTGCCGCTACTGTCTGTGGCGCAACTTGATACACTTCGTAACCGTTGCTTAGATCAAGGTTGGCAGCTTTGTGTACATGCTATCGGCGATAGTGCTCATCATGTGTTGTTGCAAAGCTTTGACGCATTAGATCGTACAGCAGACTTGCGCTTCCGCGTGGAACATGCTCAAATCATGACGCCAGAAGACAGTGCGTATTATGCACACCCGAACATTGTAGCGTCCGTACAGCCTACCCATGCAACGAGCGACATGTATTGGGCACATGAGCGTTTAGGTCCACATCGAATCACACATGCATACAGTTACAAACGTATTTTAAACGCCTCAAAAAGAGTTGCTTTGGGCACCGATTTCCCTATAGAACATATCGATCCTTTAGCTACCTATTTTTCTGCGACTACACGTAAAGACAAAGCCAATTGGCCAGAAGGCGGTTTCATGAAATCTCAAGCACTCTCTCCCCTACAAACCCTTCGTGGCATGACAGTAGACGCAGCATATAGTGCGTTTTCAGAGCACGAGTACGGTAGCATAGCTAAAGGGCAATTGGCCAATTTTACCGTCCTGAATCAAGACCTACTCGCTAACAACCAACCACAACAGAATGAAACTACAGTGGTGCAAACCCTTCTTTCTGGAAGAGTCGTTTATCAATAACGGGCTATATTAAATGTACATTTTACATTTTGCCTATATTTAGGACCCGCAAAACACAACAACACGAAACACTCCAACATGAAACAACCAACTCGCTTATTCGATATACCGCATTACCAACAGGAACACATGCCTATGGAGGTAATGATGACCTCCAAAGTAAATGGAGAATGGAAAAGCTACACTACTAGCGAATTTATAGCCGCGGTAGATACAGCATCTCGTGGTTTACTTGCACTCGGTGTCAAAGCCGGCGATAAAGTAGCGCTGATTTCTCACAACAACCGTTGTGAATGGAACATCATGGATCACGCCCTTCTTCAAATAGGAGCTGTGGATGTCCCGGTCTACCCAACGATGACTGAGAGCGATTACGAGTACATCTTTAACCATAGTGAAAGCAAGTACTGTTTTGTTTCTAACGATGAGCTTTATGATAAAGTACACAACATCTTAGACAAGTGCCCTACCATGAAGGGCATCTATTCTTTTGAGAAGTACGAAGGAAAGCATCATTGGGAAGAGGTCAATGCCTTAGGTGAGGACGATTCGAAACAGGCTGAAGTCATCAAATTCCGTGATCAAGTCCAACCTGAAGACCTCGCGACCATCATTTACACTTCTGGAACCACGGGTTTACCCAAAGGTGTTATGCTCTCACATAAGAACATAGTTTCGATTGTGATCACTGCGACTCCTCGTATTCCAGGAATCATTAAAAATGAATCTCGCGTATTGAGTTTCCTTCCTGTGTGTCACAGTTTTGAACGCTTCATTCAATACCTATATATCTACAACGGTGCAAGCATCTATTTTGCAGAAGCTATTGACACCATTAAAGCAGACCTCAACTATTGTCAGCCGACCATTTTCACTGCCGTTCCTAGACTTCTAGAAAAATTCTTCGATGGCATTGTAGCAAATGGCACGAGTGCTGGAGGTGTGAAGGCCAAAATTTTCGAATGGGCTGTTAGTCTTGCACTACAATGGGAACCGGAACAAGCAAATGGTGGATTCTACCATTGGAAACTTGGCATTGCCGACAAACTCGTGTTCAGTAAAATTCGTGAAGCGCTCGGGATGTCAAACATAAAGGCGGTGGCTTCAGGTTCAGCAGCATTGCAACCACGACTTGCCCGCTTTTTTAATGGTATAGGAGTACCGATTCTGGAAGGATACGGTCTCACCGAAACTTCACCCGTAATCTCTGTAAATACCACGAATGGTAAAAACATGCTCCGTATTGGCGCTGTAGGAAAAGTGTTAGAAGGCCAAGAGGTTAAGATTGCTGAAGACGGAGAAATCCTAATAAAAGGTCCTAACGTGATGCTCGGGTACTACAAGCAACCTGAATTAACGGCGGAAGTCATGACCGATGATTGGTTCCACACAGGAGATATCGGTGTCATCGAAGACGGCTTTATACGCATTACTGACCGTAAAAAAGAAATGTTTAAGACTTCTGGTGGGAAATACATCGCACCTCAGGTCATTGAAAACGAACTGAAAGGTTCGCACTTGATTGCACAGAGCATGGTGATAGGTGCCGGACGTAAATTCCCATCGGCCATCTGTATCCTTAACGAAGCAGGCGTGAAAGAATGGTGTAGTCGCCACGACATTAAGTATACTACGTTTGAGGAGATGGCTAAACATCAGCAAGTGATTGATCGTGTATGGCGTGATGTCGAAAAGGCAAATGCCAACTTTGGGAAATGGGAGCAAATCAAGAAGATCATTATCGACACGGAAGAATTCACCGTCGATAATGGATGTCTTACCCCTACCTTCAAGGTCAAGCGTAAACCAATTCTAGCAAAATATGAAGCGAAGATTGAGGAGCTTTACGCTGAGTAAGCAGTTCTTCTCAATCTCGAAAAGATGATTACATCCCAATGCTCTTAAATGAGTATTGGGATTTTTTTTGACCCCGTTCTACGCCCTGGCCTTTTCAATACCTAGGATTTGAAGTACTCAAGTCATGGCATTAGCCTACTCTTAAAAACACGACAGAACGTTACTACTGATTTTTGAGCACAAAAAAACCCACTTCAAACGAAGTGGGTTCTAAAAATCTTTACACTGCTTAAGTAAAGCTTATAGCGCTGCAACGTGCTTTGCTAAGCTAGACTTCAAGTTAGAAGCTTTCTTCTTGTGGATGATGTTGCGTTTTGCAAGTCTATCCAACATAGAAACTACTTGTGGGAACATTTCTGTTGCCTCAGCTGCATCTGTAGTGCCGCGTAGTCTTCTCACAGCGTTACGTGTCGTCTTGTGATAGTAACGATTGTGAGCAGCCTTTTTGGCTGATTGACGAATTCTCTTTAAAGCAGACTTATGGTTTGCCATGTCTTTTCAATTAATTTTTGTGACCCGTACGGGAATCGAACCCGTGTTTCCGCCGTGAAAGGGCGGCGTCCTGGACCGCTAGACGAACGGGCCAAAATACTCCAGAACTATACCTCGTTGTTTCGAGGAGTGCAAATGTAAGCACGATTTTCAATTCTGCAATACCTTGGGCAAAATAAATCGAGTTTTTTTCGATCTTTTTCTCTCCTAGTACGCCTTCGCAAAAACTACGCGTTGCGCGCTAGGCTTGCCGGTCAGGATACAGGTCCCTTCTTCTTGCTTGTTATTCAACGGGATACAACGAATAGTTGCCTTCGTCATATCCTTAATTCTATCCTCGGTCTCTGAAGTCCCGTCCCAGTGCGCGTAAACGAATCCAGCGCTGTTTTTGATGAGTTCCTCAAACTCTTCCCAAGTATTGGCCTCATGCGTATGCTCCTCTCTAAAGGCAAGTGCCTTTGCAAAAAGATCATTTTGGATTTGGTCTAAGAGTGCAGGAATCGCAGTTGCCACATCTTTCTGGTCCATGAACTGTTTCGTGAGTGTATCACGACGCGCTACCTCAACAGACCCTTTCTCAAGATCCTTCGGCCCTATCGCGATACGAACAGGAACTCCCTGAAGTTCGTATTGGTTGAACTTCCAACCCGGTTTATGGGTGTCTCTATTGTCATACTTGACTGTAACACCTGCTGCACGTAACTCCTTCATCAGGTCTTCTGCAACCTCAGAGATTGCATCCAGCTGCTCTTGCCCCTTGTAAATAGGTACAATAACGACTTGATATGGAGCCAATTTTGGCGGCAACACCAATCCATTATCGTCACTATGGGTCATAATAAGTGCTCCCATCAAGCGCGTACTTACGCCCCATGAGGTGGCCCAAACAAATTCTTGCTTTCCTTCCTTATTCTGGAACTTCACATCAAACGCCTTGGCGAAATTCTGCCCTAGGAAATGAGAAGTACCTGCTTGAAGGGCTTTACCGTCTTGCATAAGCGCCTCAATACAGTAGGTCTCTAGCGCGCCTGCAAAGCGTTCACCTTCAGTTTTCGTTCCGCGAAGCACTGGGATAGCCATGATTTCCTCTACAAATGTGGAGTACACATCGAGCATCGTTTCTGCTTCGGTAATTGCCTCTTCTTTCGTTGCGTGAGCGGTATGCCCCTCCTGCCAAAGAAACTCAGCCGTTCTCAAGAACAAACGCGTTCTCATTTCCCAACGCACTACGTTCGCCCACTGGTTCACAAGAATTGGTAAATCACGGTACGACTGGATCCAATCTTTATAGGTATCCCAAATGATCGTTTCCGAGGTAGGACGTACGATGAGTTCTTCTTCCAATTTAGCCGCTGGATCAACAATAACCCCTTTACCGTTCGGATCGTTCTTCAATCTGTAGTGGGTAACCACTGCACATTCCTTGGCAAAACCATCGACGTGCGATGCCTCTTTTGAGAAATACGATTTCGGAATGAACAACGGAAAATAGGCGTTCATGTGCCCTGTTTCCTTGAATCTACGATCCAAATCTGCCTGAATACTTTCCCATATCGCATATCCGTATGGCTTGATGACCATCGACCCGCGCACTCCTGAATTCTGAGCGAGATCGGCTTTAACCACCAATTCATTGTACCATTTCGAATAATCTTGTTCCCTAGTAGTGAGATGCTTTGCCATTTATCTTAGAAGTTGGTATAACTTTTGTACCTTATTAATTATGAACGGCAAAGTTACTGAAGTTATGAAGAAGCACCTCTTATTTGTGGGTTTAAGTTATGCACTACTTACTGCATGTAGCACGCCTGTAAGCCTCACTGACAACTACTTTGAGGATGAAAACTACTACAACCCCACCCTACCCTCTCCTTATTTTGCCGGTGCAACGACCCCTTCCGCTTCGGATGATCCACAGCAGATGGATTACGATGCGCTTTGGGGCGATGATAACGACTTTTCTAAAAACGCCCCTGTAGTTCGACCTCAAGGCGGTAATACTCACTTTAGCTGGGGATTTTCTCCAGGAATGAGCGCTATGAACGGGTCTTCTTTTTGGCGCTGGCGCTTGATGCAACAAAACTACATGTACGGAACCACCCCCTATGGATTTCAACCTTTTCAAGGTGGAAGTCAGTGGCACAACTACATGTGGCAAGATCCATGGAGTCCACAGTGGAATACCTTCGGCTACAGCTCTGGCTGGGGCAGCAACGGATGGTACGACCCTTGGAACCCGTACGGAAATGGATGGGGCAATAATGGCTGGAACAACCCCTGGAATTCGTACAGCTACGGCAACGGATGGAACAATAACGCATGGACCAACAACGGATCGAACGGTACAATACGCAGTGGCACTAACTATGGCGGAGCTCGTCCATCCAAATACAACACTTCACGGGGAAACTCGGCATCTACAGGAAAGACTTCGGATACTCCAGATCGTCCCAAGCAACCCACAGGCTGGAGCGGGATCTTAACTCCAGTAAAACAGCGAGTTAATTACAACATAGACCAAACAACAACGGAGCAATCTGTAAAAAGACTGCGCGAAAGAGAAGTGCGCCGCGTATCGCCCGCTTCGTCTCAGCCCACTTCAAACACCACAAAAGGAACGTCTAAGGTGCAGCAACCACGTAGACAGAATCGTCCGCAATACAATTCTTACGACCGAGTCACACCACAAAGAGGCAGCACCTTTCAGCCAAGAACTACACCGGATCGCAGTGCAACGCCGCAGCGTAGTACATCTCCCCAGTCCAGTAGCAGCCCTCGCCGTAGTTCTTCAAACAGTTCCAACTCAAGCGGTAGAAGACGATGACTATCAGACAGCTGATCGTTAGCGCATTGGTCGTCATCTCGTGCAGCGTAAAGAGTCAAACACTCGACTATTACGACCAGCTCAATCAAAGCGCACAGTACGGAGACGCGAGGTTCAATGGACTTGCCGGAAGTATGACTGCCATGAGCGGCTCGTTCACTGCACTCGCTTTAAATCCAGCAGGCGCAGCGCTGTACCGTCAAGATGCTTTTGGAATGGACCTGGGGATTTTCACCAAAAGAAACACGTTAGAAAACGGGAGCGTGCGTGGAAACACAACCACCATGAATGTCGGTAACGTAGGATTTCTTGGGCGCGATCCCGTGAGCGGATGGAACTTTTTTTTCACCTACAATAGCGACCAACTCTACAGGGAACGTCTTAGGGACACAAGGCTGAACACGGGCAGTATGACACAGCAATGGATGGACCGTTCGGAAGGCACTCCTCCAGATTTCTTACCTGAATTGGGGGCGTATGAAGATTTGCTCTATCAAAGTTATGCGACAGATTATGATGTAAATACCCAGTCCTACAACTCGACGGCCAACCTGAGTGATGTGGATTTCCAACACATCTATTTTCGAAAGGGCATGCGTAACAGATGGAGTTTCGGAGGAGGTAATGCGTTAGGAAAAACATTGTATTACGGCGCCGCAGTGCAGCTTGTGCATAGTTTTGAAACCGTGGAGATCGAGCACGATGAAACCTACAATAGCACGACAGATTTAGCTTCACTGGAGCTTACGGACTATTGGAACAACAATGCGATCGGAATTTCTGCTAATCTGGGCGTTCTATACCGTCCTGTCCAATTTTTACGTCTTGCAGCAGCGCTCGAATTGCCGCAAGTCTACGCATTCTCCCAGGACTGGGAAGTAGACTTACGAGCCCTGAGACCGAGCGTTTCGGCTTCCGGGACCAGTGCCGAAGGCTATGGTGAAGAGTACATGTGGTCGATGATGACCGCCCCTAAACTACGCAGTGGCGCTACACTTGTTTTAGGACGTCTTGGGCTGATCACGTTAAACCATACCTTGATACCGCACGCTTGGAGCGCATCCATAAGTAGAAATGAGCGTTACCTGAATCCGATCATCGATGGATCCCTAGCAAATCAACACCTGGTGAGCACTGGTGGGGAGATGCGTATCGGTCTAGTTACACTCCGTGCAGGAGCTGGGTATAGCCCTAGCTATAGGGAAGCTTTTGGCGACTACTGGAGAACGGGTGCCGGAGCAAGCATTCGCGTTGACGATGCTACTTTTCACCTCGGTTGGAGTCGAATCACACAGCAAACCCAGTATTATCCGTTTAGTGCGGACTACATCGATCCACTTACCTACACGACCATGGAAACGATGGTCAGTTTCGGGGCGCTCTGGAAATTCTAACCGCCTATTAAAGGTGGCTTTTGGCCCTTTTGTGGTAATTTGCAAACTCACTGACGTAAAACCGCGTTAGTTAAAGAGAAAATCGTTTGCGTACCATGAATCTACATTCCCTAAAAAAGACCACACTACTTCTTTGTACTGGAGCATTGCTTTTGAGTGCCTCCGTTTACGGACAGCGCAAGAGCAAGGATGACACGCCGGACTGGACGGAGCAAAGCACTACCGCTTTTAAGTTTAGAGAGCTGGGCCCTGCGACGACCTCAGGAAGGATAGCTGACCTTGCTGTGCATCCTACGAAAACTTCTGAGATGTATTTGGCGATGGCTTCTAGTGGCGTTTGGAAAACCACGAACAATGGTACGACTTGGTCGCCCATTTTCGACGCAGAAGGCAGCTACAGCATTGGATGTATTACCATAGACCCGAATGACCCAAATACGATCTGGGTAGGTACAGGAGAAAACAACAACCAGCGTTCGGTGGCTTATGGCGATGGCGTTTATGTAAGTCATGACGGTGGACAGACTTGGGAGAATGTAGGTCTGGAAGAAAGTGAACATATAGGAATGATTGTGGTGGATCCTAGAGATTCGAAGCATGTGTATGTTGCTGCCTATGGCCCCTTATGGAGCGCGGGCGGAGACCGAGGCATTTACGAGACTCGCGATGGCGGAAAAAATTGGACACAGATTCTTGAAGTCAGCGAACATACCGGATTTAACGAGATTCATATGGATCCACGTAACCCGGATGTACTTTTCGCTACAGCGCATCAGCGCAGAAGACACGTCTATACGCACCTGAGCGGAGGTCCTGAAAGCGGCATGTACAAAAGTATAGACGGTGGGCAAACTTGGAATAAAGTGCAAGGCGGGCTTCCTTCAGGCGATGTGGGTCGTATCGGAATGGATATTTCACCTGCACATCCAGAGGTCCTTTACGCTACCATAGAAGGACACGGAACCTATCGTTCACAAAACAGCGGAGCGAGCTGGACCAAGCAAAGTGGCCATCAGACGAGCGGAAATTATTATGTGGAGCTCGTTGCGCACCCAACAGAAGTTAATACGGTGTACAGCATGGACACCTATGCACACGTCAGCACGGATGGCGCAAAATCATTCAAGAACATCCCTAAGAAATTTAAGCATGTGGACAACCACTGCCTCTGGATTGATCCTAGCAACACGGACCACATGATCATGGGTACCGATGGCGGCTTATATGAAACTTGGGACGGTATGAAGAATTGGGATTGGAATGCAAATATTCCTACGATCCAATTTTACCGTGTGTCCGTAGATAACGATTGGCCCTTTTATAACGTATACGGTGGCACGCAAGACAACAACTCTTTGGGAGGACCTTCACAAACGATCAATCGTCGAGGAATCATCAATAGCGATTGGTTTGTCACCAATGGAGGCGACGGCTTTGAAAGCGCCACTGATCCTGCTGATCCGAACATCGTGTATGCACAAGCGCAATACGGCTGGCTGGTCCGCTTCAATAAGCAAACCGGAGAGAAAACGCCTATCCAGCCACAACCTCGCTACAAAGATGCTGCTTACCGATGGAATTGGGATGCTCCTCTAGTTGCGAGCAAGCACCAAGCTAAAACATTGTACTTCGCTGCAAATAAAGTTTTTAAAAGTACCGATCGCGGTGGCAGCTGGACAGTCATCTCTGAAGACTTGTCGCGTCAGCTCGATCGCAACCGACTTCCGATCATGGACCGGTACTGGGGACCAGAGGCAATCGCACTGCATAAAAGCACTTCGATTTATGGCAATATCGTCACCTTAAAAGAACATCCAAACCATGTGGGTGAGCTTTGGGCGGGTACTGACGATGGACTCGTGTGGAAGACCACGGACGATGGTAAGAATTGGTCAAGCATCAAGAACTATAACGCACTACCTAAAACGCAAGTAGGATCTCTTAGTCTACCACTGGTCTACGTCCAGGATATTGTACCGTCGCGGCACGACGACAAGATTGTTTACACGGTCTTTAACAACCACAAAAACGGCGATTTCACACCTTACATCTACAAGAGTGATGATGAAGGCAAGAGCTGGACGGCACTCACTAATGGCCTTCCTGAGAAAGGAAGCGTTTATGCCTTAGCTGAAGACCATATTAACCCGGATTTACTGTTTGCAGGTACCGAATTCGGCATCTGGTTTACCCTGGATGGTGGAGCAAATTGGAAAGAATTGGGCAGTGGACTACCAACAACTGCAGTACGTGATATTGCTATTCAAGAGCGTGAAAACGATTTGGTTTTAGCCACTTTTGGTCGCGGGTTTTATGTACTCGACAACTACTCTCCGTTGCGCGAAATGAATTACATCTTAGAACAAGATGCCGCCTTTTTCTCAACGAAACCAGGATTACTGTTTAACAGAGCGAACATCGGTGGAATGGATTACAAAGGTGGTCAAGATTACCACGCGAAAAACCCTCCTGTAGGTGTGACTTTTGAATTGTACATTACTGAAAAAGCATCGCGTGTAAAGGACGATCGTCCCGAAGCCAAAGAAGACCTACCGCACTACCCTAGTTTGGATCAACTTCGTAACGAAGACTGGGAAGAATCTCCGTACCTGCTATTTACGGTAAAAGACTCTTCAGGTACAGAAGTCGCTCGCTTTACTCGAACAGATGCTTCCGGAATACAGCGATTCACCTGGAATGGCAAATTCAGTAGCACCGCAAGCATCAATGAAAACGGCGAACCCAAGACGAAGCCTTCTACCACCACTTTTGTGTTACCTGGCACGTACACCATGAATGTCGATCGCAGCACAAATGGTGTTCTCACTTCTTTGATTGAAAATCATCAATTTGAAGTGAATCACCTGTACAACTTCGAAGACATCGATATGGATTTCAACCGATCGATTGATGCGCTGTATGCTTCATCAAACCGAATCTACGCCGCTTACAATCGCCTAGAGAAAGACCTAAATGCATTACGTGCTGGTCTTCGCAATACGCCGGGCACTTCACTGGAAGACCTTACCGCCGCGCGCGGTATCGACCTTGAACTCAAGAAGCTTAGTATTCTTTTAAAAGGCGACAAAACACGTAGCAAGCGCGAAATGGAATCGGCAGCCTCTTTAAATGATGTCGTAGGATTGCTTGCATGGAGCGCATGGAACCACCGTGGTGCACCAACAGGGACCATGATCAATGCAAAAGAAGACGCACTTCTTATGATCGAAGACGCACAAATTGCGCTAGATCGCATCGGCGAATCTGTCGAAGCATTGAAAGAGAAAGCCACTACGCAAGGGGTGCCTTTTTGGGACTAATACCTACCTTTGCACCCGTTTTTTAAGACCAAACGCATGTCAGAACATATAGACCCCATTTTAGCCGAAGAGATTGGCGATGCACACGAAAGTTTCAAAGCAGAGACTCCTTTGCGTCCAGATGCTTTTGAAAAGTCAGATGACGAAAAAATTGCCATCATTCAAGAGCACGTAAAGGGCATTTTAGAAACGTTAGGAATGGACCTTGAGGACGACAGTCTTAAAGGGACTCCATTGCGCGTGGCTAAATTGTATGTCAACGAAGCTTTTGGCGGGCTGCACCCAAAGCGTAAACCTGGGATGAGCACTTTCGATAATTCGTACCGTTACAACGAAATGCTCGTAGAAAAAAACATCGTTCTATATTCTACTTGCGAACATCATTTGCTACCTATCGTTGGACGCGCACACGTTGCTTACATCTCTAAAGGGAAAGTGGTAGGGTTGAGCAAAATGAATCGAATCGTCGACTACTTTGCAAAACGTCCTCAAGTTCAGGAGCGTTTGACTCGTCAGATTGTCCAAGCCCTTCAAGAGGTTATGGGAACAGAAGACGTGGCATGTGTGATTGACGCCAAACATCTTTGCGTAAACTCACGAGGTATTCGCGACATCGACAGCTCGACCGTAACCGCAGAGTTCGGAGGTGTCTTCCAGCAAGAAGATAAGAAAGCTGAATTCTTAGACTACATCAACCTAAAAACCGACTTCGGGGCCTAAATGGAACCACTATACCGCACCTATCCAATAGTCGTAGACAACACCTTGACTGGTGAGAAAGAATCGTTTCAACCCGTCAGCGAAGGACGAGTAGGAATGTACGTCTGTGGCCCTACCGTTTACAGCGATGTACACCTCGGGAATGCTCGCACATTCACCTCATTTGACTTCATATTTCGGTACTTAAAACACTTAGGGTATCAAGTACGCTATGTTCGTAACATCACTGATGCCGGCCATTTAGAGAATGACGCGGATGAAGGCGAGGATAAAATCGCTAAAAAAGCACGTATTGAGCAGCTTGAACCTATGGAAATCGTGCAACGCTACACGGTGGACTTCCACCACGTGATGCAACGACTGAACGCGTTTCCACCTTCTATCGAGCCTACTGCAACGGGACATATCGTCGAACAAATAGAGATGGTGCAAACGATCATCGATAAAGGCTGGGCCTACGAAAGCAACGGCAGCGTTTATTTCGATGTGGAGACTTACAATAAGGAGGGCGGTGATTACGGCGTTCTTTCTGGTCGAAAAATGGATGAACTGCAAGCCGGTTCACGTGCACTTGATGGCCAAGAAGAAAAACGCAATCCTGCAGATTTCGCCCTTTGGAAAAAAGCTTCACCAAGCCACATCATGCGGTGGCCGTCGCCTTGGAGTGTCGGCTTCCCTGGATGGCACTTGGAATGTTCAGCAATGAGCACCAAATACCTTGGAGAAGAATTTGACATTCACGGAGGCGGAATGGATCTTAAATTCCCGCATCATGAGTGTGAGATTGCACAAAACACCGCATGCTCTTCACACAAGGGGGCTAGATATTGGCTGCATGCAAATATGCTTACGCTCAACGGAAAACGCATGAGTAAGAGCACCGGGAACACCATTTTACCGGGAGAACTTTTCAGTGGAAACAATCCTCTACTTGCGAAAGGCTTTGCACCTTCGGTGGTTCGATTTTTTATGATGCAAGCCCACTACAGCAGCGTTCTCGATTTTAGTAACGACGCACTTCTGGCGGCCGAAAAAGGCCATGACCGCTTGATGGCAGCAGTAGCAAAGCTGGACACATTAAAACCCTCTAAAAACGAAGGCTTTGATGTACAAGCGTGGGTGGATAAATGTTATGCTGCGCTGAGTGATAACTTCAACTCCCCCATCATGATTGCGCATTTGTTTGAAGGTGTTAAACTGGTAAACGGTGCTGAAGGTACTCTCCCACTAAGTCCAGATGAAGTCTCTTTATTGCGAGAAAAGATGCATGCATTCGCATTCGATATTCTCGGATTACAGAATGAGGTAAATGGTGGCGCACACCAAGAAGCCTTGGACAAGGCAATGGATCTAATCATAGAATTACGTGCTAGTGCTCGAACGAACAAAGATTGGAGTACGGCAGATTTGATTCGGGATCAACTCGCAGAAGCTGGTATCCAGCTCAAAGACGGCCCGGAAGGAACGAGTTATAGCATTTAAAAAGCAGTGTCATGACCCAGCTTCTTCGGTACATCTTTGGCGCACCACTTTTAGCAATCATTTGGCTCTACCGAAAAGTAGTATCACCATTGCTGGGTCCAGCTTGCCGTTATCAGCCTACTTGCAGTACCTATGCGGCTGAAGCCGTGAAACTACACGGTCCATTCAAAGGCTTTTGGCTCAGTGCTAAGCGTATTTCAAGCTGTCATCCATGGGGTGGACATGGATGGGACCCCGTTCCAGGAAGTGCTTTAGAACAAGAATTAAAAGATAAAAACATCAAATAAAAGATGAAGAAGATTCTATTACTCGCAGCCATTGCAGCTGTTTCTTGCCAAAATAGCCCGTCAGAGGCCGAAGCGGACGGAGCGAGCGGCGCAACCTGGGTTAGCGAACTCAACTATGAGGGTGAAGATCACTTTTACGGCATGCGCCAGCTAACCGATGGAGGAGACAACGCAGAAGCGTATTTCAGCTTTGACGGTAGTCAGCTCACTTTTCAAAGTAATGCAGAAAAATGGGGCAATGAATGTGATCAAATCTATGCGTTCGATTGGAATCAAGATACCATTTTGGAAGAAGCACCTGCGCGCATTTCAAATGGATTAGGCAGAACGACTTGTGCCTATTTCATGCCGGGCGACACCACTATTCTTTACGCAAGTACGTTCACTGGTGATTCTGCGTGTCCGGCGGTCCCGGAGCGCGGTGAAGGCGGCGCGTATGTCTGGCCGATCTATGAAGATTTTGACATTTATGTAAGTGATTTAGAAGGCAATCTTCTTGACACACTGATCAGCGGACCGGGCTATGATGCCGAGGCTACTGTGAGTCCGGATGGAACCAAAATCGTCTTTACATCCACGCGCAGCGGCGATTTAGAATTATACGTTTGTGACATCGACGGCAGTAATATTGTTCAGGTGACGAGCGGTTTGGGGTATGATGGAGGAGCATTCTTTAGCCCTGACTCTAAGAAATTGGTATTCAGAAGCTCACGTCCGACGAGCGAAGATGAGGTTGAGAAATACAAGGATTTACTCGCACAAGGCCTAGTGGAACCCACGGAAATGGAGTTGTACACGTGTAATATTGACGGTTCTGAACTGACTCAAGTGACACAACTGGGTCAGGCGAATTGGGCGCCGTATTATCATCCAAGTGGTGAAAAAATCGTGTTTTCTTCGAACCACCACAGCGAACGTGGATTCCCGTTTAACCTATTTATGATCAACACAGACGGTACAGGATTGCAGCAAATTTCGTTTGATACGGCGTTTGATTCTTTCCCGATGTTCTCGCCTGACGGTAAGAAATTGGTTTTTGCTTCGAATCGAAATAACGGAGGAGGTCGCGCGACGAATCTCTTCATAGTAGACTGGAAAGAATAAGCTTATGCTCGCAACTATTTTTTGGGATTTCCCGAATCACATTCCTATTGCAGGGTTCCAACTCCGCTTTTATTCCCTGATGTTCATCATCAGCTTTGTGCTTGGTCAGTATGGGATGCAGTACGTCTTTAAACGTGAAAATGTGAATCCAAAACTTATGGATTCGCTCGTGTATTGGATGATTGGAGCGACCATTATCGGTGCCCGATTAGGCCATGTGTTTTTCTACGACTGGGGCTACTATAAAAACAACCTCGGCGAAATCTTCATGGTGTGGAAAGGCGGTTTAGCGTCACACGGCGCTGCTATTGCCATCACCGGCGCAATGCTGTACTGGTCACTAAAAATCGCCAAGAAACACCCGCTTTGGACTTTGGATCGTATCGTGATCGTAGTGGCCTTAGCTGCTGGATTTATCCGAATGGGGAATTGGTTCAATTCTGAAATTTATGGTGCTCCAGCGAACAGTGCTGTTGAAACTGTTTTTCTTGAAGACGCACGAGGAACTATTTCTCGTGGGTTTGCCGGGAATCTCTCAGAAGTCACCTTCACTCCCACTGGCGCGAGCATAACTACAGACTCTTTGCTACTTCCCGAGATCAAAGCCCAGTTGCGCTTTAACCAGCTCAGCGAAGCTCAAATCAAAAACTACACGGACAATTATCTTTCGCAAATCCTGAGTAATCAGAGAGCGGATCGTAAAAACCTACTGTACATCGAGGGTAACGAATCCACAGTGTACACCGATGAACAAGGCATGTATGCTGAAATCACGCTGCTGGGAGTACCGCGTTACCCCACACAACTCTTCGAAGCCGCCGGTTACTGGATCCTATTCTTGATCCTTGCCTTCGCCTATATGCGCCGTAGCGCCGGAGAAAAGCACGGACTGCTGTTCGGCCTCTATTTGATCGGAACTTTCGGCTTCCGTTTTTTCATCGAGTACTACAAAGAGATCCAGGTTTCCTTCGAACAGGAAATGTCTTTCAACATGGGCCAATTACTCAGCATACCCCTCGTGGCAGTAGGTCTGTACTTTGCGCTAACAGCTTCATCTAAAACTACTACTTCATGAATGCGATGAGAAAATATGCCGTTTGGATCGTTGGTCTCGGACTCGCTGCTTTTATCATTCCCTCTTTATTTGGGAGCTTTGAGAAATTTGGCTCGAACACCGCGCCAAAAGTCCAGCAACCGAAAAAACAATACGAACCTCCATTTCGAATGGACGGTACCGTTTGGGCGGTGAACCAAACCGATACCATTGCTTCTTTTAGAACGGAATATGCAACAACCCCAGAGACTATAGAAATTGGGATGATGTACCGCCAAAATGTCGCGACCGACATGGCTATGCTCTTCTTTATGCCCGGCGGTGCTCAGCCGCGTAGTTTTTGGATGAAAAACACCCTGGTCTCTCTCGACATCATCTACCTCAATGAGGAGGGAGTTGTAGTGAGCATGCAAGAAAATGCCCAACCACTTTCCACCCAAAGTCTACCAAGCACTGCACCCGCAGCTTATGTGTTGGAAGTACTTGGAGGATCTGCTGCAACGATGGGGATAGAATTGGGTACGAAAATGTACTGGACAGATAAATAAACCAAACAAGTCGCAACTTTAGGATAATTATCTATCTTTGCCGCTTCACGCATTACAAACATCTAAATACGATTTTGATATGTATTTAACTACAGAGAAAAAAGCAGAAATCTTCGCTGAATACGGCGCTTCTGCAAAAGACACAGGATCTGCAGAAGGGCAGATCGCATTGTTTAGCTACCGCATCTCTCATTTGACAGAGCACTTGAAGCAAAACAGAAAAGATCACAATACAGAGCGTTCATTGATCGCTTTAGTAGGAAAGAGAAGAAAGCTTCTGAACTACTTAAAGAAAACAGATATCGCTCGTTACCGTGCGATCGTTGAAAAACTAGGATTAAGAAAATAATTTCATCCTTAGAATACCAGAAAGGCAATTTTTACAATTGCCTTTTTGCGTATAAAAAAGTATCTATTTACACTATATATGATTCCTAAAGCAATTATTGAAACTATCGCACTTCCTGACGGGAGAGAGATCACGCTTGAAACGGGTAAACTCGCAAAACAAGCTGATGGATCTGTCGTTGTTAAGTGTGGTGGCACTATGCTGTTAGCCACCGTTGTGTCTAGCAAAGAAGCGAAAGACGGTGTTGACTTTCTTCCGCTTACGGTAGATTACCGTGAAAAGTTTGCGGCGAATGGCCGTGTTCCTGGAGGCTTCCTCAAGCGTGAGGGTCGTCCATCGGACAACGAAATCTTAACCATGCGTTTGATTGACCGCGTGTTGCGTCCTCTGTTCCCAAAGGACTACCATGCTGAGATTCAACTCATGATCCAAATGATCTCTTACGACGAAAACGTTGAAGCGACTTCATTAACAGGTCTTGCTGCATCTGCGGCGATCGCTGTAAGTGATTTACCCTTCGACGGCCCTATTTCTGAGGTTCGCGTAGGCCGTATCAACGGAGAGCACATCATCAACCCAAGCCCAGCACAACTCGAAGATATGGAGTTGGATATGGTGATCGGTGCGTCTATGGACAGCGTCGTGATGGTTGAAGGTGAAATGAAAGAAATCTCTGAAGAAGAGATGGTAGAAGCAATCAAGTTTGCACACGATGCCATCAAAGTTCAGATTGAAGCACAAACACGTTTGGCTGCTCAGGTTGAGAAAGCACAAACAAAACGTGAGTACAGCCACGAGGTACACAGCGACGAAGTTCGTGAGGATGTTATGGCCGCTACCTACGATAAAGTATACAACGTCGCAAAAAGCGGTCTTCCGAAGCACGAGCGTTCTGCTGGTTTTAAAGCCATCTTGAACGAGTACCTCGAAAGCAAGGACGAAGCATGGAGAGACGAAAACACCGGCTTCGCAAAGCGTTACTTCCACGACGTGGAGTACAAAGCAATGCGTGCTATGGTACTGAACGACGGACAACGTTTGGACGGTAGAGATACTACCGAAGTACGTCCTATCTGGTCGGAAGTAGACTACTTACCGGGAGCACATGGTTCTGCAGTATTTACGCGTGGAGAAACACAAAGTTTAACTACGGTTACTTTGGGTACTACGATGGATGCAAACAGAATCGACGATGCAACCTTTACAGGTGAAGAGAAATTCTATTTGCACTACAACTTCCCTCCATTCTCAACTGGTGAAGCACGCCCGATTCGTGGTGTGAGCCGTAGAGAAGTAGGTCACGGTAACTTGGCGCAACGTGCCTTGTACAAAATGGTTGATCCTGAGAACCCGTACACGATTCGTGTTGTAAGTGATATCCTAGAGTCAAACGGTTCGTCTTCGATGGCAACAGTTTGTGCAGGTACACTCGCTATGATGGATGCAGGTGTAAAACTCGTTCGTCCAGTTAGTGGAATCGCAATGGGGCTTATCTCTGACGGTGAGAAGTTTGCTGTATTGTCAGACATCTTAGGTGACGAAGATCACTTGGGTGATATGGACTTTAAAGTAACCGGTACTGAGAAAGGTATTACTGCATGTCAGATGGATATCAAGATCAAGGGATTGAGCTACGAAATTCTTGTTCAAGCTTTGAAGCAGAGCAAGGAAGGACGTTTGCACATCTTGAACGAAATCCTCAAGACGATGCCTGAGTCTCGCACAGAGCTCAAGCCAAATGCACCGAAAATCATCAAGTTGACGGTTAAGAAGGAATTCATCGGCCCAATCATTGGCCCTGGAGGTAAGAACATCCAAGGAATTCAAGCAGATACTGGCACTACAGTGACTATCGAAGAAATCGACGACCGTGGTCACATCGAGATCTCTGGTAAGGATGCTGAGAAGATGAACGCTGCACTCGAAATGATCCGTGCGATCGCATTCGAACCAGAAGTAGGTGCTACTTACGAAGGTATCGTTCGCGGTGTTCAAACCTATGGAGCTTTCATTGAGATCGCACCTAAAACACAAGGTTTGTTGCACATCTCTGAGATCGACTGGACGCGCATCAAAAACGTTGAGGACGTACTAAAAGAAGGCGATAAGGTTCGCGTTAAACTTCTAGAGGTTGACAAAGCGGGTAAGATGAAGCTCTCGAGAAAAGTGCTTTTGCCAAAACCTGAAAAGGACGGCGAATAGAACCCTAGTCGAAAAAGAATGTTAGGTTTTAAGAAGGGTGCTTTGTCCATGTGGACGAGGCTCCCTTTCTTCACCTTTGAATTAAAGAATCTCTGCCCATGAGACAGTTAAAAATTACCAAGCAGGTAACGAATCGCGAAACTGCATCGCTCGATAAGTATCTACAGGAAATCGGTAAGGTGGAACTCATCACTGCCGAGGAAGAAGTAGAATTGGCTCAGCGTATCAAAGCAGGTGACCAAATCGCATTAGAGAAGCTTACTAAAGCGAACCTCCGCTTCGTTGTATCTGTTGCAAAGCAATACCAGAACCAAGGACTCACCCTTCCTGATTTGATCAATGAAGGAAACCTAGGTCTGATCAAGGCAGCACAACGTTTCGATGAAACTCGTGGATTTAAGTTCATCTCTTACGCAGTATGGTGGATTCGTCAAAGTATTCTTCAAGCACTCGCTGAGCAGAGCCGTATCGTACGCTTACCGTTGAACAAGATCGGATCGATCAATAAAATCAACAAAGCATACGCTTACCTCGAGCAAGAAAACGAGCGCCCTCCTAGTGCAGCTGAAATTTCCAAGCACCTTGAAATGAGCGAAAGCGATGTCAAGGAAAGCATGCGAAACTCTGGACGTCACGTAAGTATGGATGCGCCTCTAGTAGAGGGAGAAGACAGTAATCTTTACGATGTATTGAACTCTTCGGACAGTCCTCACCCCGATGAGGATTTGATGATGGACTCCTTGCGTACAGAGATTGAAAGATCGCTTGCTACACTTACTCCGCGTGAAGGTGATGTCATCCGCTTGTACTTCGGTCTGGGCGGTCAACATCCTATGACGCTTGAAGAGATCGGCGAAAAATTCGACCTAACCAGAGAACGCGTTCGTCAGATCAAAGAAAAAGCGATTCGTCGCATGAAGCACACTTCGCGCAGTAAAATCTTGAAGACCTACCTCGGTTAATAACCACAGTAGAAATTTTATTCTAAGCACCTCGCCATACCGGTTGAGGTGCTTTATTTTTGTACCAATCTAAAACAGTAGTCATGGCATCACCTATCATCTCTCCTTCTCTGCTCGCGGCCGATTTCGGCAACTTACAACGCGACTGCCAAATGGTCAACAAAAGTGAAGCCGACTGGTTCCACATCGATGTGATGGACGGTGTTTTCGTACCGAACATAAGCTATGGTATGCCTGTAGTGAAGACGATGGCCGACAACTGTGAAAAGATCATGGACGTGCACTTAATGATCGTGCAGCCTGAGCGTTACATCCAAACCTTTAAAGATTGTGGAGCTGATATCTTAACGGTGCATTATGAAGCTTGTACACACCTGCACCGCACCATTCAAGAAATCCACAACGCTGGAATGAAGGCGGGTGTCGCACTCAATCCCCATACGCCAGTCAGTGTACTTGAAGACATCGTTATCGACCTTGACGAAGTACTCTTGATGAGTGTGAATCCTGGTTTTGGAGGTCAGAAGTTCATTGAGAATACGATCAAGAAAACCGCGCAAGCACGCGAACTTATCGATCGCACAGGTTCTAAAGCCTTGATTGAGATTGACGGAGGCGTCAACCTCGAAACTGGTGCTCGCCTGCTACAAGCAGGTGCTGATGCACTCGTTGCCGGCTCTTTTGTCTTTAAAAGTGACGATCCGATAGCAACAATCTCTGCCCTTAAAGCACTTTAACGACGGAATTCTTCAGTGAGAGTATGTACGTGTTCGAGGATCTCTTGCTCCGTACCTTCCACCTGTAAGCCACGGCGTTTCATCATGCGATCCGCCGTATCTAAAGCTTTGTCCAAGCGGTAGTTGGTCGTCCCTTGTGGCCCTCCCCAAGTAAAACTTGCGATAAAGTTTCTCGGGAATCCTGCGCCGTAAATGTTCGCACTCACCCCAACTACCGTACCCGTATTAAACATGGTATTAATGCCGCTTTTACTATGGTCACCCATGATTAAGCCACAAAACTGCTGACCGGTTTGCGTAAAACGCTTGTCTACATACGACCAAGCTTTGACCGCATCGTAGTTGTTTTTCAAATTCGAGTTGTTCGTATCTGCACCGAGATTACACCACTCCCCTAAGGCACTATTCCCTAAGAAACCGTCGTGACCTTTGTTCGTATACCCTTGTAAAACAGAGTTATTCACCTCTCCACCGACTTTACAATGTGGACCTAGTGTAGTTGCTCCATAGATCTTGGTGCCCAATTTTAGTGCGGAGTGCTCACCCAATGCTAACCCTCCGCGCACGACACAGCCTTCCATAATCTCCGCATCTGCTGCTAGATAAATAGGTCCCGAAGTTGTATTAAGAATACTCGCTGTTGCGCGTGCACCTTGCTCCAAGAATATACGATCACCGATCACTGTACAGGTCGAATCTACAGGTGCGCTCGTTCTACCAGTAGTTAAAAAGGCAAAATCTGCCTCCATTGCTGCGGCATTCTTGGACCATAGATCCCATGGACGTTCAACCAGCAGTAATGGTCCGTTAAAAGCAACCTTTTTCTCTGGCACTTTTGTAAAATCTTCTCCTGAAACTGCTACGAGCTGCTCCTTATAGAACAATCCCTCACCCGCATTCAAATCTTGCAATGCTGCTATAAACTCTTCCGTCGGACAGACGCCGCCAAGCACACTGACTTCAGGCGATTCGATAGGAGGAAACTTTGACTGCAAATACGCCTGTGTTGAGTATCCCGTTAGATGACCTCGTTTGCTGTACTTCTCCTCGATCGTTAATATACCACAACGCAGACCTGCTACGGGACGTGTAAAAGTCAAAGGCAACAAATGGTCACGTGAAGGACCATCAACTAATGAGATACGCATACTACTTGGTTTGAGATTGGATTGTTCAATGCCTCGAATTTAGGGCAAAAAAAAAGACCTGCTCTAAAGAGCAGGCCTTGTATTTGAAAACCGTAAACCGGTTTATTATTTCTTTCCGTAACGTGTGCGGAATTTGTCGACACGACCAGCGGTATCTACAAGCTTCACCTTACCAGTGTAGAACGGGTGAGAGTATGAAGAGATTTCCATTTTGATCAGTGGGTATTCAACACCTTCAACTTCGATAGTGTCTTTTGCGTCAGCACAAGATTTTGTGATGAACTGATCACCTGTTCCCATGTCTTTAAAGACACAAAGACGGTAATTTTCTGGGTGGATTCCGTTTTTCATTTTCTTTCTTCTATTAATAGCTTGAGTTTTGGCCCAAGCCCCTTTTCTTTATTAGTCGGCAAATATACAGTAAATGTTTCTAGTTAAGTTCATTGCTCGAGAAAAAATAGTGGTGTAGCTTCGCTTCGATGAGAAAGACACTTCTATTATTCACGTTGCTACTCCTAGTGCTGGCAGGCGGATGTCGCCGCACTACTTCTTTTATAGGAACGGATGTGAATTTAGGCTTTTCTCAAGACACGGTGTATTTGGACACGGTGTTTTCTGGTGTGGGTAGTTCTACCCGGACGCTAAAGATCTACAATACCTCCGCTGAGGACATGACGGTCGACCGTGTATACCTCGCACGAGGCGAAGAAAGTTTTTACCGCTTAAATGTAGATGGCGTAAGTGGGCGTCTTGTCGAGAATGTTGAGATTCTCGCAGGTGACAGTGCCTATGTATTTATAGAGATCAGCCCAGATGCTGCTGGATTGACCCAGCTTGTGTATGAAGACAGTATATTCTTTGAAAATGGTTCCGTTTCGCAGCAGGTGTTGCTGGTCACGGCAGTTTGGGACGCGATCTATCACTTCCCTACGAATGTGCTGACTATCGCGCGACCTGATCCGTTGCCGCCTTTAAAATTGGCGTATTCTGTATTGGAAGAGAATGCCTTTTGGGACAACAGTAAGCCGCACGTGGTCTATGGATATGCCGTGGTCGACAGTGCGCAAAGCCTAACGATAGCGCCGGGAACCCAGGTTCATTTTCATTCTAGCAGTGGGCTTTGGGTGTATCGAGATGGTTTGCTTGAAGTAGACCCTCAACGCTCCGGCTCGATGAGCGATCCCGTAGTGTTCCAAGGCGATCGATTAGAACCTTCGTACGAGTGGGTGCCTGGCCAATGGGGAGGACTGCTGGGTGGCGTCTTCGTGATGGGCGGTGAACAAACAAGGGCTACGCTGAACCATATTTTAATCAAAAATGCCACGACCGCTGTACGTGTGGATAGTGCTTGGGGAACTGGCCCGAACCTTGAAATGCATGATGCCGTACTGACCCATAATTCGCGGGTCTCACTCTATGGCGGATATGCGAACATCGTGGGTACGAATGTGGCCATCGGGCCGAGTGGTGTTTATGGATTGTACGGCTTAGGTGGAAATTACCGATTTGACCACAGTACTTTCTTGAATTCTTGGGGGTTTTCCTCGCGTGGCGGCACTGCTGTGGGTTTGGTCAATTTCTTCGAAGACGCTACCAATACACGCTATACGCGCGATGTACGTGCCTATTTCACCAACTCATACATTGGTGGAACACTACCGAATGAAGTAGCTATGGGCATTGAAAGTACTGGGGTATTTGATGTGAAATTTGAGCGCAATGCGATGAAGATTGAGCCGAATCCGGAATTGGGGCATTACAGCCTTGGGGATACAGCGCTATTTACGGATTGTGAGTTTAATCTGAATTGGCCATTTACGGAAAGTGCGTTGATTCCAGGTGAACAATGGTCCTTCCGGCCTGACTCTGCCTCGCTGCTTTTTGGCCAAGCGATCACTACCCCAATTTCCCCTTCAATAGACCTCGAGGGCACACCCCGTTTAAATCCTGCGACGATCGGCGCGTTGGAAAGAAAGTAGTTGCCTACAGGGCTTTTAAAAACTCCATAGTGTTCACACCGTCAGCGTAATCCCATAATTCTGGACGCTGCGCTTTTCCAAATGGCTCATAATCTCGTCCAACAACGCATTGAATCTGGCCTTCCCATTCCGATAGTCGATCTTTTGCCCCAGCAGCAGCATACGTACTGTGGTGTAGTATAGAAACCGGTGTGTGCAACACTTCGTTCTCGCGAACGATCAAGAAACCATTTTCTAGAAAATCGTCTTGATTCAACAGGAAAAGTGCACGATAGTACTCGTAGTTATTGCCGTATTTGTTGTTGTTCACTACATCGCCCCAGTCTACAATGCTTGCGAATACACGCTGGATGTCATAGCCTTTAGGAAGTAGCAAGTGACTTACATTACGACACCCCATACCAAAATAACGGAAGATGTCTTCGCCTAAGGCCTTTAGCTCCTCGTCGGACTCTTCGCCGGTAAGTACGGCCACTGAGGTGCGGTTTTTGCGAATGATGTTCGGGTATTTACCGAAGTAGTACTCAAAGTAACGCGAGGTATTGTCACTACCTGTAGCGATAACGGCTCCCATGTCATTGAGCTGCTCCACAAACATCCAATCGCCCTCAAAGAGCGGATCTTCGCGTACGATGATTTTGGTTAGGACAGGAAGTAGGTATTGATCGTCCGAACTTAGTTTGACAAGGGCCATGTGACCGCTTAGAAATACACTGATGAAGTCGTGCATGCCGACCAAAGGAATGTTGCCTGCCATGACGATGCCGACGCGCTGGCGACTGCATGTTGCGGTGCCATTTTCGCGGGTACGCCAAGCGTTTAATTGGTCAAGAGTAAGAACTTCTCCCCAGCTTTTTAGGGCAAAGCGAACGTTTTCCTCGGTAAACCAACCGTTGTGACGAAAGGACGTGGAGATGGCCATCTCGAGCTCTTCGGCAATGTCCGTCCAGGCTTCCTTTACAGGCTGCCCTGAGCTGAACGCTCTTAAAAATTCGCCGATTTGCGAAACTGCACTAATCCTATCGTCAGAAAAAAACATTGGCACTACCTTTGTGTTATCTTTTGCAAAGCTAAAACACCGAAGGTACATGGCTATCAAAATCACCGATGAATGCATTAATTGTGGCGCCTGCGAGCCAGAGTGCCCCAACAACGCTATATATGAAGGCGCCTTAGAGTGGCGATTCAACGAAGGAACCGACCTCAGCGGCAAAATCATTACCCCTAACGGCAATGAATACGACGCAGATGAAGCCCAGGAACCTGTAGATTATGATGTCTATTACATCGTTACGGACAAGTGTACCGAGTGCATCGGTTTTCACGAGGAGCCTCAATGTGCTGAAGTATGCCCGGTAGACTGCTGTGTTCCTGATGAGGAGCACGTAGAAACGGAAGAGCAACTTTTAGCGAAAAAGGACTTCATGCACTTGGAAGAATAACTCCATGCGCATCACCGCCCTATTTCTTTTTCTATCCGCCACACTCTTTGCGCAGCCTACGGAGTCGGATCTGGCGCGTCTAGGCAATGCATACCTGCTGACTGAAAATCAGCCGAATAGCGATTCATTAGCAGGTGTTTTTGCGGATAGTCTTTGGGCGTTTATTTCCATAGAAGAAAATTATGGCAAAACACTACCAAGTGTTCGCAACCTCAGCGTACAGTTGCCTAATGATCAAAGCTTTGCGCTGTATACTTGGGCAGTACCTAAAGAACGAGGTGGATTTAGCTTTCACGGATTCGTTTGGCATCCAAAATGGAAGGGTGCGAAACGAGTGGTTCTAGAGGATTACGGCACACCTGAAGACTCCCCTTACCGATGGCTCAAGGCTGGAGAATGGGTCGGAGCAATCTGTTTTGACATCATCACGACCAAGCACAAGGGTGAGAAGGTATACACCCTTCTTACCTTCCGCCCAGGGCTTTCTTATCACACGAAATACGTAGATGCAATCAGTCTAGGCAGTAAGCGCGAACGTATGCACTTTGGGGGGCGTATTTTTAACATCAGATCGCACGGTGACGAGCGTTACGCGAAGCGCCCCTACCGTCTCCAATTTCGATACAACAGTCAGCTTAGTGCAGCTGTGCGCTGGGACAGGAAGCATCGCGGGATCATCTGCGATCATTTAGCACCGTCTAAACCAGAATTGGTCGGACGTTGGTTTGCTTATGGACCAGATTTCTCCTACGATCGACTTTTTTGGAGCCAAGGAAAATGGCAAATAAATGAAGCTTATCCGCTCATACAGAACATAGAGCAAGCCCCCGTAAATGAAAAAGTGCCTACCACCTTGGATCCAAGGCGATAGACACTTTCGTTCTATGTACTCAAAGAGCGCCAAGCGCCCGAAGCATGTTTCCTTAGTGGTTCAGCATCACCGGCATAACCAGCATTAATAGGTCCTCACCTTCATCTGTTCCATCCGCTGGAATCAATAGGCCTGCACGGTTCGGAGCACTCATCTCCATACGTACGTTATCTGAGCCTAGATTACCTAGCATCTCTAGTAGGAAGCGGCTGTTGAAACCGATCTCCATATCATCACCTTGGTAATCACAAGCAATGCGCTCATGCGCCTTGTTACTGAAGTCTGGATCCTCAGCACTGACTGACATCTCTGCACCTGCCAAACGGAGACGGATCTGGTGGGTCGTTTTATTCGAGAAGATCGCCACACGTTTCACAGAAGAAGAGAAGGCACTTCTATCAATGATCATCACGTTTGGATTCGTCTGTGGGATTACGGCCTCGTAGTTTGGATACTTTCCATCGATCAATCGACATACCATCACTACGTTGTCGTAAGAAAACTGTGCATTCGTGTTGTTGTACACTACCTCCACCTCAGAGCTGTTGTAGCTCAAGGATCCGCGCAGCATGTTCAAAGGCTTCTTCGGCATAATGAATTCCGCAGTAGACGCTGCACCTAGATCCGTTCTGCGGTAACGCACGAGTTTGTGCGCGTCCGTTGCAACGAACGTAAGACTCGACGTATCAAACTGGAAGAATACCCCACTCATCACTGGGCGAAGTTCATCGTTTCCGGTAGCAAATAGCGTTTTACCAATAGCGGTCACTAGGACCTCAGCCGGTAGAACCGTTTTCGAAGCTTCGTCAAGTTCAGGGAACTTTGGGAACTCCTCACCGTCAATGAATGCCAGAGAATACTTCCCGTAATCAGAGGCCAATTCTATCGTGTGTGATCCCTCATCAAAGGTGAAGGTCAAGGGTTGCTCTGGGAATGTCTTTAACGTATCCAACAAAGTTTTGGCAGGAACTGCTGCAGAACCGACATCTTCGGTCTCTACTTCTAAGCTTACGCTCATCGTAGTTTCAAGGTCGGATGCGCTTACGAGAAGCTCGCCTTGCTTAAGTTCAAAAAGGAAGTTGTCGAGGATCGGCAACGTGTTGTTGCTTTGAATGATTCCTCCGATCAGTTGCAACTGCTTCAAGAGCTTCGAGCTGGATACAATAAATTTCATTCGTCCTGTGTTATTTCAGTAAGTAACAAATATACTCGGGTAGCGGTCTGTCCGTCTGTTTTTCACCCGAATTAATTTTTCACAAGTGTTAATAAGTAGGTCTGCACCGGGCTTGTTTAGGCTGTACCAATTATTCAAATTCCCATGGCGCACGCATCAGATTACGCCAGGCATAACGCTGGATCAGTGCCATGCGCCCGTCGGGAAGCTCTGCATAGAAACGATCCGGATCCCATTGGTGTGGCAAACCATCTTCTCCTATCAAGATTCCTTCTGGTTTTTTATAAAATGCTCGCGTACTCAAGATATCTCCAGAGGTCTGAATCACACGTAAGGTAAAGGCTGGGGTTGCCGAAAAAATGCTGTCCTTTTTCGCGTAAATATTATCTGAAGGAATGATGGCACCCTCGTATTTTAGTGTACGAATGCTCGCAACCGTGGCTTGTAGATTTTGAGCGTTTGCAGGAACGATTTGGCTGTCACTGCCTTTTAGTGACCAAAGTGAATCAGTGGCGTCTTTTTCTATGCTCCAAGAAAACCCTTCGGCACCAGGAACCTTCATCTCTAAACGTGCAATGTTCTGCTCCTTCACCCCATAGATAGTGCGGTTTCTCCACATGGACTCTTCGGTAAAAAATCGCGTGGTCAAATACCCGTTGAATCCTTGAATATACACGCTGAATGGCAAATCTGACCCGACCATTTTGAAATACGTTCCGAGCATATCGGGAGTCTCCGTACCTACGATGTAGCTTTTTACCAGCTCCTCGCCTTTGTAAATCTCTACCCATTTACCGTAGACGTTCATGCGCTGATTCACTGCCTCCACGGCGCTTTTGGCAACAAAGTTTTTCAGCATCACCTCGCTCACCGTTTCTAAAAGAACCTCCATAGCATCATGGCGTACGGAATGTCCGTTACCTACATACCAGCCACTCGGGCCGCGCTGCAAGATGACTTCGGAAGGCTGCTTGTCCCGGATGATGATCTTCGTGATTGCAGCTGTATCCTTCACGGCAAAGTCGTATTGCGCCTTGAGCTCTTGCATACCTTCGCTCTGAGCAGGCTCGTTGCATGAGGTCATGGTCCATAAGGCAGCGCCAAAAAGGAGGAGGGATGATATCGATCTAACGTGCATATTTTCTTCTTCTAATTAGGGTGAATAGTGCTGCTGCTAAGGCGAGTATAAGCTCCGGCACTGCAACATTAAGCGTCTTCCAGTAGTTGGCGCGATTGTTCACTTGGTTTTCACTGAGCATACGCAACTTCACATCTCTGGTACGCGTCTGCATTAGGCCGCGGTCGTCAAGCATATAGTCTACAAGATTCAGCACTAGATCGTCGTTGCCGTATTGAATATTAGTGTACTGGTCAAAGCCAAGAGGTAGTGGCTGCCCACGCGGCAATTCAGGATTGATCAGGTTGACTTGGTTGCGGATCAAATCTCCATCACTAAAGAAAGCCATAGAGGTCGGTGTACTGTTTTTGAGCTGAGGAAGTGTGGCCCCGGCCGTTTTTGGCGCAATTCTATTCGCATAAGCACTTTCGAAGCTGCCCTCGAGAAGTAGACCTGCAATGATGTCACGCGTTTGGAAGGCGCGCGGATCTGGACGGTTGTAGAGCGTCTCTAGACTGACTGTGTGCGGAGCCGGTACTCGCTTTGCATTGACAGAACTCTGCAATAAGATGTGTTTTTGTATACCCAGGGCTTCTACAGTATCTAAAGATGAAGTGAACTCACCCTTTACCGCATTCAGATTCAAGACACTGGGGTGGTCTGTGGCGCCGAGGAGCGGGAAGTACACCCAAGGATTGATGCTGCGGCGATCGTTGATGCCTGCACAGCGCACGTCTTGAATGAGGTCGGTATTTACTCGGACGCCGTATTTGAAGAGAAGATCCGTTAAATTGAGGTCAAAATAGGTGGGATAGGCAAGAAAGTCGGGTCCGTAGCTCAAGCTGTCCATCTCAGCATGCACGCCGTCTAGGAACCAAACCAGGTGCCCTCCGCCCATCGCGAACTGATCCAACAGGTATTTGTCCATTTCGCTAAAGACTTCGGTAGGTTTCGCAACGATCGCGAGTTCAAAGGTGTTCAGTCGGCGAATCATGTCTTGAATGTCCGGCTCACCGTTCGGCAAGGCTTTGTAGGTTTCCATAGAGAAGCGCTCGACCTTGTAGTGTTCGCTCAACGCCATGCCGATGCCTGCCGTTTGAACTGCAGTAAGCTCGCCGTGGCCTGTGATCATGGCTACTTTAGGTTTGTCCTCTACGAGTAGGGCGCTCAGTGCGCGGGCGAGATTGAATTCGAGTTGCTGGATAGAGATGTTTACCTGTTCCGCAGGATCGTAGACCATTACATCTTCCAGTAAAATGGCAACTTCTTCTTTTTCGCGATAGCTCATCATGGCTGCTGGAAATACATTGAGCACGCTTTGGCCGTCTTTGGAGGCGACTTGGAGTTGAACGGCGTTGATGCCCTTTGTGGCCAATTGATTTTTGAATTCTTGTGCTTTTTCGACTTGATTCGGGTTGATAAATTCGAAAAACACGTTGCCGTTTCTCGCACTCCACTCCTCGAGCATGTAGCGGGTTTCCAATTTCAAACGCTCGAAACCTGCCGGGAATTGGCCCTCGAGATATACCTTGATCAGTACCGGCTCTTCTATGCTATCGAGCAATTCTTCGGTACCCGTGCTCAATGAATACCGCTTTTCTTCAGTGAGGTCAATGCGCTCAGGGAAAAGATAACAGACCAAAACCACAAGCGTTGCGGCAGCGGTAAATTTCCCGGCGTCCAACCAAGGGGAACGCAAGTGGCCGCGCCCCACTAAGGCGAGTGTGCCGCCTAAAAACAAGAGGACGAGTGCCACGAAATAGCCTAAATCACGGAAGTCAAGAACACCGCGAGAGAGGCTGATGTAATGCTCGTTGATGCCGAATTGGCGTAGGGTTAACTCCCAACCTGAAAATTTGTACAAATCCGCTAAGGCTTCGAACCCTAAGTACAACGCCATATTGAAGGCCACCCCAAGGACAAACGCGACGACGTTGTTCGTGGTTAGTGCGCTGGCAAAAACAGCTACCGCGGTGTAGGCTGCACCTAAAAGAAGCAGTCCAATGAATGAGCCTACTGCTGCACCCCAGTCCAAGTTTCCAACCGGTGAACCCAAAGCGCTCATGCTGTATAGATAGATCAGCGTCGGGAGGATGGACAATACGACTACCGCAAATGTTCCTAAAAACTTTGCAAGGACAAGCGAAGTCGTAGAGATGGGGCGGACGATGAGCAATTCCATCATGCCCGATTTTAATTCATCACTGAACACGCGCATGCTCACCGCTGGAATCAAGAATAAAAACACCCAAGGTGCGAGCCCAAAATAATTGGTCAAAGAAGCATATCCGCCTTCCAACAGATTGAATGGGCCGTTAAATACCCACAGCATCAAGCCGTTGATCAGCAGGTAGATTCCGATGATTAAATAGCCTAAAATTCCTGAGAAATAGACCTTAAGTTCTTTCTGAAGTTGTGCTATCATGGTGTTACTTCTGCTAATTCTTCCAAAGTCCAAGCCTCTGGTTTGTCGTAAAAGAGCGCCTTAGTACGTGGCCAAACCGCTCCGAATAATTCACTCTTGCGGTATGCGTTCAAATCCGCTTCAGCGTTCCACTGGCTGTAGGTAAAATAATGTCCCTCGCCTCGAAGCATTTTCACCCCGAAACATCCGTTCTGCGCTGCGATTTTGTCCTTCGAAGTTTCAAAAATGCGTTCAAATTCCGCACCCTGTTCACTTGCTGGATCTATCGCCAATTTTACAATGCGTGTGATCATACCAAATCTATTCGCACCCAATCGTTAATCTTCAATCCCAACAGCTGGTTGCTCCCTTTGATGTGTTCGCCACCGCTTTTTCCAACGATCACACAAAGCATACCGTATTCGTCCCAGTGTGCCGCGATCGCCGACTGAGGAACATCCGCTCGACGCTCGTAAATTTTTGGTATGCTTCTGTTGCGTACGGTCTCCACTGTGGCCCTACGTCCTTGCTGATGCGTTGCAAAAAGAGCTTTGGAAATATTCGTAACACACGTTCCGAGATGATCCACATAGACAATGTGTCCACTGATCGCGTGCTGGGAAACTGCCGGTTGGCTTTCTTTCAGATTTTTCACTTTGGTCAGCGCGGGACCTAACATTTCGAGCTTACCGCCTTCCATGAGATGGGCGGTGGCCGCAGCGAATAAGTCGAATACGTCCGACGGATCGATCCCCCGAATGTCCAGAACGCGTGCACCCGTGATTTTCTTTCCGCGCAGTACGCTGGTGAGAATTCCGTTGTTGGCGGCAATAAAAAATTGGCCAGCTGAGCGCAAACAGATGTACTCTATTCCCTCCTTTGGCGCTGATCCCACGAATACACAATGCACGCTTCCAGCTGGAAATTCCTGATGGGTCCTGCGTAACATAAAGGCCGCCTCCGTTAAGTTGTACGGCTCCACGAGGTGAGAAATATCCACCAGCAACGGCGCGGCAATCCTGCGAATAAAACGCGATTTGGCCAAGGCCACCGTAGTGTCTCTTAAACCAAAATCAGATGTTAATGTAATGACCGCCATAGATCGCTAAGTTGTGCGCCTTGAGTATTGGTGAAAATGTAGTTACTTTGTCAAAAGTAAGGCAATTCCGCCTTCGATTATCGTACTCAACCAAGCAGTAATTGACACATCGCGTTTTTGAACTCAAAGGGACCGATCCGGCGCAGCTCTATGGTCCGAGCAACACCTTTCTCAAGCAGATAAAGGACTACTTTCCACAGCTCAAAATGATTGCCCGAGGACATGAAATCAAAGTGTCTGGCCCCGAAGATGTATTAGTGGAATTCGAAGACAAACTCGAAGCCATCGTTGCGTATGTTTCCAAGCATAAAAATTTGAATCAACGCGCTTTAGATCATTTGATTCAAGCTACCGATACACAGCGCGAACGCATCACCATGCTCCGCGACGAAGTCATCTTGCACGGTCCTTCGGGCCGCATCATCAAAGCAAAAACCCCGAACCAGTACAAGCTGATCGAATCCGCAATGGAGAACGATATGGTTTTTGCCGTAGGCCCTGCAGGAACGGGTAAAACGTATACCGCCGTAGCACTCGCAGTACGCGCATTAAAGAATCGTGAGGTACGCCGTATTGTACTTACGCGACCAGCGGTGGAAGCCGGTGAAAATTTGGGATTCCTTCCTGGGGACTTGAAAGAAAAATTGGATCCGTACCTCGCTCCACTATATGATGCACTTCGAGATATGATTCCTAAAGAGAAATTGGAATTCTATTTAGAAAATAAAACCATCGAAATCGCGCCGCTCGCTTTTATGCGCGGACGAACGCTCGATGATGCCTACGTGATTTTAGACGAGAGTCAAAACACCACAACAGCGCAAATGAAAATGTTCTTGACCCGTATGGGCGAGAACGCACGATTCATCATCACTGGCGACACCTCGCAGATTGACCTTCCTCGGAACCAGCAGAGTGGTCTGAAAGAGGCCCTTGGAATGCTCAAGGGGGTCAAAGGAATTGGCTTTATACGCCTAACCGGTCAGGATGTGATCCGTCACCCCTTAGTTAAAGAAATTATTAAAGCTTACGAGCAAAAGGATTAGAAATGGACCAGCAGCCCACCTACGAATTTTCTGGACAAACCAATTTTTACCGCGGAAAAGTACGCGACGTTTACTCCATAGGCAGTGATCTATTAGTCATGGTCGCGTCGAACCGCATTTCCGCTTTCGACGTCGTGCTTCCTCGCCCTATTCCGGGCAAAGGACAAGTGCTTAACCAGATCGCAGAACACTTTTTAGAAGCCACCAAAGACATCGTTCCTAACTGGCGTCTTGCTACACCTGATCCGCAAGTCACCGTCGGACATCGTGCAGAACCCTTTAAAGTAGAAATGGTCATTCGTGGCTACCTCGCTGGGCATGCTGCGCGCACGTACAAAAGTGGCCTTCGTGAACTCTGTGGCGTAGCCTTACCCGAGGGTCTCAAAGAAAACGACGCCTTCCCAACTCCGATCATCACTCCAGCCACAAAGGCTGAACACGGCGATCACGATGAAGACATTTCGAGAGAAGACATCATCGCCAAAGGCATTGTCAGCGAAGAGGACTATGCACAACTCGAAAGCTACACCCGAGCTTTATTTGCACGAGGCAGCGAAATGGCGAAGGAGCGTGGTCTTATTTTGGTAGACACGAAGTATGAGTTTGGAAAATTGGCCGACGGAACCATCGTACTGATCGACGAGATTCATACTCCCGACAGCTCTCGGTACTTCTATTTGGACGGATATGGGGAACGTCAGGACCGTGGCGAGTCTCAGCGTCAGCTCAGCAAAGAATTCGTTCGCGAATGGCTCATGGAAAACGGATTCCAAGGACATGAAGGTCAACAAGTACCAGAAATGACCGATGAATTTGTGGAGCTGGTGAGCACCCGTTATCGCGAACTTTTCGAGCACATCACAGGCAAAACCTTCGATCCTGCGCCGCTTGAGGGTGCAAAAGAACGCATCCAACGCAATGTAGAAAGCTACCTTAGCAAACGCGCTTAACACTTATCATCCTCATCTCAGCCATTTCCCCTAATTGGCTGAGATGTTGTATCTTTTTACCTCTAACCTATTCTTTTTTATGAAAAAGCACGTCTTCCTTCTTGCTACCCTTGTGCTCAGCACCGCCTCTTTCGGTCAACTGAAAGTTTTGAAATTCGGAGCAAAAGCCGGATTAAACTACCCTCAAACGTCACTGAGCGCTTCAGATGTTTTGGCCATTTACAACGACCAGACCTACGACATCTCCAACCTTCAAACGGATATTTCTAACGGCTTCAATGCTGGTCTCATTGCTCGCGTGGCACTTCCTTTGATTCCTGCCTACGTCCATGGCGAAGCGTTGTATACGCGTTTTGATCAAAACATTAGCATGACGGATGACGGTACTGAAGTGGACCTCAGCTCTACCATACAACGCCTAGATTTCCCGATCAGCGCTGGAGCTAAATTCGGTCCTGCCTTTGTTGGATTAGGTGCTACCCCATCGATCCCACTCGCAAATGCTAGCGACATTTGGAACGAGGAAACCGAAGCAAATTTCACCTGGGGATGGCACATTCACGCGGGACTGAAGCTTTGGAAGTTACTAGCTGAAGTCAAATACGAAAGTGGATTCGGCATGCTCGCTCGAGAGGTCGACTATAACTACAACGATACCGATTACAATTTCAGCTTAGATGCACGTTCTAGTCAAGTGGTTTTAAGCGTAGGGTACTTCTTCGATTAATACCACATTGCACTTTTGATCAAGCGCTACCTCTTATTCTTCAAGAACTTTTAAGTAGCCCTTGCTGAGGTAATGCTGAATGACTCCAACGTTGTAGGCGTTATGCTCAAGATCAACCATGCGCATTTTCAACTGCGCGCGTTGCGTAGAATCTGTAGCTAGATAATAATAAGAGTATCCTAAGATGCGCCCTCCTTCGATAAGGATGGCGCATTTTTCTTGGCCCTTACGCCCAGGTCCGATAAGCACAGCCTCACGGGGCATCATATATGCTCGAAGCACTTCTGCAGGAACGGATTTTTGCTTGGCCTTCCATTGAAGACTCGGCGTATGCTTAAAGTAATGCTCCCGATCTTTATCTAACAAAAATGTAAACGGGTCCAATTTCTCATTCATCATCACCTTCTGCAACCAGGCATAGACGCTTTTAGGACCGTCAAAATAAAATTGGGCCGGCTGATGACGAATCGGATACACGCGAACGACATCCACCTCAGCGTTTTTCTTAGGGTCGACAAAGACTCCGAAGCTTAAGAATCGGCGTTTTTTAGTGGTGTTGTAAACGGGGCGATGTTTCTCCACCGTTGCGTAAAACAACATTTCAGCTATCGCTTCATTCCCGATGTCTTCTACCTCGAGTGTAGCAGCTTCTTCTTGCAACGCTAAGGCCACTTTGTTGTCGGCGACAAAGTGACGGTTCACGCTATTTTGCAAATCTTTACTGTTCCCGATGTAAATGACTTCACCGTCTGTATTGTAGATGTAGTAGATCCCTACTCTATTCTCTAGATTCTTGACTTGCTCCTTGAATGGGTTTTTACCGATGCTATTCTCTCGAGAAACAAAAACCTGATCAATCAAACTTTCACGGTCCTTTTCAAGCAGGATCTTTAGTAAGTCCAAGGTCAATCTCGCGTCTCCTTCCGCACGATGGCGGGCCGCATTCACTAGGCCCAATTCCTTACTGACCGTTTTCAAACCGTAATTCTCCCACTCCGGAAAAATGCGTTCGGCATAAGGAATGGTGTCTAATGTAGCGCGATGGTAGTCAAATCCCAAGGCCTCAAATTCCTGCTGGAACACGCGGTAATCAAATCCGATGTTGTGCGCAACGAAGGTGCACCCTTCCGTGATTTTCACGATGCGCTTGGCCAGCTCGTAAAATTTAGGAGCTGTTCGAACCATTTTATTTGTGATACCCGTGAGTTTTGTGACGTATGGATCAATACCCGTCTCCGGATTTACCAGCGAGGAAAATTGGTCAATGACCTCTCCATCTTCAAGAACGAAAATCGCTACATCAATAATGCGCTCTTCACCCCACTTACCTCCGGTACACTCTATGTCTATAACTGCAAACTTCAATGCGCGTAATTTCTAGCTCCAAAGATAGCAGAACCGATCCGGACATGGGTGCTTCCTGCGCGAATTGCTGACTTGTAGTCTCCGCTCATGCCCATACTCAGAATATCCCAGTCCAAATCTTGAGCGAATTCATCAAATAACTCGCGCAATCCGCGAAATTCTTGCTCGACAAGATTCATGTCTGGAGAATTTGTAGCCATCCCCATCAAACCTCTGACGCGAACATGCTCGAAGGTGCCTAGTTGAGACGCTAACTCCCGTACCTCGGAAGGATCAAAACCAAATTTGGTATCCTCTTTAGCGATGTGTACTTGCAGCAAACAATGAATCACGCGACCCGCTTTGAGGGCCTGCTTGTCCAATTCTTTTAAGACTTTTAACCGATCCACTCCGTGCACTAGATGCACAAAAGGAGCCATATATTTGATCTTGTTCGTTTGTACATGACCGATCATGTGCCATTCGATGTCTTTAGGCAGGGACTCCCATTTGGCCACCATTTCTTGGACTTTATTCTCTCCAAAAATCCGTTGACCTGCCTCATACGCTTCTAGGAGTGCTTCATTCGGCTTGGTTTTACTGACCGCTACAAGAGCGACGTTATGACCCAGCTCCTCCGAATATTTTTCAATGTTTTCTGCTATGCTCATTTAAATACATGCAGCAGCAACCCGCTGCGTAATTTAGGTTCGATGTACGTACTCTTCGGTGGCATAACACCACCGGAACCTCCGATGTTTTTCAATAACGCCACAGATACTGAAGGAAGTCTAAATCCGATCTGAAAACCGCGCTCTACCATGCGTTTACTTTGATCTGAACCGTCTTGCCTTACGTATTTCAAACGGGCATCATTGCGCTCATCTACCAAACCCAATGCGGGCTTTAATATCTGATCTACCAAGAGCTGCGATTTAAGCTCAATCACGTCATCCTGTTTACTCTTCAAGACATACCACTGCCCTTCAAAATACATTTCTACATCGCCCTGTGGCCGATCAGTCCACTGTGTCAAGGCTTTTATCTCAAACGACTTTTCGATTAATGCTAGATCCAGCTGCTGATTTTCCATCCTGAACCATCGTTCGAAACTCCCAATGCTCACCTGACTTTCATCCATAAACATGGTCAAGACCCCTTGTGCGAGGGGCTCATCAGGTAAACGATCACCTACGCGAACTGAAGAAGCCAATCGATGATGTCCATCTGCGATATAGACCTGGTCAACCTCCGCGAGCGCCTTTTCAAGCGCACTACTTAGATCTTTACTCACCAGCCACAGCCTGTGTTCGTAACGGTCTGTCGAACTGAATTCGTATTCGGGACGATCCTGCATGACCTGGACTAAAATTTCGTGATACGCTTTTTGAGCATCACCAAAAACCAATACGGGTTCTGCTTGAAAGCCCGTAGTCTCGAGGTATTGGGAAAACAGCTCCTCCCTATGCGAGATGGTGTTTTCGTGCTTGATGACGTCCCCTTCTTTTACAGCAGAGGTCGGCAATAAACCGATGACTCCCAAATACCGATCTGCAGGAGTGCGTTGTTCATAGATGAAATAGGTAGGCTCGGGTTCGGTGGTGAAAATTTGCGCTTCACAAAAAGCATCGAACCTGCTCCGGACTGCCTCAAAACGCTCTTGTATCGGCGCGTCTTGCTGGGCAGAAGGGTTGATCACATGAAGAAAGGTAAAAGGATTATTCTCCAATTTGTCCTCAAGCTCGTGAGGACCATAACTCACATAGGATCTCGTCGCTACTAGATAAGCCTTATCGCGTGTGGGCCTGGTGGCCTTGAACGGTTGAATCATCTGGGTCTGTATTAGGTTCCTTCGAAGGTAAACCTGAAGACTCAAACGGCAATACGCGCGATGGAGAATCTAAGGGTATTTTTAGCTGAGCACGAGTGAATCCACCGATATTGGTCAGCGTGAAACTACATCCATAATCTGACAGAAGATCTGGAACCAAAGACAAGCCTAAACCCGTTCCTGTTCCTTCAATTACATTCTCACCACGCTGAAATGGCTGTAAAACATCCACTTCGAAATTAGGCACATTCCCTTTGTTGAAAGTACTAAGCACGAGCATCTCTGGCTCTTCATGAACCACAACACGGGCACGGGTTTCATCCGTACCGTAGGAAGCTGCATTCACTAAAATATGCTCCAAAGTAAACAACACCATTGCCTTGGGAGCAAACACTTTCGGCCAAGTATCTATGACTTGTTCTAGCTCTGCATTAAACCTACTAATCAACTGACTCACTGACTCTTCCATAAACCAAGAATCATTTCCGTTGCGCAATATCTCAGAGCGGATATAGTGAATGTTGGAAAGTTCACGAGTTGTTTTGCTGATGTTTTCAAGTCCTTGATTTACGACGGAAAAATTCCTTTCCACCAATTCTAAAATCTCAGAATCTGCCTTTTTACCGAGCTTGAACCGAACGATTTCGATATTGCTCATTACCGTGGTAAGCGGTGTATTGATGTAATGCGAGAAGTAATTATTGAAGTCTGCGCTATAGTCTATGAACTGTTCTTCTTTTAACCTTTGGGTGGCCGATCGCTTGCTTTCCACGAAAAGCATTGCACTGGTAAACAGTAGCTTCACGATTACAAAACCAAAGATCAAAACCTCCATGGTAACGGAGGCATTGAAAATATTCGGGTGAACGAAATTGGTCACTTCATCAATGAAAACCACAAATAAAGCTACGGTGATCAAATAGAGCGGAAACCTATTCTGTTGCTCTCGTAATACCGCCACGTATCTATTGAAGAGTACTTCAACCAAAATAATGTCGATGATGATAAAGACCAATAGAGAGTCCGAGGATGCAAACAGTTTCAAAATGAGCACTGCAGTTACTAGGAGGTAGGTGGTAATCTTCGTGTTTTTAAGCGTCCATTCATCGTGCCATTCTCCTGCAACATAGGTCACTAGAGCCAACAGAAAAAAAACACCCGTGAAGACGACTGAGGAAAGCTGCATAGAAAAGGCCGCGAACAACAACATACCCAGCGTTAATGCTAGATTAAGAGTGATCAAGCTACGAAAAAGCTTTCGCGACAAGCCTTTGATTATTTGTTCCGCCATGGTCTGCATTAGTTATAAAAACTGAGTAAAAATACTCTTATCAACGTGGACTCGCAAGGCTACAAACAAAAAAAGGCCCGCAAGTATGCAGGCCTTTTAATTTTTCTTTAATTGATAACTATGCCTTCGCTAAGTCGTCAATGTGCATCGCTAATTCTGTACCGATACGATCCTGCGCTTCTGAGGTTGCAGCACCAATATGCGGGGTCAAACTCAACTTTGGATTCATCAGTACTTTGATTGCCGGAGTCGGCTCATTAACAAATACATCCAAACCAGCGCCAGCTACTTTACCAGATTCTAACGCATCTAGCAAGGCTTCTTCATTAATCACGCCGCCTCTTGCAGCGTTCAATAAGAATACACCGTCTTTCATTTTCGCAAGCTCATCTGCTCCGATCAAATCCCCACCTGGAACGTGCAAAGAAATGAAGTCTGAGCTCGCCAAAAGGCCCTCAAAACCCACATTCTTACAGGTCACTTTCACAGATTGACCGTCAAAAAATGTCAATTCTACTTCAACATCGTCTTCGTGAATATCCGAAAAGACCACATTCATACCTGCGCCTATCGCTAGCTTAGCTAAGGCTTGTCCGATGCGACCGAAACCTACAATACCCAAAGTGCGACCCTTCAACTCAACACCTTTCGCATATGCCTTTTTCAAGGCTCCAAATTTTGAATCACCATCTAATGGCATCTGGCGGTTACTGTCTTGCATAAAACGCACTAAAGAGCGCATATGTCCCATCACAAGCTCTGCAACAGAGTCAGACGATGCTGCCGGCGTATTGAATACACGAAGGCCTTTAGATCTTGCATACTCCACATCAATATTGTCCATACCTACTCCACCGCGACCGATGCCTTTTAGTGAAGGGCAGGCGTCGATAAGTGCCTGACGAACTGTGGTCGCAGAACGTACCAAGATGACATCCACCTGGTGCTCGTTGATGTAGTTTTCAAGCTGCTCCTGTGCAACTTTTGTAGTGATCAATTCATGGCCTGCAGCCTCAATCGCTGCAACTCCTGACGGCGAAATACCGTCGTTTGCTAAAACTTTCATGCGTGTTTTTTTTCTAGTTCTTTCATACAGTCTACTAGTGCTTGAACACTATCTAAACCAAGTGCATTGTACATACTTGCTCTATAACCACCTACGGAGCGGTGGCCGTTGATTCCGTTAATCTTCGCTGCAGCAACCAAAGCATCAAAATCTGCTTTGTGCGCATCTTCGTCATTGAGCAAGAAACAAGCGTTCATGCTTGAACGATCATCCTTAGCGGCAGTTCCTGTGAACAACGGGTTGCGATCGATTTCGTTGTACAACAATGCAGCTTTAGCTTCATTGCGCTTGTACATTTCTTCTATACCACCTAACCCTTTTAACCAGCGTAGCGTAAGCATACTCACGTAGATAGAAAATACTGGTGGCGTATTAAACATCGATCCTTTTGAGATGTGGGTGTTGTAGTCCAACATGGTCGGAATATAACGACCGCTTTTCCCGAGGGCATCCTTTTTCACAATAACTAACGTAGCTCCAGCTGGACCCAAGTTTTTCTGAGCACCCGCATAGATCAAGTCGAAGTCAGCAACATTGATCGGGCGCGAAAAGATGTCCGAACTCATATCACATACGACAGGAACAGGAGTCGCTGGAAACTCCTTGATTTGAGTTCCGTAGATCGTATTGTTTGAGGTGCAATGGAAATAATCCGCCTTTGGATCAATCTCGTATCCCTTTGGGATGAAGTTGTAATTCGCCGATTTAGAAGATGCTATAATTTCTGCAGTTCCTAGTCCGGCCGCTTCTTTGTGAGCTTTGTTTGCCCAAGCACCTGTATCGATGTATTGTGCTTTTCCGTTTTCGGTAAGCAGATTAAAAGCCACCATCGCGAATTGCATCGAGGCACCACCTTGTAAAAACAGAATTTCGTGGGTGTCAGGTACATTCAACAACTCCTTCACAAGAGCTACAGCTTCGTCCATGACAGCTACGAAATTTTTGCTTCGGTGAGAGATCTCAATAACGGAGAGACCGAGGTTGTCAAAATCTAACAACGCCTCGGAAGCTTCTTGAAATACTTGGCCGGGAAGGATGCAAGGACCGGCAGAGAAATTATGGGTTTTCATTCCAGGTTTTTTACAAAGTTTATACAAAGCTACACGCTTCTCATACCTATAATGTGCTACGGAAAGAAAAGTTTAGGCGGTTATTCACGAGAGATTCACAATGGAGAATAAATTGGCTTTGCCGCTCTTACATTCTTTCTTCAAAATTCTACTGCGTAACTTTGGGGAGATTTAGAACCAAAATCCCATTTTCATGTCAAACGGAATTTATAATGTACCGGTCGCTTCAAACGAGCCTATCTATGATTACGCTCCAGGAACGCCGGAACGCGAGGCACTTTTAGCTTCGTACAAAGAGCAATACAACGCGACTGTAGACGTACCCATGTACATCGGCGGCGAAGAAGTACGTACTGGAAATACGGCTAAACTAAGCCCACCTCAGGATCACAAACACGTTTTGGGCCACTACCACATCGGAGATGAATCACATGTCAAAGCAGCCGTTGCTTCAGCCCTCGATGCAAGAGCTCAGTGGGGCAGCATGCCTTGGGAACATCGTGCAGCCATTTTCTTGAAAGCTGCAGAGCTGATCAGTACGAAATACCGTTATAAAATCAACTCGGCAACCATGCTTGCGCAAGGAAAAAACTGTTTCCAAGCAGAGATTGACGCCGTTTGTGAGTTTGCAGACTTCTTGCGTTTTAACGTAGAATACTTGACTCAGATTTACAGCGACCAGCCAGAAAGTGCCCCAGGTATCTGGAACCGTCTGGAATACCGTCCTTTAGAAGGTTTTGTTTTTGCAGTAACACCGTTCAACTTTACAGCAATCGCTGGGAACTTGCCGGCAGCTCCAGCATTGATGGGGAACACCGTGGTTTGGAAACCGGCCGATTCTCAGATTTTCTCTGCGAACGTAGTGATGCAAATTTTTAAGGAAGCAGGTCTACCGGACGGTGTGATTAATCTTATTTACGTGGACGGTCCCGTAGCAGGAGATTACATTTTCTCTCACAGAGACTTCGCAGGACTTCACTTCACTGGTTCGACCGGAGTATTCCAACACTTGTGGAAGACGATCGGAATGAACATCGACAAATACCGCGCATACCCGCGCATCGTAGGAGAAACAGGTGGTAAGGATTTTGTTGTTGCTCACCCTACTGCGCCTGCTGCACAAGTTTCAACGGCCCTCTCAAGAGGTGCTTTTGAATTCCAAGGTCAAAAATGTTCCGCAGCATCGCGTGCATATTTACCAAAGAGTACTTGGCCAGCAGTGAAAGAAGGTCTTCTTGCAGATTTGAAAACCTTCAAAATGGGTACTCCAGAAGATCTAGGGAACTTCATTAACGCGGTGATCGATGAACGCGCTTTCGATAAGATTTCAGGGTACATTGACTGGGTTAAAACTCAGGATGATGCTGAGATCATTGCAGGAGGTTCATACGATAAGAGCGTAGGATACTTCATTGAGCCTACTGTGGTAGTAACCACAAATCCTAAGTTCCGTACCATGGTTGAGGAGATTTTCGGCCCGGTCTTGACCATCTTTGTGTACGAGGATGAGGCTTGGGAGGAGACGCTGAAATTGGTAGACGAAACTTCAGATTACGCCTTGACAGGCGCCATCTTCTCAGGAGATCGCTATGCTGCTATTCAAGCGGCTAAAGCTTTGGAAAATGCTGCAGGGAACTTCTACATCAACGATAAGCCTACCGGTGCCGTTGTAGGTCAGCAACCTTTTGGCGGAAGCCGTGGCTCAGGGACCAATGATAAGGCAGGATCTTATTTGAACCTTCTACGTTGGGTGAACGCTCGTACGATCAAGGAATGCTTAGTTCCTCCTACGGATTACCGTTACCCATTCTTGGGAGAGTAGATTTCCAATAGGATTTCGAACATAAAAAAGGCGCAATCTCTTGTACAAGAGGTTGCGCCTTTTTAGTGCTCATTATGAAGTGCTAGACTAGTTCACCTTGTAGTTAAAGCGGATACCGTAGAGTACCTGTGGAAGCCCACTACCTAGATTGTACCCGAGTTTCCAAGAAGTTTCCCAATAGGCCAATGCCTCGGGGCCTCCAAAGTTTCTGGTACGCCCAAAATCTGCACCTATGATGAAATCTATTCTCGATGCACCTTGTAACGGGGTGATGAAAATGTATTCTGCCGCTAAGTCGTCAAAGTAGAAGTCCTCCGTGAAGGAAAAATTAGTAAATCCTCCGGTGACATACACACCTGTGTAACGCTCTCTGTTCCCGCGCCAATACGATTGACGCCTGCGGTACCAGCGGTGTGCACCTTCAAAACGCACGAAACTGCTGGTAACCGAATATCGAGATGGTGTTACAGATGTACGTAGTGCGGGCTCCCCTCCTAGATAAGTGTGATTCATTAGTACCCAACCCGTTTTTTGATTGCGTACTTCTACCCCCACATCGAGGTAGCCAAAGGGAGCGGTTAAGAGATTTTCCTTAACGACTAATGAGGTGACATTGGGTTTGAAACGTTCCAATTGGACGACCGGTGGACCCACAATTTTCTGAGCCATCAGCCCAGAGGTGCATATGAGTGCTGCTAGAAGCGCTTTGATTTTCATCGTGTTCATTTAAATGGTTCGAGTTAAAATAACATTAATTATACCAAGGGTTACGGTCGAAACTTATTGATTTCAGCCCTTGAGAGGTACACCACTTTTTTCGTATCGAAAAAGTCATCTTCAAAATGCTCGTTCAAAGCAGTCAAACGCGCCTTTAGTGGCCCCAATTCTTCCGCAAGGTCTCCTCCTTTGAGATACAGCAGTCCATTTAAACGCAATGGATCTCGATTTCGCTTATCGATCTTTCCTTTGATCCAAGGCAAGAACTTTTGCATGTGCGTGACGGCTCTTGAAACCACAAAATCATACGTGTATTTGATTTCTTCGGCGCGTTTTTGTTCCGCCTCTACATTGTCCAAGCCTAACGCCTGTGCCACTGCTTCGACCACTTTGATTTTTTTACCGATAGAATCTACCAGATGAAATTGCGTCTCTGGAAACATGATAGCCAGAGGAATTCCAGGAAAACCTCCGCCTGTACCCACATCCAAAACACTTTGGTCAGGTAAGAACGAGTACACCTTTGCAATGCCCAAGCTGTGCAGCACATGCTTATTGTAAAAGGAGTCCATGTCCTTTCTTGAAATGACATTTATTTTGCTATTCCACTCTTCATAGAGGGGCTGGAGCTGACGGAATTGGTCCCGTTGCTTTTCCGTTAAATTCGGAAAATGCTCAAATATGAGTTCTACGCTATACATGCGGCAAAGATAACCTAGTGAAGTGGTACTTTTGTGCACGATGAAATTTACACTTGAACATAATGATCCCAAAAGCTCCGCGCGCGCGGGAGCACTCGAAACGGATCACGGAACCATACAAACCCCCATCTTCATGCCCGTGGGTACGGCAGGAACGGTAAAAGGTGTACACACCAAAGACCTTAAAGAAGATACAAAAGCCCAAATCATTCTGGGCAATACCTATCATTTGTACCTGAGGCCAGGAACTTCCATCTTGAAAGATGCGGGCGGCTTGCATAAATTCAACGGGTGGGATCGCCCTATTCTTACCGATAGCGGTGGTTACCAAGTGTATAGTTTAGCTAACCAACGGAAAATAACCGAAGAAGGCGCGCTTTTTCGCTCGCATATTGACGGCGGAAAACACTTGTTTACCCCAGAACGCGTTATGGACATACAGCGGGAAATCGGTGCCGATATCATCATGGCCTTCGATGAGTGCCCGCCCTACCCGAGCACTTACGACTATGCTAAAAAGTCGATGCACATGACCCACCGCTGGCTAGACAGGTGTTTCGATAGAATCGATCAAACCGAGCCGCTTTATGGATATCAACAAAGCCTCTTTCCTATCATCCAGGGAAGTACCTACGAGGATTTACGCAATGAAAGTGCAGAGTACGTCGCAAATAAAAATGCGGACGGCAATGCCATCGGCGGATTAAGCGTAGGCGAACCTGCTGAAGAAATGTACAAACATGCCGCCGGCGCTTGTGCCATTTTACCTAAAGACAAACCGCGTTATTTGATGGGAGTAGGCACACCGGCAAATATTTTGGAAAATATCGCTCTTGGTGTAGACATGTTTGATTGTGTGATGCCTACCCGCAACGGACGTAATGGTCAAATCTTTACCAGCGAAGGAATTGTCAATATTCGCAACAAGAAATGGGAAAACGTGCATGAGCCGTTAGATCCGAACGGAACGAGTTATGTAGACAGCGCTTACACCAAAGCATATGTCCGTCATTTGATTCACAGTAAAGAAAGTTTGGGGGCACAAATCGCCTCTTTGCACAATATTCGTTTCTATTTGTGGTTAGTAGAACAGGCACGAGCACATATTATCGCGGGTGACTTTGCCTCTTGGAAGAATGAAATGGTACCAAAACTCGAACGCCGACTCTAAATTTTGAAAAAACTCGACTGGTACATATTGCGCAAATTCATCGGCAGCTTCTTCCTCACCATGTTGCTGATTCTGGCGATTGCTATCGTTTTTGATGTCTCAGAAAAAATTGACGACTTCCAAAATGGTGCAACGATGTCCGAGATACTGAACGACTACTACATCAACTTTATCGCCTTTTATGGCAACATGTTCAGTGCCTTGATTTTGTTCATCTCTACCATTTGGTTCACTTCACGCATCACCTCGAATTCTGAAGTAGTCGCTATTCTTACCTCTGGAACGAGTTTTAATCGGTTCCTTCGACCTTACTTCATTGGTGCGAGTTTAATCTGCGCATTATCGTTAACCTTAAACCATTTGGTCGTTCCTCAAACGAACATCAAACGTATCTCCTTTGAAGAGAAATACATCACCGGTGTGAGTAGGCCCGTCATCCAAAAGATTCACCGCCAAGTACTTCCCGGTCATTATGTCTATTTCGAGACCTTTTCTGGGATGCGAGAAAGTGGCTACCAATTCACCTATGAGGTGTTCGACAACCACCAACTCTCCTCCAAACTCTCCGCAGATTTTGTACGTCTAGATACCGCTACGGGAAAATGGCGCTTGGACAACTACCGACTGCGCACCGTAGACCTTGCAGGTGAAGAAATTATCCGCACCGGACGTCGACTAGACACCGTACTTACATTCACCTCCGAGCAAATCGCCCCAAAGCTAAATTCTATCGCCACGATGAACAGTGGCGAGCTACGGAAATTCATTGCACAAGAAGAGCTTACGGGCAATGAAAACATTGCTTCTTACCAGATGGAGATGCAACGTAGGACCAGCTACCCAGTAAGTTCGTACGTCTTTGTGTTACTCGCTGTTTCCCTTGCAAGCCAAAAGCGCAGAGGTGGACTCGGGGTAAACATTGCCATCGGCTTAGTGCTTAGCGCCATCTACGTCTTCACCATGCAAATCAGCGAAACTTTTGCCTCCACGGGACTGCTTACAGCTGAAAGCAGCTTCGGATCGATGCTTCAATGGGTGGGCATTCAACCTGCTGAATTTGCCGTTTGGATCCCAAACTTGCTCTTTGCCATAGTCGCCTTATGGCGGTATCTAAAAGCCCCGAAATAATCTAATGAAGACGCATCTCAAAGACCATTTCAACCTACACTTTATAGTGTTCATCTGGGGCTTTACCGCAATCCTCGGTAAATACATCAGTAGTAGTGCTTTGGATCTTGTTTTTAACCGCACAGGACTGACAGCATTAGTCATCGGCTTATTTCTCCTTGTTAAAAAGCGTTCGTTTAAGGCGAATGCAAAAGACCTACTTATGATGTGGGTTTGCGGCATGCTGATCTCACTGCACTGGATTACGTTTTTTGGCGCGATCAAAATTGCAAATGTCAGCATCACGCTTGCTGGAATCGCTACGGGTGCGCTGTGGAGCGCAATACTCAGTCCACTTCTGAATAAAACGAAGGTGGAATGGACGGAATTGGCTTTAGGACTGCTCGTGGTCAGCGGCATTGTGATTATTTTCTATGAAGAGCCTGATGCTGGAAAACTCAAGCATCTTTCGTACCTCGGTTTCGACTTTACCAATTATCAATTAGGACTATTCATCGCGTTGTTCTCTGCAACTCTAAGCGCCACCTTCAGTATTTTCAATCAACGACTTGTAAAGCGCTATCCCTACCCGGTTCAAGTCACCTTTTACGAAATCGCTTTCGCCTTCCTATCGATAGGCATTTACGAACTAGTGTTTCGCTCCGGGAATCCATTCAGCCTCATTGCAAGTACCCAAAGCGACTGGATCTATCTACTCATTCTTGCACTGCTTTGCACCGCTTACCCTTTTATTAAAAGCGTTGAGCTCCTAAAACGTCTTTCCCCTTTTTCTGTCATGCTCGCGATCAACCTGGAACCAGTCTATGGCATTATCCTGGCAGCCTTCCTCTTTGGCGCCTCGGAGGACATGAATCCTCAATTCTACATCGGCGTGCTGATCATTTTAACCACCGTAATCGCAAATGGTGTCATAAAAGCACGAAAAAGGACAAAACGAAGCTAAGGTTTTGGTAATTTGCAGGTTCTGAAATAATCCGAAATATGGAATATCTTTCGTTCGAAAAACCAATTGAAGAGCTTGAAAACCAGCTAAGTAAAGCTCTTGAACTCGCAGAAGAAACCGGTGTTGACATGGCCAAAACCATCGACGATATCCGCTCTAAACTTGACGAGGCTAAAAAAGAAATTTACGGGAATTTGAGTGCATGGGAACGTGTACAACTCTCGAGACACCCGCAACGCCCTTACACTCAGGCGTATATTAATGCCATCACCGAAGGAAACTTTATCGAAATGCACGGCGACCGCGGTGTGAAAGACGACAAAGCAATGATCGGTGGTTGGGGAAAAATTGGCGACCAGAGCTACATGTTCATCGGTCAGCAAAAAGGTGTGAACACAAAGATGCGTCAGTACCGTAATTTCGGTATGGCAAATCCAGAAGGTTACCGCAAGGCCCTTCGTCTGATGAAGCAGGCTGAGAAATTCGGTCGTCCTGTAGTCACTCTTATCGATACCCCTGGGGCATTCCCTGGACTCGAGGCTGAAGAACGTGGCCAAGGAGAAGCAATCGCGAAGAACATCATGGAGATGTCACGTTTGAAAGTTCCAGTCATCTGTATCATTATCGGTGAAGGTGCATCAGGCGGTGCTATCGGGATCGGTGTTGGAGACAAAGTTCTGATGCTCGAGAACACGTGGTATAGCGTTATTTCTCCGGAAAGCTGCTCTTCTATTCTATGGCGCTCATGGGACTACAAGGAAACAGCGGCTGAAGTATTGAAGCTGACTGCGACCGACATGAAAAAGAACGGTCTTATCGACGGCATCATCAAAGAGCCACTTGGAGGGGCGCACGCAAATCCAGACGGCATGTTTGAGATCATCAAACGAGAGATCGTGAAGCATACCAAAGCGCTTAGCAAGCTTACCCCAGAGGAACGCGTAGAAAAGCGTATGGAGAAATTCTTCAACATGGGTGTTTACTCAGAATAATACGACCACTTCATGGAAGATCCACAATACAGCAACGGGGGCAACGCTCCCCGCACATCAGGTAAAACCACCAATATGACTGCAGGAGGACGTGTACCTCCACAGGCTGTAGATTTGGAGGAAGCTGTATTGGGTGCTCTTTTGATTGATAAAAATGCGCTGTCGAAAATTATAGACATCCTGCATCCGGAGGCCTTCTATAAGGATCAGCACCAGCACATTTACAAAATAATTACGCACTTATTTGGCGATAATCAGCCGGTAGATATTCTAACCGTTGCTGCTGAATTGCGCAAAGAAGGTACGATGAAGCAGGCAGGTGGAGAAAGCTATCTCGCCATGCTCAGTCAGAAAGTGAGTTCTGGGGCACATATTGAATACCACTCGCGCATCATTTTGCAAAAGCACATTCAGCGAGAATTGGTTCGTATTTCTTCAGAAATAATCGAGAGTGCTTTTGATGAGACGACCGATGTTCTTGAGCTCCTCGATGACGCAGAACAAAAACTATTCGAGGTCGCGCAAGGCAACCTAAAAAGAAATTACGAAAGTGCTGAAATGCTCATTCGTCAAGCCCTCGAAAAAATCGAAAACATTTCGAAACAAGAGGGATTATCCGGAGTCCCTTCTGGCTTCGCTGCTTTGGACCGAGTTACATCTGGATGGCAACCTTCCGATTTGATCATCCTTGCAGCACGTCCAGGTATGGGGAAAACGGCCTTTGTACTCTCTATGGCACGTAACATGGCGATCGATCACGGTAAGAAGGTCGCCGTATTCTCTCTGGAGATGTCCTCAGTACAGCTGATCACTCGTGTCATTTCCTCGGAAACTGCTTTGAGCTCTGAGAAATTGAGAAAAGGTGATTTAACAGACCCGGAATGGAACCAGCTTACTTCAGGGGTAAAAGACTTGGAAAAGGCACATTTATTTATTGACGATACTCCGGCTTTAAGTGTATTCGATTTACGCGCTAAGGTGCGCCGTCTCGCTTCTACGCAAGGACTCGATCTCATCATCATTGACTACCTCCAGCTTATGACCGTGGGCGGTTCGAAATCGCAAGGAAACCGTGAGCAAGAAATCTCAACCATTTCTCGTTCGTTGAAATCCATTGCAAAAGAACTCAACGTTCCAGTTATTGCACTTTCCCAGCTATCACGTGCGGTGGAGACGCGTTCCACATCGAAGCGACCGCAACTTTCCGATCTTCGTGAATCGGGTGCAATCGAGCAGGATGCGGATATCGTAAGTTTCATTTACCGCCCGGAATACTACGGTATCGAAGAGTGGGAAGATGGAGAACCCTCCAATTCTCAAGCAGAGGTCATCATCGCCAAGCACAGAAATGGTTCTTTGGAAGATGTCAGACTGCGCTTTATCGGTGAGCTTGCAAAATTTGCAGATCTTGATCAAAGCTCGACGATGACCATGGAAAGTAAAATGAATGATGGCGGTTCAGAAGGAGGATTCGGTGGTTTTGGCTCAGGACCAGACACTGGATACACCAATCTACCCACGCCAGGACTTGACGGCGGGGACGTTCCATTCTAAAACAAGCTGCACCATGACCAGAACACGACTGCTTTGGATAGGTGCTTTGATTGCTTTTAGTTCATTCACGAAGCTCTACAGTCAAATACTCATTCCTATGGATAACGCTTCACAAAGCGATCATCTCAAGGCGTATGGACTGATGTTCGAAGCAATAGATTTAGGCTACGACTGCCATTGGCTTTTAAACCATCGGGGAGGATCTTTTGCCATTCTTAATGCGGATCAAACCATCATTCGCAGGGCGCTAATAAAAGGAGTGAGCTACGAATCCACCTCTGTGGAGGCCCTAGTCCAGCTCATGGCGCAGCTAAAAAGCCCCGAACAAAACACCAATACTGTTGCACTGGAAAAGGTCCCGGAAGTAGCTGTTTACTCTCCCCCTGGCAAGCAACCTTGGGATGATGCCGTTACCCTAGTACTCACCTACGCTGAGATTCCATTCACCACGATTTATGATACTGAGGTACTCGAAGGAGATCTTGACAGGTTTGACTGGTTGCACCTCCACCACGAAGATTTCACGGGTCAGTACGGGAAATTCTATGGCTCCTACCGCGATGCTTCTTGGTACATCAATCAAAAAGCTGCCTTTGAAGCTCAGGCAAGAATATTAGGATATTCTAAAGTCAGCGATCAAAAGGGTGCCGTAGCCCGTCGTATCGCCCAATTCGTAAGCGACGGAGGCTTCCTGTTTGCCATGTGTTCCGCGACCGATTCCTACGACATCGCGCTTGCTGCGAGCGGTTTAGATATTTGCGAATCTATGTTCGATGGAGATCCCATGGATGCTGGTGCAGAATACGGTTTAAACTTTGATGCTTGTTTTGCCTTCGAAGATTTCTCCTTGGTCACCAATCCTCTGCGGTATGAATATTCGGACATTGACGTAACCGAACAACGCGTTCGTAGAATGAAAGAAGAACAAGACTATTTCGAACTGTTTGATTTTTCTGCGAAATATGATGTCATCCCCACCATTTTAGTGCAAAACCATACGGATCTGGTTTCGTCTTTTTATGGGCAAACCACGGCTTTTTCGAAAGCGCATCTTAAGCCGTCTACGACTGTTTTAGGCACGAATGTTATCGACCAACACGCCAGATACATACACGGCGCGGTAGATGATGGATTCTGGACGTTCTATGGCGGTCACGATCCTGAAGACTACCAGCATCGGGTAGGCGATCCTCCAACCGATCTTAAAGATCATCCAAACAGCCCTGGATACCGCCTGATTCTAAATAATATTCTTTTCCCCGCAGCAAAGAAACCGCCGCAGAAGACTTAATTAAATAACGTCCAACGAGCACTGAGCTGTATCCATCGATCGGAACGCGGTGTCGCTCCGTACGCATAGTATGAATAAGGAGCTACCCCTTCTAGGGCATTGACAATGCGTACACCGGAAGTGAAATTGCCTATTCTCGCTTGAAAGTATACATTCATCCAAGGATAAGTCCCAGCCAGATGCTCTTGTTGAAGCTGAAGAATAGGCACACGCAATCCATAAGTAGGTGCATAAAATGCATCTTCAGCGCTGATGTCAAATCCAGACTTCACTTCGAATCTCGAACCAATTTCTTGCTGGTACCACACACCAAATCTACCGCCCCAGTTAGGCATTACAAATCCGCCTACACCTGATCGCAAGCCACCATAACCTTGCATTTGCAGGTTCCAGCCCGAACGATCAGACTCCACTTCAAACAACCCTCGTGCAAGTGAGCCATTGTAATTTAATAGATTCCCATCACCGTCTAAATAACGCAATCCCGTAAAGGTTGAGGCAATCGCCTTTCCGCCCCAAGTCCATGCACGAACCTTCCAATACAAACCTGCCTCTGCATCATTTCGTAGATACACCGAACTGATGGTTCTATAGTCATAGTCTAACCCATGTAAAAGCTCCCAGCGATACATGTTGGGCTGAAATTGGGAACTCGCTTTTAACGAAAGATGTGCTCCTCCAACTTGCTGATCCCAATGACCACTTAGCAGGTACGCGCCAGCGTTATAACCAACCAAATGGAATCGGGCATTCAAGTCCAACTGACCGGAATCGTACGACTTACGCATCGCGGCATGTACTCTAACGAATGGTAATATTTGCTGGCTAAAAGAACTTAGTGCATGCGCCGAATCTAAACGGTATCCGTCCCAGCCATCGTCATCACTGGAATAGACATCCAATCCTACTTCTGCCTCTGGCGCCAATTTCCACCCGCGCCATTCCAGCCCTTCATACGACAATCTACTCACGAACTGAACCAAACCCGTTGTATCATCAAAGCGCAACGCGCGGCTATCCAATACCACTGGATTCGCTGTAGAGTCCCAAAAGTATTCTTGTACGGATTCACTACTCTGAACCGACCACTGATATGCCTTCCATTCTAAGGTGCCGATTAAATTTGATCCAAGCTCCCTGTCATAACCAAGCAACACTTCACGTTCCTTAAACGTTGCACTTGCATCGCTGACCGCAAAATTCCTACGCAACGTAGGTACATTCGTTTCAAAGAAGTCACTCTGCGACAATCCACCATTCTCTCCGGTGGTCATCTCAAAGTAACCGATCCGAATACTGCTCGTAGGTCCTTTGTCTAACAATTCCGCACCTCGATCCAACCGTAGATAAAGCTCATGGCCATCACTACCTTCATTCCTGTAAAAACCAACCGTGTTTGTTCTTGTATAATCTAGAACTAACTGTGCAGCTGTATCTACTGGAGTTAAAGCTCGCAAACCGAACTGCTGACCTCCCCCTAATCCCATCAAATAGCGCAAATCACTTCTAGGTGAACTCGCATAGGTAGCTTGTGGCATACGCTGATCTCGATGCAGAAAGGACGACACACCGTCCGTAGTAACCTTGTCAACAGGAACAAGCGCATTGTAGGTTATCCCACCTAATGCACTATTGTATCTACGGGTCCAATTCCAATCTTGCGTATCTCCCCATAGATCAGTACCATCACCGGCATCCATACCAATTCTTAAACTGTCCCACCCTTCGCCTTGATTCAAGTAAAAACCCTTCACTCCAGGTAAACGCGTGTACGATGAATCGATATGTTTTGCAGTACTATCGAGAATGGCGTTCACTTGTGCTACACCTGCAACGGGTAGAACAACGATAAAGAACAATACAGCAAAGTGGCGTTTCATATAGAAGGCTAAACTTACAGTAAAAGCGGCAAATTTGGGCATAAAAAAACCCAATCTAGTAGACCTAGACTGGGTTTAGAAAAATGGCGGCGACCTACTCTCCCGGAAAAACCAGTACCATCGGCGCAAGTGTGCTTAACTGCTCTGTTCGGAATGGG